>NZ_JAPKNM010000001.1 GCF_026460985.1 Sphingomonas sp.
CAAACCCTGGCAATGTAGGATTTGTTCTGCTTCCGTTCGAATATGCCCGACCAGCAAGCCCACCCGAACCCCGCCTCCGCCCTGCCGCCCACCCCGCGCGCGCGTAGGACGGGTAAACTTCGTCCACCGCCGGATCGCCGGAGATGCCCGGAAACCGCGCAAATCCGCGCTTTCCCGATCCAACCAGAAGGTTGGCGTCGCCGGATTGCCAACCCTTTGGTTGGCTCCCCCCAAACCCGGGCTTTGGCGGCGCATATCGCTCCGTCGTTGCCAGCGGCCCCGCCCAGCGCCTAGGCGGTAGGCGAAATAGCGGAAGAGACATGGCCGACGATCCTCATATCAGCGACATCCTCGTCATCGGCTCGGGTGCGGCGGGGCTCACCGCGGCGCTCAACCTGGCCGCGCGCTTCCGGGTCACCGTGCTCGCCAAGGGCGCGCTCAACGAAGGGTCGACCGCCTGGGCGCAGGGCGGGATCGCCGCGGTGCTCGAGCCCGGCGACAGCTTCGAGAACCATATCGAGGATACGATGGTCGCCGGCGCCGGGCTCAACGACCGCGCGACCGTCGAGATGGTGGTCGAGAACGCCCCCGCGGCGATCGAGCGGCTGGCCGAGCTGGGGGTGCCGTTCAACACCGACGGCAATTCGCTCCACCTCACCCGCGAGGGCGGGCACAGCCATCGCCGCATCGTCCATGTCGACGACGCGACCGGCTGGGCGGTGCAGGAAGCCCTGCTCAAGGCCGCGCGCGCCAATCCGAACATCACCCTCGTCCCCGACATGGTGGTGATCGACCTCGCCACCAGCCGGCACGAGGAACGCTATTCGGGCGCCGGCAACGTCTGGGGCGTCTATGCCTTCAACCGCGCGACCAACCGGGTGGAGCTGTTCACCGCCAACGCCACCGTGCTCGCCACCGGCGGCGCGGGCCGCACCTATCTCTTCTCGACCGCGCCCAGGGGCGCGACCGGCGACGGGATCGCGATGGCGTGGCGCGCCGGGTGCCGCATCTCCAACATGGAGTTCATGCAGTTCCACCCGACCTGCCTCTACAATCTCGACGTCAAGAACTTCCTGATCACCGAGGCGGTGCGCGGCGAAGGCGGGCAGTTGATCAACCCGCTCACGGCCAAGCGCTTCATGCCCTATTACGATCCCCGGCTCGAGCTGGCGCCGCGCGACATCGTCGCCCGGGCGATCGACGCGGAGATCAAGCGCTTCGGCCTCGATTGCGTCCATCTCGACATCAGCCATATGGGCCCGGATTTCGTGAAGCAGCACTTCCCGACCATCTATGCCCGGCTGATCGACCTCGACATCGACATGACGACGGGCCCGATCCCGGTGGTGCCCGCCCAGCACTACACCTGCGGCGGCGTGGTGATCGACCGCGACGGGCGGACCGACCTGCCCAACCTCTATGCCGCGGGCGAGGTCAGCCAGTCGGGGCTGCACGGCGCCAATCGCCTCGCCTCCAATTCGCTGCTCGAATGCTTCGTCTTCGGCGAGGCGGTGGCGAACCACATCGCCGCCAATTGGGGCGATCTCGCGCCGCCGCCGGCGATCCGGCCCTGGGACGAGAGCCGCGTCACCGATTCCGACGAGGAAGTGGTGATCAAGCAGAACTGGACCGAGATCCGCCGCTTCATGTGGAACTATGTCGGCATCGTCCGCTCGACCAAGCGGCTCGAGCGCGCCCAGCACCGCATCCAGATGCTGCGCGGCGAAGTGAACGACTATTACGGCCATTTCCGCGTCACCGCCGACCTGATCGAGCTGCGCAACCTGCTCGAAAGCGCAGACCTGATCGTCCGCTCGGCGCTCCACCGCAAGGAGAGCCGGGGGCTGCACTATACGCTCGACTATCCCGAGACGCTCGACCTGGCGGTGGATACGGTGCTGGTACCTTAAGGGGTTTACCCGCATGGCAAAGCATTCGTTTTGCTGCGAACTTAGGGTTAACGGCCTGCGGGTTTCCGCTCCGTTCACGTTTCGTCGCTATCGCTGCCGGATTCGTCGCATCGCCGGGCGCCCGGACTTTGAAGCGAGTGACGTTCGCCGCATGTTGGATGTGGGCAAGGGGCTGCATTTGTGAAGAAAATTAAGGGTTTCTCGAAACTGGAGCGGGCGTTGACCGTCGCGGGGCTGGGCCCGGCGATGCTGCTCGGCTGCGCGGTGCACGAGGATACCCAGCTCGCCGCCTATCTGCCGGCGCCCAGCTACAGCGTGCTGATGCCCTTCCCGGCCGCGACTGCCCGGCCCGCCCAGCCGCGTCCGCCCGCGCCGATCGACCTGGTGGCGTCGATCGACGGCATCACCCGCAACTTCAGCGGGCTGGTCGGCGTCGCGGTGACGAGCGTCGACGATGGCTGGATCGCCAGCAACACCGCCGCCGCCCGTCCGCTTCCGCAGCAGAGCGTGAGCAAGCTGTGGGTGGCGATGACCGTGCTCGACGCGGTCGATCGCGGCGTGGTGCGGCTCGAGGATCCGCTGACGATCACCCGCTCGGACTTCACCTTGTTCCACCAGCCCGTCGCCTATCTGGTGAAGGGCGACACCGGCTATGCCAGCAACGTCGCCGAGATCATGCGCCGCGCGATGCAGATGAGCGACAACACCTGCAACGACAAGCTGCTGCGCCTGGTCGGCGGCCCGCGGGCGGTGCGCGACTTCATCGCGCGGAAACAGCTCGGCGCGATCCGCTTCGGCCCCGGCGAGAAACTGCTCCAGGCGGGCACCGCCGGGCTCGAATGGCGGCCCGAATATTCGATGGGCAACGCCTTCGCGGTGGCCCGCTCGCGGCTCTCGCCCGCGGTGCGGCGCGCCGCCTTCGAATCCTACGTCAAGGATCCGCCCGACGGCGCGGCGGCGGCGTCGATCGCCGATGCGCTCGCCCGGCTGAAGCGCGGCGAACTGCTCTCGGCGAGCTCGACCGACTGGCTGCTCGCCACCATGGGCGGCGCCAAGACCGGCAAGGCGCGGGTGCGCGGCGCGGTCCCGCCGGGCTGGGCCTATGGCCACAAGACCGGCACCGGCCAGGACCTCGGCGGGCGCACCGCCGGCTTCAACGATGTCGGCATCCTCACCGCTCCCGACGGGCGCTCCTACGCCGTCGCGGTGATGATCGGCGACACGACGCGGCCGATCCGCGAGCGCCAGCTGCTGATGCAGGCGGTGGCGAGCGCGATCGTCGCGCATCATCGCCCGTCAGACGGCGCGATCATGGCGGACGACGTGGCCGCGCATTGACGTTCCTTGGTTAGAGCGCAAGCAACGGAAGGCATGGCCTGATCGATCGGACTAGGTCCGCATCATGCACCACGACATCGACTGGACTTCCGCCGCCGACGCCCTCGACACCCAGGGCTGGGCAGTGCTTCCCGGGCTGCTCGACCCCGCCGCCTGCGGCGAAGTCGCGGCGCTGTACGACGATCCCCGGCGCTTCCGCAGCCAGGTGATCATGGCGCGGCACGGCTTCGGCCGGGGCGAGTATCGCTACTTCGCCTATCCCCTGCCCGGTCCCGTGCAGGCGCTGCGCACCCGGCTCTATCCACCCCTCGCCGCCATCGCGAATCGCTGGCACGCGCGCATGGGTATCGAGCGGCGCTTCCCCGCCGCCCATGCCGACTGGCTCGCCCAGTGCCACGCCGCCGGCCAGGTGCGCCCGACGCCGCTGCTGCTCCGTTACGGGCCGGGCGACTATAATTGCCTGCACCAGGACCTGTACGGCGCGCACGTCTTCCCGCTCCAGGTCGCGGTGCTGCTCTCGGCGCCGGGGCGCGACTTTACGGGCGGCGAGTTCGTCCTCACCGAGCAGCGCCCACGCATGCAGTCGCGCGCCGCGGTGGTGCCGCTCGCGCAGGGCGATGCGGTGGCGTTCGCGGTCAGCCAGCGCCCGGTGAAGGGCAGCCGCGGCGACTATCGCGTGACGATGCGCCACGGGGTGAGCGCGATCCGCAGCGGATCGCGCCACACGCTCGGCATCATCTTCCATGACGCGACGTAAACCAACGCTCGTATCGCCATCGTCACAATTCGGGCGTCAGATGAGAGCGCACGAACAGGGAGCGGATCGATGGGCGACACCCCGAATCTCAACGAATCGAATAACAGCAATATGTCCGAAGCCGTGATCGTCGAGAGCGAGGCCGCGTCGCTTCTCGCATCGGCCGGTGACGCATCGCAGGGCGTCAAACTCAACTTCATCAACCTGTCGAACGACGCCAACAACAGCGAGATCGTCATCTTCGGGAAGAATGTGGCGACCAGCTATGACGAGCTCGCGATCGCCTGGACGGTGATCAAATATTGCGGCCAGGGCGACAATCACCCCTTCACCTATCCGATGGCCCAGACGATCGGCGCGAGCGACAGCTGGGGCAATTATACGCCGCAGCAGAATGCGCCGCGCGGACAGCGATTCGCGATGGCGCTCACCACCTCGGGCGACCAGCTGGTCGCTCGGGGCCCGGCGACGTCGCCGACGGAAATCCAGCTGCTCAACGAGCTCCCGCGGGGCGCGGTGAACGCGAATATCTACAAGGACGGCAGGCTGTTCGCGATCAAGACCAGCATCGCGCCCCAGCAGATGGCGGTCTTCGACTTCACGCCGACGATCTGGATCGGCGTCGCCTCGCAGGTCCAGCAAGGCCAGGTGATGAACTCGGCGATCATCTCCAACATCAACACCGAGATCTCGCTGCTCGGCCTCGTCAGCGCGGACATCGTGATGACCGGCGGCGGCTCCGGGCCCAACGCGACCGCGTTCGTCTTCACGCTCGAGAATGTCGTGATGGCCTGAACGCGCGGCGGGCGGAACGGCCGCTTGGGGCTTTGTTCCGCCCGCCCGCTCGGCTATCCCGGCGCCGATGCCCCATCTCTATCTCGTCGACGGCTCCGGCTACATCTTCCGCGCCTATCACCGGCTGCCGCCGCTCACCAACAAGCATGGCGAGCCGGTCGGCGCGGTCTATGGCTATACGACGATGCTGTGGAAACTCGTCGACGAGCTCAACAAGGCCGACGGGCCGACGCACATGGCGGTGATCCTCGACAAGAGCGAGCACACCTTCCGCAACGAGATGTACGACCAGTACAAGGCGCACCGCCCGCCCGCGCCCGAGGATCTCGTCCCCCAGTTCCCGATGATCCGCGATGCCACCCGCGCCTTCTCGCTACCGTGCATCGAGGAAGCCGGCTGGGAAGCCGACGACCTGATCGCGAGCTACACCAAGGCGGCGTTGGCGCAGGGCTGGTCGGTCACCATCGTCAGCTCCGACAAGGACCTGATGCAGCTGATGACCGATCCGTCGGTCGACATGCTCGACACGATGAACAATCGCCGGCTGGGTCCCGCCGACACCGAGGCGAAGTTCGGCGTGGGCCCCGAGAAGCTCGGCGAAGTGCTCGCATTGATGGGCGACAGCGTCGACAATGTCCCCGGAGTCCCCGGCGTCGGCCCCAAGACCGCAGCCAAGCTGATCCTCGAGCATGGCGATGTCGAGGCGGTGCTCGCCGCGGCGCCGGCGATGAAGCCGGGTAAATTGCGCGACAATCTGATCGAGCATGCCGAGATGGCGCGGCTCTCCCGCAAGCTGGTCGAACTGAGCTGCGACGTGCCGCTGCCCGATCCGCTCGACGAGCTCGAATTGAAGGGCATTCCCGACGCGCCGCTGCGCGCCTTTCTCGAGCATCACGGCTTCCGGACCCTGCTCAACCGGCTCGCCGCGGTGGCCGACGCGCCGGTCGAGACGCACGAGACGCCAGGCCTGCCCGAGGATCCACCCTGCGACCACGACGCCTATGAAACGGTGACCGATCCGGCCGCGCTCGACCAGTGGATCGAGGCGGCGCGGCACCAGGGCTTCGTCGCGATCGACACCGAGACCACCGGCGTCGACGCGACGCGCGCCGAGCTGGTCGGGGTGAGCATGGCGCTAACGCCCAACAAGGCGTGCTACGTGCCCCTCGGCCATGGCGGCAGCGACATGTTCGCCGAGAAGCCGGTGCAGATCGATCGCGACGCCGCCCTCTCGCGGCTGAAGGCGCTGCTCGAGGACCCCGCCGTGCTCAAGATCGGGCACAATCTGAAGTACGACATGATCGTGCTCGATCGCTGCGGGATCCAGGTCGCGCCCTATGACGACACGATCGTGATGAGCTTCGATCTCGACGCGGGGCTGCACGGCCACGGCATGGACGAGCTCGCCGCGACGCATCTGTCGCACAGCTGCATCGCCTACAAGGACGTGGTCGGCACGGGGAAGAACCAGCTCGGCTTCCACGAAGTCGATCTCAAGGCCGCGACGCGCTACGCCGCCGAGGATGCCGACGTGACGCTCAGGCTGTGGCGGCGGTTCAAGCCGCGGCTCGCTTATGAGAGCGCGACGCGCGTCTACGAGATGGTCGATCGCCCGCTCGTCGCGGTGATCGCCGGCATGGAGCGCGCAGGCGTCAAGGTCGATGCGGGCGTGCTGGCGAAGCTCTCCGAGGATTTCTCGAAGCAGATCGCGAGCCTCGAGGAAGAGATCCACGCCATCGCCGGGTTCAAGTTCACCATCGGCAGCCCCAAGCAATTGGGCGACGTGCTGTTCGACAAGATGGGGATCAAGGGCGGCCGCAAGGGCAAGTCGGGAGTCTATTCGACCGACGTCAACGAGCTCGAGCGCATCGCCGCGGACAAGGATTCGCCCGGGCGCGAGATGGTGGTCAAGGTGCTCGACTGGCGCCAGCTGACCAAGCTCAAATCGACCTATACCGACGCGCTCCAGGCGCAGATCAACCCCGAGACGGGGCGCGTCCACACCAGCTACAGCCTCACCGGCGCGCAGACCGGGCGGCTTTCGTCGACCGACCCCAACCTCCAGAACATCCCGATCCGCACCGAAGTGGGCCGGCAGATCCGCGACGCGTTCGTCGCCGAGCCGGGCAACGTGATCCTGTCCGCCGACTATTCGCAGATCGAACTGCGCCTCGCCGCGCACATCGCCGACGTGCCCGCGCTGCGCACCGCGTTCGAGAATGGCGACGACATCCACAACATGACCGCGATGGAACTGTTCGGCGAGGTGAACCGCGACACCCGCGGGCGCGCCAAGACGATCAACTTCGCGATCCTCTACGGCATCTCGCGCTGGGGCCTTGCCGGCCGGCTCGATGTCACGCCCGACGAGGCGCAGGCGATGATCAACCGCTATTTCGAGCGCTTCCCCGGCATCAACCGCTATATCGCCGACACGCTCAACGAGGCCAAGGCACGCGGCTACACCACCACCTTGTTCGGCCGGAAGACGCATTTCCCGCGGATCAAGGCGTCCAATCCCAATGAGCGCGCGGGCAGCGAGCGCGCGGCGATCAACGCGCCGATCCAGGGCACCTGCGCCGACATCATCAAGCGCGCGATGGCACGGATGGGCCCGGCGCTCGTCGAGGCCGGGCTGCCCAACGTCCGCATGCTGATGCAGGTGCACGACGAACTCGTCTTCGAGCTGCCCGAGGGCGACGTCGAGAAGGCGAAACCGGTGATCGAGCGCGTGATGGCGACCGCCGCCGAGCCGGCGATCAAGCTCACCGTGCCGCTCGGCGTCGAGATCGGGGTGGGCCCGAGTTGGGGCGCGGCGCATTGACCCAATCCACGTCCACCGAGGACATCAACGCCCTCGCCAAGGGCGGGCGGACCAATATCCTCGGCTTCATCCTCCGCCTCGCGGCGCGGCTGCCCTTCCTGTTCATCGCGGGTCGCGCTTATGGTCCGGACATCGTCGGGCGCTATGCGATCGCGGTGCTGGTGATCGAAGTCGCCGCGCTGATCGCCACGCTCGGGCTCAAGCGCGGGCTGGCCCAGGCGCTTGCCTCGACCGAGCGGCCGCACGCGCATGTCGTGTGGGACGCGGTGACGGTCGCGGCGATCGCGTCGCTGATCGCCAGCGCGGTGCTGATCGCCTTCCCGCAGGCGATGTACCCCAACAGCCAGGTCATCGGCTTCGAGCGGCTGCTGCCCCTGGTCGTCCTCGCCGTGGCGGTGTCGGACGTGACGCTCGCGGCGCTCGCCTATCGCCACAATATCGCCGCCTCGGTGACCGCGCGCGCGATCGTCGAGCCCTGGACGATCAGCATCGCCGCCTGGGGCTTCTCCTTCGTCTCGGCGCGCGACGGGCTGATGTACGCCTATGTCCTGTCGATGCTAGCGGCACTCGCGGCATCCGTCGTGCCCTTCGTGCGCGAATATGGCCTGCCGCGCGGCTGGCGGCCCCGCCTGTCCGACATCGCCGCGCTCGCGCGCCGCAACGCGCCGCTCGCCGGTGCCGATGCGATCGAATGGGGGACGCGCAACGTCGACCGGTTCATCCTCGCGCTGCTGTTCGCGCCCTCGGTGGTCGGCATCTACTACATGGCGCAGCAGGTCGCCTCGATCCCGCAGCGGCTGAAGTCGAGCTTCGACCCGATCCTCGCCCCCGTCGTCACCAAGAGCCTCGCCGACAACGACCGCAAGTCCGTCGCCAAGCAGGTCCGCCAGGTCGGCTTCTGGATCGTCAGCGCGCAGGCCGCGTGCCTCGTCGTCTTCGCGATTCCCGCCGAGGGCGTGATGGGGCTGATCGGCCCCGAATTCGTCGTCGGTGCGGGCGCGATGTGCATCCTGCTGGTGGCCGAGGTCCTCGCCTCCACCGGCGCGGTATGCGAGACGGCGCTCATCTACATCGTCCGCCACCGCAATCTGATGATCTCGGTCGCGGTGCTGCTGCTCCAGATCACCCTGAGCTTCGTCTTCGTGTTCGTCGCGCGCGCCGAGGGCTGGTCCGAGCCGGTGCAGGCCGCCGGGCCCGCGCTCGCGCTCGCGGTCTCGCTGACGATCGGATCGGCGGTGAAGGCGATCCTGCTCCGCCGGACGCTCGCCGCGCCGGTGGTGAGCATCCGGCCGAGCTTCTTCGTCGCGATCGGCGCGGCGGGGCTGGTCGGCTCGGCCTTCATGTCGCTTCCCCGACATTATGAGTGGGCCGAGCTGAGCATCGGCATGCCGGCGATCCTGGTCACCTTCCTCTACGTCATCATCAAGTTCGGCTTCGGCCCGGAGGACAAGGCGTTGTTCCGCAAGATGCCTGCGGGCGGGGCGGCGCTGCCTAACGGGGAGTAGTTCCGGCGAAGTCGCCGAGCCCCTTGTCGGTCCCGCAGAGCCGGTCCCAGAAGCGGAAATAGAGGCCGTAATTGCAGCCGTAATATTGGTGGTGCCTTTGGTGGTGGCGCGCGGTGATCAGCCATGCGCCCAGCGGGCCGCCATGGACGAAGCGGGGGAAGATCTCCCAGCCCATATGGTTGGTCACGCCCATGATCGTCATTACGGCAAGCACCAGCCCCAACGCGCCGGCATGGATGGGCACGAGGAAGACCAGCAGGGGAATGACCACCGCGCCGGTCGCGGCCTCGACGGGATGGAAGCTCATCGCCGCCCAGGCGGTGGGCGGGCGGCTGGCATGGTGGACGGCATGCGCGAGGCGGAACCAGCGCGGGCGGTGCATCAGCCGGTGCGTCCAGTAGAACCAGGCATCGTGCGCGATCAGGTAGAGCAGCACCGAGACGGGGAGGTACCAGAGCGGATAATCGGCCAGGTCGGTGTAGATCCGCGTCCAGCCCCGGTTCTGCCAGCCCCAGGCGACCACGCCCGCCAGCACGCCGTAGATCGCGGCGGAGGCGAGGCTCCAGCCGATCTCGCGGCGGATCTGGCGCTCGAGCCCGGCATAGAGCGCCGGTTGCCGGAGCCGCGTGGCGAGAGCGAAGGCGCCCGATACCGCGAGATAGCGCAGCCCGACGATCAACGTCATCGCGAATGCGGAGAGGAGGATGGCGAGAGCCATACCCCGGCCTACACCCGCGGGGCGCCCGGCGTCACCCCATCCGCGACGGGGCCCTCGCGACGCTCAGCGCCCGGCTCCCGCGATCAGCGCGATACAATCGTTCGCCACCTGCACGAGCTCCTCGCGCGGCGCGCCGCCGCGGGCGCGGACGCTCAGCGAATGGAGCATCGAGGCGACGAGCCGGCCCTGCGCTTCAGGCGCGGGGCTGCCCGCCGCGGCGAGCAGTTCGGCGATGCGATCGTCCTCGACCGCGAGGAACGCGGCGACCTTCTCGCGGACCTGCGGGTCGGAGGCGGCCTGAGTCGCCGCGGTGTTGATGATCAGGCACCCCTCGGGGCCGTCGCTGCCGGTGAGGTACAGGTCGATGCTCCCGATCAGGATCCGCTCTACCAGGTCGCGCAAGGGGAGCTTCGCCTCGCCCAGGCGGAGCAGCTGGCGCTCGACGCGCGCGGTGAGCCGCTCGATCGCGGCTATGTACAGAGCGCGCTTGTCGCCGAACGCCGCGGCCAGGCTCGGCCGGGCCAGCCCGGTGGCCTCGGACAGCTCGTCGAGCGACGTGCCCGCGAAGCCATAGGTGCGGAAGCGCTCGGTCGCGCGGCCGAGTGCCTGGTCGGGGTCGAAGCTGCGCGGCCGGCCGCGCGTCCTGGTCGACATTTTATGCGAACCCGCAAAATAATCCTTGACCCAAACATTTCTATGCGGGATCGTATAGAAATCAAGGGAGAATGGTCATGAAGCTCTATTTTCGCCCCTTCGCCTGCTCGCTCGCGGCGCGGATCGCGCTGGAGGAAGCCGAGCTCGACGCCGAATTCGTCCAGGTTCCCGCGGACGGGCGCCTCGCCGACGGCCGCCATTTCAGCCAGCTCAGCCCGATGGGCTATGTCCCCGCGATCGAGACGCGCGGCGGCTTCGTACTCACCGAGGGGCCGGCGGTGCTCACCTATATCGCCGAGCTCGCGCCCGAGGGGTCGCTGAGCTTCACCGGCTTCTCGGACGCGCATTACCGGATGCTCGCCTGGCTCAACTTCACCGGCACCGAGCTGCACAAGGCGGTGTTCACGCCCCTGCTCGGCAAGACCGCGGGTCCCGAGGAGCGCGCGGCGGCGCTGGCGCGTGTCGCCAAGCCCTTCGGCGTGCTGTCGCGGCATCTGGAGGGACGCGAGTTCCTCGAGGACAGGTTCACCGTCGCCGACGCCTATCTGCTCAGCGTGCTCAACTGGTGCGAGCATTCGGGCGTGGGGATCGCCGACTGGCCGGTGCTGTCCGACTATCGCACGCGCCTGCGCACCCGCCCCTCGGTCGCCCGCGCGATGGCCGAGGAATGGCCCCTGCTCAAGGCCGCCTGAGGCAAAGCTCCGGGAGCGGGCCGCATCGCTCCGCTCCCACCACTCCTGCCCTCCCCGGTCCACCGGGGAGGGTTTTTGTTGGTACGCTCTTCGCCCTTCAGCTAGGCCGAGGCGATGTCGGCCACGATCAGCTGCGACCTCGCCATCGTCGGCGGCGGTCTTGCCGGGGGGCTGATCGCGCTCGCGGTCCAGAAGCAGCACCCCGAGGCCGAACTGCGGCTGATCGAAGCCTCGTCGCATCTCGGCGGCAATCATTTCTGGTCGTTCTTCGCGAGCGACGTGGCGCCCGCCCATCGCTGGATGGTGTCGCCGCTCATCACTTATGGCTGGACGCGCTACGACGTCGCCTTTCCGGGCCATGCGCGAACGCTCAGGTCGCCTTATTACACGATCGATTCCCGCCATTTCGAACGCATGGTGACGAGCGCGCTGCCCGCAGAGGCAGTGCTGCTCGGCCGCAAGGTGCTCGCCGCGAGCAGCACCGCGGTGGTGCTCGCCGACGGCGACCGCGTGCAGGCGAAGGGCGTGATCGATTGCCGCGGCGCGGGCGACCTCGCGACGCTCGATCTCGGCTGGCAGAAATTCCTCGGCCGCGAGCTCGTCCTCGCCGCGCCGCACGGGCGCGAGCGCCCGATGGTGATGGACGCGACGGTCGCGCAGCTGGACGGCTATCGCTTCGCCTATTGCCTGCCCTTCGCCCCCGACCGGATCTTCGTCGAGGACACCTATTACAGCGACGGCCCGGAAGTGGACGCGGCGACGCTGGGCGACCGAATCGATTCCTACGCCGCCGCGCAAGGCTGGCAGGTCGAGAAGATCGCGCGCGAGGAATCGGGGGCGCTTCCCGTCGCGATGGGCGGGGATTTCGAGGCATATTGGCGTTCGGGCGGGCACAATGTCGCCAAGGCGGGCGTGCGCGCCGGGCTGTTCCACCCGCTCACCGGCTATTCGCTGCCCGACGCGGTGCGCACCGCCGCCTTGGTCGCGGATACCGGCGATTTCGAGGGGCAGGCGCTGCACGATCTGCTCCACGCGCATGCGCGGCGCACCTGGCGCGGGCGCCGTTTCTACCGGATGCTGGCGGCGATGCTGTTCAAGGCGGCCGAGCCCGAGGAACGCTATCGGATACTCGAGCGCTTCTATCGACTGGACGAAGAGCTGATCCGCCGCTTCTATGCGGCCAGATCGAACCTGGGCGACAAGATCCGGGTGATGACGGGCAAGCCGCCGGTGCCGATCGGCCGGGCGGTGCGCGCGATAACGGGGGTCGAATGAAGAAAGCGGCAGTGATCGGTGCAGGGATAGGCGGGCTCGCGCTCGCGATCCGCCTGCAATCGGCGGGGGTGGACACGACCATCCTCGAGGCGCGCGACAAGCCCGGCGGGCGCGCCTATTTCTGGGAGCGCGAGGGCTTCACCTTCGATGCCGGGCCCACGGTGATCACCGCGCCCGAGGCGCTGCAGGAATTGTGGCGGCTCTCCGGGCACGATATTTCCGAGGACGTGAAGCTGGTGCCGGTCGCGCCCTTCTACCGCCTCTCCTGGCCCGACGGCACCGCCTTCGACTATTCGAACGACGACGCGCAACTGGGCGCCGAGATCGCCCGGCTCAGCCCCGAGGACGTGGCGGGCTATCGGCGCTTCCTCAAATATTCGGAAGGCGTGTACCGCGAAGGCTATCAGAAGCTCGGCCATGTCGCGTTCCTCGATTTCGGTTCGATGGTCCGCGCCGCGCCGGCGCTGGTGAAATACCAGGCCTGGCGCTCGGTCTATTCGATGGTGTCGAGCTATGTGAAGGACGAGAAGCTGCGCCAGGCGCTGAGCTTCCACACCTTGCTGGTCGGCGGCAATCCGATGGCGACGAGCGCGATCTACGCGCTGATCCACAAGCTCGAGCGCGCCGGCGGGGTCTGGTACGCCCAGGGCGGCACCAACCGGCTGGTCGCGGGGATGGTCCGCCATTTCGAGCGCCTGGGCGGCGTGGTGCGGCTCGGCGACGCCGTCTCGGCGATCCACACGCTCGGCGATCGCGCGACGGGGCTCAGCACCGAAAGCGGCTTCGAGCTGGCGGTCGACGCCGTCGCCAGCAATGCCGACATCGTCCACAGCTATCGTACCCTGCTCAAGGATTCGCGCAGCGCCCAGCGCACGGCATCGAAGCTGGAGCACAAGCGCTTCTCGCCCTCGCTCTTCCTCGTCCATTTCGGCGTGCGCGGTACCTTTCCCGAGATCCCGCACCATTCGGTCCTGTTCGGACCGCGCTACCAGGGCTTGCTCGAGGACATCTACGATCACGGTGTGCTGAGCGAGGATTTCTCGCTCTATCTCCATCATCCGAGCGCGACCGATCCGAACGTGGCGCCCGAAGGCCATTCGACCTTTTACGCGCTTGCGCCGGTGCCGCATCTGGGCAAGTTCCCTGCCGACTGGCGCGAGGTGGGGCCGGTGCTCGAGGAGCGCATCCTTGCCGAGGTTGCCCGCCGGCTGATCCCCGACCTCAAGGACAGGATCGTCACCAGATTCTCCTATGCGCCGCCCGATTTCGCGGCCGATCTCCATGCGCATCTCGGCTCGGCGTTCAGCCTCGAGCCGATCCTGACGCAGAGCGCCTATTTCCGGGTGCATAATCGCGACGATTCGATCTCGAACCTCTATTTCGTCGGTGCGGGCACGCATCCGGGCGCGGGCATCCCCGGCGTGGTCGGAAGCGCCAAGGCGACCGCGGCGCTGATGCTGGGAGGCGGCCGGTGACGGAAGCGGATTACGCGCCGGCCATTTTCTGGCATGCGCCGCCGATCGATTGAAACGGACGGATTGAAATAATGAAGCGCGTCGCTGTCTATTGCGGGTCGGCCACTCCGGCCGATCCGGTCTATATCGAATCCGCCCGCAACGTGGGCCGCAGCCTTGCCGAGCGCGGCATCGGCGTCGTCTATGGCGGCGGCAAGCTCGGGCTGATGGGCGCGGTCGCCGATTCGGCGCTGGCGGCCGGCGGCGAAGTGATCGGCGTCATCCCCCAGGCCCTGGTCAGCGCCGAAGTCGCGCATCGCGGCCTTACCGAGCTCCACGTCGTCGAGACGATGCACGAGCGCAAGAAGCTGTTCACCGACCTTGCCGACGGCTTCGTCAACCTGCCCGGCGGCACCGGCACGATGGACGAATTGTGGGAGGCGCTGAGCTGGGCGCAGCTCGGCTACCATGCCGATCCGATCGGGCTGCTCAACATCGCGGGCTATTACGACAAGCTCGTCGATTTCTGGGGGCATATGGGCCAGGTCGGCTTCCTGCGGCCGCAGCACCAGGGGCTGCTGCTGGTCGAAAGCGACCTCGATGCCCTGCTCGCCAAGATGGCCAGCTTCGAGCCGACCGTGCCGATCATCCGCATGGCGCGCGAGGAGCTGTGACTCCAGCCCGCGACGCGATCGTCGCGACCGCGGGCGAATCGATTGCGCGAGGCTCGCGGAGCTTCGCGGCGGCAAGCCGGCTGTTCGATCGCGCCACGCGCGAGCGGGCCTGGCTGCTCTATGCCTGGTGCCGCGCCTGCGACGACCTGGTCGACGGGCAGGACCATGGACATGGCAGAATGGAGGTCGGTGACGCCGCCGCGCGGCTCGATGCGATCCGCTTGCGCACCGCGGCGGCGCTCGAAGGCCGGTGGGTCGGCGATCCAGCCTTCGATGCGCTGCGCATCGTCGCCGAGGAGACCGCCATGCCGCACGGATATGTGTGGGACGTGGTGGAAGGCTTCGCGCTCGACACCGCGGGCTGGCAACCGGCAACCGAGGGCGACCTGCTCCGCTATTGCTACCATGTAGCGGGCGCGGTGGGCTGCATGATGGCGGTGGTGCTCGGCGTGCCGCCCGCTGAGGACGAATTGCTCGACCGCGCCTGCGATCTCGGGCTCGCCTTCCAGCTCGCCAACATCGCCCGCGATGTCGGCGAGGATGCCGCGGCAGGGCGCTGCTATCTGCCCACCGACTGGCTGCGCGAGGCGGGGATCGCACGCAACGACGTGATGGCCGACCGAGCCGCGCTCGCGGGCATCGCACGGCGGCTGACGCGGCACGCGGGCGAATATGAGGCGCGCGCGCGAATCGGCGCGGCGGCCTTGCCCTTCCGCTCCGCCTGGGCCGTGCTCGCGGCGGCCGGCATCTATGGCGACATCGCCCGGCGCGTCGAGCGGCACGGCGCGGCGGCTTGGGATAGGCGTGTCACGGTTTCCGCGGCGGAGAAGGCATTGTGGATCGCGCGCGCCGCGGTGCAGGCTTTCAACCGCAAGCGGCTCCACGCCGACGCGAAGTTCGCGACCCCCGATTGGTCAAGGCCGCGTCAACCAGGTCGCGAAAGCGCTTCCTAAGCCGCAAGCCGTCAAGTGACGCGGATGACGATGCTTTCGCTCAAGCTCTCACGCGCCGTGGCCCAGGGGCGCGCCGCTCCCGACCGCCCCGAGAACCGTGCCGCTTTGCTCGTGACGCTGCTGCGCAAGCGCGCCGCCGCCTACAATGCCGGCGCGCACGATCTCGAGGCGCTGCTCCGCGACCAGATCCGCTGGGCGCTGCCGATCGAACGCGAGGGTTAAACCATCCGTTCGTCCCCGGACTTGATCCGGGGTTGTCGAAGCACCGTTCTTCTTCTTCTTCGTCTTGGGGGGCAGAATAAGGACGGCCCTTCGACAAGCTCAGGGCGAACGCATTTGATGCACTTAACCGTCTCGGTCGTCCCTAGCGCGGCTTTCATCGCAGCCTCGCGGACATTGCCACGAGTATCCTTCTAGCGTCGGGCTTCCGGGAGAGCCTCGATGCGTATTCTTGCCGCCTTGTTCGCCGCCATTTTGCTTTCGGTCATGCCCACGAAGGCACGCGCCGACGACGCTTCCGAGCTGGTCGGCCATTGGGGCGTGGTCTTCACCAGCAAGGAACTGGTGCGCGTGCCGGTGCTGCGCGATCGGCCGACCGTATCGCTCGCCGGGCCGGGCATGGTCACCAGGCGAGGACCGCTGTTCAGCACCGTGCTGCGGGACGAGGAAGTGCCGATGGAGGTGGAGCATTCGATCAGCCTGCAGATCCATGCCGATGGTCGCTTCAAGCTGATGACGCATGACGCGCGCGCCGCCTCGCCCACCAATGATTGCCGGGTCCGCGCGGGCTTCAAGCGCGAGGGAATGGTCGGCCGCGCCAATGGCGGGCTGGTGCTGAGGAGCAGCAGCGGTCTTTTCCGCAAAGCCGATTGTGATGCCGCCCCCGAGGACAGGCGCGAGGGAGAGAGCGTCCATATGGTCCGCCGGGAAGGTGCGCTGCTGGTGGTGACCGGTGACGACGGCACGGTCTGGCAGCTCCGGAAAGTGACCGGATAGCGGCTCAGCCGCACGCTCCACGGCGTGGTCCGCGGCGCATCGACCGCCCTTTCCTTCGGGGACAAAACGAAGCGTGATCCGGCCCGTTCCGGCGGGAACGTTGCATCGCGGCGCGATAGGCACCAAATCGCGGTTCGATGTCGCCGCAAACGCCAGTCTCCGCGCCCGAGCGCCCGCTGCTCGGGACGATGAAGCGCTTCCTGCCCTATTTGTGGCCCAAGGATTCGCCGGGGCTGCGCGCGCGGATCGTGATCGCCTTGGTGCTGGTGGTCTTCTCCAAGCTCGTCCAGGTCTATGGCGCGCCCTTCGCGCTGCAGGGCGCGATCGACCGGATGGCGGGTGGATCGCGCGACGCGGTGTGGCTCGTGATCGCCTTGGTGGTGGGCTATGCCGCCGCGCGGCTGGGCACCGTATTGTTCGACAATCTGCGCAACGCGGTGTTCGAGAAGGTCGGGCAGGACGCGACGCGCCGGCTGGCGTCGGACGTGTTCGCGCATCTGCACAACCTGTCGCTCCGCTTCCATCTCGAGCGGCGCACCGGCGCGATCACCAAGGTGGTCGAGCGCGGCACCAAGAGCATCGACACGATGCTCTATTTCCTCCTCTTCAACATCGCCCCGACGATCCTTGAGCTCGCCATGGTGATCGGCATCTTCTGGACGCGCTTCGGCTTGTGGCTGGTCGTGGGCACTTTGGTGATGGTGGTCGCCTATATCGCCTTCACCCGCTGGGTG
Source organism: Sphingomonas sp. (assembly GCF_026460985.1). Taxonomy (GTDB): domain Bacteria; phylum Pseudomonadota; class Alphaproteobacteria; order Sphingomonadales; family Sphingomonadaceae; genus Sphingomonas. The sequence goes on from NZ_JAPKNM010000001.1 coordinate 17,280, forward strand.
ACCGACTGGCGATCGAAGCTGCGCGAGCAGATGAACGACCTCGACACCGGCGCGGTGGCGCATGCGGTCGATTCGCTGCTCAACTTCGAGACGGTGAAGTATTTCAACGCCGAGGCCCGCGAGAGCGCCCGCTACGACAAGGCGATGGCCGCGTATATGAAGGCCGCGGTCACTTCGGAGAACTCGCTCGCCTGGCTCAATATCGGCCAGGCGGTGATCACCAACGTGATGCTCGGCGCGGGCATGGCGCTGGTCGTGTTCGGCTGGAGTTCGGGCAGGTTCACCGCGGGCGACGTGGTACTCGTCTCCACCCTGCTCAGCCAGCTCTTCCGACCGCTCGACATGCTCGGCTGGGTCTATCGCACGATCCGCCAGGGCGTGATCGACATGGGCAGCATGTTCGATCTGATCGACACCAATGCCGAGATCGTCGACGCCCCCGGCGCCGCGTCGCTCGACGTCCGCCAGGGCCATGTCCGGTTCGAGAACGTCGCCTTCGGCTACGATGCCGACCGCCAGATATTGAAGGGCATCGATCTCGACATCCCCGCCGGCGCCACGGTGGCGGTGGTCGGTCCCTCGGGCGCGGGCAAGTCGACGCTCGCGCGGCTGATGTACCGCTTCTACGACGTGACCGGCGGGCGGATCACGATCGATGGCCAGGATATCCGCGACGTGACGCAGACCACGCTGCGCGCCGCGATCGGGATCGTGCCGCAGGACACGGTGCTGTTCAACGACACGATCGGCTACAACATCGCCTATGGCCGCGAGGGCGCGACCCCCGACGAGATAGCCGCCGCCGCGCGCGGCGCCGCGATCGCCGGTTTCATCCAGGCGCTGCCCGAGGGGTTCGACACGCGCGTCGGCGAGCGCGGCCTCAAGCTCTCCGGCGGCGAGAAGCAGCGCGTCGCGATCGCGCGCACCCTGGTCAAGAACCCGCCGATCCTGATCCTCGACGAAGCGACCAGCGCGCTCGACAGCCGCACCGAGGCCGACATCCAGGCGACGCTCGAGGCGATCGAGCATGGCCGCACCACGATCGTCATCGCGCATCGCCTCTCCACCGTGGTCCATGCCGACCGGATCGTCGTCCTCGAAGCCGGCCGTGTCGCCGAGCAGGGCACGCATGCCGAACTGCTGCGACTGGACGGGCTCTATGCAGAGATGTGGGCCCGCCAGGCGCAGGAGCGCGAGAAGGGCGAGGAGATCGCCGCGGAGTAGTGGAAGTCTCGAACGACTTCAGATGGCGATCGGGTCGCGGGTGCACTGAACGCGTCCCTTTTCGTCACCCCCGCGAAAGCGGGGGCCCATCTCCGACGTACGCGCCGGGCATCACAGCTGTTGTATGAATGGCGCAGGCAGGAGATGGGCCCCCGCCTTCGCGGGGGTGACGATTGATGCGTCAGGTCAGACCCGCAAATCCTGCCACTCCGGATGCTTGGCGATATAGGCCGCGACGAAGGGGCATTGCGGGCGGACCTTGAGCCCGCGGCTGCGCGCATCGGTCAACGCCCCCAGGATCAGCCGGCTGCCAACGCCCATGCCCTGCAGCGACGAGGGCACGATCGTGTGGGTGAAGGTGATCACGTCGCCGTGGATCTCATAGGCGGCAAAGGCGAGATGCCCCTGCTCGACCAGTTCGTAGCGGCTGCGTTCTTCGTTGTTGCGCACGTCGGACATGCCTAGGCTCTAGCTCGGCGGAGCAGGAGAGGGAAGCGATGCTGATTCCATTGGGACTTCTGGGGGTGCTCGTCCTCGGGCTCGCCGGCTGGTCGGCCTATGTCGGACGCAAGGCCGAGGAGATGGTGCCCGCCGAGGGCGCCTTCGCCGCGGTGCCGGGTGCGCGGCTCCATTATGTCGATCTGAACCCCGAGGCCGAGGGCCCGGCGATCGTGATGGTCCATGGGCTGATGGGCCAGCTGCGCAACTTCTCGCATTCGTTCGCTGGACGGCTCGCCGCCGATCACCGCGTGATCCTGGTCGACCGGCCGGGCTGGGGGCATTCGCTGCTCGACGGGCCGCGCCCGGGCATCGCCGCGCAGGCCGGGATGATCGCGGCGCTGATCGAGCAACTGGGGCTCGAAAAGCCCCTGCTCGTCGGCCATTCGATGGGCGGCGCGGTGAGCCTCGCGCTGGGGCTCGACCGGCCCGAACTGGTCCGTGGGCTCGCGCTGATCGCGCCGCTGACCCAGGTCGTCGAGACCGTCCCGCCGCCGTTCAAGGGCCTGCTCGCGCCGCCTGCGCTGCGCCCGCTGCTCGCCTGGACGGTCGCGGTGCCGGTGGGCCTGCGCAAGGGCCCAGAGACCGCTGCGGCGATCTTCGCGCCCGATCCCGTGCCCGCCGATTTCGCGCTGGCCGGGGGCGGCGCGCTCGCGCTGCGACCGAAGAGCTACATGGCGGGATCGTTCGAGATCCAGGCCGCGCCCGCGGAGATGGCGGCCCTGGTCCCGCGCTACGGCGAAATGCGCGTGCCGGTGGCGATCCTCTACGGCCGCGCGGACGCGGTGCTCGATCCCGCCCTCAACGGCGAGAAGACCGCCGCCGAGATCCCCGGCGCGACGCTCGAGCTGATCGAGGGCGGCCACATGCTGCCGGTCACCCATGCGGAAGCGACCGAAGCCTGGCTCCGGGGCGTGCTAGCCCGCCTCGGCTGACCCGGCCGACACCTGCTTCTGCACGAACGAGCCGATGAACGCGCCGAGCGTCAGCTTCGCCAGGTCCATGAAATTGGGGTAGCTGATCGCGAGGATCGAGAAGAACAGAGTCAGCGCGATCGTCGCGAGGGGCAGGCCGGTCAGCCCCAATTTGGTGAAGGTGCCGGTGAAGCCGCCGAGGCTGGTCAGCCGGATATATTGCGTGACCGCCTCCTCGCGCCCGCCCTTCACCTGGTCCGAGATCGCTGCCCATTCCTCGCTGTTGATCACGCGGTTGGGCTGCTGTGCGCCCGCGACGCCCACCGAGCGCAGCAAGGTCGTGCCGAGCAGCGCGCCGAACAGCCCGATCGCGCTGAGGATCAGCTCTGGAATGAAGTCCGCGAGCGTCGCGGCCCTTTCATGGTCGACCTTGTCGTCCTGCAGCAGCATGTAGCAAACCGCGGCGAAGATCAGCACCGCGCCATAGATGAAGCCGATCCCGGCAAAGGTGAGCCAGCGTTTGCCCGAACGGATCCGATCGGCAACCGATCCATCGTCTTCGAGCGCTGCAGGATCTTCCAACATTCTGCCCTCCCCTGTTCTTGCCGCTTCTATCAGGCGGCCGCGGGGTCGGGAAGCGCTGCGGTTGGTTAAGCGATCTCGGCCGGCTGCGTGGTCCAGCCGAGACGGGGGATGGTGATCGAGCGCTTGCCGGCCAGGTCGACGCGCGTGACGAACAGCTCCTTGCTCTCGATATAGGTGAGCAGCCGGCGCACGCGGCCGAGCGAGCTGGTGCCATAGGTCGCTGCGAGCTCGGTGTCGCTCGGACAGGGCAGGCCTTCGCGCGCGGCGCGGGCGACGAGCAGGAAGGGTCCCAGCATGTCGTCGGGGAGCGCACGCGCGGCGTCGAGCGCCTGCGCCCAGTCCGCGTCGGGATCGCCGTGGATCCCCGCGCGCGCGGCCGAGAGACGGCGGACGAAGCCCGAAAGGTCGAGCGGAGGCCGCGCCAGCCCGACCATGCGGCAGCGGACCAGGAAGTCCTGATAGAGCACCGAAGGCGAGCGATAGGTGGACTCGGCGTCCTCGACGATGTCGCGAAGTACGTCGGCGATGCGTCCGGCCGCTTCCTCCGGATCCACGTCGGGCACTTCCTCCATCGGCGCGGGGGCCGAGCGCGCGAGCGCCTCGATCAGCCGCTCCGACGGCATCTGCGTGGGTACCGGCGACGGGGCGGGCGGCGTCCATTCGGGCTCGACGGGGGCGAGCAGCAGGTCGCGGAAATCCTCGGCGGGCGCCTGGGGAAGCGGCGTCAGCTTCGGGGAGGAGCTCCGCGCGCTGGTCTCGACCGCGCCGATCTGGATCGCCACTGGGCGCCGCGCCACCGCGGGCCCCAAAGCGAGGAAATGCCCGCGCGCCAAGTCGCGGATCGCCTCGGCCTGGCGGCGCTCCATGCCGAGCAAATCGGCGGCGCGCGCCATGTCGATGTCGAGGAAGGTACGCCCCATCAGGAAGTTCGACGCCTCGGCCGCGACGTTCTTGGCGAGCTTGGCGAGCCGCTGCGTCGCGATCACCCCCGCGAGCCCGCGCTTGCGGCCGCGGCACATGAGGTTGGTCATCGCCGAGAGCGAGGCGCGGCGGACCTCCTCGGCAACCTCGCCGCCGCCCGAGGGCGCGAAGAGCTGCGCCTCGTCGACGACGACCAAAGCCGGATACCAATGGTCACGCGGCGCATCGAACAGCCCGTTCAGGAACGCCGCGGCGCATTTCATCTGCCCCTCGGCCTCGAGCCCCTCGAGGCTCAGCACCACCGAAGCGCGATGCTCGCGGATCCGCGCGGCGAAGCGCGCCACGTCGCGCTCGCTATGCTCCGACGCTTCGATCGCGATATGGCCGTAGCGGTCGCCCAGGGTGACGAAATCGCCTTCGGGATCGATCACCACCTGCTGGACCTGGCCCGCCGACTGTTCGAGCAGCCGGCGCAGCAAATGCGACTTTCCCGACCCCGAATTGCCCTGGACGAGCAGACGCGTGGCCAGGAGCTCCTCGAGATCCATCGACACGGGTGCCCCGCCCGTATCCTTCCCCATTTCCACGCGAACCGTCATTCGCTCGCCGCTTTGCCGGATGCGGGCGGGCGCAGGCAAGCGCTGCGTGACGCGCGCCGTCGCAATGCTGTGGATGGCGCCCCTTGCGCGCTTCAGTCTGTCGGGCGCGGCGCCTCACGGCGCGCCATCCGCGCCTCGAGATCAGAGACCGAAATGCTGCCGCTCACGATCCACTGGCTGGTACGTTCGATCTTCGAATCCTGATCGAATACCCATTTCGCACCCATCAGCCCCGGTTCGAACGAGCTGGTGATCCCGATCGCCTGGCTTGGCCGCCCCTGGTCGATGATCACGAAGTCGTTCGTCAGGTGCTCGTTGAATGCCGGGTTGCCGTTCTCATCGGCAAAGAAGATCCGCGTGCGGATGAAGCCGTGGCCGGCATGCTCCTGGATGACGCGCAGATAATCGCCGGTGACCTGATCGATGCTGGAGAACACGAACACGCGAACGACCGTGGTGCCGCGAGCCTCGAAGGCGGCGCGATGCGCCCGGATCACCTGCCCGGCCCGTTCCCGACTGGCCCAAAAGTCCATATATCCTTCGTTCGAAGTGGCGAACACGCTGTGCAAGGCGTTGCCGTAGAAGTCACGAAGGATGCGCTCATAGTCGCCGGCATCGGTGACCAATATACCGTCGGCCCATCGCGCTGAGCTGCGCCGAAAATCGTCGAGCTTGTAAACGACTTCCGCGTGGAAGCTGCGATTGTCGAAATTCAGCGCATCGCGCACATCCTTGATCACCGCGGCGAGGCATTTGCGGGCCGGTTCATTGCCAATATTGATGTCGCTGCGGTCCGCCGAGTCCATGGCTTCCTGGAGCTCGTCGATCCGCTTCTCGTCCTCGGCGGCGCGCTTGCGCAGATCGACGATTTCGCTGCGCCGCGCTTTCTGTCCTTCGAGCAGGACGACAATCACCGCTACCATGAATGTCTCGAACAGCAAGCCGAACAGGCTATAGGTACGTAGGTTGGCGGCCTCCTTGTCAGCGACCATGACGAGCGTGGCGGTGCAGTATAAATAGGTGAACAATATCACCCCGAAGACGAGCAGATAGGCGGGCGTTTGTCTGAGCGAATCGGCAATCGCGCCGAAAAGCTTGATTTCGCCGCCTTTGTCGATCTTTTGCCCCGGTTGACGAGCCATTTGCACGCCCTCCCTTGATGTCCACCCTATCCATGATCGCAATTTTCTTCAACTACATACCAAGTGAGATTGGTCTCCCGACAGAGCCTTGGGGTTGCGACGAACCACCGATCCGCGGATAGCGAGCCGATGCCAGCCGACCCACTCGACATCCTCCACAAGACTTTCGGATTCGCCGATTTCCGCGGCGTCCAGCGCCAGGTGGTCGATCGCGTGCTCGGCGGGGCGAACACGCTCGCGGTGATGCCCACCGGCGCGGGCAAGTCGCTCTGCTACCAGGTGCCGAGCCTCACGCTCGACGGGACCTGCATCGTCGTCAGCCCGTTGATCGCCTTGATGCACGACCAGCTCCGCGCCGCCGAGGCCGTCGGCATCCGCGCCGCGACCCTGACTTCGGTCGACGAGAATCGCGAGGAGACGATCGCGCGCTTCCGCGCCGGCGATCTCGACTTGCTCTACGTCGCGCCCGAGCGCGCCTCGGGCGAGGGGTTCCGCAACCTGCTCGCGCAGACCAAGCTCAGCCTCTTCGCGATCGACGAGGCGCATTGCGTGTCCGAATGGGGGCACGACTTCCGCCCCGATTATCGCCTGCTCCGCCCGCTGCTCGATCGCTTTCCGCAGGTCCCGCGGCTGGCGCTCACCGCCACCGCCGACGCGCATACCCGCGCCGACATCCTCGAGCAGCTCGGCATCCCGCAGGACGGGCTGATCGTCGCCGGGTTCGACCGGCCCAATATCCGCTATACGATCGCCCCGCGCGAGAACACGACGCGCCAGATCGTCGACCTGATCGCCGAGCAGCCGGGGCCGGGGATCGTCTATGCCCAGACCCGCGCGGGCGTCGAGAAGCTGGCCGACAAGCTCGCCGAGACCGGGCGCAGCGTGCTGCCTTATCATGCCGGGCTCGATCCTGCGGTCCGTCGCCGCAACCAGGCGGCGTTCGTGGCGAGCGAGGACATGGTCGTCGTCGCCACGGTCGCGTTCGGCATGGGGATCGACAAGCCCGACGTCCGCTTCGTCGCGCATGCCGGGCTGCCCAAGTCGATCGAGGCCTATTATCAGGAAACCGGCCGCGCCGGCCGCGACGGCGATCCCGCGGTCGCGCATCTCTTCTGGGGCGCCGATGATTTCGCCAAGGCGCGCCAGCGGATCGGCGAGGTCGAGGCCGGGCGCCAGGCGGGCGAGCGCACGCGGCTGACCGCGCTCGGCGCATTGGTCGAGACCGCCGGGTGCCGCCGCCGCATCCTGCTCAGGCATTTCGGCGAGGACGCGCCCGAGCATTGCGGCAATTGCGACAATTGCCTCGCCCCACCCGCCGCGATCGACGCCACGGTGACCGCGCAGAAATTCCTCTCGGCGGTGTTCCGCACCGGCATGATGTTCGGGGTCGGCTATATCGAGAGCATATTGCTCGGCCAGTCGAGCGAGCGCAGCCTGATGAACGGGCACGAGCAGCTCTCGGTGTTCGGCATCGTCGACGGCGAGGAGGCGGCGTTGCTCAAGCCGGTGGCGCGCGCGCTGCTGCTGCGCGACGCACTGCGCACCAATGCGCATGGCGGGCTCGAGTTCGGGCCGGCCGCGCGGCCGATCCTGAAGGGCGAAGCCGATCTCAGGCTGGTGCTGCCGCCCAAGCGCGAGCGGCGTTCGAAGCGCGGGCGCGCGGGCGATGGCGGCGTCAATCCGATCGGCAATCCGCTGTTCGAGGCATTGCGCGCCAAGCGCCGCGAGATCGCGATGGAGGCGGGGCTGCCGCCTTATGTGATCTTCCACGATTCGGTGCTGCGCGACATGGCGACGGTCCGGCCCGGGACGCTCGACGAGCTCGGCCAGCTCTCGGGCGTTGGCGCGCGCAAGCTCGAGGCCTATGGTTCGGCGTTCCTGCAAATAATTCGCGAGGCGGCATGAAGACGATCCTGCTCATCGCCTCGCCGGCGCTACTCGCGCTGGGCTCGATTGCTGCCGATTCCGAAGGCGGTACGATCACCATACGGTATGGCGCAGGGGTCGGGCCGGTCACCGTCACAATCGACCCTAATGGCGAGATGGTGATCCAGAACCCGACGACGACGGCGGCCGACAAGATGGAGCGCATCACCTACCACGCCTCCTTCACCGAATATCGGCGCATCCGCGCGTTGCTAAAGCCGCTGCGCCGCTTTGCCGGCAAGACGCTTCCGTGCGACCCCGTTCACACGTCGGTGCTCAGTCCGGGTGGACCGGTATCCGTGACTGCGCTCGTCCGTTGGGAGCCCGAGGGCATAGAGGTGAAAGCACCGCTGGGATGCATGGCAGGGCCGGCGCAGGACGAGATCGAACTGATCCGCGCGGCAATCGACGCGACGCGCGGATGGATGATCGAGGAGGCCGCCGCGCCGCTCGACGCAGCCGCCAACGCGACGGCCAACGAAGTCCCCGCGGATTGAACGCGAAGTTTTGGAGAGACAGGAATGAGGCAGACCCAATGACGCTCCGGCGCATCGACGATACGATCAGCGTGGCGCCCCAGATCGCGCCCGAGCAAGTGGCGGATCTGGCCGCGGCGGGATTCCGGGGAATCGTCAACAACCGCCCCGAAGGCGAGGAGCTCGGCCAGCCGACCGGCGACGCAGTGCGCGCGGCTGCTGAGGCGGCGGGGCTCTCCTACGCGGCCATTCCCGTGACGCATGCCGGCTTCTCGGCGACGCAGGTCGAGGCGATGGCCAAGGCCCTCGAGGCCGCCGACGGCCCGGTGCTCGCTTATTGCCGCTCGGGGACGCGCTCGTGCAACCTCTGGGCGCTCGCCGAGGCGAGCCGCGGCGGCGATCCGGACGCGCTCACCGCCAAGGCGGCAGGCGCGGGCTATGACATTTCGGGCATCCGCCCGCTGCTCGACGCGCTTTCCGGCCGCGCATGAACTGGACGCAGCTCGGGGGTTCGCTGGCCGCGGTCCTTTTGCTGGCCTGGATCGCGCGGCTGCTCAAGCTCGGCGAGAGCCGCATCGCCGATGCCGAGACCGCCAGGCGGATGGCCGAGGAGGCGCTGAGCGGCTTCGTCGCGCGTGCCGCCCTGGTCGGCACCAACGGCGCGGCGGCATTGGTGCTCGGCAATGACGGGATCGCCCTGCTCAAGCGCCACGGCGCCAAGGTCGCGGTGCGCCGGCTCGGCCGCCCGCTCTGGCGCCGCCCCTCGCCCGAGGGCGTGACGATCGAGACCGGCGAGAAGATGTTCGGCGCCGTGCTGCTCTACGGCGTGCTGCCCGAAGATGTCGACAGGCTGGAAGCGCAACTGACATTGATGTAAGTCCATCGGCCATGAAGCTTGCCGATCCCGTGACGCTGGCTATCCCCGCCTTTGTGCTGCTGGTGCTGGCGGAGATGATCGTCGCGCGGATCAAGGACCGCAGCCGCTACGAGCCGCGCGATACGCTGACTTCGCTGGGCCTCGGGCTCGGCAGCACCATCGCGGGCGTGCTCTCGGGCGGGCTCGTCTTCGCCATGGCTCTATGGGTCTGGCAGTTCCGGCTCTTCGATATCTCCTGGGCCTGGTACTGGTTCGCTCTCGCTTTCGTGCTCGACGATCTCGCTTACTACGTCTTCCATCGCTCGGCGCACCGCGTGCGCTGGTTCTGGGCGAGCCATGTCATCCACCATTCGAGCCAGCATTATAACCTGTCGACCGCGCTGCGGCAGACCTGGACCGGCTTCTTCTGCCTGGCCTTCGCGTTCCGGCTGCCGCTCTGCCTGATCGGCTTCCCGCCGGCGATGGTCTTCTTCGTCGCGGGGCTCAACCTGATCTACCAGTTCTGGATCCACACCGAAGTGATCGGGCGGATGCCGCGCTGGTTCGAGGCGGTGATGAACACGCCGTCGCACCACCGCGTCCATCACGCGACCAATCCGCGCTATCTCGACCGCAACTATGCCGGAGCGTTCATCGTCTGGGATCGCATGTTCGGCACCTTCGAGCCCGAGCGCGACGATGACAGGCCGCGCTACGGCATCGTCAAGGATCTCGGCAGCTTCAACATCCTCTGGGCCGCCACGCACGAATGGGTGGGGATCGCCAAGGACGTCTGGCGCGCGCCGACATGGGCCGCGCGGCTCAATTACATGGTCCGGCCGCCCGGGTGGAGCCACGACGGCAGCCGCGATACTTCGGAAATCATAAAGGCGCGCTGGGAAGCAGCCCGCCAGGAGCGGGGGCAGGCGTGGAAGAAGCCGATATCGTCGTCATCGGGTGCGGATCGGGCGGGAGCGCCGTCGCAGGCCGCCTGAGCGAGGGCGGCCGGTACAAGGTCGCGGTGCTCGAGGCGGGCGGGCGCAACACCAGCCTCAAGACGATCATGCCCGGCATGATGCCGTTCCAGACCGACAGAACCAACTGGCGCTTCGAGACGGTGCCGCAGCCGGGGCTGAACGGCCGCCGCGGCTACCAGCCCCGCGGCAAGGGCCTGGGCGGATCGAGCGCGATCAACGCGATGCTCTACATACGCGGCCACCCCGAGGATTACGACGAGTGGCGCGACCTCGGCTGCCCGGGCTGGGGCTGGGACGACGTGCTGCCCTGGTTCCGGACAAGCGAGCACAATGTCCGCGGCGCCGACGCCTTCCATGGCGAGAACGGCCCGCTCTGGGTGAGCAACCAGGACCATGCCCATCCCGGCAGCCACGCCTTTGTCGAGGCGGCGTCGCAGCTGCAGATCCCGGTGAACCACGACTTCAACGGCGCGCGGCAGGACGGCGTCGGCCTCTATCAGGTGACCCAGAAGCACGGCGAGCGCTGGACCGCCGCGCGCGCCTATCTGCCGGCCAAGCGCGACAATCTCGAGATCGTCTGCGACGCGCTGGTCGAGCGTATCCTCTTCGCCGACGGCCGCGCCTGCGGAGTCGCCTATCGCCAGGGCGGACAGTCGCGCGAGATCCGGGCACGGCGCGCGGTCGTGCTGGCGGCGGGGGCGTTCCAGACGCCGCAGCTGCTGATGCTCTCGGGGATCGGGCCGGGCGCGCATCTCGCCGATATGGGGCTGGCGGTGCAGGTCGACCGCCCCGCGGTGGGCGCGGACCTGCAGGACCATATCGACTATGTCGCCGCCTTCGAGACCGAGGGGAGCTTCTTCCTTGGCCGCTCGGCCGCGGGCACGCTCAAGTCGCTGGGCGCGATGGTCCAGTGGCTGTTCACGCGCCGCGGGAGCATGACCTCGCCTTTTGCCGAGGCGGGCGCCTTCCTGCGCACCGAGCTCGCGGGCGCACGGCCCGACGTCCAGCTCCATTTCCTGATCGCGATCGTCGAGGATCACGGCCGCACCAAGGTGAAGGGGCACGGCTATAGCTGCCACGCCTGCGTGCTGCGGCCCGAGAGCCGCGGCACCGTCCGGCTCCAGTCGCCCGAGGCGAGCGCGGCTCCGCTGATCGACCCCGCCTTCCTGTCGGACCAGCGCGACATGGAAGTGCTCAAGGCCGGCGTCCGCGCGATGTACCGCATCCTCGGAACCCCGCCGCTCGCCGGTTACAAGGGCCGCGACCGCTATCCGGTCGACCTCGCCGACGACGCCGCGCTCGAGGCGCTGATCCGCGCGCGGGCGGACACGGTCTATCATCCCGTCGGCACCGCGCGGATGGGAATCGACGCGCAGGCGGTGGTCGATCCGCGGCTCAAGGTGCACGGCGTCGAGGGGCTCTACGTCGCCGACGCCTCGGTGATGCCGCGGCTGATCGGCGGCAACACCAACGCGCCGAGCATCATGATCGGCGAACGCTGCGCAGCCTTCGTCGCCGAGGACCTGCACTAAAAAAGAGGGCCGGCGGTTTCGAAACCACCGGCCCAGTCGTCCGCAGGAGGAACATGGTTGGGGCGCCGCCCGCGAGCGGCGCCCGATTTCGTCAATAGTTGTAGGCGCGTTCGCCATGCTCGTTGATGTCGAGGCCTTCGACCTCGACCTCGGCGCTCGGGCGCAGGCCGATCGTGTACTTGAGCGCGAGGAACAGCGCCGCGGACACGAGACCCGACCAGAAGAGCGTCACAGCGACCGCGATGATCTGCGTGACGAGCTGCGCACCCAGGTCATAGGCGCCGGCGACCGCGGGCATCACGGTATAGTTGATCCAGCCCTGGCCGCCGAGCGCCGGGTCCGCGACGATCGCGGTGCCGATCGCACCGACGATGCCGCCGATGCAGTGCACGCCGAACACGTCGAGCGAGTCGTCGTACTTCAGCTTGTTCTTCACCGTGGTGACGAAGAAGAAGCACACGCCCGAAGCGACCGCGCCGAGCACGATCGAGGTCATCGGATGCGCGAAGCCGGCGGCCGGAGTGATCGCCACCAGGCCGGCGACGACGCCGGATGCCGCGCCGAGCAGCGACGGCTTCTTGTGGATGATCTGCTCGATCAGCGCCCAGGCCGCGCCCGCCGCGGCGGTGGCGACCAGGGTGTTGATGAAGGCGAGGCCCGCGAGGCCGTTCGCCTCGAGGTTCGAGCCGGCGTTGAAGCCGAACCAGCCCACCCACAGCAGCGAGGCGCCGATCATCGTCATGACGAGGCTGTGCGGCGCCATCGGCTCGCTCTTGTAGCCGATGCGCTTGCCGATCACGAGGCAGCCGACCAGGCCGGCGATGCCCGCGTTGATGTGCACCACGGTGCCGCCCGCGAAGTCGAGCGCGCCCTTGCCCCACAGATAGCCCGCGTCGGTCGGGTTGGCCGGCAGGAAGTCCGGGCCCGCCCAATACCAGACCATGTGCGCGATCGGGAAATAGACGATCGTCAGCCAGGCGACGACGAAGAGGATCAGCGGAGTGAACTTCACGCGCTCGGCGAAGGCGCCGACGATCAGCGCCGGGGTGATCGCCGCGAAGGTCAGCTGGAACACCACGAAGACCAGTTCGGGCAGATAGACGCCGTTCGAGAAGGTCGCCGCGAAGGTGGAGACGTTGACGCCGCTCAGCAGCACCTTGGAGAAGCCGCCGACGAACGGCGCGGTCGCGCCCGAGCCCGCGGTGAAGGCCATCGAATAGCCCCAGCAGACCCAGACCAGCGATGCGACGCACACGATGGTGAGCACCTGCATCAGCACCGAGAGCATGTTCTTGGTGCGCACCAGGCCGCCATAGAAGAGCGCGAGCCCGGGCACCGACATCATCAGCACCAGGGCCGACGAGACGAGCATCCAGGCGACATCGCCCTTGTTCACCATCGACGCGTCGGGCGTCACCGTCGCGGCGGGCGCCGCGGCATCCTGCGCCCAGGCGGGCAGCGCCGCGAACAGAGCGAGACCCGCCCCTGCGGCCAATTTGGTAGCTAGCTTCATTGGGACCCCCTTCATCACAGCGCCGTCTCGTCGGTCTCGCCGGTGCGGATACGCACCGCCTGGCCGAGGTCGAGGACGAAAATCTTGCCGTCGCCGATCGCGCCGGTGCTGGCCGCGGCCTGGATCGCCTCGACGGCGCGGTCGACGATGTCGGCGCCGCAGGCGATCTCGAGCTTGATCTTGGGCACCATGTTGGTGCTGTACTCGGCGCCGCGATAGATCTCGGTCTGGCCCTTTTGCCGGCCGAACCCCTTTACCTCGGTGACGGTCATGCCGGTGACACCCACCTGGGTGAGCGCCTCGCGCACTTCGTCGAGCTTGAACGGTTTTATGATGGCGATGATGAGCTTCATGTCGCCCCCTCTTGGCAGTTAACCCGGAGGACATATCAGCAAAGGCCGTGCCAGACGGACAAGGGCCGTGCCAGCATGCCGAATCGCGCGATTCCGCGCGCCGGCCGGGCAATCAAATTTTACGAAGCGGTAACTTTTTGAGCAAAGACGAAAGCGTGCTTAAAAATCAGGCAGTCTCGTCAAGCAGGCTCCGCGCCGCGGCGAGATCCTCGTCGTCGACCATCACGCGCACCGGGATCAGCAGGTAGCTGCCGTCGGCGATGCTGGTGCCGGCATCGAAGACGAAGCTCATGATGCCTTCGCTCTCCAGCCGCGACTGGACGATGAAGGCCTCCTGCCGGTCGAAGCGGCCGAGTTCGACAAGTGCCATCAGACCTTCCTCGGCTTGCGCGTCTCGCCCAGCCCGCATTCGAGCGCGGCGCGGTCCCAATGGCCGAGCGTCGCGGCCGCGCCATAGGTCGACTGGAGGAAATCGAGCAAGATCGCCTCGGGATCGGTCGCGGCGCGGACGATCTCATAGTCGAGCACGAACTCGCCGAGCTCAGGCGTGTAATAGGCCGCCTCGGGGCGGATCGATGCCGCGGCGAAGCCCTCGGGCGCGGGATAGGCGTAGGAATAGAAGGCCGCGCGCGGCCAGGCGTCGCTGCCCGGCCAGAAGCCCGCGCTCGACACTTCGTGGCTATAGGCCTCGCGCGTCACGGCATCGGGAAGCCCGGGGACGCCGCCCGGATGCGGCGGCGCCGCGCGGCCCGAGAAGCGAGTCACCGCGAGGTCGAAGCTTCCCCAGAAGAAATGGACCGGGCTCGCCTTGCCGAGGAAGGCGGTGCGGAAATGCTTGAACACGCGATCCACGGCGAGCAGCGCCTGGTGGAAGCGCGTGACCGCCTCCCCGTCATAGGGCCGTTCGGCATGATCCTCGGGGAAGCGCACGGGATCGGGCATCTCGTTGGGCAGGGTCGCGATCGTCACCTCGATCCCGAGCGCCGCGAGCATCGCCATCAGGTCGCCGTAGAAGGCTGCGATCGTGCCGGCCTCGAGCGGCCGCGTGCGCGCGCCGCCCGCCGCGCAGGTCACGCGCAAGACATGGGCCTGGAGGTCCAGCTCGATCTCGAACGCCCCCGCCTCCGACGGGATCGACGAGGTGCCGAGCCCGCGCGGCGTGACGTAGAGCGGTACGTGCCAGCCATGGTTGAGCCAGGGCGTCAACGCCAGGCGGATCTTTCCGACGACCTGCGTCATCAGCTGGAGATGCACAGCGGTTTCGCGCCATTGCTGCCAGTCGAGGGCGGGCCATTCGCTTCGGGTCAAGGCATCGACTCCCGCATCTGCCCCCGCTCCCTTGTCGCACAGATGCCGCGTCCGGCACAGGCCGGAACCGCGCGGCCGCTCAGCAGAAGTACTTCGCCGCCTCGCGCGCGGCGGCGGCCTCGGCGCACAGCCAGTCGCGGAACAGGGCGATCTTGCGGCTGTGCTGGCGCGACACCGGATAGGTCAGCCAGAAGGACCGGCCGGCGGGCACCACCTTGTCGTGCGCGGGCACGAGCCGGCCCGCGAGGATCTCGGCGCGGAACAGGATCGGCGAGGCGATGACCACGCCGTGCCCGGCGAGCGCGGCGGCGACGTCGAGATGCTCGGCGGAAAAGCTGGTGCCGAAGCGCGCGGGCGGCGGGCCCTGTTCCCAGCCCAGCGCCCGGTACCAGAGCGTCCACCAGTCCGGGCGGCCGAGCAATGGGACGGCGAGTGGCGCGCGCGGATCGGCGATCCCCGCCGCCGCTTCCTTGAGCGCAGGAACACAGAGCGGCATGAAGACGCTCGGGAAGAGCTCGATCGTGCGCAGTCCGGGCCAGCGCCCGTCGCCATTGCGGATCGCGACGTCGAACCGGCCCGCGGTCAGGTCCTCCGCCGCCTCCGAGACGTCGAGCTCGACCTGGATATCGGGATGCGCCGCGCGGAACAGCCCGAGCCGCGGCGTCAGCCAGCTCGTCCCGAAGGTGGGCAGGGTCGTCAACGACAGCCGCGTCTCGTCCACCTCCGCCGCACGCGCGAAGCTGGCGCGCAGCCCGGCAAAGGCCTTGCCCGCCTCCTCGGCGATCAGCGCGCCCGCCTCGGTGAGCGTCACGCGGTGCGGATGGCGCAGGAACAGGGTGACGCCGATCTGCGCCTCGAGCTGGCGGACATGATAGCTCACCGATGCCGAGGAAGTGCCGAGCTCGCTTCCGGCGCGCGTGAAGCTCCCCAGCCGCGCCGCCGCCTCGAAGGCGCGGATCGCGGCGAGCGAAGGGAGCGGCCGATCGAGCATAAATATGACTTAGCCTCTCCCCGCAATCTTCGCATAGCCGGAATCGCGGCGGCATTGTCTTCTGCGGCGGCGAAACGGGCGGAGAGGAAGCCTATGCTAGCGGTGCACGGCGTCTTGCGGCGCAGGGAATTGCTCTTCGGTGCCGCGGCGGCTGGCGGCGCGCTGGCGATGCCCGCGCCGCTGCTCGCCAGCGAGATGCCGCACGCGCATGACTGGGACTGGCTGGTCGGCAATTGGGACGTCTGGCATCGCCGGCTCAAGGAGCGGCTGGCGGGCAGCAACGACTGGCAGGAGTTCACCGGCAAGAGCGCCTT
The DNA here is from genome assembly GCF_026460985.1 of Sphingomonas sp. GTDB lineage: Bacteria > Pseudomonadota > Alphaproteobacteria > Sphingomonadales > Sphingomonadaceae > Sphingomonas. Next base: position 33,409 of record NZ_JAPKNM010000001.1, read on the forward strand.
GTGGCTCGCGCTGGGCGGTCTCGGCACGATCGACGACAATATCGTCGACATCCCCAGCGGCACCTATCGCGGCCTCACTGTCCGGGCGTTCGACCCCGCGCAGCGGAAATGGGCGATCTGGTGGGTCGACGGACGCAACCCCACGGTGATCGACGCGCCGGTGCGCGGCGGCTTTTCGGGCGACAAGGGCGTGTTCGAGGGGCCGGACCTGTTCAAGGGCCGGCCGGTCACCGCGCGCTTCCGCTGGCTCGATATCCACAGCGCCCGCCCGCATTGGGAGCAGGCGCTGTCGACCGACGGCGGCCGGAGCTGGGAGATCAACTGGGAGAATTTCTTCACCCGCACCGCGCCCGTGGCGACGCCGTTGTCGGCGGTGGCGGATCGCCGGCGCGATTTCGACTTCCTCCATGGCAGCTGGATGGTCCGGCATCGCCGGCTGAAGCAGCGGCTGGCCGGAAGCGACCAATGGGAGGAATTCGCAGGCACGCTGGTCAACCGGCCGGTGCTCGGCGGCCAGGGCAATATCGGCGACAATCTCTTCGCGCGCGCCGGCGGGGCGCATCGCGGGATCGGCCTGCGCACCTTCGATCCCGCGAGCGGCGAATGGCTGAGCTGGTGGCTCGACGGCCGCAGCCCCGCCGCCTTCGCGCCGCCGGTGCGCGGGCGCTTCGTGGACGGGATCGGGATCTTCCAAGGCGACGACACGCTCGACGGGCGTCCGGCCAAGACGCGGGTGCGCTGGTCCGGGATCACGGCGGACAGCGCACGCTGGGAGCAGGCCATGTCGGGCGATGGCGGCGCGACCTGGGAGACCAACTGGGTCAGCGATTTCCGGCGCAAGGCATGACCGTCACGCGCTTGCTGCTGGCGGCGTGCCTGTTGCCCGGGACTTCGGCGCCGGGGCAGCGCGTGGAGATCGCAGGCGACGCGGAATTGTTCGCGCCGGGCGTGGCCTCGACCGGCCATTCCGAGATCCGCCTCACGCTGAGCCCCGACGGCAGGACCGCCCTGTGGTTCAGCCGCGACCGGCCGGGCGGCGTGGGCGGCTACGACATCTGGATGTCGCGCCGTTCCGCCACCGGATGGCAGCCCGCCGCGCCGGTCGCCTTCAACAGCACGGGGCGCGACTTCGATCCCGCCTTCTCGGCGGACGGCCGGTTCGTCTATTTCTGCTCGGACCGGCCGGGCGGATCGGGCGGCGACGATATCTGGCGCGTGGCGGTGCGAGGCCAGGGCTTCGGCGCGCCGGTCAATCTCGGGCCGGCGGTCAACAGCGCCGGCAAGGAGTTCGCGCCGATGCTCTCGCCCGATGGAAGGACCTTGCTCTTCTCGAGCGACCGCCCGGGCGGCGCCGGCGGCCACGACCTGTTCACCGCGCACCGGTCCCGCGCCTCGTTCGCCGCCGCGCGGCGCCTGCCCGGCGCGCTCAACACCGCCGCCAACGAATTCGACGCGACCTTCCTCCGCGACGGCGCGACGATCGTCTTCGCCCACGCGATGGATTTCCGCCGCGACCGCGTCGACCTGTTCTTCGCCGCGCGCAGGGCAAAGGGTTATGACGTCGGCACCCTGCTCCCGCCCGCGGTCAACAACGCGCACGACAGCTACGGCGCGATGCTCGACTGGTCCGATCGCGACCGTCTGACCTTCGCTGGACAGCGCGACCCGCAAGGCGGCATGAACCTCTACCGCGTCCGCTATCGCATCACGACGGACCGGCATGGAGGGTGAGATGACGCTCCTTGTACCTGTGCTTTTATGGTTCTCCGCGATCGGCTGCGGGCTGATCGCCGGGCTCTATTTCGCCTTCTCGACCTTCATCCTGCAGGCATTCGACCGCCTCGGGCCCGAGCGCGCCGCCGAGGCGATGAACGCGATCAACGTCCGGATCCAGCGCTCGCTGTTCATGCCGCTCTTCCTCGGCACGACGCTGAGCGGCCTCGCGCTGGCGGTGATCGGGCTCGTGCACCTGCGCGACCCCGGCGGCGGCGCGATGCTGGCAGGCGGCGCGATCCATGTGCTCGGCATGTTCGTGGTGACGATGGTCTTCAACGTGCCCCTCAACAACGCGCTCGTGGCGAGGGGCACGGAAGCGTGGCCGCTTTATCTCCGGCGCTGGCTGCTGTGGAACCACATCCGCACGCTCGCCTCGACGATCGCGAGCGCGCTCTTCATCGTGGCGATCGCTGCCGGCTAGCGGCGATCCAGGCGATCGGGATGCCGACGAGCAGGACATGGATCGCGAGCGGCAGCAGCACCGACACGATTCCGCCGCCGGCGCCGCCCGCGCTCGGCCAGCGCAAGGGCAGCACCACCCAGTACATGACCAGATAGAGCAGAGCGCCATATGCCGCGCCGTAGAGCAGGCGCAGCGCGTGCAGCCGGGGCAGAAGCGGCGCCGCGATCACGAAAGCGGCCGCCATCGCCGCCATGATCGCGAAATGCACCGCGAGCCCCACGGCCGCGCCCAGCCAGCCCGCGGCCAGCGGCCACTCGCCGAACGGGCCCGAAGCGACTCCCTGCAGCATGCGCATCACCGACTTGCCGCGCACCAATGTGGTCACGATCGCCGATGCGATGTCGAGCGTCCCCGCAACCAAGGTCGCGGCCGCGATCAGCCTTGCGCGCATGTCCTTCCTCCCGCCGGTCGCGGCGAGTGTATCGGATGCATCGGATTCCGCCAGCCGCATGCGGCCGAGCGGAGCCAGGACTCATTGCGGCTCGGTCGCCCGCGCCGGCCTGGCCTTGTCGCTATGCGTGCCGCTGCCGGTGAAGGGCTCGAAACGGAACGCCACGCGGGTCGGCTCGAGCCTGGTGCGATAGCGCATCAGCGGCTGGCCGACATGGTTCCAGGCGGTGTCGCCGCCGACGCCCCATTGCGCGCCGTCGATCAGCAGGCTCGTCTCCCCGTGCGCGACGATGTCGGTCGACTTCCACGTGCCCGGTGGGCGGCGATAGAGGTCGGCATAAGGGAAAGCGAGCGCCTGCATCATCAGCGGCGTCGCGCCGGTGACGCGCAGGCCCTGGCCGCCGCCCGACAGCTCCATCCAGCGCACGTCCATCTTGTTGCCGGTGTCCTGCGGCCGCATGTAATCGTGGTTCTGCTCGGCGATCGCGCCGCGCCACAGGCCAATCGGCGCCGAGGTCTTGCGGTCGACATAGCTCTCGTGCGGCCCGCGGCCATACCATTGGACCGTCCCGATCGCGCTCGGCATCGTGTACCACAGGCCGACCCGCACCGGCGGCGGCAGGTCGTCCTTGAGCGGCGTGAGCGCGCCGTCCACCGCGACCGAGCCGTCGCCCGCCATACGATAGGTGGTGACGAAGCGCGCCGCGCCCGCCCCCAGCTCGTGATCGACCGTGACCACGGCCGCGTCGCCGTCGCGCCGCACGGCGATGGCGCGGACCTGCCGCGCCTCGGTCATCGCCTTCCAGGGCGTCTGCTGGCCGACGGTGCCGGTCAGCGTGTCGTTGTCGGTCTCGGCGCGGAAGAAATTGGGCGCGCCGCCCTTGGCGAGCAGCTTGCCGCCGGCCTCGTAGCGATCGACCAGCCCGGTCGCGCGATCGATCACCAGCGTCGCGCCGCCCGCCGACAGGCGGATCGCGTCGCGATCTTCGGCCAGCGCCACCTGGCCCGCGCGCGCGGGCTCGGGCGCGGCGCTCGATCCCAGCGCGAACTGCTCCCAGCCGACGACATAGGCGGCAGGAATCAGCGGCACCGCGCCCTGCTTGGCATGGGCGCGCACGGTGAGGAAATATTCGGCGCCGGGCTTGCGCGGGAATGCCGGCAGCGCGAGTGGCACCGTCGCGCTCGTCCCCGCGGCAGTGGCCAATGCGGGCAATCGGCCCCAGGCGACCGTGACGCCGTCCTCCTCGACCACCCAGTCGAAGTCGAAGCGCGACAGGTCGACGAAGTCGTGGCGGTTGCGCACGGTCAGCCGGCCGCTGGCCGGATCGAAGTCTTCGAACTGGATCGGCGCATAGACCTTCTGCACCTCGTAGAGATGCGGGTTGGGCGTGCGGTCAGGCTGGATGAGGCCGTCGCCGAACTCCACATCGCCGCCCGGATTGGGGCCATATTCGCCGCCGTCGCCCCAATAGCGCCGACCGTCCTTCGTATAGCGGTACATCGACTGGTCGACCCAGTCCCAGATGAAGCCGCCCTGCAATTTGTGCGGATGGGCGTAGATCGCGTCCCAATAGTCCTTCAGGTTCCCGCCCGAATTGCCCTGCATATGGGCATATTCGCACTGGATCATCGGCTGGGTCCGCGTCGGGTCGTTCGCCCAGTCGACCATCTTCTCGATATCGTCGTACATCGGCGCATAGATATCGACATAGGCGTTGGGCTGGTGCTCCCAGTCGAGCGTGCCCCAGCCGAGATAGGAGACGAGCCGGCGCGGGTCGCGCTTGCGGATCGCGGCGGCGGCCTTCTCGAAATTGGGGCCGATCCCCGCCTCGTTGCCGAGCGACCAGAAGATCACCGAGGGGTGGTTCTTGTCGCGCTCGACCATGTTCATGACGCGGCTGACATGCGCGTCCTCCCAGGCGGGATCGAAGCCGATCTGGAGCTTCTGGCGCAGCTCGGGATGCTTGTTCGCGTAATCCATGTACGCGTGGCTCTCGATGTTCGCCTCGTCCATGACGTAGAGGCCATATTCGTCGGCGAGCGCGTACCAGCGCGGGTCGTTGGGATAATGCGAGGTCCGGACCGCGTTGATGTTGTTCTTCTTCATCAGCTCGATGTCGCGGCGCATCGACGCCTCGGAGATGACGTGGAAGGTCTCGGGATCGTGCTCGTGGCGATTGACGCCGCGGATCGTGATCGGACGGCCGTTGACCGTCACCCGGCCGTCGCGGATCTCGACGGTGCGGAAGCCGATGCGCTGCGGCGTCGCCTGGACCACCTTGCCCTGGGCGTCGACCAGCTCGACGAGCAGGGTGTAGAGATTGGGCGTCTCGGCCGACCAGGGCCGGACGCCCGGCACCGCGGCCGACAGGGTCGCGCTGGTCGCCCCCTGTGCCACCCTGGCCTCGCGCACCAGCAGCGCGCGCTTGCCGTCGAGCAGGGTCATGCGCGCGGTCATCGGCCCGCCCGTGCCGGTCAGGCGCAGCTCGGTGTCGAGCGTGCCGTCGCGGAACGACGCGTCGAGCCCGGCCTTGACGAACAGGTCGTCGACCCGCGCCTTGGGCACCGCACGCATCCAGACCGAGCGCTCGATCCCCGAGACGCGCCAGAAATCCTGGTCCTCGAGATAGCTTCCGTCGGACCAGCGATGCACCTGGATGGCGACAATATTGCTTCCCGGCCGCACGAAGCGCGTGACGTCGAACTCGCTCGGCAGCTTCGAATCCTCGGAATAGCCGACTTCCTGCCCATTCACCCAGACGCGATAGGCCGATCCCGCCGCACCGATCTGGAGGATCACGTCCTGGCCGCTCCAGTCCGCCGGGATCGCGACCGTGCGGCGATAGGAGCCTACCTCGTTGCCCTTGCGGGGCACGAGCGGGCGGTTGGCGGGGAAGGGATAGGTGATGTTGTTGTACTTGGGCTGGCCGAAGCCCTTGGCCTGCCACATCGCGGGGACGGCGATGGTCTTCCACCCCGACACGTCGTGCTCGGGCCGCTCGAAGCCGGCGGGGGCCGCATCGGCATCGTCGGTGAAATGGAAGCGCCATTCGCCGTCGAGCGAAAGGAAGCGGCGCGACTTGGCGCGATTGCCGGCGAGCGCGAGCGCGCGGCTCTCATAGGGAAAATGCGTGGCGGTCGCGGGCAGCTTGCCGCGCGCATTGACCGCCGGATTCTCCCAATCGGGCCGGGCCGGGTCGACCTGTACCGGATCGACCCGCGGCGCGTTCTGCGCCACCGCCACACCCGCCAGGCCGATCAGCGCCGCCCCCGCCAGATATCCAAACCGCATTCCCCGCCCCCTTCACTTGCTTCGTCGCGCCGCTCGAACGGCTTCTGTGCACTCAGGTCAATAGGTCGCCCGCAACGATAGCCCGAAGCGGCGATCGTTGAGCTGATATTGCAGCGGCGCCGCCGGCGTGCCGATGTAGAGCACGTTCATCCGGTTGTTGATGTTCACCGCGTCGATCGACACCGCGAGATGCTTGTTGAGGTCGAAGCTCAGCGATGCGTCGAGCGAGGCATAGGGCTTGGCATATTGCGGAATGCCGTTCGCGCCGCTGCCGGTCGTCTGGTCGAGATAGCTCGAGCGCCAGCTCCACGCGACGCGCGCGGTGACCGGTCCCTTCTCGTACAGGCCGACGATATTGTAGCTGTGCTTCGACAGTTTCTCGAGCGGCACTTGCTGCGGGATGTTGGATCCCGGGGTCGAGAAGGGGTTGGAGACGCTGCTGTCGACATAGGTGTAGTTGGCTTGGACGCCGAGGCCGCTCAGAAGGCCTGGCAGGAAGTCGAAGAATTGCTGGTAGCCGATCTCAGCGCCCTTCACTTCGCCGTCGCCCGAGTTGACCACGGTGCTCACGTCATAGTCGATGCCGTTGAAGCTCCCGACCACCGTGCCGCCGGCAAGGAAACCCTTCACCTTCTTGTAGAAAAGGCCGGCCGTCAGCGATCCGGCGGGTGCGAAATACCATTCGGCGGTCAGATCGAAATTGTCCGATTCGATCGGGCGGAGGCGCGGATTGCCCGAGCTCGCGCTCGGCCGCCCGGTGACCGGATTGACCTGGTTGGGGTTGTTGAGCGTCAGATTGGTCGAGAGCTGGTCGAAATTGGGCCGCGCCAGGCCCTTCGAATAAGCGAAGCGCATCTGGAACTCGTCGCCGAAGCGGGCGCGGAGATTGAAGCTCGGGAGCGCCCGCGTGTAGCTGTTGTCGATCGCGATCGGGCTCGAGGTGCCGTCCGAGTTGAACTGGGTGCCGCGCGAGGTCGCCTTGGTCCGCACCAGGCGGACGCCCGCGCCGCCATCGACCCGGACGCTGCCGAGCTCGAAGGCATAATCGGCGATCCCCCAGGCGGTGAAGGTCTTCTCGGTCTGGGTGTTGAGATCGCCGGGGGTGAAGTCGTCCTTGGTCTGCGCGCCGAGCAGGGCATAGAGCGCCTTGGTCTGCGCCCAGACGCCGTCTCCGGCCGGGAAGGCGGGATAGAGCAGGCCGCCGACCACCGTGTTGCCGTCGAACCAGTTCTTCGACGGGCCCGGCATCGCGAGCTCGGGATTCTGCGACAGCGGGACGAGCGGCGTCCCCGAGGGCGCCGAGCAGTTCGGATCGGCACCGAGCGACGTCACGCAGACGCCGTGCCAGGTCCCGCGCAGATAGATGCTGCTGTCGGCATAGCGCAGGCCGCCGCGCAGCTTGGAGAGGAACGCCGAGTCGGTCTCATATTCGAGATTGTAGGCCAGGGCGTAGGTGTCGGCGTCGTTCCGCTGGAGCGAGTCCGCGATGTACGGCGTGGTGTAGTTGGCCGGATTGTTGAGCAAATTGGGATCACGCACGTCCCAGCGCGGATATTTGCCCGTCAGGTCGAAATCGACGATCGTGCTGTGCGGCGTGGTGAGCGCGTTCTGCCCCGACTGGGTGTAGAGCGACAGGACGTGGCCGTTGCGATCGGCATTGTAATAGGACGTCAGATACTGGGCGTCGAAATTCATCTTGATGCGATCGCTCGCCTGCCAGTCCAGGTTGAGCGTGAAATTGTTGCTCGCGCTCCACAGCTCCTGGTCGAAGCGGCCGGTCTCGAACGTCTGGTTGCGCAGCGAGCCCTTGGTCGCATAGCCCTCGTCGTTGAACTCGAAGGTCGCGCCCGGCAGCGGATCGGTGCCGTAGCTCGTCACGTTGCCGTTGGCGTCGCGGACGTTCGAGCGGTTGTTATAGTCGTAATAATAAGCGCCGGTGCGGTTGAACCAATATTTGGTGCCCTGATATTGCGCCGTCAGCAGCACGTCCTCGCTGGGCTTCCATTGCAGCGCGGCGGCGACGCCCAGGCGCTTGCGATCGCCGGTATCGTCGTAGATCTCGAAGCCGTAGGGCACCTGCGCGTTCGCAGGCGCCCCGGCGATCGAGCCGGCCGCGACCGTGTCGAACGGCCCCGCGAGCAGGCCGTCCTGGCGATACTGGCTCTTGCTGTAGACGGCGTTGAGCAGGAAGCCGATCTCGCCGATCCCGGTATCGAACCGGTTGCTGTAGAGCGCCGATACCGCGCCGCCGAACTTGTCTACCCGGTCGTAATAACTGCCGCGCACGGTGGCGCTGATCACCTGGCCCGGCGCATCGAACGGCCTGCGCGTGCGCAGGTTCACCGCGCCGCCGACGCCGCCCTCGATGATATTGGCGGGGGCGTTCTTGTAGACGTCGATGCCCGCGAGCAGCTCGGGCGGGACGCCTTCGAGATCGAAGGCACGGCCGCCCGACGCGGAATAGACCGCCCGGCCGTCGAGGAAGTTCTGCACCTGGGTGAGGCCGCGGACGGTGACCGCGGGCTGGGTGCGATGGTCGAAGTCGGTCGCGCCTTCGCCGTAGCGGCGCTGGATCTGCACGCCGGGGATGCGCTGCAGCGCCTCGGTGGTGTTGGCGTCAGGCAGCTTGCCGATATCCTGCGCCTGGACCGAATCGACGACCTGGTCGGAATCGCGCTTGATCGCCTGCGCCGAACGGATGCTCTCGCGCACGCCGGTGACGAGGATCTCGCCCTGGCTTTCGGCATCCTCCGTCTGCCCCGCGCCTTGCGTGGCGGCCGGCTGCGCGGCTTCCTGCGCCGCCGCCGTCGCGCCGAGTCCCATCGTCGCCACCGCGACGATCGAGCTGCCCACCAGGAACTTGAATGCCCGCATGCCCTTCCTCCTCCTCACGTCCGGCTTTATACCCGGATCGAAATAAATCTGATTATTATTACCGCGAATTCTGATTAATATGACAAGTGAGAAAACCACTAGTCGTTCCGGCAGTGCGACGAACCGAGTGCGGGAACGGGAGCGAGGAGAGCGAGAGTGACGGCACCGAAGGATCAGAGGGCGGCGGTCAGCCGGCGCGGGCTGCTGCAGGGCGGTGCGATGCTGGGGGCGCTTTCGGCCATGCCTGGAGCGGCCGAAGCCGCCGCCCCGGCCCCGCTGGCGCCCCGGCCGCCGATGGGCTGGAACAGCTGGAACAGCTTCGCCACCACCATCACCGAGGCGCAGGTGCGCGAGACCGCGCGGATCATGGCCGAAAAGCTGCTCCCGTCCGGCTACGACATCTTCACCGTCGACATCCAATGGTACGAGCCCGACGCGAAGAGCTACACCTACAATCCCAAGCCGGTGCCGGTGATGGACGGCCATGGCCGGCTGCTCCCCGCGCCCAACCGCTTCCCGTCGAGCGCCGGCGGCAAGGGCTTCGCCCCGCTCGCGGCCGAATTGCGCGCGATGGGTCTCAAGTTCGGCGTGCACCTGATGCGCGGCATCCCGCGCCTCGCGGTCGAGCGCGACTTGCCGGTGCTCGGCACCCGGACGACCGCGCGCCGGATCGCCGATACGAGCAGCATCTGCTCGTGGAACCCCGACATGTACGGCGTCGACATGCGCAAGCCCGGCGCCCAGGCATATTATGACAGCGTCTTCCGGCTCTTCGCCGAATGGGGCGTCGATTTCGTCAAGATGGACGATATGAGCCGCCCCTATGACGCGCATGCGGCCGAGATCGAGGCAGCTCACCTGGCGATCGCGCGCTGCGGACGGCCGATCCTGCTCAGCCTCTCCCCCGGCGAGACGCCGGTGGTACGCGCCGACCATGTCCGGCGCCACGCGCAGATGTGGCGGATCTCCGACGACTTCTGGGACGACTGGACGATGCTCGAGGCGCAGTTCACGCGGCTCGAGAATTGGAGCCCGCATATCGGCCGCGGCGGCTGGCCCGACGCCGACATGCTGCCGCTCGGCAAGCTGGCGCTGGGCGAGCGCGACACCAAATTCACCCCCGACGAGCAGCGCACGCTGATGACGCTCTGGTCGATCGCGCGCTCCCCGCTGATCATGGGCGGCGATTTGCGCCATCTCGACGCGGCGACGCTCGCCTTGCTGACCAACCGCGAAGTGCTCGCCGTCAACCAGGCGAGCAGCGCCAACCGGCCCTATTTCGTCGAGGACGGGTCGCGCATCTGGTCCGCGCGCGCACCCGACGGGGCGCACTATCTCGCTCTGTTCAACACCGGCAAGGACGCGCGGCGCGTCGGCATCGATATGGCGCAGCTGGGGATCGCGGCGGCTTCGAACGTCCGCGACCTCTGGGCCGGGCGCGACGAGGGGCCGGCGCGCGGGCGCATCGAGCGGATGCTGCCTGCCCATGGCGCGGGGCTGTACAAGGTGACCGCATGATCCGGCTGGCCTGCGCGCTGGCGCTGCTCGTTGCGGCGCCCGTGCAGGCGCAGCAGGCCCCGCCGGCCGCCGAGCGCCCGGTCTCGCTCACCCTGCGCCCGGCGATCGACCGGCCGGGCACCGAATTCGAGGGCTGGGGCACCGCGCTCGCCTGGTTCGCCAACGTCACCGGCGGCTGGCCCGAACCGGACCGCGCGCGGCTTGCCGACCTGTTCTACGGACCCGAGGGTCTCGGCTGGACGATCGCGCGCTACAATATCGGCGGCGGGAATGCCGCGGATACGCCACCCTATCTGCGCGCGGGCGGAGCCGTACCCGGCTTCTGGCGCCGACCGCCGGGCGCGCGCGGCACGGACTGGTGGCGCGCCGAGGACCCCGCGATGTGGGACTGGTCCGCCGACGCCAACCAGCGCTGGTGGCTCGACGCGATCCGCACGCGGGTGGAGCAGCCGATCTTCGAGGCGTTCTCCAATTCGCCGCCCTGGTTCATGACCGTGAGCGGCCGCGTATCGGGCGCGGCGAAGGGAACCGACGACAATCTGCGTCCCGGCCAGGAAGCCGCCTTCGCGACCTATCTGGCGCGGGTGGTGGAGGAACTCGAGCGGCGCCACCGCATCCGCTTCCGCACGCTCTCGCCCTTCAACGAGCCCAACACCGATTACTGGCATGCCGCGAACCGGCAGGAAGGCGCGCATTGGAGCCCGAAGCGCCAGGCGGCGATGATCGCGGCGACGGCACAGGCGCTGAAGGCACGCGGCCTGGCGACGATCATCGCCGCGCCCGACGAGACCAATTCGCATTTGTTCGTCGAGGATTGGGCCGCCTACCCGCCCGCGGCGCGCGCGCTGGTCGGCCAGCTCAACGTCCACAGCTACGACGTGGTCCACCAGACCGCGGTGCGCGACATCGCCCGCGCGGCGGGGATCCGCCTGTGGATGAGCGAGAACGACACGCCGCTCGCCAAGGACCCCGAGGATTTCGAGGGCATGGCCTCGGCGCTCGCCTTTGCAGAGCATGTCGTGCTCGATCTCAAGCGGCTCGAGCCCGCCGCCTGGATATTCTGGCAGGCCGTCGAGGAACTGAGCGCACGTGGGGGCAGGCCGGGATCGAACTGGGGCCTGGTGAAGGCCGATCTCGCCGCACCCGACAAGGGACCGCACCGGCTGCACGTCACGGCCAAGTACTGGGTGATGGCGCAGTTCAGCCGCTACATCCGCCCCGGCTACCGGCTGGTCCCGGTCGACGACATGGATACCGCCGGAGCGCTCTCGCCCGACGGCCGCACGCTCGTGCTGGTGCATGTGAATCCCGGCCTCCATCCGCGCCGATTGTCGGTCGAGCCGGGCAACGGATGGTCAGTGGAGGCGATCGTGACCGACGCCACCCGACGTACCCAGCGTCAGTCAGGACAGGTCGCGCCGCCGCGCTCGGTCACGACGCTGGTCCTTCGCCGTCTGGGGTGACCCGATAGCGGAATGGATCAGAGGATCAGCCGGTACCCCACGCCCGGCTCGTTGCGGATCGCCGAGGACGTCACGCCCTCGTCCTCGAGCTTCTTGCGCACCCCACGCGCCGCGACGCGCAGATATTCCACGTCGCTCTCGTGCCCTGGACCCCAGACGCTGCGCAGCAGCTGGACGTGCGTCACGACGCGGCCCGGATGCCGGGCCAGCTCCGCGAGGAAGCCATATTCCTTCGGCGTCAGATGGACTTCCACGCCGCTCTTGCTCACCAGCCGCGCCGCGAGGTCGATCTCGACATCGCCCATGCGCACGACCGGCGATTCGGCGCCGATCGAGAGCCGGTGGCGCAGCGCGGTGCGGATGCGCGCCAGCACTTCCTCGGTGTCGAAGGGCTTGGTCACGTAATCGTCGGCACCCAGGTCGAGCGCCGTCACCTTCTGATCGGTGGCGTCGCGCGCCGAGACGACGATCACCGCGGCTCCCGCGGCCTTGACGAGCGATATCAGCTCCAGCCCGTCGCGATCGGGCAGGCCGAGATCGAGGAGCACCGCCTCGGGCTTGTCGATCTGGACGGCGGTCAGCGCGTCGCGCGCGCTGCCCGCCTCGACCACGCGATAGCCGGCGCGCGCGAGGCCGGTGCCGAGCAGGCGCCGGATCGCAGGCTCGTCGTCGACGACCAGGATCTTGGGTTGCTGGCTCATTCGCTCGCCGCTCCCTTCCTCAATTGCGCTTCGGGAACATGGATCGTGAAGCAGGCGCCGGGCCGATCGCTCCGGTTGGAGGCGCTGACCCGCAACCCCATCGCCTCGGCGAAACCCTTGACGATGGCGAGGCCGAGCCCGGTGCCGCCCTTGCGGTCCGATCCCTCGATCCGGGCGAAGGTCTCGAAGATGCGCGTCTCCTCTCCCGGCGGGAGGCCCCGCCCCTCGTCCAATATGCTGAGCGTCAACCCCTCGCGCCGGCGCTGCGCGGCGATCGTGATCGGGCTCGCCGGATCGCCATATTTGGCGGCGTTCTCGAGCAGGTTGATCAGGCAATGGTGGAAGAGCTGCGGATCGACCGCCACGAAGGGCAGCTCGGGCGAGATGTCGAGCCGGATGGCGCGGTCGTCGAGCGTGCGGCGCAGATCGTGCACCGCGGCGGTGACCGCGTCGGCGAGGTCGACCGGCTCGATCGACTGGAGGAGCGAGCCCGTCTCGATCCGCACCATGTCGAGCAGATTGGCGACGAAACGATGGAGCCGCTCGGCCTCGGCGCGCGCCGCCGAGATCTGACCCGCCTGCTCGTCCGACGCGGGCCGCATCTCGGCGAGCATCCCGAGCACCGTCGTCAGCGGGGTGCGCAGATCATGGCTTATCGAGGAGAGCAAGGCTGCGCGCAGCCGGTCGCGCTCCTTGAGCTGCGTCACCGTCGCCATCTCGGCCTCGAGCGCGATCCGTTCGAAGGCGAGCGATGCCTGGTCGAGCAGGCTGAGCAGGAGCGGCAATTGATCCGATCGCAGCGGCGCGCCCGCGTCGGGCCGCGCCAGGCCCAGCACGCCGAGCGCGCGGCCTCCCGCGGCGAGCGGGTGGAACAGCCATTCGGACGCAGTCAGCGTGTCGGAGCCGCGCCCCGCCGGCTGATTGTGATCGAACGCCCATCGCGAGGCCGCCTGCTCGATCGCCTCGAGCCGGTCCTCGGGCGGGAACGCGGCGGCGAGCTCGAGCTGCCCGGCGACCGGCAGCAGCAGTACGGTGTTGACGTCGAGCAGGCGCGCGACCTCGGCGCAGAGCAATTGGCCGAGTTCGTCGCGCTTGCTCACGCCGGTGAGCAGGCGCGCGAAACCGGCGAGCGAGCTGTTCTGCGCGGCGCTGCGCTGCGCGAGCACCGCCTGGTCGCGCACGCGCGCGGCGAGCTGGCTGCTGACGACCGCCACGCCCAGCAGCACCAGTACGGTGATGATGTTCTGCGGGTCCTGGATCGTGAAGGTCTGGGTCGGCGGGATGAAGAAGAAATTATAGGCGAGCGAGGAGACGAGCCCGGTGACGATCCCCGTGCGCACGCCGTAGCGCGTGGCGGCGACCATCACCGGCAACAGGTAGAGCAGCCCGATATTGGTGATGTTGCCGGCGGCGAAGATGCTCGCGCCGAGCAGGCTGACGAGCAGGACGAGCCCGAACGAGACGAGATAGGCCGCCGGATTGCCCCAGCCGTTGCCCGATACGCGCGGCGCCGGGCCGCGCCGCATCGGTTCCGCCTCGGCGATCGGCAGCACGTGCACCGCGATCCCCGGCGTCTCGCGCACCAGCCGATCGACCACCGATCCGTGGCGCATCTCGAACCAGCGCGAACGCACCGACTTGCCCACGACCAGCTGCGTCGCGCGCGCTTCTCGCGTGAAGCGCTTGAGACCCTCGAGGACCGATTCGGCGGGCACCGAGGCGACCTGCGCGCCGAGCTGGCTGGCGAGGTGCAGCGACGCCGCGAGGCGGCTGTTCTCGCTGTCGGTGAAGCGCTTCGCGCGCGGGGTCTCGATATGGACCGCGGTCCAGGGCGCGCGCAGCGCGTCGGCGATGCGCTTGGTCGCGCGGACCAGCTCGCCGGCGCCGGGAAGCTCGCTCACCGCCACCACCAGCCGCTCCCCCGCCGCCCAGGTCCCGGCCAGCGCATGCGCGCGCAGATAATCGAGCATCTGCGCGTCCACCGCCTGCGCGGCGCGGCGAAGCGCCAGTTCGCGCAAGGCGGACAGGTTGGACTTGGAGAAGAAATGCCCGAGCGCGCGCGTCGCTTCCTCGGGCACATAGACCTTGCCCTCCTTGAGCCGCTCGATCAGCTCGTCGGGCGGGATGTCGATCACTTCGATCTCGGCATTCTCGAGCACGCGATCGGGCAGGGTCTCGCGCACGCGGACCTTGGTGAACGAGGCGACGACGTCGTTCAGGCTCTCGAGATGCTGGATGTTGACCGTCGAATAGACGTGGATCCCCGCCGCCAGCAGTTCCTCGACGTCCTGATAGCGCTTGTCGTGCCGGCTCCCGGGGGCGTTGGTGTGCGCCAGCTCGTCGACCAGCACCAGTTTCGGCCGGCGCGCGAGGATGGCGTCGACGTCGAGCTCGCCGATGGTGCGGCCCTGATAGTCGATCTGCCGGCGCGGCACGATCTCATATCCGTGGGTCAGCGCCTCGGTCTCGGCGCGGCCATGGGTCTCGACGACACCGATGACGACGTCCGTGCCGGCGCGAAGGCGGGCGGCGCCTTCGCTGAGCATCTCATAGGTCTTGCCCACCCCCGGCGCGGCGCCGAGGAAGACCTTGAGACGGCCGCGCGCCTCCTGCGCGGCGGCGCGCAGAAGGGCCTCGGGGTCGGGACGGTCGTCGCTCACTCGGCCGCTCTTGCGCCTTTCCCTGGCAGGCTGTCGAGCGCCCGATTGAGCGCGAGGACGTTGACGCGGGGCTCGCCGAGGAAGCCGAGCAGCCGGTTTTCCACATGCTGGCGCACCAGCGCGCGGACGCTTTCGACCGGAAGCCCGCGCGCCGCGGCGACGCGCGCCGCCTGCGAAAGAGCCGCCTCGGGGCTGATATGGGGGTCGAGCCCCGAGGCGGAGGCAGTCACCAGATCGGCGGGGACCGACTCGCCTGGTGCATTGCGGTTGGCCGCGACATCGGCCTTCACGCGCTCGGCGAGCGCCCGGCTCGCCGGCCCGAGATTCGAGCCCGCCGACGCCGCGGCGTCATAGCCGCTGCCCGCGGCCGAGGGGCGGCCGTGGAAATAGCGTGGGGAGGCGAAGGCCTGGCCGAGCAGCGCCGATCCGACCACGCGGCCATCGGCGCGGACCAGGCTGCCGTTCGCCTGTGCCGGGAAGAGCGCCTGGCCGATCCCGGTGAGCAGCGCCGGATATGCCAACCCGAGCAGCGCCGCGAACAGGATCGCGAGCACGAATGCCGGGCGAAGCGCAGTGGTGAAGTCCTTGAGCATTTTCTTCTTCCTTCAAAGCCCCTCCCCTTCAGGGGAGGGGTTGGGGTGGGGCCTGTCCGCAGGCGACGGTCTCGGTGAGACATCCCCCACCCCCTTCCCCTCCCCTGAAGGGGAGGGGCGAAATTGGTTATGCGAGGCCCAGCCCGGCGACGACCAGGTCGATCGCCTTGATGCCGATGAAGGGGGCGATCAGGCCGCCGAGGCCGTAGATCGCGAGGTTGCGCGCGAGCAGCGGCCCGGCGCCCATCGGCCGGTAGGTCACGCCGCGCAGCGCGAGCGGGACCAGGCAGGGGATGATCAGCGCGTTGAAGATGATCGCCGACAGGATCGCCGATTGCGGCGACGCCAGCCCCATCACGTTGAGCACGCCGAGCCCGGGATAGAGCGCGACGAACATCGCCGGGATGATCGCGAAATATTTGGCGACGTCGTTCGCCACCGAAAAGGTGGTGAGCGCCCCGCGCGTCATCAGCAATTGCTTGCCCAGCCCGACGACCTCGATCAGCTTGGTCGGGTCGCTGTCGAGATCGACCATGTTGCCCGCCTCGCGCGCGGCCTGCGTCCCCGTGTTCATCGCCACGCCGACATCGGCCTGGGCGAGCGCGGGGGCGTCGTTGGTGCCGTCGCCGCACATCGCCACCAGCTTGCCGCCCTGCTGCTCCTTGCGGATCAGCGCGAGCTTGTCCTCGGGCGTCGCCTCGGCGAGGAAATCGTCGACGCCCGCCTCGGCGGCAATGGCGGCGGCGGTGAGCGGATTGTCGCCGGTGATCATCACCGTGCGGATGCCCATGCGGCGCAGCTCGGCGAAACGCTCGCGCACGCCCGCCTTGATCACGTCCTTGAGAGCGACGACGCCGAGCAGCCGGCCGTCCCGGGCCACCGCGAGCGGCGTCTGGCCCGAGCGCGCGATCTCGTCGGTGATGCGGCGCAGCTCGGTGGCCGCCGCGGTCTCGCCGGCGCCGGGATTGGCGCGGAGCACGGCATCCACCGCGCCCTTCTGGATCAGCTCGCCCGCGATCCGCACGCCCGAGATGCGGGTCTGCGCAGTGAAGGGGATCACTTCCGCGCCCTCGGACAGCACGCGCGCCGCGACGCCATGTTCGCTTTGGCCGAGCGCGACGATCGAGCGGCCCTCGGGCGTCTCGTCGGCAAGGCTCGCGAGCAGGGCGGCATGGGCCAGCGCGTCGACGGTGACGCCGTGGAGCGGGCGGAATTCGCTCGCCGCGCGGTCGCCGATCGTGATCGTGCCGGTCTTGTCGAGCAGCAGCACGTCGACATCGCCCGCGGCCTCGACCGCGCGGCCCGACTTGGCGAGCACGTTGAAGCGCACCAGCCGGTCCATCCCCGCGATCCCGATCGCCGAGAGCAGGGCCGCGATCGTGGTCGGGATCAGCGTGATCAGCAGGGCGGCGAGGATCGCCACGGGGATGCTCCCGCCGGCATAAGCGGCGAAGCCAGGGATCGTGGCGACTGCGATCAGGAAGATGATCGTCAGGCCCACGAGCAGGATCGTCAGCGCGATCTCGTTGGGGGTCTTCTGCCGCTCGGCGCCTTCGACCAACGCGATCATCCGGTCGAGAAAGCCCTGCCCCGGCTCCTGCGTCACGCGCACCTTGATCCGGTCCGAGATGACGCGCGTGCCGGCGGTCACCGCCGAGCGGTCGCCGCCCGCCTCGCGGATCACCGGCGCGCTCTCGCCGGTGATCGCGGCTTCGTTGACGCTGGCGACGCCTTCGACGACCTCGCCGTCGGCGGGGATCAGGTCGCCGGTCTCGACGAGCACCAGCTGCCCCTTGCGCAGCTGCGAGGCGGGGATGACCTTCCCGTCGGGCAGCCTTGCGGTCAGTTCGGACTTGGCCGCGCGCAGCGACGCCGCCTGCGCCCGCCCGCGCCCCTCCGCCAGTGCCTCGGCAAAGGTGCCGAACAGCACGGTCAGCCAGAGCCAGACGATCAGCTGGAGCTGGAACGCCACCGGCAGCGCCTCGCCGCCCAGGCCCAGCAGCAGCGTCAGCAGCAGCGCCACCACGGCGGTAGTGAAGAGCACCGGGTTCTTCACCAGTTCGGCCGGGTTGAGCTTCCGGAAGGCATCGCCGATCGCGGGAACGACCAGCTTTGCCGAGAACATCGAGGATGCAATTGTCATGTCGGGCGCCTTCAGAAGAGCTGGCCGTTGATCGTCGCGAGATGATCGGCGACGGGTCCGAGCGCGAGGCCGGGGAGGAAGGTCAGGCCGCCGACGATGAGGATGATGCCGACGAGCAGCCCCACCCACAGCGCGCCGGTGGTCGGGAAGGAGCCGGCGGTCTCGGGCGTGTATTTCTTGCCGGCCAGCGATCCGGCGATGGCGAGCACCGGCACGATCATGAAGAACCGCCCGATCCACATCGCGACGCCGAGCAGCCCGTTGTAGAAGGGCGTGCCCGCGCTCAGCCCGGCAAAGGCGGAGCCGTTGTTCCCGGTCGCCGAGCTATAGGCGTAGAGGATCTCGGAGAAGCCGTGCGGCCCCTTGTTGAGCGGCCCCGCCAGCCCCTGCGGCAACACCGCAGAAAGCGCAGTGAAGCCGAGGATGCAGAGCGGCAGCACCGCGATCGCCAGCACCGCCAGCTTGACCTCGCGGCTCTCGATCTTCTTGCCGACATATTCGGGCGTGCGGCCTACCATCAGCCCCGCGACGAAGACGCCGAGCAATGCGAACAGCAGGAAGCCGTATATGCCCGCGCCGACTCCGCCGACGACGATCTCGCCGAGCTGGATGTTGAACAGGGGGATCATGCCGCCGAGCGCGGTGAAGCTGTCGTGCATCGCGTTCACCGCGCCGCAGGAGGCCGCGGTGGTGACCACCGCGAACAGCGCGCTGGCGGCGATGCCGAAGCGGACCTCCTTGCCCTCCATGTTGCCGCCGGGCACGCCGAGCTGATGGAGCACGGGGTTGCCCGCCGCTTCCTGCCAATAGGTCACGCCGACGCCCGCGAGGAACAGCACCAGCATCGCCGCGAGGATCGCCCAGCCCTGGCGCGGATTGCCCACCGCCTTGCCGAAGCACCAGGTGAGCCCGACGCCGATCGCGAAGATCGAGAGCATCTGCACCAGATTGGTGAGTGCGGTCGGGTTCTCGAAGGGGTGCGCCGAATTGGCGTTGAAGAAGCCGCCGCCATTGGTGCCCAGCATCTTGATCGCTTCCTGCGAAGCGACGGGGCCGAGCACGATCGCCTGCTTCGCGCCCTCCAGCGTGGTCGCGTCCACGCTGCTGAGGAAGGTCTGCGGCACCCCGCTTGCGATCAGATAGACGGCATAGACAAGGCAGATCGGCAGCAGCAAATAGAGCGTGACGCGCGTGACGTCCGCCCAGAAATTGCCCAGCGCCGCCGTCTCGCGCCGCGCGAAGCCGCGGAACAACGCGAAGGCGATCGCGATGCCGGTCGCCGCGCTCAGGAAATTGTGGATCGTCAGGCCCAGCATCTGGCTGAGGTTCGAAAGCGCGACCTCGCCCGAATACCATTGCCAGTTGGTGTTGGTGGTGAAGCTGATCGCCGTGTTCATCGCGCCGTCGGCGCCGAGGCCGGCGAGCCCGCGCGGGTTCATCGGCAGCGCGCCCTGGAGGCGGAGCACGGCATAGGTGAACAACAGCAGCACGAGCTGGAACAGCAGCATGTGCACCGCGTAGCGGCGCCAGCCCATCTCCGCGGCGGGATCGATACCGGCCAGGCGGTAGAAGCCGCGCTCGACGGGGCCGAGCACCGTATGCAGCGGCGTGCGGCGGCCTTCGTAGAGCGCGAAGAGCCACAGGCCCATCGGCTTGGCGAGCGCGACGAGGAGGAAGGTGAAGACGAGGATCAGCGTCCAGCCCTGGATGGTCATGGCGCGGCTTTCAGAAGCGTTCGGGCCGCACGAGCACGGCCACGAGATAGAGGAGCAGGCCCAGTGCGGTGAGCCCGGCGAGTGCGAGATGGAGCGTCACGAGCGCACCTCACGCGTTGTCGCAGAGACGGACATAAGCGAGCGTCAGCAGGAAGAGTCCCGCCAGCACCGCCAGCCAGAGGAAGTCGTTCACGGTCGTTTCTCCTGCTAGAGCGTGAATTGGCCATGGCGGCCGGGCACCGGGATCAGCCGGAACAGCCCGGGGCCCTCGAAGAGGAAGGCGAGCCCCAGGGCGAGGCTCGCGACGATGAGCACGGCCAGGGCGAACTCGAGGAGCGTGGCCGCATGCGCCGGCGGCTGGGCCACCGAGCGGCGCAGCCACCAGGATGCCGCCGCGCACATACCGAGCAGGGCCGCGCCGAATGCGCGCAGCGCGATCTCGGCGGCCCACCAGCGGTCGCCCTTTCCCAGACGAAGCAGAATCGCGTGCACCTCACTTATCCCTGCAGTGATCGTCGGACGCGATGTGGTGCGGATCGGGATTAAGCTTCCACGGGGAAGTTGGCCGATCGCATAAAGAAGCCGTAAAGTTTGTGGCGGCCGCCCATGCGCGCGCTTAGGTCCGCGCAATGCAGGACGATGCGCCGCAATCCGAACAGCCTCATGGCCATAACGAACCCCTTTCCACGCTCGCCATCGGCGCGATCGGCGTGGTGTTCGGGGATATCGGCACTTCGCCGCTATACGCCCTCAAGGAAAGCTTCGTCGGCCATCATCCGCTGGCGGTCGACTCCGCGCACATCTTCGGCGTGCTCTCGCTGATCTTCTGGACGATGATGCTGATCGTCACGGTCAAGTACGTCTTCATCATCCTGCGCGCCGACAACAAGGGCGAAGGCGGCAGCCTCGCGCTGCTCGCGTTGATCAGCCGCAAGCTCTCGATCGGGCGATGGAGCGCCGGCATCACCATGCTCGGGGTGATCGCCACCGCGCTCTTCTACGGCGATGCGATCATCACGCCCGCCATCTCGGTGCTGTCGGCGGTCGAGGGGCTGACGGTGGTCCAGAGCGGCCTGACCCCGCTCGTCCTGCCGATCGCGATCCTGATCCTGATCGCCCTGTTCGCGATCCAGTCGCACGGCACCGCGACGGTGGGGAAATTGTTCGGGCCGGTCATGCTGGTCTATTTCGCCGTGCTGGCGCTACTCGGGATCATGGGCATCGCCCGCGCCCCCGAAGTGTTGTGGGCGCTCAACCCCGCTTATGCCTTCGCCTTCTTCACGATCGATCCGGTGCTGGCCTTCCTCGCCTTGGGCTCGGTGGTGCTGGCGGTGACCGGCGCCGAGGCGCTCTATGCCGATATGGGGCATTTCGGGCGCAAGGCGATCGCGATTTCCTGGCTTTACATCGCCTTTCCCTGCCTGATGCTGAACTATCTGGGCCAGTCGGCGCTGCTGCTGACCGATCCCGGCGCGGCGGAGAATCCCTTCTTCCTGATGGCGCCGGACTGGGCGCGGCTGCCGCTGGTCATCCTGGCGACGATGGCGACGGTGATCGCCAGCCAGGCGGTGATCTCGGGCGCCTATTCGGTCTCGCAGCAGGCCGTCCAGCTCGGCTTCCTGCCGCGCCTGCGCATCCTCCACACCAGCGCGAAGGCTGCGGGGCAGATCTACGTCCCGATCGTCAACTGGGCCTTGCTGATCTTCGTCATCCTGCTCGTGCTCGGCTTCCGCAGCTCGAGCAACCTCGCCGCGGCCTACGGCATCGCGGTCACCGGCACGATGTTCATCACCGCCTGCATGCTCGGCGTCCTCGCCTTCGCGGTATGGAAATGGCCGCCCGTACTGGCGGCGCTGGTGACCGGCACCTTCCTGCTGATCGACGGTCTCTATTTCGCGTCGAACGTCACCAAGGTCCCCGACGGCGGCTGGTTCCCGCTGCTCGTCGCGGCGGTCACCTTCACCGTGCTGACGACCTGGGCGACGGGACGCAGGCTGGTCCGCGAACGGCTCGACGAGAGCGCGATGCCGATCGAACTGTTCGTCCGCTCCGCCGGTGCCGCCGCGCAGCGCGTACCGGGCACGGCGGTGTTCCTCGCCTCGTCGGCGGAGGGCATTCCGCCGTCGCTCCTCCACAATCTGAAGCACAACCGCGTCCTTCACGAACGCGTCGTCCTGCTGACGATCGCTATCGAGCAGGTGCCCCATGTCCATCCTGGAGAGCGCACCAAGGTCGCCAAGCTCGGCGGGGGCTTCTATCGCATCCTTCTCCATTATGGCTTCATGGACGAGATCGACGTGCCGGCCGCGCTCGCCGAGATCTCCGACGCGGGCGCGCCGTTCAAGCTGATGGACACCAGCTATTTCCTCGCCCGCCAGACGCTGATCGCCTCCTCCAAGCCCGGCATGGCGATCTGGCGGGAGAAGCTCTTCGCGCTCATGGTCCGCAATGCGGAGAGCGCGATGGAGTTCTTCAAGCTGCCGACGAACCGCGTGGTGGAACTGGGCAGCCAGGTCGAGATATAGGCCGGGCCTCGCCTTCGCGATCGTCATCCCTTGCGCAATGTGACATTACAACATATCAGCTATGCCGCATCGCAGCGATGACTCAGTGAACGGTGGTGTGTTGAGCGCAGATACGCAGCCAGGCGGTCGAAAGGGCCTCGCGGTACCGGCAGGCTCCGGCCGCCGTGCGGCCATGCGATCCCCGGCGCGCACCAAAGGACCCGGACCGGCCCTGCTCTGCGCGATGCTCCTGGCGCTCCTGTGGCAGGCCCTGGCCGCGCAGGTGCATCGCCACCTCGATCTTCCCCTCGCCGCCGCGCAGGTCTCGGTCTCCGCCCATGGCGTCGGGGATTCGCAGCCCGGCGCGCCGCTCGATTCGGCCGCGGGCTGCTCCTTCTGCCGCGAGCTCGCGCATGCAGGCCCGCTGCTGCTGCCCGCCGCGATATCGATCGAGGTCCCGATCGAGGCCGCCTTCCGGATCACTCCGACGCGCCTGCACGCACTCGATCTGCTTGCGCGCGCGCCCCTCTGGCGCAGCCGGGCGCCGCCGCCGCTCCAGGCCTGAGGGCCGCGATCCCGCGAGCGCGTCGTCCGCGCCCGGAAAGATCGCGCCCCGAACCCCGAAACGACAAGGTTCCTGGAGTGATTTTCCATGCGTAACGCATTGCTTCTCGGCGCGGCCTCGCTCGCGCTCGCTTTTCCCGCCGCCGCTTTCGCCGCGGGCCCCGACGATACCAACCCGGCCGCGCCCAACGCGCCCGCCACGCCCGCGCCGCAGGATCAGGCCGCACCCGTGAAGCAGGGCGACGAGATCGTCATCACCGGCCTGCTCCAGCAGAGCGAGAAGGACGTGCTCTCGGGCACCTCGATTGTCTCGGGCGAGGAATTGACCCGCGACCTGCGGCCGAGCATCGGCGAGACGCTCGCCAGGCAGCCCGGCGTATCGGCGACCTCGTTCGGGCCCAGCGCCTCGCGCCCGATCCTGCGCGGCTTCCAGGGCGAGCGCATTCGCGTGCTGACCGACGGGATCGGATCGATCGACGTGTCGAACACCTCGGTCGACCATGCCGTGATCATCGATCCCCTGCTCGCCGAGCGCGTCGAGATCGTGCGCGGTCCCTCGGCATTGCTCTACGGCTCGTCGGCGATCGGCGGCGTGGTCAACGTGATCGACAGCCGCATCCCGCGTTCGATCCCCGAGAACGGCTACCGGGTGAACGCGATCGGCAGCTACGGTTCGGCGGCGAACGAGCGGTCGATCGGCGCGGCCGGCGATGTCGGGCTCGGCAAGATCGTACTCCACGCCGACGGCTCCTACCTCAAGAGCGACGACCTCGACATCGGCGGCTATGTGCTGTCGCCCCGCGCGCGCGCCGCGGCGCTGGCGGCGGCCGCCGGGCCGACGACGCCCGACGATCCCGATTTCGCCGCGTCCGCCGCGCTGAAGGGCACGCTGCCCAACACCGCCGCGCGCACCTGGACCGCGGGCGTCGGTGCCTCGCTGATCACCGACACCGGCAGCCTCGGCATTTCGTACAGCCACTATGACAGCCTCTACGGCGTGCCGATCCGCTACGCGACCGAGTCCGGGCAGGAGCAGGAAGCCCCGCGGCTGAGCGTGGTCCAGAACCGCGTCGACCTGCGCGGCGAAGTCGATACCGGCGGCGGCTTCCTCGACAAGATCCGCGTCCGCGCGGGCTATGCCAATTATCGCCACTACGAGCTCGAGGAGGACGGCGAAATCGGCACGGCCTTCTACAACAAGGGCATAGAAAGCCGGCTCGAGCTGATCCAGGCGCAGCGCGGCGGCTGGAGCGGGGCCTCGGGCGTCCAATATTTCAACCGCGACTTCAACGTGGTGGGGGACGAAGCCTTCCTGCCCAAGAACCGTACCAGCCAGCTCGGCCTGTTCACGCTCCAGCAGTTCGATCTGGGCCCGATCCGCGCCGAGGGCGGCCTGCGCTACGAGTCGAGCAACCTCGAGGCGACGCCCCTTTCCGGCGACACGCGCTTCTTCGCGGGCAAGCGACATTTCGATGCCTTCTCCGGATCCGCCGGCCTTTCCTACGCGCTGTCCGACGGCGTGCGGATCGGCTTCAACGTCTCGCGTACCGAGCGCGCGCCTTCGGCCGAGGAGCTGTTCGCGCGCGGCGGCCATGCCGGAACCCAGTCCTGGGAGCTCGGCAATCCGGACTTCGCGCTCGAAAAGTCCTGGGGCATCGAGGGTACGCTGCACGTCCACCAGGACCGCTTCAGCCTCGACGCCTCGGCTTATTACAACTGGTTCTCCAACTACATCTCGGAGAACCAGGTCGATCCGTCGGTCTGCGCGACGGCCGCCGCGCCGAGCGGGCGCGAAGTCGATCTGCCCTGCTTCCAGTTCCAGCAGGCCGATGCGCGCTATTACGGCTTCGAGGCCGACGCCTCGTTCCGCCTGGCCCAGCTCGGCGCCTATGCGATCAATGTCGACGCATTGGGCGACTATGTGCGCGCCACCATCGTCGACCAGAGCCCCGCGCCGCGCATCCCGCCGGCGCGCGTGCTGGGCGGGATCGAGGCCCAGTCCGACCGGCTGACCGCGCGCGCCGAGGTCGAGCACGTCTTCGAGCAGGACCGCATCGCCCCGTTCGAGACGCCGACCGACGCCTATACGCTGGTGAACGCCTCGATCGGCTTCAAGCCGATTGCGGGCAACGACAGGATCTCGCTGCTGCTGAGCGCCAACAACATCTTCGATGTCGACGCGCGGCGCCATTCGAGCTTCCTGAAGGACTTCGCGCCGCTCGCGGGCCGCGACCTGCGCGCGACGGTGCGCGTCGGCTTCTAGCCCCCGGCAGCAGGGAAAGGCGGCGTCGACCCGCGTTCGCGTTCTCCGGAACGCGGCGCGGCCGACGTCGCCGGTCCCCCGAACCGCACCACGATAATTGGAGAACGGCATGCGCTGCGAACAGCAGGCGGCAGGCGCTCCCGTCACCGACTGGCTCGATCGCGCCGCGGTCGGCGCCTCGGTCCTGTGCCTGATTCATTGCGCCGGATTGCCGCTGCTGCTGGCGGTATTGCCTTCGCTGTCGCGCCTGATCGCGATTCCGGAGGACTTCCATCTGTGGATGCTGGCCTTCGCGATCCCGACCTCCGCGGCAGCGCTCGCGGCGGGGCGGCGCAGCCATGGGGAGAACGAGCCCCTCGCCCTCGGCGGCCTCGGACTGGCGCTGATGGCCGCGGCGGCGCTGTGCTTCACGGGCGCCGCCGAGACCGCGACGACCATCGTCGGAAGCCTTTGCCTCGCGAGCGCTCACATCCGCAACTGGCGACGGCGGCGTCGCCCGCACCGCCATGGCTAGCCCGCGCCGGCCGCCGGGCGAGCTGGACCGCCGGATCCTCGCCCTGATCGAGCGCGAGGGGCGCCCCCTGTCCGGGCACATGTTGGCCGAGATGCTGCGCGCGGAAGGGAGGCACGTTGCCGTCAGCCTGGTATTCCGCTCGCTCCGCAAGCTCTGCGACCAGGGCGCCCTGCACAAGCTGCTTTCGGCGCGCGGCTATGTCCGGGCGCCTTCCGATCACGGCGTCTATCTCTGCTGCACGGGCTGCGGCGCTGTCGGAGTGGTCGTCGACGAAAGGCCCTTCGGCGCGATCGGTCGCGGCGCCGGGGAAAAGAGCTTCCGCGTGCGGCGAGCGTTCGTCGAGGTCGCGGGGCTGTGCGCGCCCTGCTCGAGACGGGAACACCGATGAGCGCAGGCGTTCGATACGGCCGAACCCTGCCTTCACGCAAAAAACAAACAAGGGCGGCCCTTCGGGACCGCCCTTGTTCTTTGTTCAGGGATTGGCTGGAAGGCCGAGCGAGCTGCGCAGGAATTGATCGATCCGATCAAGCATCGATGCGCGCACCGCACTGTCGTCGAGTTGGTGGTCGAGGCCCTTATACTCGACCAGTTCGACCTTGCGGCCGGCGCCGCGCAGCTTCGACGCCATGAGCTGCGACTGGCCGATCGCGACGTTCAGGTCCTGGTCGCCATGGAACAGCAGCACCGGCGCCTTGATCCGCCCCGCATTCTGCGCTGGCGAGGCCTCGCTCCACATCGAGACGTCGCCGATGATGTCCTTGACCTGCTGGTCGCTCGACGAATCCTTGAGCTCGTTGCGAAGCCGTTCGAGGTCGGTCACCGGAGCGATGGCCGTGATCGCCTTGAACAGGTCGGCATCGAGCATGCTCGACTGGAGCGCCGCATAGCCGCCATAGGACCAGCCGACGATGGCGAGCTTGTCGGCCGAAGTAATGCCCTGCGACACCAGCCAGCGGCCGGCATCGTTGACGTCGCCCATCGCCAGCTTCCACGAACGGAAGCCGTTGTCCTTGAACCAGCGCTCGCCATAACCGCTCGAGCCGCGATAATTGGGCTGGAGCACGGCATAGCCGCGGCTGGCGAAGAATTGCGACAGCCAGTCGAAGCCCCATTCGTCGCGTGCCGTCGGGCCGCCGTGCGGCATCACGATCGCGGGAATGTTCTTGCCGTCGCTGCCCGGCGGCAGCGTGAGATAGGCCGGCACCATCGTGCCGTCTGCCGCCTTGTAGCTGATCGCCTTGACTCTCGCGAGCTTGGCCCCCGCCATGTCCGGCCGGACGGGCGCGATCTCCGCCATCTTCTTGGTGGGCTGATCGAGCAGATAATAGCTGCCCGGATTGAGGTCGCTCCCCGCGAACACGATCAGTTTCTTCTCGTCGAGGCTGGCATCGGTCACCGCGATGCTCGGCGATCCCGACACGGCCTTGCCGAGCGACGTCACCAGCGCGCTGATCTTCGGATCGAAATAGCTCACCTGGCGCCGATCGGTGGCATAGCTCACGCCCACCACGCGCCGCTGGCGTCCGATCCGCACGAGGCCGTCCACGTCGACATCGGGCCGGGCGAGCACCAGGTCGCGCTTCAGGCTGCCATCGAGCGCGACCCTGTAGAGCGCCTTGCGCCCGTCGGCATTGTCGAACCCGTAAGCGACGTTGAGGTCGCGATCGACGGCGACGGGCCAGAAGCCGCTGCTCAGATATCCCGTGAACTTGACGGTGCTGAGCGGCTCCCATTCCTCGCTGCCCGCGCGGCGATATTTATAGACCATCTCGTCGCCGAAATAGCCGCTCGACAACCTAGGCTGGGTGGCCATCACGCGTGTGATCCCGTGGCCGTCGGTGATATAGTCGGCGCCGGTCGAGCGCGGAGTCTCGACGGTCGTCCGCTTCAGCGAGATGGTATCCACGCGCTCGACGCCCAGCCCCTCGCGCTTCTGCGCCACCAGCGTGCCGGTTCCCTGCTCGGGAACGAATTGCCGCAGCATCAGCACGTTGCTGCCGGCATCGTCGGGCAGCCAATCGAGGATTCCACCGCCATAATAGCGCTCGTACAGCTCGCCCAGCTTCTGCCGGGCGCTGAGCTCCTTGGCGTTCGAACCGTCGGCGTTGATCGCGATCATGCGCGTCATGCCGGCCGGGGTGCCGTTCCGGTCGACGATGCCGAAGAGCGTGCAGACCAGGCGAGTCGAAGTCGACCATGCGCAGCTGCTCAGCCGGATCGGCGGATCGCCCGCATAATTGAGGATCGATTTGAGCTGTCCGTCGGGGCTGGACACCACGAGGCCCGTGCCCCGCGTTCCGGTCGCCACCACCAAGGCGACGCGCTGCCCGTCGGGAGAGACGCTCACGTCGCGGATCATTTCGCGCGCGCCGAACTGCTTGGCCTGAACGCTCTGGGCTGCCGCGGGCACGGCAAGGCACAGCGGCACGCTCAGCGCCGCAAGACTTCTGATCACGAATTTCCCCCCTCAAGAACTAGGACGCCGATCGTAGAGCGAAACGCTCGGCATTCAAACAGGCTTGCGAAGCCGGAATGGCATCGTCGCGCCGCGCACGGTTTCCGATCGCCTCGGGACCGCAGGCCGACCTGTCCTAGCCCAGTTGCGGACGCGCAGCGAAGTTGCGCCAGCGGCGCCATCCCGGGGCGTCGATCGCCAGGATCAGCAGCCCGGTCGCGGCGAGCGCGGCGTTGATCGCCACCACGTCCGGCAACAGGCTGGGAGACGCCAGGACATGGCCCGCGGCGGTGAGCACGAGCATCGCGCCGAGGACCCGCCGCAGCGCGCGCGGCTCGGCGCGCGACGGCCAGACGAGCGCAGCCAAGCCGGCCAGGCCGAGCCCCGCCCAGAAGGCGACCGCCAGCGGCATCTCGTGCCCGCCGACCGCGCGCAGCCAATAGGCCGCGACGAACAGGATCGGCACGCCCCAGACGGTGACGCTCCACAGCGCCTCGAGCCGCGGGCTCGCCGCGCCCCTGCGCCGGCGCTTCTGGAGCCAGATCGACATGCCCGTGGCGGTGACGACGGACATTGCGAGCCCTACCGCGATATAAGCGAGCTCGACCGCCAGCCCGCCGAAGCTGCCGAAATGCAGGCCGTAGGTGGAGGCGGCGACCTGCCGGCCGACGCTGCCCTGCGACAGGCCGGTGATGCCGGTGAAGGTGCCGGCGGCGTCGAACATATAGTTCTCGCCGTAGATCAGCCGGCGGGGGTGCGCGGCGATGATCTGGACGTGCTGGCTGCGGGTCAGCGGCTCGTGGAGCACGACATAGGTCGGGCGCACCTCGGGGAAGCGCGCTGCCATCGTCGCGAGCGCGGCGGCGACGTTCGGCGCGGCCGCGGGGCGCGGATCGGGTTTCGGCTCGGGCTGATCGCCGGTGAAGATCGGCGCATAGGTCCGCTCGATGTCGCCGCCGTGATAGGCCTTGGAGATCAGCGTGAAGCCGACCGAGCCGAGCCCGACGAACGCGCCGGTGAGCGCGATGGCGAGCGCGAAGGGCAGGGTCCACACGCCGAGCCGGTTGTGCCAGTCGGCCTGGGCGAGCTGGCGCCCGCCGCGCGCACGGAGCCGGAAGGCATCGCGGAAGATCCGCGGATGCGCGACCACGCCGGTGACCGTCAGCGCGGCGAGCATGACGCCCAATATGCCGACCAGGATCAGCCCCAATGTCTGCGGCAGGTGCAGATAGATGTGGAGATTGGTGACGAACTCCGTCCAGGCATGCGCCTCGGGCGCCACGATCACGCCTTCGCCGTCGACATAGGCCGCGCCGTTGTCGGTGGTGACGACCGTGCGCGGCAGCCCGTCGGTGGGCATGTGGACGTAGAGATGCGTGGTCCTGGGCTTGCCCTTCTCGCTCGCGAGCACCGCCTCGAGTCCGCGCTGGACCGCGGCGGGCGCGATCGCCGGGGTTTCCGCTACCTGCGGCTCCTCCCAGCGCTGCCAGCGCTCATGGACCACGACCAGCATGCCCGAGACGCAGAGGATGTAGATCAGCGCGCCCGCGAGCAACCCGATCGAGGCGTGGCCGGAGAGCGCGCGCTGGACCAGGGTGGCGGGAGGCGCGGACGGGTCGGTCTTCATAGCGGCCACCATAGGATCGTTCCGACGATCGCGCAGACCAGAGCGGGGGCGATCATCCGCAGCGGCCCGCGGCGCGAGATCTGGACCGAGGCGAGCACGGTCCAGGCGATCGGCTGGAGGATCAGCATGAGCACGATCGTGTCCGCCTCGGCCCAGCCCGCGCGGCGCGCGGCGGCCTGGGCACCGAAGGCGAGGAACTGCGCCGCCACGAAGCCGACCGGTACCACCAAAGCGAACACCGCGAGGCGGCGGCCGAGGTCGGACGCCTGGAAACGCCACGTCTCGGTCGTGAGCGGATCGCGCGCATTGCCGGCGCGTCCGGCGGGCGCGGTGGCTGCGGCATGGGCGAGCAGAAATGCCGCGATCCCCGTGGCGACGAGCCATGCCACGGCGATTCCCCAGGCACCCGCGACGGCCGCGGAGGCGATGGTACCGACGACGAGCGCGGCCCAGGCGAGCGCGGTCAGGCCGTGCCTGCGCCTGCCCCAGGTCGCGCGCAGCACGCCGACGCCGGCCGCGGAGAGGGCCAGGCCCAAAGCGAGCAACGGCTCCATCGGCAGCGGAATCGAGTGCATTGGAACTCCCTTTACGCGGGCGCTTAAGCCCGGCGCATGCATAATGCAATCAATTCGCATTAGCTCGATTGGGAAGATCATCCTCCGGGCTAGGGGAAAGGACCGATTGCGGGTGCGGCTCGAAACGGATTGCTTTCGAAGCGACCGATGGAGGTCGAGCAAATGCGCACTTCGCTTCTCCGCTGCACCGTGCTGACGGCCCTGGCCGCAACTGGGGTCCTGTCCACCTCCTGCAAGCAGCAACAGCCGCCTGGAAGCCAACCGACCAACCTGGCCGAGCCGACGCCGCCTGCCCCGGGCGAGTTCGGCCGCGCCGTCGCGGCGGGCCAACCCGAACTGCATATCGCGACCTTCGATACGCTGGATTTCGACGTCTTCTCCAACCAGCAATGGGACCGGCTGGGCGAGAGCCACGCCCAGGACATCATCGTCAGCTGGCCCGACGGCCATGACACGCGCGGCATCCAGCAGCACATCGAGGATCTGAAGAAGCTGTTCGTCCATGCGCCCGACACCGCCATCAGGCTGCACCCGATCCGCATCGCTTATGGGGAGTGGACGGCCGTGACGGGCGTGATGACCGGCACCTTCACCCGGCCGATGCCCATGCCCGACGGATCGTCCATCCAGCCGACCGGCAAGAAGTTCGCTTTGCCCATGGCGACCTTCGGCCATTGGAAGGACGGCCGCATGGACCATGAATGGCTCTATTGGGACAATGCGGCCTATATGACGCAGCTCGGGATCGGCGGGTAGCCGCTGCCCCTGACCGCCGGGTACGCCCAGTGGAACGTCCCGGCGTCATTTTCCCCGGATCGCGACGGGGCCGAAGCCCGACAGGCCCTGGAGATACTGCATGCGGACGGATATCGCTGTGACGCCCGCGTCAGCGACGACCATCGCCTGGGCGAGTCTCGGCCGGCGGAAGCCCAGCCTCTCCGCCCCGGGCAGCCCCACCCCGTCCATGTTGATGTTGAACTTCGCCTTGCCGTCGCGATCGTGCGTGACCACCAGCGCATAGGGACCGGCATGCGGCGCCCGGATGCACAGCAGGGCCGGGCCGCCGGCCGGCGTGGGAGCGATCGCCCGCCGATAGACCTTGCCCTGACTCAACAGCTCGCGATCGCCCTTGAGGAAGTCCGCTTCGTTCGCGGGATAGAGTTCGAGGCGCAGCACGCCGCTGCGGTCCTTCAGTCCGGCGACCTGCACCTGGATGACCGGCTCGGGTCCGATCGCGCAGCGGGCGGTGCCGCCGGGGGCAATGCCGGCAGTCAAAGCTAGCGGGACGAGTAGAGAGAGGGACATGGCCCAGGTCCTTTCGAGGGAGAATCGTTCGGCCGCGGCGCTCGACGTCCGGGCACGCCGCGAGGGCCGCCGGCCGAGCCGGCGGCCCCGATGCGGGCAAGCCGGTCAGAATCGCTGGCGGATGCCGATCGTGCCCGTCAGCGCGCGCTGGGTCGGCTCGAAGGTCGCGGCGGCCCCGTCGACCTCGCCGACGAACTTGAGAGACTGGGTCTGCGCGTAACGTCCGCCGATCTCGACCGTTGTCTTCGGAGCGACGCGAACGCCGACGCCGGCGTCGAGGTGCCAGGTCATGCCCCAGTCCTTGCCGTCGAAGCTGCTGCTCCCACCGTCGGCAGCGGTGCGCGCCAGCCGGGCTTCCACCCGCGAGACGCCCACGCCGCCGCCGAGATAGGGTACGAACATCCGACCGACCGGGAGATCGACATAGCCCGAAAGGTTCATGTTGAAGGAACGCAGCCTGCCGTCCCCGGCAAGGCCGTCGCCGACGAGATCGTCGGTCTTCACCCCGCTGCTCGAATAGCCGAGGGTCTGCTCGATGCGGAAGATCCCGAAATCATAGCCGCCGCCGATCTCGCCGTTGAACCCCGACTTGAACTTGGTCTTGTCGTCGAAGGTCGAGCCCGCGGGCTGATCGCTCTCGTCGAGCTTGAGCTGCGGCTCGATCGACATACCGGCGCGCGCCACCGCGTAGATACCCCTGTCGGAATCGTCCTGGGCATGCGCGATCCCCGGAAGGGCTGCGCTCGCTGCCAATAGCAAAACGGCAAATCGGGTCATTCCTGTCTTCCTTGCTGCACGGCCGGGATGGCCATGGACGGGGAAGCTCCTGGCGGAGGATGATCGAGGGCGATTGCACGATCGATGGAGGAATGATGGAGAGGCCCGTCCATCATTCCTCCATGATCCGGGCGCAAAGGGCGATGCGTGAGCGGCAAGATTCTGATCGTCGAGGATGAACGCGAGATCGCGGACCTGCTGGCAGCCTATGTCCGGCGTGCGGGTTTCGACGTGCAATTGGCCGGCGCGGTCGCCGACGGCCTGCGCCTCCACGCCCAGTGGCGGCCCGATTTGGTCCTGCTCGATATCGGGCTTCCGGACGGAGACGGACTGGAAATGCTGACCGCGATGCGGCGACGGGCCGAGACGCCGGTCATCATGGTCACGGCGGTCGACGACGACGTGACCAAGCTGTCGTCGCTCCGCGTCGGCGCCGACGACTATGTGATCAAGCCGTTCAATCCCAGCGAAGTTGTGGAGCGGATTCGCGCCGTGCTGCGGCGCGCACGCGGCTCGTCTGCGCGGCGGGTGCTGTCGATCGGTCCGCTCTCGATCGACCTGGACGCCCGTATCGTCACGTGCCGCGGACCGGCGGAAGCCGAGCGCCGGATCGCGCTGACGCCGACCGAATTCGAGATGCTCGCCCATATGGCGGGCCAGCCGCGTCGCGCCTTCTCGCGCCTCGAATTGCTCGAAGCGGCCGCCCCGGACAGCGAGGCGTTCGATCGCGTGGTCGACAGCCATGTGTCCAAGCTCAGGCAGAAGCTGCTGGCCGCGGGCTGCACGGACATGCTCGAGCCGGTGCGCGGCATGGGGTATCGGCTATGGTCGGAAAGCTGAACCGGCTCACCTTTCGCCTGGTCATGCTCACCCTGCTGGTGACGGGCATCACCATGGCCGTGGGGCTCGCCGCTTATTATGTGATCGTCTATTTCCAGCTGTCGCACGCGGTCCAGCAGATGCCGCCCGCCGCGCGCGCGGAGCTCCAGCATCTGATCGACACGCATCAGCGCGGATCGGACGCCTATTACCGGCTCTACAGCCGCTATGGCGGGAACGCCATCGACGTCCGCGACCTGGGCTTCATCAGCCTGATCGGGCTGATGTCGATGCTCGCCAGCGGCAGCGTGGCGATCGTCATGGCGCGACGGATCAGCCGCCCGATCATCGCGGTCGCCGCCGCCGCCGAACGCGTTTCCGCGGGCGACCGTTCGGCGCGCGCGGGCGACGAGGGCGCACCCGGCGAGACCGGCACGCTCGTCCGCAGCTTCAATCGCATGGCATCCGATATCGAGGCCTATGAGCGCGAACGGAAAGTGTTCACCGCGGGCATTGCCCATGAGCTGCGCACGCCCCTGACGATCCTGAAAGGGCGCCTTCACGGCCTTGCCGACGGAGTCATCCCGCCCGAGCCCGACGAGGCCGTCCGGCTGCTCCGCCAGGTCGACCAGCTCTCGCGCCTGGTGGAGGACCTGAGGACGCTCGCGCATGTGGATGCGGGCGAACTGGCTCTGGACATCGGGTCGGCGGACATCGCCGCGCTTGCCGATGCGGCGGTGGCCGATCTCGAGGTCGCGGCGCGCGCGCATGCCATTACCATCCGGCGAACCGGACCCCGTGTCGTCGCGCGCTGCGACCCGCTGCGCTTCACGCAGATCCTGACCAACCTGCTCACGAACGCGATCAAGCACGCACCGCCGGGAAGCACGATCCAGGTCGCCACCGCGCGAGAAGAGGGCTTCGCGCATGTCCGCGTGCAGGACGAAGGGGCCGGCTTCCTGCCGGAAGACGCCGCCAGGCTGTTCATCCCCTTCTGGCGGGCAGGCCTGGACCGGAAGCTGGGACATCCCGGCAGCGGCCTGGGCCTGGCGCTGGCCGCCAGGCTGGCCGAGGCGCAAGGGGGACGCATCGTCGCGGCGAACCGCACCGATCGCTCGGGCGCGCTGTTCTCGGTCTGCATGCCGCTCGGCTGACGGCGCAGGCGGTGCTTCCCGAGCATGGCGGCCAAATCGTTCCTGCCGACGCGCCATCGATGGTCAGGGGCGCAGACATCGCGCGACCGGCACGGCAGCCTTGCGGCGATCGTCGACCCGGTCCCACGTCATCCTAGATAGACAGCTGTCTTCGGGGCCGCGACGGGCCGATGGCGGAGCGGGAGGGATTCGAACCCTCGATACGCTTTTGGCGTATACTCACTTTCCAGGCGAGCGCCTTCGACCACTCGGCCACCGCTCCGCATACCCGGAAGGCGCGGCCCTAGCCCGTGCGCGCAGGCTAGGCAAGCGCGGGCGCGCGTGCCAGTCTCGGGCCATGCTCAAGCCCCTGCTCGCGCTTTCCGCGCTCGCCGCCGCCGTCCCCGCAACCGCCCAGACCGCTCCCGCCCCCTCGCCCGCCGATGCGGCGCCCGCCGACTGGCGGCCGATCCCCGACGACGAGCTGCTGGTGATGACCCTGCGCGGCGGGCACCAGGTCTTCATCCGCCTCGCCCCGCGCTACGCGCCCGCGCACGTCGCCAATATCCGCAAGCTCGCCGAGGCCCGTTGGTGGGACGGCACCAGCGTCTACCGCGTCCAGGACAATTACGTCACGCAATGGGGCGGCGGCGACGACAAGACCGTGCTCCCGCCGAGCGTGATCGAGAATCCGCCCGCCGAATATGAATGGCCGCGCTTCGACGGTGTCACCAGCTTCGCGCGGACCGATCCTTATGCCGCGAAGACCGGGCACAGCGCCGACGGCTGGCCGCTGGCGACCGACGGCAAGTCGAGCTGGCTCACCCATTGCTACGGCATGGTCGGCGTCGCGCGCGATCTCGCGCCCTCCACCGGCAGCGGCGCCGAGCTCTACACCGTGATCGGCCACGCCCCGCGCCACCTCGATCGCAACATCGCGCTGGTCGGCCGCGTGGTCGAGGGCATGCAATGGCTCTCCAGCCTGCCGCGCGGCGGCGGCAATCTCGGCGTCTACGAGACTCCGGACGAGCGGCTGCCGATCCTGTCGGTACGGCTCGCCAGCCAGCTTCCCGCGGACGAGCGCCCGCGCTTCGAATATCGCGCGACCGACAATGAGCGCTTCGCCGCGTGGCTCAAGGAGCGCGAGAACCGCAAGCCGCCCTTCTTCACCGTGCCCGCGGGCGGCGCCGACATCTGCAACGCCCAGGCGCCGATCCGCCGGGCGCCCTGAGCTACTTCCCCACCCACTCCGCGACTTGCGCCGCGACCTGGTTGGCCGCCTGGTTGAGCGCGGCGCCGACCGGCGCGGCCTCGATCACGGTCACCGGCACGCGCGCCTCGAAGCGGCGGCGCTCGACCACCGTCTCGGGCCCGCGGATCAGCGCGGCGTCGTAGGTCACCACCGCCTCCTTGGTCTCCTCCTCGATCCCGAAGCGGCGTAGCTCGCCCATCAGATAGGCGCCGGGATCGAGCATCGACTGGCGCGAGCTCAGCACCAGCCGCCCGGTATTGGCGGTGATCGTGTCGCCGAGCAGCCGCGCGAACAGTTGCGAGGGCCGCTCGACCCATTGCGCGTCCTTGACGAAGGCCACCGCCGTGCCGCCCGAATGCACCGGCACGCGCGACGCGGCGAGTTCCTGCGGCAGCGAGGGCACCGAGATGGTGATCGTCGCGGCGACGTTCGAGCGCTGCGATTCGCCGACCGGCAGCTCGACCGCAGGGCTGAGCGTCAGCAGCGCGCTCGGCGGCTTGCTTCCGAACGAGATGCAGCCGCTCAAGGGGGCCGCGAGCAGCGGCAGCGCGAGGAGCAGAGCGGGCTTCTTCATCATGGTCCTCACTTGCTGGGCTTATAGTCGGGCAGCTTGGGCGCGCCGATCAGGCTCGATGCCCCGCCCTGGTCGAGCTTCTCGGCGACCGAGGCGAGCGAGGTCGACATCACGCGCAGGTCCTGGACCAACTGGCCGATCTCGGGGATCGTCTTCTTCGACAGCGCCTGGAGCCCCGGCCGCGCGTCGCCGATCGTCGCGTCGAGCGTCTCCATGCTCTTGCGCGCCGAGCCGATCGTGCGGTTGAGGTTGGCGATCGTCGGGCGGATATCGTCGGCGAGCACGCCGTTGGTGGTGGTGGCGAGCTTGCCGAGCTCGTCGGTCGCCAGTCCGAACTTCTGGATGGCGAGCCGCGTCTCGGCCAGGGTCGCGGCGATCTCGGGCCCGCGATCGGCCAGCGCATCGGTCAGCCGGTTGGTGTTGGCGAGGATGCCCGCGATCGAATTCTGGTTCTTGTCGCCGAGCAGCTCCGAGAGGCGCTCGGTCAGCGTCGAGATCCGTTCGAGCAATTGCGGCGCCGAGCTGAGCAGCGCGCCGAGCCCGCCCTGCTTGGTCGGGATCACCGGCACGCCGAGCGGGCAGGCGGAACGCGGATTCTCCTCCGGGCAGACGATCGGCGGCGCGCCCTTGACCGCGCCGTCGAGCTGCACCGTGCTCGGCCCGGTGAAGCTTCCCTGGATCGAGGCGGTGGTGCCTTCGAGGATCGGCACGTCCTCGTTCACGCTGACGCGCACGCGGACGAGGCTGGGGTCGGGCTTCCAGAAGGCGATCTCCTTCACCTGCCCCGAAGGCACGCCCGAGAAGCTCACCGCCGAGCCGGGGTTGAGCCCGTCGACCGCCTGCTTGAAGAAGATGTCGTACTGGCGCTCGTTGCCGCCGCCCAGCCGCGCGAGCCAGACGATGAACAAGGCCAGCACCGCGAGCAGGATCAGCACCACCGCGCCGACGAGTACATGGTTCGATCGCGTTTCCATCAGAGCCTCATGTTCCCGCTTGCACCGGCTTGGCGCTGGCGACCGCGGCGCGGCCGCGCGGTCCCTTGAAATATTCCTCGATCCACGGGTGATCCAGCGCGAGCAGCTCGTCGATCGTGCCGACCGCGATCACCCGCCGATCGGCGAGCACCGCGACCCGGTCGCAGATCGCGTAGAGCGTATCCAGATCGTGGGTGATCAGGAACACCGTAAGCCCCAGGGTCTTCTGGAGCGAGGCGGTGAGCTCGTCGAACGCCGCGGCGCCGATCGGATCGAGCCCCGCGGTCGGCTCGTCCAGGAACAGCAGCTCCGGATCGAGCGCGAGCGCGCGGGCGAGGCCGGCGCGCTTCTTCATGCCGCCCGAAAGCTCGGCCGGGAATTTGGGCCCGGCATCGGGCGGAAGCCCGCTCATCACCACCTTGTACGCCGCGATCTCCTCGAGCAGCGCCTGGTCGAGCCCGGGATAGAATTCCTTGATCGGCACCTGGACGTTCTCGGACACGGTCAATGTCGAGAACAATGCGCCGCCCTGGAAGAGGATGCCCCAGCGCTTGCGGATATTGACCGCGTCGGTCTCCTCGCGGCCGATCGTGTTCTCGCCGAACACTTCGATGCTGCCTTCGATCGGCGTCTGCAGCCCGATGATCGAGCGCATCAGCACCGACTTGCCGGTGCCCGATCCGCCCACCACGCCGAGGATCTCGCCGCGGCGCACCTCGAGGTCGAGCCCCTCATGGACGATCTGCTCGCCGAACCCGTTCTTGAGGTCACGGACGCGGATGATCACGTCCTCCTGTTCGCGGCGCGCCATCATATCCAGCCCACCCCGCTGAAGAAGACGGCGAAGAAGGCGTCGAGCACGATCACCAGGAAGATCGCCTGGACGACCGCCACGGTGGTACGGCGCCCGACCTGCTCGGCATCGGCCTCGACCTGCATGCCCTGGAAGCAGCCGGCGATCGCGATGATGAAGCCGAACACGGGTGCCTTGACGAGCCCGACCCAGAGATCGGTGAGCGGCACGACCTCGCGGATGCGCTGGATGAAGGTCACCGGCGGGATGTCGAGGCTGATCCAGCAGAGCAGCCCGCCGCCGAAGATCGCGACCAGCGAGGCGTAGAAGCCGAGCAAAGGCATCATCAGCACCACCGCGAGCGTGCGCGGCACCACCAGGGCCTCCATCGGCGAGACGCCGATCGTGCGCATCGCGTCGATCTCTTCGGTGAGCTTCATCGTACCGATCTGCGCGGCAAAGGCCGATCCCGAGCGCCCCGCGACCATGATCGCGGTCATCAGCACGCCCAGTTCGCGCAAGGTGATGCGGCCGACCAGGTTGATCGTATAGACCTCGGCGCCGAACTGGCGGAGCTGGACCGCGCCCTGCTGTGCGATGACGATCCCGATCAGGAAGCTCATCAGCCCGATGATGCCGAGCGCGGAGACGCCGACGACCTCGAAGCGGTGGACGGTCGCGTTGAAGCGGAAGCGCTTCGGGTGCGTCGCGACGTTCCAGAAAGCGAGCAGGGTCGCGCCGAGAAAGCCGAGCAGGCCGTAGAGCGTGTGCGCCGCGGTGAAGATCGCCTCGCCGATCTCGCCCAGCATGCGCGTGAACGGATCGGCGGGCCGGCGCGGCAATGCGATCGGATGCTCGGCCGCGGCGACCTGGTCGAGCAGATGCCGCTCGTCGGCCTCCAGCCCCTCCACCGTCGAGCCGTGATCGCGGGCGAAGCGATGGACCAGCCAGGCGCCGACCGTGTCGATCCGCTCGACCGCGCTCAGGTCGAGCCGCGCCACCGGGCCCTCGATCGCGCCCAGCCGGTCGGGCAGGTCGCTGAGGCAGGCGAGCGACAAATTGCCGGTGAAGCGCAGCGTCGTACCGTCGCCTGCGTCGATTCGCTCGAAATCCGCGCTTCCCCTCATCGCGGCCACCTTTCGGCGATCCGCGCTGGAACGGCAAGGATTTGCTCTGCCGTGCGGGGGCGGCCTAGATGCGCCAATGGGGCACCTTGCGATCTACGACATGGACAAGACGATCACCGCGACGCCGACCTGGACGCGCTTCCTGGTCCACGCGGCGCGCACGCGGGCGCCGTGGCGGCTGGCGTTGATGCCGGCCGTCGGCATTGCGGGGCTCGGCTATCTGCTCAAATTGGTGGATCGCGCCGGGCTCAAGCAGATCGCGCAGCGGCTGCTGCTCGGGCATGCGCTGCGCTCCGCCGAGTTGGAGGCGGTCGCCGAGACGTTCGCCGAGGCCGAGGTCGCGAAGGGCGTGCTCCACGCCGCGCGCGAACGGATCGCGGCGGATCGCGCCGCGGGCTACCGGCTGGTGATGGCCACCGCCTCGCACGGCTATTATGCCGGTGCGATCGCCCGGCGGCTCGGTTTCGACGATGTGGTCGCCACGCAGGCGAAGCGCGATGGGCAAGGCCGTATTCTCTCCCTGATCGAAGGAGACAACTGTTACGGGCCCGTAAAGCTCCGCATGATCGAAAGCTGGATGGCCGGGGCCGGGCTCGCACGAGGCGATCTCCACGTCCGCGCCTATTCGGACCATGTCTCGGACGCGCCCCTGCTCGAATGGGCGGACGAGCCTTTCGCGGTGAACGCGCATGGGCCGCTCGCGGCGCTCGCCACGCGCAGGGGATGGCCGCTGCTCGACTGGCGCTGACGGCCTAAAGCAACGCATCCACCGCGTGGATCGCCACGCCGACCAGCCCGCCGACCAACGTCCCGTTGATCCGGATATATTGCAGGTCGCGCCCCACGGCGTTCTCGAGCCGCCCTGTCACCGTGCGCGCGTCCCAGCCGCGGATCGTGTCGGAGACCAGCCGGACGATCCCGTCGCCATAGTCCGAGGCCGCGCCCACCGCGGTGCGCCGCGCGAAGCGGTTGATCGTGTCGGCGAGCTTGCGGTCGGTCTGCAGCGTCTCGCCGAACTGCCTGAGCGCCTCGCCCACCTTGCCGGCCATCACGCGCTCGGGATCGCGCGCGACGCGGAGCAGGGCGGCGCGGCCCTGCTCCCACAGCCCCTCGATCCAGCGGTGGAAGGCCTGGTTGTCGAGCATTTCGGCCTTGAACGCCTCGACCTTGGCGCGCATCGCCGGATCGTGCTGCAGGTCGTGCGCGAGCCGCTCCAGCCCTTCCTCGGCCTTGGCGCGCAGCGGATGGGCCGGATCCTCGGCCATCTCGGTGATCAGTTTGTGCAGCCCGTCGATGATCTTGGTCGCGAGCGTCTCGTCGAGCCCGGTCCAGCGCATCACCGCGCCGGCGCGGGCATGGACCATCTCTCGGATCAGATGCTCGTTCGCCTCGAGCACGCGCGACGCCCAGCGGATCATCCCGTCGAGCAGGGGCAGGTGCCGGCCGTTGGCGATCGCCGCGGTGAGCGCCTGGCCGAACAGGGGCGCCACGTCGATCGCGCGCAGCCGCGCGGCGATGGCGCCCTTGGCCATGCCGCCGAGCCGCTCCTGGTCGAGCGATTCGAGAATGTCGGCGGCGAGCCGCGACGCGCCGCTGCCGATCCGGCCGCGGCCCATCGGCGGATTGGCCAGCCAGCGCCCGGCGGCCGCGGCGACGTTCAGCCGCTGCATCCGCCGCGCGACGACGCGGGGGATCAGGAAATTGTCGCGCAGGAACGCGGCAAGCGTCGCGGCGATGCGGTCCTTGTTGCGCGGGATGATCGCGGTGTGCGGGATGGGCAGGCGGAGCGGATGGCGGAACAGCGCCGTCACGGCGAACCAGTCCGCGAGCCCGCCGACCATCGCTGCCTCGGAAAAGGCGCGGACATAGCCGATCGCCGGGTGGAGATGCCCGAACTGGCGCGCGGCGAGGAAGATCGCCGCCATCAGCACGAGCAGGCCGGTCGCGACCAGCCGCATGCGTCGCAGCCCCGGCGGCACGGCCTCGGGCGAAAGGGGAGCGGGCGACCTGGTCACACGCTCCCCAATACCCGAACTGCGCCGAAGTTCACTCCGCCGGTTGCGGCTCGTCGTCCCCGGGCTTGTGGTCGATCGCGCCGCCGCCATGCGCCTGGCCGAGGACGCGGCTGCCGTCGTCGCCGGGCTTGTAGGTGAGCAGGCGCCGCGACAGCCGTGGCCCGAGCCAGCCTTCGAGGCCCACCGCGAGGCTGAACAGCGCCGGCACCATCACGAGCGTGAGGATGGTCGAGAGGATCAGGCCGCCGATGACGACCACGCCCATCGGCGCGCGCCACGACGAATCGCCGCTCAGCGAAAGCGCCGTCGGGATCATGCCCGCGACCATGGCGATGGTGGTCATCACGATCGGCTGGGCACGCTTGTGGCCGGCGTCGACGATCGCAGTGAACTTGTCGACGCCCTTGGCCATCTCCTCGAGCGCGAAGTCGACCAGCAGGATCGAGTTCTTCGCGACGATGCCGAACAGCATCAGGATGCCGATGAACACGGGGAGCGACAGCGGCATGCCCAACAGCATCAGCGCGATCAGGCCGCCGAGCGGGGCGTTGAGAAGCGACCCCATGTTGACCAGCGGCGAGACGAAGCGGCGATAGAGCAGCACCAGCACCGCGAAGACGAGGAAGATGCCCGAAGCCAGCGCGATGAAGAAGTTGTTGAGCATCTCCGCCTGCCACTTGGCCTGGCCGACGGTCATCTGACCGACGCCCTGCGGCAGGTTCTTCATGATCGGAAGCTCGTTGATCTTCTTCATCACTTCGTTGTTGACGAAGGGCTTGCCGGTCGCCGGGTCCATGGCGAGGTCGGCACCAACGACGAGGCGGCGCTGCAGGTTGAGCCGCTGGATGCGGGTCGGGCCGGCGCCGAAGCCGATATCGGCGACCACCGAGAGCGGCACCGATCCGCCATTCTGGGTCTGCACCGGCATGTTCTGGATCGTCGACAGCTTGGCGCGGGCGTCCTCGTCGATCGCCACCCGGATCGGGATCTGGCGGTCGGAAAGCGAGAATTTCGCACTGTTCTGGTCGATGTCGCCCAGCGTCGCGATACGGATCGCCTGGCTGAGCGCCGCAGTGGTCACGCCCAGATTGGCGGCGAGATCGAGCCGCGGACGGATCACGATCTCGGGACGGTTGAGGTCGCCCGCGATCCGCGGCGCCACCACTTCCTTCATGCCCTCCATCTGCTTGACCAGGGTATAGGCGGTCTGGTTGAGCAGCTCGGGATCCTCGCCGCCCAGCGTGATCGTCAGGTCGCGGCCCGACGAGCCCCAGCCGAACTGCGAGCGGAAGTTCACGCGCGCATCGGGGATCGCGATCAACTTGGGCGCAAGCCGCTTCTCGAACGCGGTGCTCGTCTCGTCGCGCTTCTCCTTGAGCTGCGCAGTGACGCGGCCGTTGCCGACGAAGCTGCGGCTGTAGATGTCGGTGACGATCGCTTCCTGGCGCAGGATGCCGGCGACCTGCGCGACGACGCGCTCGGTATCCGCCAGCGGCGTGCCCGGGACCATCTCGATCGTCGCGGTGACGCTGTCCTGGTCCTGCGCCGGCTGGAAGGTCATCGGCAAGCTGGCGAACATGAGCACCGTTGCCGCGAGCGAGAGCACATAGCCGAGCACCGCCGACCAGCGATGCCGCAGCGTCCAGCGCAGCAGGCCGGTGTACGCGTCCATGATCCGGCCCTCGCCATGGCTCGCATGGCCCTTGGCCTTGAGGAAATAGGCCGCGATCATCGGCGTCAGCAGGCGCGCGACCGCAAGGCTCATCAGCACCGCGGCGACGACGGTCAGGCCGAAATTCTTGAAGAACTGGCCCGAGATGCCCGGCATCAGGCCCACGGGGAGGAACACCGCGACGATCGCCATCGTCGTGGCGAGCACCGCGACGCCGATCTCGTCGGCCGCGTCGATCGCCGCCTGATAGGCCGATTTGCCCATGCGCATGTGCCGGACGATGTTCTCGATCTCGACGATCGCGTCGTCGACCAGCACGCCCGCCACCAGGCTGAGCGCGAGCAGGGTCATCTGGTTGAGCGTGAAGCCCAGCATGTCCATGAACCAGAAGCTGGGAATCGCCGAGAGCGGGATGGCGAGCGCGGAGATCAGCGTCGCGCGCCAGTCGCGCAGGAAGATGAACACGACGATGACGGCGAGCACGGCGCCCTCGATCATCGCCTCCATCGCGGTGTGATATTGCTGCTCGGCATATTTCGAGTTGTTGTTGAGCAGCTCGAACCGGACCTTGGGATTGCGCTCCTCGAGCTTCTTGAGCGCCTTGTCGGCCTCGTGGAACACCACCACGTCCGACGCGCCCTTGGCGCGCTTGATGTCGAACGAGATCACCTGGTGCCCGTTGAACTTCGCCATGCTGCGCTGCTCGGCATACGCGTCCTTGACGTTCGCGATGTCGGCCAGGCGCACGGTGCGCCCG
The DNA here is from genome assembly GCF_026460985.1 of Sphingomonas sp. Classification (GTDB taxonomy): domain Bacteria; phylum Pseudomonadota; class Alphaproteobacteria; order Sphingomonadales; family Sphingomonadaceae; genus Sphingomonas. The sequence continues at coordinate 76,697 of NZ_JAPKNM010000001.1, forward strand.
CCGCCGGTCGAGATCTGCGTCTGGCCGAGGCGATAGGCGCTGTCGGCATTGCCGATCACGCGCACCGACTGCTCGAAGCCCGAGATCTCGGCGCGGCCGCCCGCGGCGTTGAGGTTGACCTGCCGGAGCTGCTGGTTGACCTGGCTCGCGGTGAGCCCGACCGACTGGAGCCGCGCGGGATCGAGGATGACGCGGATCTCGCGATCGACGCCGCCGTTGCGCTCGACCGCCGACATGCCCGAAATGGCGAGCAGTTCCTTGGCGACGCTGTTGTCGATGTACCAGCTGAGATCGGCCACCGTCATGTCGGTGGCGACGGCGGTGAAGCTCGCGATCTCGTTGTCGCTCGACGTGTCGACGCGGCCGATCTGCGGCTCGAGGATGCCGTCGGGCAAGTCGCCGCGGATCTGCTGGATCGCGCTGCGCACATCCTCCACCGCGCGGTCGATCGGCATGCCGATGTCGAGCTGGACGACGGTCTGGCTGCTGCCTTCCGAAACGGTCGAGTTGATCTCGTCGATGCCCTGCAGGCTGCGAACCGCCGATTCGACCTTCTGGGTGATCTGGTTCTCGAGCTCGCTCGGCGCCGCGCCGGGCTGGCTGATCGCGATCCACACGATCGGGAAGTCGATGTCAGGATCGTTGTTGACATCCATCCGGGCGAAGCTGACCAGCCCCGCGATCGTCAGCGCGATGAAGAGGACGATCGGCGGAACCGGATTGCGGATCGCCCAGGCCGAGATGTTCCGGAAGCTCATGGCAGTTCGCCCTTACTTCGACTTCTGAAGGTTCGGGATGACCTTCTGGCCGGGATTGAGGAAGGCGCCCGCGGTGAGCACCACGCGCTCGCTGCCATTCAGCCCGCTGGTGATCGCCACGCCCGCCTCCGAAACGTCGCCGGTGGTGACGCCGCGGCGCACCGCCTGGTCCTTGCCGTCGATGATATAGACGTAATTGCCTTCATTGTCGCTCTGCACCGCCGACTGGGGCAGGATCACCGCGGTCACCCCGCCCGCCACGATGCGCGCGCTGGCGAAGCCGCCCGGGCGCAGCGCCGGATCATAGTTGAGCGCGACGCGGGCGATTCCCTGGCGCGTCTGCGGATCGATCACCGGCGAGACCTGCCACACGTCGCCCTTGAAGACCTGGGTGGTGCCCGTCGGAGTCACCTCGGCGACAGCGCCGGGGCGGAGCCGCTGGAGATCGACTTCCGAAAGCTGGGTGCGCAACTCCATCTGCCCGCCCATCGCCATGCGGAACAGCACGCCCGATCCGCCGCTGACGATCTGGCCCGGCTCGACCTGGCGCGTCAGCACCAGCCCGGCCTCGGGCGCACGGATGTCGAGCCGACGGTTGCGCGCCTGCGTCTCGGCGAGCTGGGCCTGGGCCACGCGGACGCGCGCCAACGCCTGGTCGCGCGTCGCGGTCTTGCGGTCGATATCGGCCTTGGAGATGAAGCCGTTGGCGACTAGGCGCTGGGCACGGTCGAGCTCGGCCTGGGCGAGTCGGGCATCGGCCTGCGCCACGCGCACCGAGGCGGCGAGCGATTCGGCGGTCTGCGACTGGACGCTGCGATCGACCGTCGCGAGCACCTGGCCCTTGCCGACCCAGCTGCCCGGCTCGACGAGGACGCGGGTGACCACCCCGCCTTCGCCCACCACGCCGACGGGCATCTCGCGCCGCGCCGCGAGGCTGCCGGTGCCAGTGACGATCGTCTGCACCGACCGGCGGCCTGGCGCCGCGACGGTCACGGTCGGGATCTGCGACTGGCTCGCCGCCGCGGGGCCGCCCTTGCCGGCAGCGCCCTTGGGCTCCTCGGGCTGCGAGCCGCCCATCATGAAGAAGGCGACGGCGCCCAGCACGACGATCGCCGCGGCGACGATCCATATCCACCGCCGGCTCTTGCGCGTCGTTTCCTCGCCGGTGAACTCCAGCCGCTCCTGCCGTCCGAACATCCCTGCCTCATAGTTCATGTGCGAGCTTCCCGTCCGGCCGATGCGGCCGATGCCCCCTTGATCGCACTGTATTAGATGAATAAAGCACTGGCCACAAGAGCCGTTTCGCTTGGTGCGCGGGCAATGCCTGTTCCGGGCCCTTTTCGCAAGATCGGGGATCGTTTGTTCCAAGAAACGGTTGCAATGGCGGGCGCGCGGCGCGACGCTCGTTTCCGGACCCGGTGACCGGGCCGCAATGGGAGGGATCGCATGCCCCAGGGTATCCTCGGATGGCTTATCATCGGCCTCGTCGCCGGCGCGCTCGGCAAGCTGATCATGCCCGGTCGGGATCCGGGCGGGATCATCGTCACTATCCTCATCGGCATCGTCGGCGCTTTGGTTGCCTTCTACGTCACCCAATTGCTCGGCATTCAGGTGGGCGACAGCCGCCTGAAGGCCTATGCCGCCGCGACTGCGGGCGCCGTGGTCCTGCTCGCGGTCTATCGGATGATCCTGGTCCGCCGCATCTGAACGCAGGCCTTCGGCTTCGTTCAGCTTCGGTGCGCCCGGCATGCGGCAAGGCGTGCAGGACAGTCATTCCGGGAGAGTATCGATGATTCGCTTCGCTTTGTTCGCCACCGCCGCGGGGCTCACGCTGGCATCGCTATCGGCAACGGCGCAGGAAGTGCGGCCGGCGGTGCTGCCGGTCGATGGCACCCTGCTCGAGGTCACCGCCGAGGGCGCCAGCACGCGCACCCCCGATCTCGCGGTGATCCAGGCGGGCGTGGTCACCCAGGCGGCCAGCGCGGGCGATGCGATGCGCCAGAACAGCACGCGCATGGCGACCGTGCTCGCCGCGCTGCGCCGCGCGGGCGTGGCCGAGCGCGACATCCAGACCTCGAGCATCGCGCTCAGCCCACAATATCGCTACGCGCAGAACGAGCCGCCGGTGATCACCGGCTATCAGGCGTCGAACCAGGTCACGGTGCGCTTCCGCGACATCGCCAAGAGCGGCGCGATCCTCGATGCGCTGGTCAAGGAGGGCGCCAACAACATCTCAGGGCCCAATCTGACGATCGAAAAGCCGGAGGCCGCGCTGGACGAGGCCCGCACCGCCGCGGTCGCCACGGCGCGCGCGCGGGCCGAGCTCTATGCCAAGGCGGCCGGGCTGCGCGTCGATCGTATCCTGTCGATCTCCGAAGGCAGCGCAGTGCCTGCGCCGCCCCGGCCGATGATGATGGCGCGCATGGAAGCTGCGTCCGATGCGACGCAGGTCGTAGCTGGGGAAACCGAGCTGACGGTCTCGCTGTCGGTGCGCTTCGTGCTCAAGTAGCGCACACGAAAAAGGGGCCGCCCTCGCAGGCAGCCCCTTTTTCTGCTCGCCTCGTGTCTTTAGCGGATTGCGCCGCGGCGGACGAGGTTGACGATCGCCAGCAGGATGATCGCACCGACCAGCGATACCAGGAAGGTCATCGGGGTGATCGACGCGTTGTTGATCGAGCCGCCGAAGAGCAGGCCACCGATGAACGCGCCGACGATGCCGACGATGACGTTGAGGAAGATGCCCTGCTGGGCATCCGTACGCATGACGATGCTCGCCAGCCAGCCGACGACGCCGCCGATGACGAGCCAGACCAGAAGACCCACCATGGGATAGTTCCTCCATTGTTAGCCCGGCGGGCCGGGCGACAAAGAGAAAATCCGCAAGCGCTCATATTGGTTCCGTATCGATATTTCGATGCGGGCTTGGAACTTTCCCAGTTCGAGGCGATGCCGAAAAAGAAAACGGCCCGCCCCCGGGGTCCGGGAGCGGGCCGCTGGCCCGATGGGAGGGCTGTCCTGGTTTTTTTGGCCTAGTATTTCTGTTGGCGCTCGTAGAGCGAGCGATAATGCTGGATGCGCGTGACGCGCAGTCCGGGCATGCCCGAACGGTCGATCGCGCGCTGCCAGCCCGCGAATTCCTCGACGGTGAGGCCGTAACGCTCGCAGACTTCGTCCACGCTCAGCAGCCCGCCATTGACCGCGGCGACCACCTCGGCCTTCCGGCGCACCACCCAGCGGGTGGTGCTGGCGGGGGGCAGCGTCTCGAGCGTCAGCGGCTCGCCGAGCGGCCCGATCACCTTGGCAGGACGGATCTTCTGGTTCTCAATCATCTACTAGCCTCTTCGGGGCGGGGGGCCCCCGTTACTCACTTCAACGACCAATATGCCCGGCGCTTGAACAACGGCTAAAACGCCTAGGTAAACGCCCGATTCATTCCTCTTGCCAGCGCGTTAGCGCCCGTGCCGCGTCGCGGTGGAAAGCGCCGTGCGCGGGCGCGAGCAGCGCTTCCGCGGGCGCCGCCAGGGCCAGCCGCGTCTGCACGCACGCCGTGGGACTCGCCGCCTGGCGGGCCGCGACGCCGACCAGCAGCACCGCCAATTCGGTCGGCATGGCGGTGACCGCCACGTCGCGATCCAGTCTGGCGAAGCTCAAGTCCACGTATGCGAATCCCATCTCGACTGTCTTGGTCGACCGTCTTTAGCGATGCAGGGTGAAGGGGCCGTAAAGCCGATGGGAACGCTCGCTTAACCTGAGTTGCCAAGCCGTTGCCGTAAGGGTCTGTACCCCTTACCCGCAACGGCCGTGATCGCCCGGAGACGTGCGCTGGCAAGGAAGCTCGCGCAGCACGGGCTGGTGGCCCGTGCAAGCGGGCTGACGCAGTCCAGCGTGCGTCTCCGGGCGACCGCGAAGCGGCGGGCGGCTTTTGGCGCACAGCAGCGTCATTCGTCGGTCACGATGGCACCGCATCGCTCCCTCCTCATTCCTCCCTGTGCGCCAAAATCCGCTCCGTCACGGCCATTGCGGGTATTGGGTGCAGGCCCTAGCTCCGGACTGGATCGAAGCGGCACATGCGCCTATGTGCGCCCAGGTGATTCCCGTGGATTTCCAATTGCCGGGGCCGCTTTCGAAGCGGCGGATCGTCGTCGCCATGTCGGGCGGGGTCGATTCCTCGGTCGTGGCCGCGCTCGCCGCGCAGAGCGGCGCCGAGACGATCGGCGTGACGCTCCAGCTCTACGATCACGGCGAAGCGGTGGGCCGCGCGGGAAGCTGCTGCGCCGGGCGCGACATCCGCGACGCGCGCGCGGTGTGCGATCGGCTCGGCATCGCGCATTACGTCTTCGATCACGCCTCGAGCTTCCGCGAGACCGTGATCGACGACTTCGCCGACGAATATCTCGCCGGGCGCACGCCGATCCCGTGCGTCAAGTGCAACATGGGACCCAAGTTCACCGACCTGTTCGCGCTCGCGCGCGACCTCGGCGCCGATTGCCTCGCCACCGGCCATTATGTCCGCCGCGTCGAGGGCATGGCCGGGGCCGAGCTCCACCGCGCCGCCGATCCCGCGCGCGACCAGAGCTATTTCCTCTTCGCCACCACCCAGGCGCAGCTCGATTTCCTGCGCTTTCCGCTGGGCGGCATGCCCAAGCCGCAGGTGCGCGCGCTCGCCGCCGAACTCGGCCTCGGCGTCGCCGGCAAGCCCGACAGCCAGGACATCTGCTTCGTCCCCGACGGCGACTATGCCAGCCTGGTCAAGAAGCTGCGCCCCGATGCCGAGACGCAGGGCGACATCGTCGACGAGAACGGCCGCAAGCTCGGCGCGCACAAGGGGCTGATCCACTTCACCGTCGGCCAGCGCCGCGGGCTCGAGATCGGCGGCGCGCCGGAACCCTATTATGTGCTCCGCCTCGACGCCGCGACGCGCGAAGTGGTGGTCGGCCCCAAGAGCGCGCTCGCGGTCCGCGCAGCGCGGATCGAGAACATCAACTGGCTGGGCGGCGAGCATGCCGGGCCGATGACCGCCAAGGTGCGCTCGCTGGCGAAGCCGGTGCCGGCGCGGCTGGAGGGAGACCGCGTGGTCTTCGAGACCCCCGAATATGGCGTCGCGCCGGGGCAGGCGGCGGTGCTCTATGCCGGCGACCGCGTACTCGGCGGCGGCTGGATCGCCGAGACCGAGCGGGCGGAGTTGGTGGGGGCTTAACTCCCTCTCCCTTTGGGAGAGGGAGGGAGCCGACGAAGTCGGCGGAAGGGTGAGGGTGATAGCCGCTCACCCTCACCCTTCCCACCGCTTCGCGGCGGGCCCCTTCCCTCTCCCAAGGGGAGAGGGAATTTACAGCCTGAATTCCCCCTCGATCACCGTCGCGCACTTGCCCGCCAGGATCACCCGCTCGCCATCGAGTTCGCAGCCGACATGCCCGCCGCGCCGGCTCGCCTGGAACGCCGTGAACTGCCGCCGCCCCAACCGCTCCGCCCAATAGGGCACCAGCACCGAATGCGCCGAGCCCGTCACCGGATCCTCGTCGATCCCCGCCGCGGGCGCGAAGACGCGGCTGATCACGTCGGAGCCTGCGGCCCCCGAGCCGGGGGTGCCCGGCGCGGTGACGATGTTGAGCGTATCGCCGATCGCGGCCAGCGCGCGGAAGTCCGGGGTGAGCGCCAGCACCGCCTCGGCGCTCTCCAGCACGACCAGGTCATAGCCGCGCGGGTGGCGTAGCGTCTCGGCTTGCGCCACGCCGAGCGCCTCGATCAGCCCGGGCACAATCTGCGGCTCGGGCGGATAGGCCGGCAGCGCCATCAGATAGCCTTCGCCGTGCCGCGCCACTTCGAGCACTCCCGATCGGCGCGTCCGGAAGCGGACGAGGTCGCGATCCTGCTCGCGATCGAGGATATAGTGCCCGCTCGCCAGCGTCGCGTGCCCGCACAGCGCCACCTCGACCGTGGGAGTGAACCAGCGCAATTCATAGTCCGCCTCGCCGCTCGCGTCGGAGACGAGGAACGCGGTCTCGGACAGGTTGTTCTCCTCGGCGATCACTTGGAGCGTCGCATCGTCGAGCCAGGCGTCGAGCGGGATCACCGCCGCCGGGTTGCCGGTGAAGGGCCGGTCGGCGAAGGCGTCGATCTGGGCGAAGGGGAGTTTCATCGCGTCTCCTTGAGCAAATCGGTCTCGGCGAGCGGGTTGCCGGGCTCGTCGACCTGGCCCTCGGGGTCGACATGGATCAGGATCTCGGTGCCGGGAAAGGCCGCGCCCAGTTCGGCCTCGAGCTTCTCGACCACCGCGTGCGCCGCGGCGACGGTCATCCCCGGGTCCATCCAGATGTGGAACTGGACGAAGTCGCGCGTGCCGCTGGTGCGGGTGCGCAGGTCATGCAGCCCGATCAGTTCGGGATGGCGCGCGGCGACCTCGACGAAGCGGCGGCGCTTCTCCTCGGGCCATTCCTTGTCCATCAACTGGCCGATCGCGTCGACCGAGGCGCGCCACGCGCCGAACAGCAGCCACAGTCCGATCGCGAGCCCGAACACCGCGTCGGCGCCCGCGATGCCGGCATAGCTTTCCAGCGCCAATGCAGCGATCACCGCGCCGTTGAGGAACAGGTCCGATTCGTAGTGGATCCGGTCGGTCCCGATCGCGAGCGAGCCGGTGCGGCGGACCACCGATCGCTGGTAGCGCGTCAACGCCAAGGTCACCAGGATCGCGACCAGCGAGACCGCAATGCCATATTCGGGCTCGACGCTCGCCTGGCGCTCCATCAGCCGCTGCGACGCGCGCAGCAGGATCGCGGAGGCCGATACGGCGATGACCGCCACCTGGAACAGGGCCGCCAGCGCCTCGGCCTTGCCGTGCCCGAAGCGATGCTTGTCGTCCGCCGGCTGCGATGCCCAGTGCACGCCGGCCAGAGTCACCAGCGACGCGACGAGATCGAGCACGCTGTCGGCCAGGCTGGCGAGCACCGCGACCGAACCCGTCCGCCACGCCGCCCAGGCCTTGAGCCCGCCGAGCAGCATCGCGCACGCGACGCTCGCCAGCGCGGCCCGCCGCGCCAGGTTCACGGCCGGAGCTTCATGGGTACAGCAACCCTTCGCGCCAGCCGTCGCCGGTGTGGACGAACAGGCGGCGCTCGTGCAGCCGGTGCGCGCGGTCCTGCCAGAATTCGATTGCGGACGGCGCGACGCGATAGCCGCCCCAGTGCGGCGGCCGCGGCACCGCGCCGCCCTCGAATCGCGCCCGCGCCTCCTCGTAGCGCGCCTCGAAGGTCGCGCGCGCATCGAGCGGGCGCGATTGCTCCGAAGCCCAGGCGCCGAGCTGCGAATCGCGGCTGCGGCTGGCGAAATAGGCGTCGCTCTCGGCGTCGCTCACATGGGTCACCGCGCCTTCGATCCGGATCTGCCGGCGGAGCGACTTCCAGTGGAACAGCAAGGCCGCCTTGGGCACCGCCGCCAGTTCGTCCGCCTTGCGGCTCTCGCGATTGGTGTAGAAGACGAAGCCGTCGGGCCCATACCCCTTGAGCAGCACCATCCGCACCGAAGGCTGGCCGTCCGCATCCACCGTCGCCAGCGCCATCGCGTTGGAATCGTTGAGCTCCCTCGCCCGCGCCTCGGCGTACCAGGTGTCGAACAACGCGAAGGGATCGGTGATCATGGTGCATGCCTCCTACGCCGACACCAAAAGGGTGTCGAGGAACGGACTCCCCCTTTTGGGAATTGAATCGGCCTCGCAATGAGGAGTTTCACGCAATGGCCGCGCGCGCCTATTGGCAGGGACAGATACGGTTGGCGCTCGTGTCGATCCCGGTCGAGATCTATTCGGCGACCAAATCGGGCGCGCAGATCAGCTTCCACCAGATCCACGAGCCCAGCGGCAAGCGGATCAAGTACGAGAAGGTCGCCCCCGGCGTCGGCCCGGTCGATGTGGACGAGATCGTCAAGGGCTTCGAGTACGAGAAGGGCCAGTACGTCCTGCTCGAGCAGGACGAGATCGACGCGGTGAAGCTCGAATCGAAGAAGACGCTCGAGCTCACCCAGTTCGTCGACGCCGACGAGATCGACGTGCTCTATTACGAGAAGCCCTATTTCGTCGTCCCCGCCGACGATCTCGCCGAGGAAGCGTTCATCGTGCTGCGCGAGGCGTTGAGGCGCACGCGGAAGGTCGGGCTCGGTCAGCTCGCGCTCCGGGGCCGCGAATATGTGGTGAGCCTCAAGCCCTGCGGCCGCGGCATGGTGCTCGAGACGTTGCGCTACGCCGACGAGGTCAACAAGGCGCAGGGCTATTTCCGCGACATCCCCGATGCCGCCCCCGATCCCGAACTGCTCGGCCTGGCGGAGACGCTGATCGACAAGAAGGTCGCCAGGTTCGACCCCAAGGTGTTCCACGACCGCTATGTGGACGCGCTCAAGGACCTGATCGAGCGCAAGAAGAAGGCCAAGGGCAGGAAGATCATCGAGGACAAGGACGAAGGCGCGCCGAGCCGCGGCTCGAACGTCGTCGACCTGATGGCGGCGCTCAAGAAGTCGCTCGAGAAGCCCGAGGCCAAGTCGAGCGCGGCGGTGAAGACCAGGCCGGCCAAGGCCCCGGCGAAGAAGGCGCCGGCGAGGAAACGGGCGTGATCCCATCAACCGTCACCCCCGCGAAAGCGGGGGCCCATCTCGCGAAGCGTGCCGTGCGCGGATCGGGTGGGAGATGGGTCCCCGCTTTCGCGGGGATGACGGAGTAGAAAATGGCTGCCAAGACCAACCCCCTCGCCAAATACAACGCCAAGCGCGACTTCGCGCGGACCGCCGAGCCCGCGGGCAAGGTAGCGCGCACCGGCGGCAATCGTTTCATGGTCCAGAAGCACGATGCGAGCCGGCTCCACTGGGATTTCCGCCTGGAGGTGGACGGCGTGCTCAAGAGCTGGGCGGTCACCCGCGGCCCCAGCCTCGATCCCGACGAGAAGCGCCTCGCGGTGCGCACCGAGGATCACCCGCTCTCCTACGCCGATTTCGAAGGCACGATCCCCAAGGGCCAATATGGCGGCGGCACGGTGATGCTGTGGGACGACGGCGTGTGGGCGCCGGTCGAGGGCAAGAGCGCGAAGGATCTCGAAAAGGGCCATCTCCATTTCCGCCTGGAAGGCGAGCGGATGCACGGCGAATGGCTGCTCATCCGCCTCGAGCCGCGGAGCAAGGAGAAGAGCGAGAACTGGCTGCTCCGGAAGATCGACGACGCCTATGCCGGCGCGACCGACGCGCTGGTCGAGACCGGCCTCACCAGCATCAAGACCGGAAGGACGATGCAGGAGATCGCCGAGGGGAAGAAGGCTACCGCGTCATCCCGGCGAAAGCCGGGACCTCAGGCGACGAGCCGTACGCCCGCGGCCCGAGGTCCCGGCTTTCGCCGGGATGACGGAAAATTGCCCCCCTTCCGGCCGCCCCAGCTCGCCACGCTGGTCGACACCGTCCCCGCCGGCAACCAGTGGCTCCACGAGGTCAAATATGACGGCTATCGCGCGCTGATCGCCACGGGCGCCGGCGGCCCGAAGATCTACACCCGCACCGGGCTCGACTGGACCGACAGATTCCCCGGCATCGCCGAGGCCGCCGAGGCGCTGCCCGGCCCCGTGCTGATCGACGGCGAAATCGTCGCGTACAAGAACGGCAAGCCCGATTTCTCGACGCTCCAGGAAGCGATCGCGGCGGGCGGCGAGGGGCTCGTCTTCTTCGCCTTCGACCTGCTCGCCGATCGCGGCGAGGACATCGCCAAGCTCCCCCAGCTCGCCCGCAAGGAACGCCTGCGCGCTCTCCTTGCGGGCAGCGATGAACGCATCCTCTTCTCCGAGCATATCGTCGGCGCGGGCGAGAAACTGTTCGAGACGATGTGCCGCGAGGGCTATGAGGGGATCGTCTCCAAGCGCGCCGACGCCCCCTATCGCGGCGCGCGCACCAAGGCCTGGCTCAAGGTCAAGTGCATCCACCGCCAGGAGTTCGTGATCGTCGGCTGGACGCCGAGCAGCGCCAAGGGCCGCGGCTTCCGCTCACTCCTGCTGGCGGTCAACGGCCCCGAGGGGCTCGTTTATGCCGGTAAGGTGGGGACCGGCTTCGACCAGCGGACGCTCCATGAATTGCGCGAGCGCTTCGACGCGATCCCGGCAAAGGAGGCGCCCGTGAAGGTGCCGAGGGCCGAGGCACGCGGCGCGAAGTGGCTGAAGCCGCAACTGGTCGCCGAGATCGCCTTCACCGAGTTCACTGCCGAGAATGTCGTGCGGCACGCCAGCTTCCTCGGCCTGCGCGAGGACAAGAACTCCAAGGACGTCGTCGTCGAGACGCCCGCTCCGCTTCCCGAAACGCCCGCCATGGCGCCCTCGGACGTCAGAATCAGCAACCGCGACCGCGTGATCTACCCCGAGGCCGGCCTCACCAAGGGCCAGCTCGCCGATTATTACGCCGCGGTCGCGCCGATTGCGTTGCGCTGGCTCGCCGGCCGCCCGATCAGCCTCGTCCGCTGCCCGCAGGGGCGCGCCAGGCATTGCTTCTTCCAGAAGCACGACGCCGGCAGCTTCGGCGCGCATGTCCACCATGTCGACGTCCGCGAGAAGGACGGGTCGATCGAGCCCTATCTCTATGTCGACGATCTCGACGGCATGCTGGCCTGCGTCCAGATGGGCACGATCGAGTTCCACGGCTGGGGCAGCCTCGTCGCCGATATCGAGAAGCCCGACCGGCTCGTCTTCGATCTCGATCCCGACGAGGGCCTCGACTTCATTATGGTCAAGAAGGCGGCGGCCGACCTCAAGGACCATCTCGCCGATATCGGCCTCACCAGCTGGCCGATGCTGTCGGGCGGCAAGGGCGTGCACGTAGTGGTGCCGCTGATCCCCCAGGCCGAATGGCCCGCGGTGCGCAGCTTCGCCGAGCGCTTCGCCCGCGCGCTCGCCCAGGCCGAGCCCGACCGCTTCACCGCCAACCTCAAGAAGCTCGACCGCAAGGGCAAGATCTTCATCGACTATCTGCGCAACCAGCGCGGCGCGACCGCAGTGCTCCCTTATGTCGCCCGCGCGCGCGAGAACGCGCCGGTCGCCGCACCCATCAGCTGGAGCGAGCTGCGCGACCTGGATTCGGCCAGGCTCTACACCATCCGCGACGCCGCCACTTTGCTCGAACGCGCCACCGGCCGGGCGTTGCAGGGCTGGGGAGAGGCGCAACAGGCGCTGCCGGATCTGTAGGCGCGGCAGTCTTTTGCCACTTCGTCTCCGGTGCTATATGATAAAATCATATTGGGAGACGCGCATGGCGGCGAAAGCAGTGACCGTGACATTGGGCGACATGACCGAACAGGCCGAGCGGCATCTCGCCTCGGGCCGGTTCGCGTCGATGAGCGAGCTCGTCCGCGCCGGACTGCGCGCGCTCGACCGCGAGGAAGCCGCGCTGGACACGCTGCTGCGCGCGCGGGTTGCCGAGGCGCTGGCGGACGAACGCCCCGCCGTGCCCATGGTGGACGCCTTCGCGGCGATACGCGCGGCGGTCGCCGAGCCGAAGGCGTGACGCATGCCGTCCTGCTGTCGCCGCTCGCGGTGCAGGACCTGATCGCGCTCCACCAATGGATCACGGGAGAGGCAGGTCGCGCGATCGCGGACGGCTATCTCGATCGGATCGAACGGAAAATGGCCGGCCTCGCGCAATTCCCATTGCGCGGCACTCCGCGCGACGATCTCGCGCCGGGCGTGCGCACGCTCGTGTTCGAGCGAAAGGTGCTCATCGCCTATCGCGTCGAGGCCGCGGTGACCGTGCTTCGCGTGATCAGCGGCCAGCGCGAGCTCGCACCGCTGCTGGGGCAATAGCCCCACTCCCGTATTGCCTCGCAACGGGCTTTCGCCCATCACGCCGCTCTCGGAGGAAGCGCAATTGGCCAGTCGCGCCGCGACATCGTTGTTCGACGCCGCGACGATCGCGGATCGCTGGATCGCCGACTATCGCGCGCATGTCCCGCCCAGCGACGTGCTGTGCGCCGCCGGCCACGATCCGGCCTGGTCTGCGCTGTTCGAGGAACTCGCCGCGCTTTCCGGGGAGGATCTCGCGCCTGCCCGCGAGCGTGCCCAGCGCCATGCCGAGGATATCGGCACCGGCTTTCGCATCGCCGGCGAGGGCGACGAACGCCGCTGGCCGCTCTCGCCGGTCCCGCTGCTGATCGACAAGGCCGAGTGGGAGGGCATCGCCGCCGGCGTGGCCCAGCGCGCGGGGCTGCTCGAAAAGGTGCTGCAGGACCTGTACGGCGAAGCGAAGCTCGTCGCCGACGGCCATGTCCCCGCGGCGCTGGTGACCGGCAGCCCGTTCTTCCTCCGCCCGCTGACGCACCTCACCCCGCCGGGCGGGCACCATCTCCAGTTCGTCGCCGCCGATCTCTGCCGCGGCCCCTCGGGCGAGTGGCGCGTGCTCGCCGACCATCTCCGCGCGCCGGCGGGCGCGGGCTATGCGCTCGAGAACCGGCTGGCGATGGCGCGCACGCTGGGCGAGCTCCCGGCGCGGCTCAACATCGAGCGCCATGCGCCCTTCTTCGGCGCCTTCCGCGAGGGCCTGGCCGCGGCGTGCCGGCGCGCCGAGCCGCGCATCGCCCTGCTCACTCCCGGCCGCCTCAACCCCAGCTATGCCGAGCAGGCGCATCTTGCGCGCTATCTCGGCTTCCTGCTCGTCGAAGGCGCCGATCTCGCCGCGCTCGACGACCGCCTCTATGTCCGCACCATCGCCGGGCTGAAGCGCGTCGATGCGCTCTGGCATAGGCTCGACCCACGGCTGCTCGATCCGCTCGCGCTCGATTCGCATTCGACGATCGGCGTTCCCGGCGTGATCGACGCGATGGCGGCGGGCAATGTCCTGGTCGCCAACGCCCCCGGCGCCGGGCTGCTCGAGGCGCCCGTCTTCGCCGCCTTCCTGCCGCGCCTGGCCGAGATCCTCACCGGCGAGACGCTGCGGCTTCCCAACATCGCGACCTGGTGGTGCGGGCAGGATGCCGAACGCGCGCACGTCGCGGCCAATCTCGATTCGCTGCTGATATCGCCTGCCTTCGGCGCCGCGCCGCTGGGGCTTCCCGAGGGCCGCGCCGCGCTCGGCGCCGCGCTGGGCCCGGCGGAGCGCGCCGCCCTGCTCGACGACATGACGCGCCGGCCGCAGGATTATGTCGGCCAGGAGATCGTCCAACTCTCGACCATGCCGGCCCTGGCGGGAGACGCGCTCGCGCCGCGCCCCTTCACGCTTCGGGTATTCGCCGCGCGCGGCGCGAACGGCGAATGGACCGTGCTGCCCGGCGGCTTCGCGCGAATCGGCGAGCATCCCGATCCGCGCGCCGCGGTGATGGGCGAGGGCATGTGGTCCGCCGATGTCTGCGTGCACGGCCCCGATCCGGTCGCGCCGGTTACCTTGCTGCCGTCGGACGACGCCGTCCAGCTGCGGCGCAATCCGGGCACCCTGCCGAGCCGCGTCGCCGACAATCTCTTCTGGCTCGGCCGCTATCTCGAGCGCGGCGAGTCGCTGCTCGGGCTGGTCCGCGTGCTGCTCGGCCATTCGATCGGTGCGGATACCGGCGCGGCTTTGCCCCCCGACACGGTCGCCGGCCTCGCCCGGCTGGTGGTGCAGTTCGGAGCGGCGCCCGAGCCCAAGGGCCTCAAGCGCGCCGACCTGACCCAGCTCGCCCGCACCGCGCTCGAGGACGAGGAGGGCTGGTACAGCGTCCGCGCGATCAATCGCCAGGCGCAGTCGATCGGCCAGGTCTCGCGCGAGCGGCTCTCGGCCGACATGATCCGCCTGCTCGACGCGCCCTTCCCGCAGCGTGGCGTGCTACTCGACAAGGCGGGCTCGCTCCAGCGCCGCTATTCGGCGCTCAACGGGCTGGCGAGCGAGCATATGACGCGCACCGACGCGTGGCGCTTCCACGATCTCGGCCGCCGGATCGAGCGCGCGCTGGGCGCCATCCGCGCCATCCGCGCGTTCGGCGGCTCCGCGGCCACCGCGGACGATCTCTCGACCCTGCTCGACCTGATGGACAACCAGATCAGCTATCGCCAGCGTTACCTCACCGGCATGGCGCGCATTCCCGTGCTCGACCTGGTGACGCTCGATCCCAACAATCCCCGCGCCCTGGCCTACCAGGTCGCGGCGATTTCGACGCATCTCAACAAATTGCCCATGCTTTCCGACGACGGCCTCGCCGAGCCCCAGCAGGAACAGGCGCGCGAGATCGCGGCGCTGCTCGTCACCACCAACGCGACGCGGCTGAGCGACGCGCTGCTCGCCGATATCGAGGCGCGCCTCACGCGGCTTTCCGGTGCGATCGCAAGGCGCTATTTCCTCCAGGGCGCCGAGCCGCTGCGCGCCGCCGGCCTCGTGCTGGCCTGACCCGCGATGCTGTACCAGATCCGGCACGTCACGCGCTTCGAATATGCCGAGCCCGCTGCCTTCGCGCGCAACAATCTCCGGCTCGAGCCGATCCTCTGGTCGGGTCAGGTAGTGGAGGATTATGCGCTGATCCTCGAGCCGCAGGGCCGCACCTTCCCGACCCGTGCCGAGGCCGGGCTCGCCAATGTCGTCCGCTTGGTGGTCGAGCAGCCGGCGCGCACGCTCACCATCGAGAGCCGCGCGCGCGTCCGCGTCGACCGGCTGGTGCCCGTCCCCGCCGCTTCCGATCCCACCGTCGCGCAGATCGGCGAATGGGCGCGGGCGAGCCGCGATCCCTCGCCCGCCGGCCCCGCCGCCTATCTCTTCCCCTCGCCGCTCATCCCGCTCGACCGAGAGATCGCCGCCTGGTGCGCCGCCGATCTCGATCCCGGGCGCGGCGTGCTCGATGCCGCGCTCGCGCTCGCTTTGCGCATCCAGCGCGACTTCGCCTTCGATCCCACCGCGACCCTGGTCGACACCCCCCCGCGCGAGGCGTTCCTCAAGCGCGGCGGGGTGTGCCAGGATTTCGCGCAGATCATGCTCTCGGGCTTGCGCGCCGCCGGCCTGCCCGCGGCCTATGCCTCGGGCTATATCCGCACGCTGCCGCCGCCGGGCCAGAAGCGGCTCGTCGGCGCCGACGCGACGCATGCCTGGGTGCTGGTCTGGGCCGGTCCCGAGCTCGGCTGGGTCGGTGTCGATCCCACCAACGGCATCTGGATGGCGGGCGACCATGTCGTCGTCGCGATCGGGCGCGACTATGCCGATGTCGCGCCGATCGACGGGATCGTGCTGGGATCGGGCGCGCGCAACATGCGCGTCTCGGTCGACGTCGAGCCGCTCGAACAAGTCCCCGCCTGAGCCGGGCTTGCGCAAAACGCCCGCCACGCCGATGTTCGCGCGCGCAACGCTCCTATAAAGGGGCGCACGAATTTGGTGCTTTTCGAACGGGGAATTTGGTGGCCGATCCGTATGCAACTCTGGGCGTGGCGCGGGGCGCGAGCGAAGCCGAGATCAAGAAGGCGTATCGCAAGCTCGCCAAGGAGCTGCACCCCGACCGCAACAAGGACAATCCCAAGGCGTCCGAGAAGTTCAGCCTGGTGACTTCGGCCTACGACCTGCTGAGCGACAAGGACAAGCGCGCGCGCTTCGACCGCGGCGAGATCGACGGCGACGGCAACCCGACCGCGCCGTTCGGCTTCGGCGGCGGCGGGCAGCAGGGCGGCTTCCGCCCCGGCGGCGGCGGGTTCGACTTCGGCGGCGAGGCCAGCGACATCGGCGACATCTTCGAGGGCCTGTTCGGCGGCGGCGCGGGGCGGCGCGGCGGCGGCGGGTTCAGCGGCGGCTTCGGCGGGTTCGGGCGCAAGCCGGCCGCCAAGGGCGCCAACGTCGCCTATCGGCTCGCCGTGGCGTTCGAGGACGCGGCCAGGCTCGCGCCGCAGCGGATCACTTTGCGCGACGGCAAGACGATCGACCTCAAGCTGCCCGCGGGCGTCGAGACCGGCACGCAGATGCGCCTCGCCGGCAAGGGCGAGGAAGGCCCGGGCGGCTTCGGCGACGCGATCGTGACGATCGACGTCCAGCCGCACCGCTTCTTCGCGCGCGAAGGCGACGATGTCCGGCTCGACCTGCCGGTGAGCCTGTCCGAGGCCGTGCTCGGCGCCGATGTGCGCGTGCCCACGCCCGACGGCGCGGTGATGCTCAAGGTTCCCAAGGGATCGACCTCGGGCAAGGTGCTGCGGCTCAAGGGGCGCGGCTTCCACAAGAAGGGCGACGGCCGCGGCGACCTGCTGGTCACATTGATGGTCGACCTGCCGGTCGACGACGACGCGCTCGTCGAGTTCGTGCAGGGCTGGAAGGACAAGGGGAACCCGCGTGGCCGCATGGGCGTCTGAGCCTTTGTGAACGAAGGCGAATCCGCGGACGCCGCCGAGGCGAAGCCCGGGGTCGGTGCCCGCGTTCGCGCTGGAATGGGCAGGCTCGGATTCGGTCCCCGCTTCTTCCATGTCCTCGGCCGAGTCGCGACGGATACCTTCAACGAAGGGTTCACCTATGCCGGCAATTTCGCCTATCTCTCGCTCGTCACGCTGTTCCCCTTCCTGATCGTAGCCGCGGCGGTCGCCCAACTCGTCGGCCGCAGCGCGGAGGGGATAAGGACGCTGGAGGCGTTTCTGCTGACCATGCCGCCCGACGTCGCCGAGGTGCTCCGCAAGCCTGCCTCCGACGTGCTGCAGGCGCGCACGGGGAACCTCCTCTGGTTCGGCGCGCTGGTCGGCCTGTGGACCACCGCCGGCTTCATCGAGACGCTGCGCGGCGCCCTTCGCCAATCCTATGGCGTGACGACGAGCACCCCCTTCTGGCGCTATCGCCTGGGGGCGATCGGCATCACCGTCGCGTCGGTCGTCCTCGCAATGGCCGCGTTCAGCTTCCAGGTAATGCTGACCGGTATCGAGCAGTTCATCTACCAGTTGCTGCCCTGGGCGTCGCAGACCCAGTCGATCGTCTCCTTCACCAAGGCCCTGCCCGCGCTCGTGCTGTTCGGTGCATTGTACATGCTCTTCTATTCGCTGACGCCGAGCCGCTACCGCTATTCCAAATGCCCGAAATGGCCGGGGCCGGCCTTCACCACGGTCTGGTGGCTGTTCGTCACCGCGATGCTGCCGCGCGTGCTGGGCATGCTCGGCAGCTACGACCTTACTTACGGCAGCCTTGCCGGCGTGATGATCGTGCTGATCTTCTTCTATCTGATCGGGCTCGGCATCGTCGCGGGCGCCGAACTCAACGCTGCCCTAGCCGAACCGGTCCCGGACGGGCTAGAGGAGGCGCGCCAGAAGGAGGATAGTGCGTCGTGACGGGATTGATGCAGGGCAAGCGCGGGTTGATCATGGGCCTGGCGAACGATCGTTCGCTGGCATGGGGCATTGCCCAGAAACTGCGCGAGCAGGGCGCGGAGCTCGCGTTCAGCTATCAGGGCGAGGCGCTCGAGAAGCGCGTGCGCCCGCTCGCCGAGCAGCTCGGGAGCGATTTCCTGATCGATTGCGACGTCTCCGACATGGCCGATCTCGACAAGACCTTCGCGACGCTGGCGGAGCGCTGGCCGACGATCGACTTCGTCGTCCACGCGATCGGCTTCTCCGACAAGAACGAGCTGCGCGGCGGCTATGTCGACACCAGCCTCGACAATTTCCTGATGACGATGAACATCAGCGTCTATTCGTTCGTCGCGGTCTGCAAGCGGGCCGCGGCGATGATGCCGAACGGCGGCAGCCTACTGACCCTCAGCTATTACGGTGCCGAGAAGGTGATCCCCCATTACAACGTGATGGGCGTCGCCAAAGCTGCGCTGGAGACCAGCGTCCAATATCTCGCGGTCGATCTCGGCCGCGACAATATCCGCGTCAACGCGATCTCGGCCGGCCCGATCAAGACGCTCGCCGCCTCGGGAATCGGCGACTTCCGCCTGATCCTCAAGTGGAACGAGCTCAACTCGCCGCTCAAGCGCAACGTCACGATCGAGGATGTCGGCGGCGCCGGGCTCTATTTGCTCTCCGACCTCTCGTCGGGCGTGACCGGCGAGACGCACCATGTCGACGCCGGCTACAATGTCATCGGCATGAAGGCCGAGGACGCACCCGACATCGCTTTGGTTTAACTCCCTCTCCCTGAAGGGGAGAGGGAAGGGGCCCGCCGCCGTGAGGCGGTGGGAAGGGTGAGGGGATGAAGCGTCCGCCCGGTCATGAGTCGCTGAAGTTCCAGCGCGAAGCTCGGCGCAATCGCACCGAACCGGAGAACCGCCTCTGGCAGGCTCTGCGCAACCGCCAGCTTGGCAATGCCAAGTTTCGCAATCAGGTCTGGCTCGGTCCCTTCCTCGTCGACTTTTACTGCGCCGAGGCGAAGCTGGCAGTAGAGGTTGACGGCGACACCCACGCGCATCAGCAGGATTATGACGAGCGGCGAACGGCGTGGCTCAAGGAGGAAGGGTTCCGCGTGATCCGGTTTGCGAACGATGAGGTGATGCGAAACCTGGAAGGCGTCGTAGCTGCCATTGGCTCCGCGCTCGCCCCCTCACCCTCCCACTCGCCTTCGGCGAGCGGGCCCCTCCCTCTCCCCCAAGGGGGAGAGGGGTAATGTCGTTCAATACCTTCGGACGCGTCTTCCGCTTCACCACCTGGGGCGAGAGCCATGGGCCGGCGCTCGGCGCCGTGGTCGACGGCTGCCCGCCGGGGCTCGAACTGTCCGAGGCCGACATCCAGCCCTTCCTCGACAAGCGCCGCCCGGGCCAGTCGCGCTTCACCACGCAGCGGCAGGAACCCGATCAGGTCCGCATCCTCTCGGGCGTGTTCGAGGGGCGCACCACCGGCACGCCGATCAGCCTGATGATCGAGAATGTCGACCAGCGCTCGAAGGACTATTCCGAAGTCGCGCAGGCCTATCGCCCCGGCCATGCCGACTATGCCTATGACCAGAAATATGGGTTCCGCGACTATCGCGGCGGCGGACGTTCCTCGGCGCGCGAGACGGCGGCGCGCGTCGCCGCGGGCGCGGTGGCGCGCCTCGCCATTCCCGAAGTGAAGATCCGTGCCTGGGTGGAGGCGATCGGCGGCGATTCGATCGATCCCGCCAATTTCGACGCAGCCGAGATCGACCGGAACCCCTTCTTCTGCCCCGACGCCGCCGCCGCCGCGCGCTGGGAGAAGCTCGTCGACGATGCGCGCAAAGCCGGCTCGTCGCTCGGCGCGGTGATCGCCTGCGAAGCGACCGGCGTGCCGCCCGGCTGGGGGGCGCCGCTCTACGCCAAGCTCGACAGCGAGCTCGCCGCGGCGTGCATGTCGATCAACGCGGTGAAGGGCATCGAGATCGGCGACGGCTTCGCCGCGGCGACGCTGACGGGCGAGCAGAATGCCGATGCGATGCGGCCGGGCCCCGACGGCGTGCACTTCCTCGCCAACCATGCCGGCGGCATCGCGGGCGGCATCTCCACCGGCCAGCCGGTGCTGGTCCGCGTCGCGTTCAAGCCGACCAGCTCGATCCTGACCCCGGTCGAGACGATCAGCCGCGAAGGCGAAGCGACCGAGATCCGCACCAAGGGGCGGCACGATCCCTGCGTCGGCATTCGCGGCGCACCGGTGGTGGAAGCAATGGTCGCTTTGGTATTGGCCGATCAGAAATTGTTGCACAGGGCGCAGTGCGGCTGATCCCGCGCTAGCCTCGGCTCGGGGTCAATCGGTTTTGTTGCAGCGGCGAAGCGCCCCCGCCACACGCAACCGGCGCGCGGCGAGGCCGTTCATTTCCTGCCATTTTGGTCAATGCAGGAGTGTAAAACATGCGTAAGCTCACCTTGTTCCTTGCCGGTGCCATGCTGCTTCCCGCCGCCGCGGTGGCGCAGGAAACGCCGCAATCGACCCCGCAGGATCAGTCGGCGACCTCGTCGACCGATGCCAGCGCCAGCCAGGACCACAAGAAGCACAAGAAGGAAAAGAAGGGCGAAGCCGGCGCCGAGAGCACCGCGCCCGCGACCGACAGCGGCACGACCGGCAGCGGCACCACCGAGCCGTCGGCCGACCCGAGCGCGAGCACTGCGCCGACCACCACGCCGGCACCGGACTCTGCCGCTCCCACGCCGCAGCGTTGATGCTCGACAAGGGCCCTGGCGGTGCGTCCGCCGGGGCCCAAGCCGTTCCAATCAGTCCGCGAAGGGATCGCGGACGAGAATGGTGTCCTCGCGCTCGGGGCTGGTCGAGACCAGGGCGACCGGACACTGGATCAATTCCTCCACGCGCCGGATATATTTGATCGCCGCGGCGGGCAGCTCGGCCCAGCTGCGCGCGCCCGCGGTCGATTCGTGCCAGCCGGGCATGGTCTCGTAGACAGCCTCCACCGCCGCCTGGTCCGCGGCATTGGCCGGATAATAATCCAGCGCCTCGCCGCGCAGCCGGTAGCCGGTGCACACCTGGATCTCGTCGAAGCCGTCGAGCACGTCCAATTTGGTGAGCGCGATGCCGGTGACGCCGGAGACCGCGACCGACTGGCGCAGCAGCACCGCGTCGAGCCAGCCGCAGCGGCGCTTGCGCCCGGTCACGGTGCCGAACTCGTGCCCGCGTGTGCCGAGCCGCTCGCCCACTTCATTGTCCTGCTCGCTCGGGAAGGGTCCCGAGCCGACGCGCGTCGTATAGGCCTTGGCGATGCCGAGCACGAAGCCGACCGCGCCCGGCCCCAGCCCCGAACCCGCGGCGGCGGTGCCCGCGACGGTGTTGGACGAGGTCACGAACGGATAGGTGCCGTGATCGATATCGAGCAGCACGCCCTGCGCGCCTTCGAACAGGATACGGCGGCCGCGCCCGCGCGCCTCGTTGAGCATGCGCCAGACCGGCTGGGCGAAGGGCAGCACGAAACCGGCGATCGCGCGGAGCTCCTCGACGAGCGCAGCGCGGTCGATCGGCGGCTCGCCGAAGCCGGCGCGCAATGCGTCGTGGTGCGCGGCGAGGCGATCGAGCTGCGGCCCCAGTTCGTCGAGATGGGCGAGATCGCAAACGCGGATCGCGCGGCGGCCGACCTTGTCCTCATAGGCCGGGCCGATTCCGCGCCGCGTGGTGCCGATCTTGCCGGCGCCGCTGGCATCCTCGCGCAATGCATCGAGGTCGCGGTGGAAGGGCAGGATCAACGGGCAGGTGTCGGCGATCTTGAGCGTGTCGGGCGTGACGTCGACGCCCTGGCCGCGCAGCTTCTCGATCTCGTCGCGCAGCGCCCAGGGATCGAGCACGACGCCATTGCCGATCACGCTCGGCGTGCCGCGGACGATGCCCGAGGGGAGCAGCGAGAGCTTGTAGACATTCTCGCCGACGACGAGCGTGTGGCCGGCATTGTGCCCGCCCTGGAAGCGCACGACGACGTCGGCGCGCTCGGCGAGCCAGTCGACGATCTTGCCCTTGCCCTCATCGCCCCATTGGGCGCCGATCACTGCGACATTTGCCATGGATACAATTCTCCGCCTGCCGGGGCGGACCCAAGGCCGCCCTTCGACAGGACTCGGCGACCGGGCGGTATTGGGGCCGAGGACACCTGCCCCGAAGCCGCGGCGCCAATGGCCCCCGGGGCGGCCCGCGTCAAGTGCCTGCGCGCCCGGCCGCGGGACTCAACCGCTCGACTTGGCGGCCGGCACGTCTATGGTATCCGAAACGGGAGAGAATTGCATGAAACTCGCCAGTCTGAAGCACGGCCGCGACGGCAAGCTCGTCGTGGTGTCGAACGATCTGGCGTGGTGCGCCGAGGCGTCGGCGATCGCGCCGACGCTGCAGGCGGCGCTCGACAATTGGGAGCAGGTGGAGGGCGATCTGCGCAACCTCGCCACCGATCTCGAGCATGAGACGATCCCGATGTTGCGCTTCCACGAGCGCCAGGCGACCGCGCCGTTACCGCGCGCCTATCAATGGGCCGACGGCTCGGCCTATGTGAACCATGTCGCGCTCGTCCGGCAGGCCCGCGGCGCCGAGATGCCCGAGAGCTTCTGGCAGGATCCGCTGATGTACCAGGGCGGATCCGACGGTTTCCTCGGCCCGCGCGACCCGATCCCGCTCGCCGACGAGGCCTGGGGCTGCGACCTCGAGGCCGAAGTGGTGGTGGTGACCGGCGACGTGCCGCTCGGCGCCTCGCGCGACGAGGCGCTGGCGGCGGTCCGGCTGGTCGGCCTCACCAACGATGTGAGCCTGCGCAACCTCATCCCCGGCGAGCTCGCCAAGGGCTTCGGCTTCTTCCAGTCCAAGCCCGCCAGCGCCTTCTCGCCGGTGTTCGTCACTCCCGATGCGCTGGGCGACTGGTGGCGGGACGGCAAGCTCCACCGCAAGCTGATGGTCGACCTGAACGGCGCGCCCTTCGGTCGCGCCGAGGCGGGGGAGGACATGACCTTCGATTTCGGCACGCTGATCGCGCACGCCGCCAGGACGCGCGCGCTGGGCGCGGGGACGATCATCGGCTCGGGCACCGTCTCCAACCGCGGCAGCGACGGCGGCCCCGGCAAGCCGATCGCCGAGGGCGGCGTGGGCTATTCTTGCCTCGCCGAGGTGCGCACCGTCGAGACGATCCGCGGCGGCAAGGCCGAGACGCCGTTCCTCAAGGCCGGCGACACGGTCCGCATCTGGGCCGAGGACGACAAGCACCACCCGATCTTCGGGGTGATCGAGCAGACGGTGGCGGCAGGCCGAGGGTAGCGGCATCGCCAGGGGGGAGCGGCTCTAGCGCCCGTTTCCATGGTGCGCACTCAGCGATTCGCTTAGTTCCACTAGTCGAAACGCGGAGCGAAGCCCACCGCGAACCATGCTCTTGGGGCCGCAGCCGGACCGCTCCGGCCTGCCGCAGGAGAAGATCGCATGGTCACACCGGTCCAGCAGGGCGCCGTCGACTACATCAAGGGCAAGCTCGACGATTCCGGCATGTTCAACACCGTCACGCACGGCGAGATGAACGACGTCAAGGCGAAGCTGCAGAGCCTCTCGGCGACCGACGCCGACGCGGTGATCGACGAACTGCAGCGCCAGGGCCAGCTCGACAAGCTGGCGGGCCAGTCCGTCGACGGCAGCTGGTTCGGCAATGGCGGCTATTCGGCCGACGAGCGGCGCGACCTGTTCAACGACCTTGCCGGCAAGCTCGACGGACAGAGCCTCGCCGCCGTGAGCAAAGCCTTCGCCAAGACCGACGACGGCGCCGACGGCTATCGCCGCGTGACCGAGCTGGCCGATGCGGTGTCGGCGCACGCGTCGAACTACCAGAAGACGCAATATGTCGAGGCAATGAAGGACCAGGTCACCGAGGGGAAGAACTGGACCGAGAGTCATGTCTTCAGCACCACGAGCCACAAGAGCGACCCCGAGGCCGCGGCGGTCGGCAAGGTGCTCTCGAGCCTCAAGGGCAGCGTCTATGCCGCGGACGCGTTCAAGGCGCTCAATTCCGAGCAGCTGCGGGCCGTGATGCAGTCGTCGATCGACGAGACGATGACGAGCAGCATGGGCGCGCCGAGCGTGGGATGGCACCCCGAAGGCTTCGGCAAGCTGATGGACTCGGCCGCGACGATCTCCGATCCCGATCTCAAGGCGAAGATCTTCGATGCCGGCGCCGACACGCTGCGCGACGTGCGCAACACCAGCGGCTTCGCGGGCCAGCCGGTGATCGTCGGCAAGGACGAGACGATGAAGACGATGGCCGAGGGCCTCACCAAGATCATCGACAGCGACACCACCGGCGTGATCCGCGAGCTCGCCTACAACAAGGAGACGATCGACGGCTCCGACATGGCCACCTATTCCCGTGCGCTGATGGAGAGCGGGCAGGAGAAGAAGCTGGGCGAGATCATGGCCAAGCTGCAGTTCGGCAACGGCCTCAACGAGAACCCCGCCGCACGGCTCGACCAGGTGACGCAGGTGCCGGTCGCGGCGGGCTCGCCCCAGGAGCGGCGCGAGAATGCCGGCGCGCTCGGCTATTTCGTCGGGGCGGCCTATGCGGGCGCTCAGTCCTGGTCGACCGACGTGAAGAAGCAACAGGAGATGATGACTTCGGTGCTCGATTCGGCGCTCACCCTGGTCGACAAGGCGAAGATCGGCGATGCGATCGGCACCGCCGCCAGCGTCGCCAAGGAATGGACGCATTATGCCGTCCGCTGGGCGCTCGAGGATCCCGGCGTCGCGCCGGCGCAGCGGCTCGAGCGAGCGGCGCTTCCCATCAACCCGCAGACCAACGAGCTCGGCGTCGGCGACGATATCCGCAATGCCTTCAACACGGCGCTGAGCACGGTGCAGCGAGACGCGAAGCCTTGAGGCGAAGCTTCCGCATTCCCGCCATCCGGTGCGCCGCCATGGCATTGGCCGTGGCGGCGCTCGCCGCTTGCGGCCCGGCGCAGTCCCCGCAGGTCCCCTCCCCGCCGCCGGACCTCG
The DNA here is from genome assembly GCF_026460985.1 of Sphingomonas sp. Lineage (GTDB taxonomy): Bacteria > Pseudomonadota > Alphaproteobacteria > Sphingomonadales > Sphingomonadaceae > Sphingomonas. The sequence goes on from NZ_JAPKNM010000001.1 coordinate 101,766, forward strand.
CGCAGCCCGCCGAATATGCGTTCGGCGATGCCGTCGCCGCCGCCGATTCGGCCGCGATCGGCCATGTCGCGGACCTTCTCCAGGCCGGCGGCCGGCCCGAAGTGACGCGCTATGCCGCCGCGAGCGGAACCGACTTCGCCAAGCTCGAAGCCTATTACGACGTACGCGCCGCGGCCGGGGGCTGGGAGCCGCTTGCCGATCTCGGCCGGAGCCTGCCTCCGGGCGAGCGGGCCATCGGCTACCGCGCCGGGAACAGCGCGTTCGCAGTGGTCTGGCTCGCCCCGCGCGCCGGATCGGGGTTCGTCCCCGTCAATGTGATCCGCTTCCGATAGGGCGGTCCACTTTCCCTCCCCTCAATGAAAATCGCGCGAGCGGACCGGGATCAGGTCCGGCGCCTTTAGGCTGCGGCGCGGCGGCCAGCTGTCGGCCGGCCGCTGGCGGGGGAGCTTCATCGGCTCGCGCGGGTCGATCGTCCCGCCATGCGTCGCGCCGTCGCCGGGCATGCTCGTCCGCGGCAGATCGAGCTCGCCGACTTCGCGCAGCCAGGGCGTCAGATCGGTGATCGTCTCGGCAACGAGGTGGATCACGATGCCTTCCTTCTGCACCTTGCCCCGGATCGCCAGCATCGTCGCCGACATGACGACGCGCCGGTTCGCCTCGAACCGATCGGCCCAGAGCACGGCATTGGCGATGCCGGTCTCGTCCTCGAGCGTGACGAACACCACCCCCGCGGCGCTGCCCGGCCGCTGGCGGACGAGGATCAGCCCGGCCACTTCCGCCCGCGCGCCGTCCTTCATCGCCAGCAGGTCCGCGCACCGGGCGATCCGCCGCGCCGCCAGCCGGTCGCGCAGGAAGGTCACCGGATGCGCGCGCAGGCTGAGCTGGGTCGCGCGATAATCCTCGACCACTTCGCGCCCCGCGGTGAGCGGCAGCAAGGCGACCGCCGGCTCGACGCTCTCCGGCACGGTCACCCGCGCGCGCGCATCGGCGGCGCCGAACAGGTCGAGCGGCTTCTGGCTCAGCCCCTTGATCGCCCAGAGCGCCTGGCGCCGATTGAGCCCCAGCGCCTGGAACGCATCGGCGCGCGCCAGCCGCTCGAGCGCCGCCGGCTTCACGCCCGAGCGCCGCCAGACATCCTCGATCGAGACGAAGGGCCGCGCGGCGCGGGCGTCCAGCAATGCCTGCGCATCGGCCTGGGCCAGCCCCTGCACGATCCGCATGCCGAGCCGGATCGGCTGCAGGCCCGCCCAATCCGCGTCGGTCCCGCAAAAGCCCTGGTGCCGCGCCCGCGCATGGGCGCCCGCGGGCACCATCCGCGTGTCCCAATCGCTGTCATTGATGCACACCGGCCGTGCCTCGACGCCGTGCGCGCGCGCATCGCGGACGATCTGCGCGGGCGCGTAGAACCCCATCGGCTGCGCATTGAGCAAGGCCGTGCAGAAGATATCCGGATGGTGGCACTTCATCCAGGACGAGGCATAGGCGATCTTGGCGAAGCTCGCGGCGTGGCTCTCGGGGAAGCCGTAGCTCCCGAAGCCCTCGATCTGCTTGAAGGTCCGCTCGGCGAAGTCGCGCTGGTACCCGTTGGCGACCATGCCCTCGACCATCTTGTCGTGGAAATGGGTGACGCCGCCGGTCGACTTGAAGGTCGCCATCGAGCGGCGCAACGCATCCGCTTCTTCGGGCGTGAAGCCCGCGCCTTCGATCGCGACCTTCATCGCCTGTTCCTGGAACAAGGGGACGCCGAAGGTCTTCTGGAGCACCGCGCGGAGCTCGGGCTTGGGATATTCCGGCTTCTCCTTGCCCTGGCGGCGGCGGAGATAGGGGTGCACCATGTCGCCCTGGATCGGCCCCGGGCGCACGATCGCGACCTGGATGACGAGATCGTAGAATCCCTTCGGCTTCAATCGCGGCAGCATCGACATCTGCGCGCGGCTCTCGATCTGGAACACGCCGAGCGTATCAGCCTGCTGGATCATCGCGAAGGTCGGCGCGTCGTCCTGCTGGAGCTCGTCCGAAGCGAGCGTCAGCTGCACATCCTTGTGCTCGGCGAGCAGATCGAAGGCGCGGCGCATGCAGCCGAGCATGCCGAGCCCGAGCACGTCGACCTTCATCAGCCCCAGCGTCTCGAGATCGTCCTTCTCCCATTCGATCACGCGCCGGTCGATCATCGCGGCGGGCTCGATCGGCACGATCTCGTCGACGCGGTGCTGGGCGAGCACGAAGCCCCCCGGATGCTGCGAGAGATGCCGCGGCGTGCCGATCAGCTCGCGCGCCAGCTGGAGCGTCAGCGCGAGGCGCGGATCCGCACGATCGAGGTTGAGCGCATCGGCGTGCCCGTCATCCACATCGTTCGACCAGCCCCAGACCTGGCTCGACAGCGCCGCGGTCAGGTCCTCGGGCAGCCCCAGCACCTTGCCGACCTCGCGCAGCGCGCCACGCGAGCGGAAGCGGCTGACCACGGCGGTCATCGCGGCATGGCGCTCGCCATAGGTCTCGTAGATCCACTGGATCACTTCCTCGCGGCGCTCATGCTCGAAATCCACGTCGATGTCGGGCGGCTCGCCGCGCGCGCCCGAGATGAAGCGCTCGAACAGCAATTCGTGCACGATCGGATCGATCGAAGTGACGCCGAGCAGGTAGCAGATCAGCGAATTGGCCGCGCTGCCGCGCCCCTGGCAGAGGATCTTCTGCGCGCGGGCGAACTGGACGATCGAATTGACCGTCAGGAAATAGGGCGCATAGCCGAGCCGCTCGACGAGCTCGAGCTCCTTGTCGAGCTGTTCGGCGTAATCGGGCGGCGCGCCCTGGGGGAATTTGGCGGCGAGCGCCTGCCGCGCGAGCTTGTCCAGCGCCGCCTGCGGGGTGCGCCCGGTCATCACCACTTCGTCGGGATAGCGATAGAGCGCGCCCAGCTCGCGCAGGCTGAAGGTGCAGCGCTCGACGATCGCCTCCGCCGCGGCCAGCGCCTGGGGATAGTCGCGGAAGCGGCGCGCCATGTCCTCGGGGGACTTGAGGTGCCGATCGGCGCTGCGTTCGCGGCGGAAGCCGAGTTCGTCGATCGTGCACTTGTTGCGGATCGCGGTCATCACGTCCTGGAGCATGCGCTTGTCGGGATGGTGGTAGAGCGTGTCGCCGGTGGCGAGCGGAGTCAGGCCATAATGTCCGGCGGCCTGCGCCAGCCGGTGCAGCCGCATCGCGTCGCCCGGGCGGCGATGCTGGGTGAGGGCGACATGACCGCGCGCGCCGAACAGGTCCGCCATCCAGCGCAGCGACAGCGGATCACCGATATCGGCCATCCCCGGCACCAACGCGCCGACCAGCCCCTCGGCATGGTCCGCGACGTCCTCCCAATGGAGGAAGCATCTGCCCTTCTCGCCCTTCTGCGCATCGGCGCGGCCCTTGCCGAGCGTGAGCAGCCGCGTGAGCCGGCTCCATGCCGGGCGGTCCTCGGGCCAGACGAGCAGCGACGTGCCGTCGACCAGGTCGAGCCGGCACCCCGCCACCAGCCGCACCCCGGTCGCCTCGGCCGCGACCAATGCGCGCACCAGCCCGCCCACCGAATTGCGGTCGGTCACGCCCAGGGCAGGCATGCCCATCAGCGCGGCGGTGGCGAACAATTCCTCGGCCGAGGAGGCGCCGCGGAGGAACGAGAAATGCGTCGTGGCCTGGAGTTCGGACCAGCTCATCCGAACACCCCGTGGAGATACCAGCTGAGATCGCCGGTGACGCTGCGCTCGCCATCGCCCTTGCGGAACAGCCAGTAGCGGCGGCCCTGCTCGTCCTCGACGCGGAAATAGTCGCGCACCTGCGCGCTTTCCGCCGCGCGCTTCCACCATTCGCCATGGATGCGCTCCGGCCCGTCGGCGCGGACGACGCGGTGCGGGCAGCCGCGCCAGGTGAAGCGGCGCGGCGCATGGTCGGGCAGCTCGGCGAGGACATGATCGAGCCGCTCGGGCCGGCGGAGCAGCCGCGCCGGCTTGGGCCATTCGGGGTGCCAGGGGTGGAGCGCGGGGTTGCGGTCGAGCTGGCCGACATCGTCGATCTTCGCGCGCGCCCCGCCGCGCTCGGGCGCGTCGAGCACCCCCATCGCCGCGACCGATCGCTCGGGCACGTCGCTCTCCACCGGCCGGCTACGCCACATCGCGCCCAGGCCGATGCGCGTGGCGAGCGTGTCGACCAAGGGCGCGAGATCGGGCGTGGCCTCTTCGTCGAGCCGTTCGGTGAAGGGTTCGGCGCCGAGCGGCAGCGCGCGGCGGACATGGAGCGTCAGCGCGTCGATGCCGTAGCCCGGCTCGATCTGCTCGATGCGGCGGACGAGCAGGCGCAGCAGATGCGCGCCATCGCGGCTGGGGCGGGCCAGCCCGATGCGGATGTGCTGCGGCACGCCGTCGACCCGATCGGCGACCAATTCGACTCGGCTCGCGCCCAGCCCCTTTTCGGCGAGCGCGGCGGTGAGGCGCGGAACGAGGGTGCCCAGCCAATGCTCGATCGCCTCGGCGGTACCGATCGGCTCGGCGAAGCGCTGCGGGATCGCGATCGGCTCGGGCGGGACGACGGGGTGCAGCGGCTCGGGCAGCCAGCCCAATGCGCGCTCGAGCTGGCCGGCGAGCGTCGCGCCGAAGCGGCGGACCAGAGGCGCGCGCGGCATCGCGGCCAGCTGGCCGATCCGGGTGACGCCGAGCCGGTGGAGCAGTTCGACCGCGGCGGCATCGATGCGCAGCGCCTCGATGGGGAGCGGGGCAAGGGCTTCGGCGTGGCGGCCTGGTGGGCACAAAATCCCGTCATCCCGGCGAAAGCCGGGACCCAGAGCCAAGAACGATATCGCTTGTAACTCTGGGCCCCGGCTTTCGCCGGGGTGACGGAAATGCGCGAGCGCCCAGGCGGCGCCGGGGGTGTCGGCGATCGCGATCCGGGCGGAATAGCCCAGCCGTGCGAGCATGCGCCGCAGCCGCGCCGCCATCGCCGCTTCGCCGCCGTGGAGGTGCGCGACGCCGGTCAGGTCGAGGAACAAAGTGTCCTCGCCTTCGATCGCCACCGTCGGGGTCCAGCGGCGCGCCAGCGCGACCACGAGGCCGGCCAGATGCGCGCGGTCACCCTCGGGATCGGCAGGACGGATGTCGAGCCCGGCGACCTGCGCGCGCGCCTGGGCGAGCGCCATGCCGGGCACCAGCCCCAGCGCACGCGCGGCGGGGTCGGCGGCGGCGATGACGACACGGTTGCCTTCGCGGATGCTGGTGACGAGGGGCTGTCGATCCTCCCCCGGAGGGGGAGGGGGACCATGCGAAGCATGGTGGAGGGGTAGGTGCGGCGGGCGATAGGCAGGAGGCGAGAGGGCATCGCTCGCGGAAACTACCCCTCCACCGCTTCGCGGTCCCCCTCCCCCTCCGGGGGAGGAATGTATGCGGCTTGGCGGCCCGTTCTCATCAGGCGGCATCGCGCGGATCGGATGCTCCGCTGCCTCGTCGTGCATCGCCGATCGGCGATGCGCCGGGAGCGTGGCAACATGACCGAGCTGGTCCTCGCGTGCCCAGCGGGCGCCGGGGCGCCAGCCGCCGCCGCGCGGCACCGAGCCGGCCGGGCTCGGCCCGGCAGCCGCAAGTTCGCGCGGCTCAGGCGGCGCGGCGTGCCGCTCCGCCCGCCGCAGCCTTTCGATCGGCCACATCGGCAGGAAGAGCGCAGCGACCCGTTGCATCGCATGCCTCCACTTGCATCTGGAAGGGCTCGCCGCCCTTCTGGCGCACCAGCGCCAATTGCCAGCGCGCACGCCCCACGCCCGCCACCGGCAGCGGCGTCGAGGGTGCGCAGCCGACGCGCCACCGCGTCACCGCCGCCGAGGGCGCGGCCAGCGGATCGCTCCCCTCGCGCGCATGGCGGCGCAGCAGCAAGGCGATCGTCCGCCCGCCCTCGGCCGCCAGCTGGAGCCGGCGGCTCGCGGTCATGTCGGCGCGCCTGACCTCGCCGATCACCGCGCCGAGCCCGCGATGCCGGAGCCCCTCCTCCATCACCGCGAGCAGCTCCGCATCGTCGCGCGCCTCGGCATAGATCAGCCTTTTGTGATCGAGCCCGACCTGCGCCAGCCCGGGCGCGAACAGGTCGCGCCGCCGCACCACCCACAGCACCGGCCCCCAGGCCCGCGCGGCGAGCCCGGCGAGGAAGAGCGTGGCCGCGCAATCGTCCGCCATGTCGCTCGTCCCGCCCGCGACTTCGTGCAGCGCGTCGAGCCGCAACCCGCCATCGGCGAGCCGCGAATCGATCGCCCCGATGCCGAAGGGCAAAGCCGGGCGGCGGCGGAAACCCTTGGTCTCCACTGCGCGCAATTGCTCGCGAAGCTGGGCAAGGACGGCGGGATCGGCCATAGGCGGGCAGCGGCTACTCACGACTCGGGAACGGGAATGTTCCTATTCTGTTCCATATTGCGGCAGAGTCAATCCGCAAGGCGGAACGCTTGCGTTGCGCCGCTTCGCCCCTAGTGTGCCGGCATTCTAAAGCACTTCGGGGGACCCTGTTCATGACCCTTTCGCTTCGGCTCGCGTTGATCGCATCCACGGCGTTCGTCGCCCTTACCCCTGCCTTGGGATCCACAATGCCCCAGACCCAGACTTCGCCCGCGCCCGCTGCCGCGCCCGATCCCACGCCGCTCCTCGCCAAATGGCCGGGGCCGCACGAAGGGGTGCCGCAGTGGGACAAGGTGGCGCCGGCGATGTTCCCGCCCGCCTTCGAGCGCGCCATGGCCAATGCCCGCGCCGAGATGGCCAGGATCCGCGACAATCCCGCCGCGCCGACCTTCGAGAACACGATCCAGGCCGATCAGCGCTCGGGCGAGGAGATGGAGCGGCTGTTCGCGGTCTGGGGCGTCTACCAGAGCAACCTCGCCACGCCCGAGGTCCAGGCGATCGCCAAGGAATGGAGCCCCAGGCTCTCGGCCTTCTTCACCGAGATGAGCCTCGATCCCAAGATGTTCGCGCGAGTGAAGGCGATCTACGACGCCCGCGCCAAGGCGGGGCTCAACCCCCAGCAGCTGCGGCTGCTCGAGCGGACCTATCGCGATTACGTCACGTCGGGCGCCTTGCTCGACGAGGCCGGCAAGGCCGAGGTCAAGCGGATCAACCAGGCGCTCGCCACCGCCTATACCGAGTTCAGCCGCAAGGTGCTCGCCGACGAGGAGACCGCGATCCTGCTCGACAGCGAGGCCGACCTCGCGGGCCTGGCCGACAGCTTCAAGGCGAGCCTTGCCGAAGAGGCCAAGGCGCGGGGCCAGGCCGGCAAATGGGCGATCAAGAACACGCGCTCCTCGGTCCAGCCCTTCCTGATGTATTCGACCAACCGGGCGCTCCGGGAGAAGGTCTACAAGGCCTTCGTCAACCGCGGCGACAATGGCGACGCCAACGACACCAACGCGACGATCGCCGAGATCCTCAAGCTGCGGCAAGAGCGCGCCAGGCTGCTCGGGTTCAAGAACCACGCCTGGTACCGGATGGACGACACCATGGCCGAGACGCCCGAGAATGCGTCGAAGCTGATGATGGCGGTGTGGCCCGCCGCGGTGGCGCGGGTGCGCGAGGAAGTCGCCGACATGCAGGCGCTGGCGAACAAGGAAGGCGCGAAGATCACGATCGAGCCCTGGGACTATCGCTTCTATGCCGAGAAGGTGCGCAAGGCGAAGTACGACCTCGACGAGAATGAAGTGAAGCCGTACCTCCAGCTCGACCAGATCGTGCAGGCGGCCTTCCATGCCGCGGGCCGGCTCTACGATCTCGACTTCAAGGAGAATACGGGGAGCATTCCGGTCTTCCAACCGGACGTGCGCACCTTCCTGGTGACCAGCCGCAAGACGGGCGCCGAGGTGGGCATCTTCTATCTCGACAATTTCGCGCGCGCCGGAAAGCGATCGGGCGCCTGGGCGACGAGCTATCGCAGCCGCTCGGGACTGCGCGGCACGGACATCGTGCTCGCCTCCAACAACAACAACTTCACCAAGGGCGCGGCGGGCGAGCCGACGCTGATCAGCGTCGACGATGCGACCACCCTGTTCCACGAGTTCGGCCATGCGCTGCACAGCCTGCTCGGCAACGTCTTCTATCCCGGGCTCGCCGGCACCCCGCGCGACTTCGTCGAATATCCGAGCCAGGTGAACGAGAACTGGCTGCTCACGCCGGAGGTGCTCAACCTCTACGCCAAGCATTACAAGACCGGCGCGCCGATCCCGCCCGCGCTGGTCGCCAAGATCGAGAAGGCCGAAACCTTCAACCAGGGCTTCGACACGGTCGAATATCTCTCCTCGGCGATCGTCGACATGAAGCTGCACGACCGCACCGAGCCGGTGACCGATCCGGACGCGTTCGAGCGCGAGACGCTGGCGAGCATCGGCATGCCGCGGGAGATCGTGATGCGGCACCGGCTGCCGCAGTTCAATCACCTCTTCTCGAGCGATGCCTATTCGGCGGGCTATTATTCCTATCTCTGGTCCGAGACGATGGACGCCGACACCTGGGCGGCGTTCGAGGAGACCGGCAATGTCTGGGACAAGGCGACCGCCGACCGGTTCCGCACGATCCTGCTGATGACCGGCAACGAGACCGACCGCAAGCAGGCCTACAGGGTATTCCGCGGGCGCGATCCCGACGTGAAGGCGCTGTTCAAGCGGCGCGGTTTCCCGGTGCAGTAAGCCGCGCCCTGATCGAGCGCGTCGATCAGTGAGGCCAGTACGACGCGTTGGCGATCGAGGGAAACGCACAATATCTCGGCAAGCCCCGCTTTGGATGCGAGCCGAGCCATGCCCCGCGACCTGATCAAGACGCTGACCTATCTCTCGATCCACCTGACCGTGGGCTTCACCGTGGCCTATGCCTTCACCGGATCGGTGAGCCTCGCCGGCGGGATCGCGCTGATCGAGCCGTGCATCAACGCGGTCGCCTTCTTCTTCCACGAGAAGGCGTGGCAGCGCGCGGATCGCGTCGCGGCCGGGGCGCTCCCACACGGGACGGTGGCGCGCGCCTGATCGTGCCGCTAAGGCGCGTGCATGGCTGGAGAAGAAGAGGACAGCTTCGTCTATGACGAAGCGAGCGGCGAATGGATCAGCGCGGCCGAGGCGGCAGCCAAGGCAGGTACGGCTGAGACCGTGGAAGTGCGCGACTCGGTGGGCAATTTGCTCGCCGACGGCGACCAGGTGACGCTGATCAAGGACCTGACCGTCAAGGGCGCGGGGCAGACGCTCAAGCGCGGCACGCTGATCAAGTCGATCCGGCTGACCGGCGATCCGCAGGAGATCGACTGCAAGTACGAAGGCATCAAGGGCCTGGTGCTGCGCGCCGAGTTCGTGCGGAAACGCTGAGCGGCGACGCCGCTTCCCGGCCGGCGGGTGACCAAGTTGACTCGGTTGTGCGGTGAAACGGCGGAAGCGCCGACGAGGCGACGGCATTGCGCCGGCGAAGCGACACCCGCGCCACCCTGACACGCCACCGGCGCGACATGCGGGCGACATAGGCACGCCACCGGCGCGACACCTGCGCGCCCTCATCGCGACACCTGCGCCACGGACACGCGCCGTGCGCGCGTCGGAAAGACGCAATCGCGCGTCACCGGGGCGACTGCGGCGCGACACGGGTGGCGTCGCGCGCGTCGCGCCCGAAGGGATCGGCCATCCGCCGGGCATGGAGCGCGAGCACCTGATCCCAGCTGCGATCGAACGGCGTGCCGGCGAGGCGCCGGCGCAACCGGTGCGCGCTCGATCGCGACATGCCCGCCGCCCACGCCGCGCGCGCGACGCTGCCGGTCTCGAGCAGGGCGGCGAGGAAGATCCGCTGCTTGGCGGGGGTCCATTGCGCGCGGGGCGGCGCGGCGGCCTGGGGCGGGAGGCTCCGGGAGGCCGCGGGCGCGGGGCGCTCCGGGGCCTGGGCGGGCGGGTTGGACTCGGTTTGCATCTAACAGGATGGAGCAGATCAAATCCTACATTGGAAGGATTTCGTTCCCGATAAGTTCCGCGCGCCTCAATGGCGCTTGAAATACTGGACCTCGCGCTCGTGCTTCTGCGCGGCGGCCCTGGTGTCGAAGGTGCCGAGGTTGCGGCGCTTGCCGGTGTCCGGGTCCTTTTTCCGGGAATAGAGGCGATATTCGCCCGCGAGCTTGCGGATCATGGGGGCGGAACGCCTGGCCGGCCGAATTGATGCGCGCGTGCGGCGCCGATGGGTCTAGGGTGCGGCGGGGCCTTTCGCCCCCGAAGGACAGGCGATGGCCAAGAGCCAGAAGAAATCGAACCGCGAGATTCGCAAGCCCAAGGCGGAGAAGGTCAAGACGATCGCCGCCAATGCATCGACCAAGGAGAAGCCCGTCGCGATGGTGACCATCAAGGGCTGACGCGCGCGTGCCGGCGGCGGCGCTGCTCAGCGGCCGTCGGCGAACTGCACCAGATCCCAGCGATTGCCGTAGAGATCCTCGAACACGGCGACCTTGCCGTAATCATGGACGGCGGGCGCGCGGACGAAGCGGATTCCGGCCGCGGCGTATGCGGCGAAGTCGCGATCGAAATCGTCGGTGGCGAGGAACAGGAAGACGCGCCCGCCCGCCTGATCGCCGACGAAGCGCGCCTGTTCGGGCGTGGCGGCGCGGGCGAGGAGGATCGTGGTGGCGCTCGCGGGCGCGCCGGGCGGGCGGATGGTGACCCAGCGCTTGTCCTGCTCGGGCTGGTACGTGTCCTCTACAGCCACGAAGCCGAGCTTGCCGATGTAGAAGGCGAGCGCTTCGTCATAGTCGCGGACGACCAGGGCAACGTGGGCGAGATGGGGCATCAGTCGATCGCCTCGACGCCCTGCTCCTTGAGGCGCGCGAGATGGTCCTTCATGTGCCGGAGCTGCTCGGGGGAATGGCCCTGCCACTCGGCGACTTCGCCCAGGACGCGCAGCGGCGCCTGCGAGCGATAGGATTGGGTCGGGTTGCCGGGGAATTTCTGGTCGGTGAGATTGGGATCGTCGACGAACGCGCCGCTGGGCTCGACGATGTAGATGCGTTCCCTGCCCTCCCCCTGCGCCAGCTCGGCGCCCCAGATCGCCGCGTCGAGCGTGCCGGAGAAATAGGCCCAGGACGCCTGGTTCCGCTGGCCGTAGTTCGAGGCGAAGCCGGGCGCGATCAGGTCCCCCGGGCGAAGATCGGCGCGGGTGCCGTGGTAGAAAGGCGGCGTGGCGTGGGCGGCGTAGGTCATGGGCGGCTCGCTTGAATTTTGTACATAAGGTTGTACATTGTTGACATGCAGACGCTGAGCGTATCCGAGACCCGCGCCAATCTGAAGGCCGTGCTGGACCGCGTCGTCGCCGACAAGGCGCCGGTGCAGATCGTGCGTCCCAAGGGCGAGGGCGTGGTGCTGGTTTCGCAGAGCGAATGGGAGGGGATGCAGGAGACCATGCACCTGCTCTCGTCGCCCGCCAACGCGAAGCGCCTGCTCGACGGCATCAAGGGACTCGATGCCGGGCTCGGCGAGGAGCATGAGCTGATCCAGCCGTGAAGATCGTCTTCGCGCGCGATGCGTGGCGCGACTATGTCGCCTGGTCGCGCGAGGACGCCAAGGTGCTGGAGCGCATTAACCTGCTGATCGGCGAATGCCTGCGCGACCCGTTCCGCGGCACAGGCAAGCCGGAGCCGCTGCGACAGAATCTGGCCGGATGGTGGTCACGCCGGATCAGCGGCGAGCATCGGCTGGTGTATCGGGTGACAGGCGGCGGGGATACGCAGGCGTTGGAGGTGTTGAGCTGTCGGTACTCTAGGTAAGGTTTGACTATGCCTGCTTGTTCGGCAAGTTTTTCGTATGCCGCATAAGCGTTACATCATTTTCTGCGACGAATCCGACGACAAGGGTCGCTTCTACTCCAATTTCTATGGCGGAGCACTTATCGAGGCTTCCAAGCAGCAAAAGCTGCACACCGAGCTTCAAGCCGTTAAGGATGACTTGAATATATTCGAAGGCGAGATGAAATGGGAACGAATTACTGAGCCCTACGCTGAGAAATATATTTCCTTTGTAAATGCCACATTTGACATTATTGCACGCGGTGACATGAAGATCAGAATCATGTTCACTCAAAACAGGAATCAGCCTATTTTGGATGAATACCAAATAGGCAACGATTATTTCCTTTTATACTATCAATTCATAAAGCACGCGTTTGGATTGCAGCACTCCGTTCCACACGGATTTACAGCATCTGCCACGTTACTTTTAGATGATGTTCCGGCCAACGCAGAAAAATTCCACCAATTCAAAGAATATATGTCGAGTTTGTCGACATTTCCAAAATGGAGCCGCGCCGGGTTCAGCATTTCTTATGAGGACATCACAGATGTCGATTCTAAGAAGCACAACGTGCTGCAAGCGCTGGACGTAATTTTAGGCGGAATCCAATCTCGCTTGAACGAGAAGCATACTAAACCGATTCCTCCAGCAAAGCGGCGAAGTAAGCGAGCAAGAGCAAAGGAGAGGGTTTACAAAGCCATCAAAGACCGAATTTTCACTCTATACCCAAACTTCAATGTTGGGGTTAGTACGGCCGCGACCGAGGGCCCTCAAATGCGCTTCGAGCACCCATACCGACATTGGCTGTTCGTACCATTCAATGCGAAGGTTGATCCTGAACGGACCAAGAAAGCGGCGGCAAAAAAGAAGTGACCCCACCTGATCCTACAGTAGACCCCGCGCAGAGCGCGAGGTTTCAGATCGGGCAGGGTCAGATATTATATAGAGCGCCTATTCGCGACTCGCAAGCGGAGTCATATTTTTAGTTGTGAGTCAAGAGTAGTAAAGTCCTGTTTTGTTCCTGTGAACGCCCTGTGGATAAACCCCTGCGCCCGCCCCCACCCCTCACTCCTTCAACGCATAAACCCGCCCGTCGAGCGCGCCCACATAGACCACGCCGTCGACGATCTCCGGCGAGCCCATCACGCCGCCGGTGACGTAGCCCTCCACCGGCCCCGGCGCGAACCGCCATTTCTCGCGGCCGGTGGCTGCATCCAAAGCGAAGAAGCCCGGGCGCAGGGTCACGCCCTCGAAATAATAAGGCGCCGCGCTGATCGCGCCGACATAGAGCGTGCCGTTCGCCAGCCGGGGCATGGCCCAGGTCCAGCCGCCGGTCTTGAACTGCCACGCCTCGCGGCCGCTGTCGGCGGCGAAGGCGGAGACCTTGAGCGAGTCCGAGCTGCCGACATAGAAGAAGCCGCCGGCATGGACGGCCGAGCTTTCGACCCAGGAGCCGTCCGGATAATCGTGGCGCCACGCCTCGGCGCCGGTGGCCGCGTCATAGGCGATCAGGCGCGCGCTGCGGCTGCCGACGACCACGCGTCCCGCGCCGATCGCCGGGGTCGACTGGACGATGCCGCCGGTATCGGCGCGCCAGGCGATCTTGCGGGTCGCGAGGTCGACCGCATAGAGATGGTCGTCCCAGCTGCCGAAATAGACGCGACCGCCCGCGATCACGGGCGTGCTGCGGACCGCGTCGAGCGTGCCGACGCTCCAGGCGAGCTTGCCGGTGGCGGCGTCGACGACGAACAGCGCGCCGTTCAGCGAGCCGATGAAGACCTGCCCCTCGTGCACCAGCGGCGAGGATTGGAGGTAATCGAAATAGGGATTGTCGGGCGAGGGCGGCCGCCGCGCCAGATCGCGCGCCTTGAGATCGAAGCGCCAGCGCTCGCGGCCCGAAGCGCGGTCGACCGCGTAGAGAAAGCCGTCGTCGCTCGCCGCATAGACGAGATCGCCGGCGATCGCCGGGCGCGCGCGGACGCCGCCGCCGGTCGCGAACTTCCAACGCGGCCGGCGCGTGGCGCGGTCGAGCGCATAGAGATGACGATCATCGCTGCCGAAATAGAGCGTGCCCCGATCCTCGGCGAGCGAGCCCCAGATCGGACCGCCGGTGCGGAACTCCCAGAGCTTGGTGCCGGGAGCGGGCTGGGCTTGCGCCGCGCCGCCGAGACCGCAAAGCATGAGCACCAACGCTCCGAGCAACCGCACCATCATCCCTCCCCTATGTCGTTACGGACATGTTTCAGAAGTGCGGGCGGGCGGTCAATCGGGCCAGTTCTGATTGGCCGTCCACATGCGACCGCCTGAAGGACAGCCAACAAGGTCGCCTCGATCACACAACATAAACGGGCAGAGAGTAGGACGCTGGGCCATGCGGAGGCGCCCTTGGCCTAATCGCTCACGCGTTGAACCTATGGTTCATGGGAGTACGATTGAACTCGGGAACACCCATGAACTCACCGACATATAGGGAGAATATTGCTACACATCCCTAAATAGGCACTATATCTCAATATTCGCGACTCCGGGGGGATGTTCATGAAAACCTTCCTAATGGCATGGGTGCCGCTTCCGCTTTTTATTGTCTTGGCAGGATGCCAAAGCGAGGTTGAAGAGGCTGTCAAGCATGAGTTAATAGACGCGGAATCGGCCCAATTCCGCGACGTCGCACAATGCTCCGGAGACACCCAAGTCTTCAGGGGAGCGGTCAACGCGAAAAATCGTATGGGAGCCTACACCGGATTTGACCCCTTTTTCTACGACGGTGTCAGCGTGACATTCGCAGGAAGCCCGGATTTTACCAAAATGATGAACCGTTGCTACAAGGCCGTAGCAACGCCCAAGGAAAGTCCAACAACTAGCGAAACACCGGCCAGCGAGAGCGCGGAGGGGACCAATTGGGTAACAAGCGAGGATGTGAATCCTGTCGACGACAGCAAGACCCGTCGCGCCACATTGCTGGCAGACGAGGGGGCCTCATCAATGCATGAATCCGTCTCGCTCACCATCCGGTGCCAATCGAATCGAACTGAGTTGTACGTCAATTGGAACGATTATCTGGGTGACGACAGTGGTGATGTTTATGAGGAATGGAAGAAAATAACCATCCGCATCGGCAGCCAAGAAGCGCGAACAGAGCGCTGGGGTATCTCGACAGATAGCGAGGCGACGTTCGCGCCAAGTTCACCGGTTGCCCTCATCCAAAAAATGGCGAAGGTTGATCGCTTGGTTCTCCAGACTACGCCTTACAATGAAAGTCCGGTCACGGCTGTTTTTAACCTCAAAGGGATAGAGAAGGCCGTTTCGCCGATCGCAGAAGGGTGTGGATGGAAGCTCTAGAGGGGCGTACCTGGACGGACCAAATATCCGCCGCAGTACGCCCCGAGTTGATCGCTCAGTCGTGCTCCCGCCCGCCCGAGCCCATGTAGAGCTCGCTGCCGGTTTCCTTGAAGACCCTGCTCATCGCGGCCATGCCTTCCTCTGCGGACGCCTCGTCCAGCGGTGAGCCCCCTCCACCAGCCTGCGGCTGGTCCCCCTCCCCGTTCCGGGGAGGATTTTGCGCGGCGAGGAAGGTGTCCGCCGACTGGTTCTGCTTCGCCGCGAAGTCCCGCACCTCCTGGGTGATCTTCATCGAGCAGAATTTGGGGCCGCACATCGAGCAGAAATGCGCGGTCTTGGCGCCCTCCGCCGGCAAGGTCTGGTCGTGATATTGCTCGGCGGTGTCGGGATCGAGCGAGAGGTTGAACTGGTCGCGCCAGCGGAACTCGAACCTTGCACGGGACAGCGCGTCGTCGCGGACCTTGGCCGCCGGATGCCCCTTGGCGAGGTCGGCGGCATGGGCGGCGAGCTTGTAGGTGACCACGCCGACCTTGACGTCGTCGCGATCCGGCAGCCCGAGATGCTCCTTGGGCGTGACGTAGCAAAGCATCGCAGTGCCGTACCAGCCGATCATCGCGGCGCCGATGCCGCTGGTGATATGGTCGTAGCCCGGCGCGATGTCGGTGGTGAGCGGCCCCAATGTGTAGAAGGGCGCCTCGCCGCAGGCCTCGAGCTGCTTGTCCATGTTGGCCTTGATCTTGTGCATCGGCACATGGCCGGGGCCTTCGATCATCACCTGGACGTCCTCAGCCCAGGCGCGCTTCGTCAGCTCGCCCAGCGTGTAGAGCTCGGCGAACTGGGCCTCGTCGTTCGCATCGGCGATGCTGCCGGGGCGCAAGCCGTCGCCCAATGAATAGGCGATGTCGTACGCCTTCATGATCTCGGTGATCTCGTCGAAGCGCTCGTAGAGGAACGATTCGCGGTGATGTGCGAGGCACCATTTGGCCATGATCGAGCCGCCGCGGCTGACGATGCCGGTGACGCGCTTGGCGGTCATCGGGATATAGGGCAGGCGGACGCCGGCATGGATGGTGAAATAGTCGACGCCCTGCTCGGCCTGCTCGATCAGCGTGTCGCGGAAGATCTCCCAGGTCAGATCCTCGGCCACGCCGCCGACCTTCTCGAGCGCCTGGTAGATCGGCACCGTGCCGATCGGCACGGGGGAGTTGCGGAGGATCCATTCGCGCGTGTCGTGGATGTTGCGCCCCGTCGAGAGGTCCATCACCGTGTCCGCGCCCCAGCGGATCGACCAGACCATCTTGTCGACCTCGGCGGCGACGTTCGAGGCGACCGCGCTGTTGCCGATATTGGCGTTGATCTTGACCAGGAAGTTGCGGCCGATCGCCATCGGCTCCGATTCGGGGTGGTTGATATTGTTTGGGATGATCGCGCGGCCCCGCGCCACTTCGTCGCGGACGAACTCCGGCGTCACATAATCGGGGATCGAGGCGCCGAAATCCTCGCCGTCGCGGATGTACTCGGCCAGCCGCTCGCGGCCGAGATTCTCGCGGGTGGCCACATATTCCATCTCGGGGGTGATGATGCCCTTCCGCGCATAGTGCATCTGGCTGACGTTCGCGCCCGGCCTGGCGCGCAGCGGGCGCTTGACGACATTGGGGAAGGGCTCGACGCCACCCGAGCGATCCGGGCCGAGCTGGCCATTATCCTCGGGACGGACCTCACGCGCGGCGACCTGCTCGACATCGCCGCGGCCGAGGATCCAGTCGCGGCGGAGCGACGGCAGGCCGGCCTTGATGTCGATGCGCGCGTTCGGATCGGTATAGGGGCCCGAGGTGTCGTAGACGCGGACCGGAGCCTCGCCGCTGCCGGGCTCGAGCTGGATCTCGCGCATCGCGACGCCGAGCGGGCCGACATGGATTTTCCGCGAACCGCGGATCGGGCCGGTGGTTACGCCGATTTCGGTGCGTGCTGGGAGGTCGGCCATTGAGTCTTCTCCATGTCTCGCGGGAGAAGACGGTTTCCGGATGGGCCACCGCTCCCTCCCTACGCCGGTGTCAGCCGGATCAGGTTCAGCGGGTCGAGGGCTCCTGCCCTCCTCTCAAGCGCGGTTCGGCGCTCCCCCGGGGATGCCGGGGTCTTAGGCCCATGGCGCGGCGAGGGAAAGGGGCAATGCCGCCCTCGCGCACCGATCGCCGAAACCGCGTGCGGCTCCGGATGGGGGCCAGGGCGGCCCCCAGGGCGCTTACTTGATCTTGGCTTCCTTGAACTCGACGTGCTTGCGCGCGACGGGATCATATTTGCGGAAGGAGAACTTCTCGGTCTGGGTGCGCGGATTCTTCTTCGTGACGTAGAAGAAACCCGTGTCCGCCGTGCTGACGAGCTTGATCTTGACAGTGGTCGGCTTGGCCATGACCCGAAACCCTTGAATCGTGCGAAAAGAAAGAGCGGCGCGCACGGGCGCACCGCTGTCAGGCCGCGGCGGATGCGCGAGTTCGGCGCAAAAGTCAAGAAGGCGTTGGCGGACGCCTCCGCAACTACTTGGCCTTCCTGCTCTCGACCATCTTGGCGCTGAACCCGGCGATGCGCTGCTCCATCCCCGCCATCGCCTCGGTCATCATCGTGCGCTGCACGGCCAATATGTCGGGATCGGACATCAGAGTCGGCGCCTGCTCGGCAAAGGCGCGCCCTGCCGGCGTATCGTAGAACGCGCTGATCGCCTGCAGCTGCTCGAGCGTGAAGCGCCGCGCATAAGCGCGCGCCATGGCGTCGGCCAGCGCCGGCATCGCGGCCTTCATCCTGGCGAGCGAATGCTCGAATTCCTGTTTCATGAAATCGTCGATCGTCGCCCGCAGCTTCGGATCGTCGGCCCGAATCGAATCGAACAGCGCGCCGCTGAACATCGCCTCGCGGGCATTGTCCATCATCGGCCGCACCATCTGCTCGACCATCGCGTCGCGCCGATCGGCGGGCATGAACCGCTCGATCAGTATCTTCGCCACGGCAAGCCGCGCGGGATCGGGCGCGGCGACCGTGGAGGGCGCGGCCTGGGCATGCGCGGCGGACGGCGACAGGGCGGCGAGCATGGCCGCGGCTGCGAGCGATCGGAGCATCGGATTCCTTTCCACGGTCGCACCGTGACGACTCCGGATGCTTATCCGCGACGCGCCCGGCTTGCCAGCCGCTGATCGCCGCCGCCGCTCGCTCTCATCGAAAATACCCATGGCAGCGCGCGGAGCCCGCCCTATATGCACTTCGTTGGGCTCACGTATCGTTTCCCGGAGGACATGATGGCAGACACCAAGGCGGCGCTCCTGACGCCCACCGACCTCAACCGCAACGACACCAAGAGCGTGGCCGATGCGCTGAACAGCGCGCTCGCCGATTGCTTCGCGCTCTATTTCAAGACCAAGAACTTCCACTGGCACGTCTCGGGCCCGCATTTCCGCGACTATCACCTGCTGCTCGACGACCAGGCGACGCAGATCTACGGCGTGACCGACGCGATCGCCGAGCGCGTGCGCAAGACCGGCAACGTCACGATCCGCTCGGTGGGCGACATCGCGCGCCGCCAGACGGTGAAGGACAATGACGCCGATTTCGTCGCGCCCGGCGACATGCTCGCCGAGCTGCGCGACGACAATCTCAAGCTGGTCGAGAGCTTCCGCGCGGTGAAGCAGGCGGCCGAGGATGCGGGCGACAACGCCACTTCGGGTATCGTCGACGACTGGACCGACCAGGCCGAGGAGCGCGCCTGGTTCCTGTTCGAGGCCAGCCGCAAGGGCTGAGCGGATCCTCTTTCCTCTTCCTGTGGGAGCTGGGTGAGGGTTTCCCGCCATCGTTAGCGCGATCCCCTCACCCAGCTCCGACTAGGGCCCGCTGAAGAAGCGGACCCAAGTCTGCGCAACCCTCTCCCGACGGGAGAGGGGAGTTTGTTCCTGCTTTACTTGATCGCGGCGAGGTCGGTCTCGACCTTCTTGAGCATCTCGTCGGTGAGCTTGCCGCCCGACATGGGCTGCACCGCGCGCAGGCTCATGCCCTTGAACATGTCGTAGGACGGGTGGGTGGAAACGCCCGGCAGATCGGCGTCGAGCACCGCCTTGGCCTGGGCATCGGCGACCAGCCCCTCGATCGGCGTATCGAGGTTGAACTTCGCCGCGGCCGGGGCGGCGGCAGGCGCAGGCGCGGGCGCGGGCGCGGGCGCGGTCTGGGCGAATGCGGCCGGCGCGAGGCAAGCGAGCGCGGCGGCGGCCGAAAGCGTGAACTTCATTGTGAGCGAAACCCCTTTCCCAAGGCCGGACATGCTCCGGCGGCGCGAACCTAACCGCAAATTCATGGCATCGCTATCGCGGCGCGGGCCCGAGCGTCAGCAGCCAGAGATCGGGCGGCGCGCCCAGGCGGAAGGGGCCGCCGCTGGTGCCGAGCCCGGCGGTGACCACGACGGTCCGGCCGCCCTCGCGCCGGACGCCGCAACGATAGCGCGCACCGAAGCGCGACACTTCGGAGATCGGGCCGAGCAGGGGCAGCACCACCTGCCCGCAATGGGTGTGCCCCGCAAGGAGCAGCGAGACGTCGCCGGGAAGGTTCGGCGCGATGTCGGGGGAATGCGTCAGGATCACGCGCGCACCCGCGAACCGGCGCATCGCGGCGACGGTGGCGGGAAGATCGGCGCGGCCGGTGAAATCGTCCCCCGCCACGCCGAGCGCCAGCGGGCCCCGCGCGATCGCCGCATTGTCGGCGACGACGGTCGCCCCCGCGCGACGGAGCTCGTCGCGCACCGCCTCCACTCCGGTCCAATGATCGTGATTGCCGAGCGCCGCGACCACGCCGAGCGGTGCGCGCAGCCGCGACAAAGGCGCGACCATCGCCTCGCCGAGCCGCGACGCGCTGCCGGGCTCGTGGCCGAAGATGAAATCGCCGGCGATCAGCACGATGTCCGGATGGAGCGCGTTGATCTGGTCGACGATGCGTGTCAGCCGCGCACCGTCCATCGCGGCGGTGCCGATATGCACATCGCTGATCAGCACGGCACGGATCGACGGCGCGCCGGCAGGCCAATCGGGAAGCGCGATGGCCGCGGTGCGGACGACGGGATCACGGCGCGCCTCGGCAAAGCTGTAGCCCATCAGCGCCAGTCCGCCGAGGACGAGGCAGGCGAGGACGAGCAGGCCCGCTTTGTATCTGGTCATTCCAACTGCCCCCGAGCCGTCATCGCCAGACTCGTAACGGGAGCGCAATTGCAATGCCATGCGTTGCGCGACCATGCGCGCCTTTGCCGATCTGCTCGATTCCCTGATCTACACGCGCTCGCGCAACGCCAAGTTGCGGCTGATCGGCGATTATCTGGCGCGCACCCCCGATCCCGATCGCGGCTGGGCGATGGCGGCGCTGACCGGCGGGCTCGACCTGCCCGCGATCAAGCCGGCGTTGGTCCGCGCACTGGTCGAGGAGCGCGTCGATCCGGTGCTGTTCGCACTCAGCCGCGACTTCGTCGGCGATTCGGCCGAGACGATCGCCTTGCTCTGGCCCGAGCCCGAGGGCGCGGCCGTTCCCGCGGGGCCGCTGACGCTTTCCGAAGTAGTGCATGTCCTGGGCACCATCTCCAAATCCGATGCCCCCGCGGCGCTCGCTGCGATGCTCGACCGGCTAGAGGCGGACGAGCGCTTCGCCTTGCTCAAGCTGGCGATGGGGGCGCTCCGGGTCGGAGTCTCGGCGCGACTCGCCAAGACCGCGCTGGCACAGGCGTTCGGGCTCGATGTCGATGCGGTGGAGGAGGTCTGGCACGGGCTGGCGCCGCCTTATGCCGCGCTGTTCGACTGGGCCGAGGGGCGCGGGGAGCAGCCGACGCCCGAGAACCTGCCCGTCTTCCGCCCCTTCATGCTCGCGCATCCACTCGAGGCCGAGGTCAGCCTCGACGATTATGCCGCCGAGTGGAAATGGGACGGGATCCGCGTCCAGCTCGTCCATGTCGCGGGCGAGACGCGGCTCTACAGCCGCGCGGGCGACGACATCACCCACAGCTTCCCCGAAGTGGCGCAGGCGTTCGGCACGCCCGGGGTGCTCGACGGCGAGCTGCTGGTGAAGGGGACGACGCAGGGCGGGGAAGGCGGCGCGGGGAGCTTCAACGCGCTCCAGCAGCGGCTGGGGCGCAAGCTGGTGCCGGCGAAGACGCTGGCCGAGTATCCGGCGTTCGTGCGGCTCTACGATATCTTGTTCGACGGCGGCGAGGACCTGCGCGCGCTGCCCTGGTCGGTGCGGCGGGTGCAGCTGGAGGCTTTTGCGGCGCGGCTCGATCCCGAGCGGTTCGACGTATCAGCGGTGATCGAGGCGGCGGACTTCGCCGCGCTGGAGGAAATCCGCGCCGGCGCGCGCGACGCGGCGATCGAGGGGGTGATGCTCAAGCGCCGCGCATCCCCCTATGTCGCCGGGCGGCGCGCGGGCCTCTGGTACAAATGGAAGCGCGACCCGCTGATCGCCGATTGCGTGCTGATGTACGCGCAGCGGGGCTCGGGCAAGCGCAGCTCCTTCTATTCGGACTATACGTTCGGCGCGTGGACGGACGCGGGCGAACTGCTCCCGGTCGGCAAGGCCTATTTCGGCTTCACCGACGAAGAGCTCAAATGGCTCGACCATTTCGTCCGCAACCACACGGTCAACCGCTTCGGCCCGGTGCGCGAGACCGACAAGAGCCTGGTGCTCGAAGTGGCGTTCGATTCGGTGCAAGAATCGAAGCGCCACAAATCGGGGCTCGCGATGCGCTTCCCCCGGATCAGCCGCATCCGCACCGACAAGCCGGCACGCGAGGCGGACACGATCGAGGGGCTGCGGAAGCTCGCGACCTAGGCCTTTTGCACCTCGATGATCGTGCCATCGACGCGTTCGAGGACGAAGCCGGTAACCGCGCCGTTGACGAGGACGAAGCGGACGCGAGTGCGCGGATCGGATTCGAGCGCGAACAGATCGGCACCCAGCGGCACCAGCGCGGTCTTGGGGTTGCCTTCGCGCTGGTAGACCAATGCGCCGCTCTCGACCTTCACCGTCCGCAGCCCATAGCGACCGGCATAGGCGTCTAGCGGCCGCGCCGGCGTGACCGGCTCTATGCGTGCGCCGGCGAGGGCGGCGCTCCATTCGAGCTCGGTCTTCTCGGGGCCCTGCGCCTTGGCGGCGAGGCGCGTCAGCGCGTCCTGGTGCGCGCGATCGAGCGCGAGGTCGCGCGCCACCGCGAGCTTTGGCGCGACGCCCTTCGCCTCCCAGTCGCTGCCGTCGGGAAGCTCGGGCCGGCCGACCGAAACGCTCAGTGCGAAGCCGCCGGGGATGGTGAAGCTATCGTTGCGATACCCCGCCCCCGCAGTGGTCTCACCGACCAGCGTGCCGAAGCCGAAGCCCTTGACGTGCGACGCGAATTCCTCGGCGGCCGAGGCCGAACGGCCGCTGGTGAGCACATAGACCGGCACGCCGGTGATGCGGCCGCCCGGCACCTCGGTGTCGGCGACCGACACGGTGGGCTTCTCGTCGCGCATGTGGAAGGTGACCAGCTTCGCGCCCGCGGGTACGAAATAGCTCGTCAGTCGCCGAACCGCCTCGGGGCTGCCGCCGCCATTGTCGCGGATGTCGATGACGATCGCGTCGCCACCGCGCAGGAACGCCACCGCATTGTCGAGCGTCGCGCGACTCTCGTCGCCGGTCCACATGAAGCCGTCGTAGCGGAGCATGCGGACATTGCCCGGCAGCACCTTGAGCTCGCTGACGCCGTGGTTGTTGCGCCGCGCCAGTGCGCGCCAGAATGCCGAATCGGCTACCTCGTCATTCTGGCGCCCGGCGGCGAGCTCGGCGGCGACGCGCGGATCGAAGTTGATGGAGAGATGCTTGTCATGCGCGACCGCGGCAAGATCGTCGTTGATGCGGGTCGACAGTTCCTGCGGATCGGTGACCGCATAGCGACCGCTCGCCAGGCCCTTGGCAAGCGCGGCGTCGAGCGCGGGGCGGCGCTCCTTGATGACGTAGTTCTCGCGCAGTGCCTTGCGCACCGCCTCGATCACCGCGCGCGAATCCACCTTCGCCGCGGGCTGGGTCTGCGCTGTCACCGGACTCGCGGCAAAGACCAATGGGGCCGCGGCGGCGACCGCCCCGGCCAATAACAGGATACGCATCGAACTTCCTCCCATTGCGCGCCGGTTACGCCCCGGCTGACGCCCCCGCCAACACTCTGCGCTGGCGCAGGCGGCGTTGCGGAGGCATAGTTGCCACCCTGTGTGCACAATTCTGGCATGTTGGGGAGGAGTTCCGCCGGAAGATGGGCGCGATGCGCGACAACCTCGATCTCCGCATCCTCGCGCTGCTTCAGCACGACGCGTTGCTGACCGCGGATGCGCTCGCGCAGAAGCTGCCGCTCTCGGCCTCCGCGATCGCCCGGCGCATCCGCCGGCTGCGCGAAAGCGGGGCGATCGTCGGGGATGTGGCGGTGCTCTCCGAGGAGGTGGGGTCGTTCCTCTCGGCGGTCGTCCAGGTCCAGATGGACCGGCATGCGCTCGCCGCGGTCGAGGCGCTGCGGCGGCGGCTCACCGCCAGCCCGCATGTCCAATTGTTCCTCGACATATCGGGAGCCTTCGACCTGCTGCTGCTGGTGACGATCAAGGACATGGCGGCGTTCAACGATTTCGCCGACACGATGCTGGGCGCCGACCCGGTGGTGCGGCGCTACGAGACCAGCTTCGTCAAGCGCCGCCGGAAGTTCAGCCTCGCGCTGCCGCTCGACGCCGAGACGGAATGAACGCGGCTTGGTGGTGCGGCGCCGATCCGGGCACGGTGACGCGCGTCAGCGGGGGTCGGCCAGCAGGGACGCGCAGGCTTTCATCCGCATCGCCAGCTCGGGTGCGGGGCAGGCAACCGCGCCGCTGACCCAGAGGCGCAGCATCGTGAGCTGGGCGGCGGCCGCCGCCCTCGCCGACATCGCGGCCGGGGCACCGGGTTCGAGCCGCGCCTCGATCATCGCCGCGAGCCGCTGTTGCAGCTTCTGCCCCGTCCTGGCGTCGAGAAGGTGTCGCGCGAAGCCGCGCCGCTGCCAGACATGTTCGAGCGTCGCGTGCACCTGGACCTTGCTCGCCCTCCCCAATGCGGCGTTGGCCAGCGTGCGCAGGATCGGCTCGGTCGCGGCGACGAGGACGTCGTCCTTGCCGCGGAAATGTTCGTAGAAGGTCGCGCGGCCGACGCCCGCCGCGGCGATCAGTTCCCCGGTGCGGATCGCGTCGTAGCGCCGGCTGAGGACGAGCTGGACGAATGCGCCGAGGATCGCTTCGCGCGTGCGCTGCGCGCGCGGATCGGGATCGCCTTGGTCCATGCCCCAGCATGTAGCGCATGGGGCGGCGCGCGTGCCGGACTTTCGTCGCGCCTTGTCCGGAAGGGGCGTCTCGCGCCGGTTTGCCGCTCGCGCATCGGGCCCGGCTGATGCAGGGTGCGCGGCAATTGCAGGAGCGGACGAATGAGCGAAGCACATCGTGTGGTGGCGATCCTGCCGAGCGACGACCTAGACGCCAGCGAGCGTTTCTACCAGCGGCTCGGCTTCGAGGTGGTGAGCGACCATGGCGACTATCGCATCCTCGCCGACGGACGCGGCTGGCATCTGCACCTCAACCGGATCAAGGGCTGGCCGCGCAAGATCGAGGAGAACCCGTTCGGGCTCTATCTCTATGTCGAGGATGTCGACGCCGTCGCCGATCGGGTGCGCGAGCTGATCATCGAGAAGGGCGCGCCGCACGCGAAGCCGTGGGGCACCTATGAGTTCGCGGTGAGCGACCCCAGCGGGACGCTGGTGCGGATCGGGCGGGTGATCGAATAGGGAGTGGGATATAGAGCAGGACGGATTGCGTCCTGCCGATAGCTCGCCGGTGAAATACCCCCAGCCGTCATCCCGGCGAAGGCCGGGGCCCAGAGCCGCGGCGGGTTGCCTTTACGACTCTGGACCCCGGCCTTCGCCGGGGTGACGAAACGGGGAAGGGAAAGCGCAAGTCCAAAGCGGGCGCCCAAAGCAAAAGGGCCGGACGTTTCCGCCCGGCCCCTTCGTGATTCGGTCGCTGAGGATCAGCTGCCGGGCGTGAGGTTCACTGCCGCGTACTTGCCGCGACGATCGACCTCCAGCTCGAACTCGAGCCGGTCGCCTTCGTTGAGCGTCGGCATGCCGGCGCGCTCGACGGCGCTGATGTGGACGAACGCGTCAGGCTGGCCGTCGTCGCGCTGGATGAAGCCGAAGCCCTTCATCGCGTTGAAGAACTTGACCGTTCCGGTCGCCTTCTCGCCGGTCAGCTGGCGCTGCGGGCCGCCGGCGCCACGGGCGCCGCCTGCGTCGCGATCACGCGGCGGGCCGCGGTCCTCGACCGGCATCGGCTCGCCATCGATCTTGAGGTCGGTCGCCGAGATGCGGCCGCCGCGATCGACGAGCGTGAAGCCCATCGGCTGGCCTTCGGCGAGGCCGGTGAGGCCCGCCTGCTCGACCGCCGAGATGTGCACGAACACGTCCTCGCCGCCGTCATCGCGAACGACGAAGCCGAAGCCCTTCTGCGCGTTGAAGAATTTTACGACGCCCGTCGCCTCGCCGACGACCTGGGGGGGCATGCCGCCGCCACCGCCGCCGCCGCCGCGGAAACCACCGCCGCCGCCGCCGAAGCCGCCACCACCGCCGCCGCGATAGCCACCGCCACCGCCGCCGCCATAGCCGCCGCCACCGCCGAAGCCGCCGCGGTCACCACCGAAACCACCGCCGCCGAAGCCGCCGCGATCGCCATAGCTGCTGCCGCCGAAACCGCCGCCACCTTCGTCGCCAAAACCGTCGCGCTTGTCTCTGCCGCGCCCGCCGCGATCCCCACGGCGCCCTCGATCAAAACTCATGCCCTGTTCGTCTTCCCGGTTCGCCCATACTCAATCAAAACCCAAGCGCCGGACGAAAAACGCAGGTGTTCGGGCACAAAAAATAGCGCCACAGAATCGGTCATAGCCCAAAATCGTACAGGGGGCGAACAAAAATCGACTTGATTACGGCAGATTCATGGAAGGGACGCCGCTTGCGCCCCGCTTCGGCGCGCGGCAGACAGTCTTCCCATGGAGACGATCATCGAACTGCTCGCCAGCCCGGCCGCCTGGGCGGCGCTCGTCACGCTGATCGTGATGGAAGTCGTTCTCGGCATCGACAACCTCATCTTCATCTCGATCCTGTCGAACAAATTGCCCGAGGAACAACGCCAGAAGGCGCGGCGAGTCGGCATCGGCCTGGCGCTGGTGATGCGGCTGGCGCTGCTCACGATGATCGCGTGGATCGTCGGGCTCACCGCGCCGGTCTTCGACCTGGGGATCGCCGGACCGCTCGACGCGCATGGCGCGCCGACTTTCGAGACGCAATTCTCGTGGCGCGACCTGATCCTGCTGGCCGGCGGGCTGTTCCTGATGTGGAAGGCGACCACCGAGATCCACCATTCGGTCGATTCGGACGAGCACGACACCGACGACCTGCTGGACAAGAAGAAGGTCGCGTCGCTGACCTTCACCGCCGCGATCGTCCAGATCCTGCTGCTCGACATCGTCTTCTCGATCGATTCGATCCTCACTGCGGTGGGCATGACCGAGCATGTCGAGATCATGTACGTCGCCGTCGTCTTCGCGGTGACCGTGATGCTCGTCGCCGCCGATCCGCTCGCCAACTTCATCAATCGCAACCCGACGGTGGTGATGCTCGCTCTGGGCTTCCTGATGATGATCGGCATGGTGCTGATCGCCGAGGCCTTCGGCGCGCACGTGCCCAAGGGCTATATCTACACCGCGATGGCCTTCTCGGCGGCGGTCGAGGGGCTCAACATCATGTCGCGGCGCACCAAGGACCGGAAGGCCGCGGGCAAGGCGCCGCCTTCACCCCATTGAGGCGCGCGGCGAACAAGTCTAGGCGATCGGCATGACCGTGCATTTCCATGAAGAAGACCTGCCCGAGGGCGTGTTCGCCCCCGGCGCCTCGATCGCCGTCGATACCGAGACCATGGGGCTGATCACGCCGCGCGACCGGCTGTGCGTCGTCCAGCTCTCCGACGGCAGCGGCGACGAGCATCTCGTCCGCTTCGGGCCGCGCTCTTCCTATGACGCGCCCAACCTCCGGATGGTGCTCGCCGATCCCGAGCGGCTCAAGCTCTATCACTTCGCGCGCTTCGACCTGGCGGCGATCCGTTTCTATCTCGGCGTGACCGCCGCGCCGGTCTATTGCACCAAGACCGCGTCGCGGCTGGTGCGCACCTATACCGACCGGCACGGTCTCAAGGACCTCGTCCGCGAACTGCTCGGCCAGGAGATCTCGAAGCAGCAGCAATCGTCGGACTGGGGCGGCCCCGAGCTTTCGGACGCGCAGAAGGAATATGCCGCGTCCGACGTGCGCTATCTGCATGCGATGAAGACGGAACTCGACAGGCGTCTCGAGCGTGAAGGCCGCATGCCGCTCGCCCAGGCCGCCTTCGACTTCCTCCCCTGGCGCGCGGAGCTCGATCTCGCCGGCTGGCCCGAGGTGGACATCTTTGCGCATATCTGATTCCAGGAGGCCGCACCGGCCCCGCCCGGCCAAAGGGCCAGGCAATGTCTGAAGTCGCCGCGCGCCTCCGCTCGCAGAAGCGCGGCTGGGCGCATCCGGGCAGCAGCCACGACCGCATCGTCCGGCTGGGGCTGATCATCCTGCCGATCGGCATCGGCGTGCTCGGCGCATTCCTGGTGGTGTCGCCGCTGCTGATGAGCGGCGACGTCAGCTTCGTGCTCGACAAGAACAAGGTCGACATCTCCCCCGAGAGGCTGCGCATCGACTCCGCCGAATATCGCGGCGCCGACGCCAAGGGCCGCCCCTTCCATCTCCACGCCGGATCCGCGGTGCAGCGCAGCTCGTCCGAGCCGATCGTCAAGCTCAACGACCTCTCCGCCCAGATCCGGCTCGACACCGGCCCCGCCTCGCTCACCGCCGAGCGCGGCCATTACGACATGGCCAACCAGAAGGTCGCGATCGACGGCCCGCTCAAGTTCCAGACCGCCGACGGCTATGTGCTCAACACCCATGACGCCACCGTCGACCTGAAGAGCCGGCAGCTCCAGAGCGGCGGCGCGGTGACCGGCAATACGCGGTTCGGTTCGTTCAGCGCGGACGCGCTGAGCGCGGATCTCGATCAACGCACCGTGTCGTTGACCGGCAATGCGCGCTTGCGGATCATCCCCAACCGCGCAAATAGGCAATGATGACCCGCGGTACCGCCCTGCTTGCGCTCGCGCTCCCCGCGCCGCTGGCCCTGATGCTGGTCGCGTCGGCGCCCGCCGCCGCGCAGACCCGCCACGATTCGTCGGCGCCGATCGACGTCGATGCCGGACGGATGGAATTGCAGGACCGCGCCAACCGCGCGCTGCTGAGCGGCAACGTGAAGATCACCCAGGCCGAGATGACGCTCACCGCCCCGCGCGTGACCGTCACCTATACCGGCCAGATCAGCGACGGCTCGCCGCAGATCTCGCGGCTCGACGCCGCCGGCGGGGTGACCGTGACGCGCCCCGACCAGAGCGCCCGCGCCCAGTTCGCCGTCTACGACCTCAATCGCCGGGTGATCACGATGATCGGCGGAGTGACGCTGCGCCAGGGCACGAACACCATCTCGGGCGGGCGGCTCTCGATCGACCTCGACACCGGCCGCGCGACGATCGACGGCGCAGGCACGGGCGCCGGCGCGACTCCGGGCACGCCGGGCGTCCAGAGCCAGGGCGGGCGCGTGACCGGACGATTCTCGGTGCCCAAGCGCAACGGGCAATGATGCGTTGAAGCGCGTGCACCAGCACCGTATCAACCAGCGTCAGTAGGCGGCGTTTCTCAACGCCCTGGCGCAGTTTCGCTTTCCATCCCTCGCATTCTCATGCAGGAATCCTGCCATTCCGCGCCTATATGCGGCGGGTGAGTGAAACGGTCCGCGCAGGAAGCTTATGAACGACGTCGCCATGCTCGAGCACACCGTCGCCGATCCGGCCCCGCTGCCGGACAAGGGGCTCGCGGTCGTCTCGATCGCCAAGTCCTACGACAAGCGTGTGGTGCTCACCGACGTCTCGGTCTCGGTGGGACGCGGCGAGGTGGTCGGGCTGCTCGGGCCCAACGGCGCGGGCAAGACGACCTGCTTCTATTCGGTGATGGGGCTGGTGAAGCCCGATTCGGGCCGGATCATGCTCGACGGCGAGGACATCACCAAGCTGCCCATGTATCGCCGCGCGATCCTGGGGCTCGGCTATCTGCCGCAGGAGACCTCGATCTTCCGCGGCATGACCGTCGAGAAGAACATCCTGGCGGTGCTCGAGCTCGCCGAGCCCGACAAGGCCGCGCGCCAGGCCCGGCTCGAGCAATTGCTCGACGAGTTCGGCCTCACGCGCCTCCGCGCCGCGCCCGCCATGGCGCTTTCGGGCGGCGAGCGGCGCCGCGCCGAGATCGCCCGCGCGCTGGCCGCCGACCCGACGATCATCCTGCTCGACGAACCCTTTGCCGGCATCGACCCGATCTCGATCTCGGATATCCGCGAGCTCGTGATCCAGCTCAAGAATCGCGGCATCGGCGTGCTGATCACCGACCATAATGTCCGCGAGACGCTCGACATCGTCGATCGCGGCTACATCATCTATGACGGGCGCGTGCTCTTCGCCGGCTCGCCCGACGACCTGGTCCGCGACGAGAATGTCCGGCGGCTGTACCTGGGCGAGAGCTTCGAGCTCTGAGGCGATGACGACGCGGTTTTCCCACCTGACGTCATCCCCGCGAAAGCGGGGACCCATCTCGTGCAGGCGTCACGCGCAACCACGTCCGTCGCGCGGGATGCACGTCCGGGAGATGGGCCCCCGCTTTCGCGGGGGTGACGGGGTGGCGTAGGATGTCCCTCGCGCCGCGCCTCGACCTGCGCCAGTCGCAATCGCTGGTGATGACGCCGCAGCTCCAGCAGGCGATCAAGCTGCTGGCGCTGTCGAACCTCGAGATCGAGACCTTCATCGCCGAGGAATTGGAGAAGAACCCGCTGCTCGAGGCGCAGGGCGGGGGTGACGATGCGGCCGATGCGGCGCCCTCCGAGCCCGAAAGCGATTTCGAAGCGGCGCGCGACGGCCCGGCCGATACGAGCGAGCTGATCGCGGGCGGCGGCGAGGCGGCGGGCGAGGCCGCGCTCGACGTGGATTTCGCCGCCGAGACCTTCCACCACGACAGCGCGTCCGATTCGATCGGCGGGCTCGACGGCAGCCTCGGCATGGCGGCGACGGGCGGCGGCGGATCGGAGGACGGGCCCGATTTCGACAATATGAGCGCGTCCGAGCTCAGCCTGGCCGACCATCTGATGGCGCAGGCAGGGGCGAGCGTCGACGGCGCCGACCTGTTCATCGCCGCGCATCTGATCGACCAGATCGACGAGACGGGATATCTCACCGCCGCTTTGCTCGACGTGGCGAGCCGGCTGAACGTGCCGCTCGCGCGGGTCGAGGGCGTGCTGGCGACGATCCAGACCTTCGATCCCACCGGGGTGGGCGCACGCAACCTCGCCGAATGCCTGGCGCTCCAGGCCAAGGAGGCCGATCGCTACGATCCGTGCATGGCGCGGCTGATCGACAATCTCGAGCTGGTCGCGCGCGGCGACCTTGCCCGGCTCAAGCGGCTGTGCAGCGTCGACGACGAGGACCTGGCGGACATGATCCGCGAGCTGCGCAACTATGATCCCAAGCCGGGATGCCGCTATGGCGGCGAGCCGACCATGGCGGTGGTGCCCGACATCTTCGTCGCGCGCCGGGGCGCGGGCTGGGCGATCGAGATCAACGCCGCGACCCTGCCCAAATTGCTCGTCAACCGGGCCTATTATGCCGAGATCTCGGCGGGTCCGCAGGACAAGGCAAGCAAGGCCTGGATGTCGGACATGCTCGCCAGCGCCAACTGGCTGGTCAAGGCGCTCGACCAGCGCCAGCGGACGATCATCAAGGTCGCGTCCGAGATCGTGAAGCAGCAGGAGGCGTTCTTCCTGAAGGGCGTCGCGCATCTCAAGCCGATGACGCTGCGCCAGGTCGCCGACGTGATCGAGATGCACGAATCGACGGTGAGCCGAGTCACTTCGAACAAATATCTGAGCTGCGCGCGCGGGCTGTTCGAGCTCAAATATTTCTTCACCAGCGCGATCCAATCGGCCGATGGCGGCGACGCGGTCTCGGCCGAGGCGGTGAAGAGCGCGATCCGCGCGCTGATCCAGGCCGAGGACCCCAAGAAGATCCTGTCGGACGATACGTTGGTCGAGCTGCTCAACGCCAAGGGCTTCGACATCGCGCGGCGGACGGTCGCCAAATATCGCGAGGCGATGGGGATCGGCAGCTCGGTCCAGCGGCGCCGGCAAAAGGCGCTGGAGGGCGTGGGCTAGGATTCGGGGCCAGGATTGCGCGGATACGCCGGGCAATCCCGCGCCGTAGGACTCCGTAGAGGCGTTCTTCCTATAATGGGGACATGAGCGCGACCTTCTCCATCAACGTCGAACCCGAGCGCGATCTGGTGCGGATCGCGATGGCGGGCCTGTTCACGCCCGAGGATATCCAGGGCTTCTATGCCGAGCGGGAGGTCGCGCATGCGAAGCTGACCTGCGGCCGCAACGCGCATCTCACGATCAATGACCTGCGCGGCATGAAGATCCAGCCGCAGGAGAGCGTCGCGGAATTCCAGCAGATGCTCGGCGCGCCCGAATATCGCTCGCGGCGCCTCGCCTTCGTGATCGGCCGCACGCTGGCACGCAGCCAACTCCAGCGCGCGCTCTCCGCGCGCGGCCCCGAAACGCGCTGCTTCGACACGGTGGCCGAGGCCGAGGCCTGGCTGTTCCAGGGCGCGATCTCGGGGGAATTGCGCGCGGCGGGCTAAGCTCAGTCATCCTCGTCCTCGAAGCCGGCGAGATCGAGGGCGCGGGCCTTGATCTGGTGCGTGCGGCACCAATGGACCAGGGCGTCCTCGCGGCCATGCGTCACCCAGACCTCGCGCGGGGCGAGTTCGCGGATCGTGGTGGTGAGTTCGTCCCAGTCGGCGTGATCCGAGAGGATCAGCGGCAGCTCGACATTGCGCTGCCGCGCGCGTTGGCGGATGCGCATCCAGCCCGACGCCATCGCGGTGATCGGATCGGGCAGCCGCCGCGACCAGCGATCGTTGAGCGCGCCCGGCGGGCACAGGACGATCCGCCCCTCCAGTTCGGCCCTGGGCACCCCGGTGGCGGGACGCAGCTCGCCCAGCTCCACGCCATGCGCGACATAGAGGTCGCAGAGCCGCTGCAATGCGCCGTGGAGATAGATCGGATCGTCGAACCCCATCACGCGGAGCTCGCGGATCACGCGCTGCGCCTTGCCGAGCGCATAGGCGCCGACGAGCACGCAGCGCGCCGGGTTGGCGCGGAGCGCGGTGAGCAGTTTGTCGAGCTCGTCATGCGTCTCGGGATGGCGGAAGACGGGCAGGCCGAAGGTCGCCTCGGTGACGAAGACGTCGCACGGCACCGGCTCGAAGGGCGCGCAGGTCGGGTCCTCGCGGCGCTTGTAATCGCCCGAGACGACGATCCGCTCGCCGCCATGCTCGAGCACCAGCTGCGCCGAGCCGAGGACGTGACCGGCGGGGACGAAGCGCACGTCGACGGCGCCCATGCGCAGCGATTCGCCGTAAGCGACCGGGCGGCCGTTCTGCGGCCCGTAGCGGCATTCCATGATCGCCAGCGTCTCGGGCGTCGCCCAGACCTCGCCGTGGCCGCTACGGGCGTGATCGGCATGGCCGTGCGTGATCAAGGCGCGCGGCACCGGCTGCGAGGGATCGACCCACGCATCCGCGGCGGGAATGTAGATGCCCGTCGGATGGGGCGTGATCCAGTCGCCGAGCTTCGCCATCGAGTCTATATGGGCGGGATGCCCGGCGGTTCCCACACTCCAAAAGCCCTCAGCTAGTGACGGAACTACCCCAAATCCTCACCGACTGGTTCGCCGCGCGCGGCTGGCGTCCGCGGCGGCACCAGCTCGACATGCTCGCGGCGGCGCGGCGCGGCGAGCATGCGCTGCTCGTCGCCGCGACCGGCGCGGGCAAGACGCTCGCCGGCTTCCTGCCGAGCCTCGCCGAGCTGATCGAGACGCCCGGACAGGGGCTCCACACACTCTACATCTCGCCGCTCAAGGCGCTCGCGGTCGACGTGCAGCGCAATTTGCTCACGCCGATCGAGGAAATGGGCGTCGCCATCCGCGTCGAGACGCGGACCGGCGACACGCCGCATGAGAAGAAAGTCCGCCAGCGCGCGCGGCCGCCCGAGATCCTGCTCACCACGCCCGAATCGCTGAGCCTGCTCCTCTCCTATGAGGACAGCCTGACGATGTTCGCGGGGCTCAGGACCGTGGTGATCGACGAGGTCCACGCCTTCGCCACCGGCAAGCGCGGCGACCTGCTCGCGCTGGCGATGGCGCGGCTCCACCGGCTCGCGCCGGGCGTGCGCCGCGTCGCATTGTCGGCGACGGTCGCCGATCCCGACGGCTATCGCGCCTGGCTGGCGCCCGACGGCGACATCCATGCGGTGACTTTGGTCCAGGGCGAGAAGGGCGCCGATCCCGACATCGCGATCCTGCTCCCCGAGGGCCGCGTCCCCTGGGCCGGGCATTCGGGCGTCTATGCGATCCCGCAGGTGATGGCCGAGATCGAGACGCACCGCACGACGATCGTCT
The DNA here is from genome assembly GCF_026460985.1 of Sphingomonas sp. Lineage (GTDB taxonomy): Bacteria > Pseudomonadota > Alphaproteobacteria > Sphingomonadales > Sphingomonadaceae > Sphingomonas. The sequence continues at coordinate 135,610 of NZ_JAPKNM010000001.1, forward strand.
TCTGCAACACGCGCGGGCTGGCGGAGCTCGTCTTCCAGAATCTGTGGAAGGTCAACGAGCTCAAGCTGCCGATCGCGGTGCACCATGGCAGCCTCAGCCTGGAGGCGCGGCGGCGCGCCGAGCAGGCGATGGCCGACGGCAAGCTGCGCGCATTGGTGGCGACCGCCAGCCTCGATCTCGGGGTCGACTGGGGCGATGTCGACTGCGTGATCCAGATGGGCGCGCCCAAGGGATCGTCGCGCCTGCTCCAGCGGATCGGGCGCGCCAACCACCGGCTCGACGAATCGAGCGAGGCGGTGCTCGTCCCCGGCAATCGCTTCGAATATCTCGAGGCACGCGCGGCGCTCGACGCGGTCGAGCAAGGCGAGCTCGACCCCGATATCTTCCGCCCCGGCGCGCTCGACGTGCTCGCGCAGCATATCATGGCCTGCGCCTGCGCCGCGCCGTTCGATGCTGCGCAAATGCTGCAGGAGGTGCGCGCGGCGCTGCCCTATTCGGCGCTGGAGGAGGAGGTTTTCGACCGGGTGCTGGGCTTCATCGCCGACGGCGGCTATTCGCTGCGCGCCTATGACAAGTTCAAGCGGCTGACCAAGGGGCAGGACGGGCTGTGGCGCGTGACCAAGCCCTCGTTCGTCGCGCAGCACCGGCTCAATGCCGGGATCATCGTCGAGGCGCCGATGCTCGACGTGCGCTTCAAGAACGGCCGGCGGCTGGGCAAGGTCGAGGAGGCGTTCGGCGCGACGCTGGCGCCGGGCGACACCTTCTTCTTCGCGGGGCTGAGCCTCGAGGTCGAGCGCGTCGAGCTCACCGACCTGATCGTGCGGGCGAGCGCGAAGCAGGCGCGCTACGTCTCGTACATGGGCGCGCGGCTGGCGATCACCTCGACGCTGGCGAAACGCGTACGCGTCTTCCTCCACGACCGCGGCCATTGGCAGCGCTTTCCCGACGACGTTCGCGAATGGCTCGAGGTGCAGGCGCAGCGCTCGGCGATCCCCGCCCCCGGCCAGTTGCTCGTCGAGACCTTCCCGCACGAAGGGCGGCACCATATGGTCGTGTACAGCTTCGAGGGCTGGAACGCGCACCAGTCGCTCGGCATGCTGGTGACCCGGCGGATGGAGGCGATGGGATTGAAGCCCCTGGGCTTCGTCGCCAACGACTATGCGCTGGCGGTGTACGGGCTCGAGAGGATCGAGGATCCCGCTTCGCTCTTCTCGCCCGACATCCTCGAGCACGAGTTCGTCGACTGGGTGCAGCAATCGGCCTTGCTCAAGCGCGCCTTCCGCGAAGTGGCGATCATCGGCGGGCTGGTCGAGCGCCAGCATCCGGGCAAGAAGAAGAGCGGGCGGCAGGTCACCTTCTCGACCGACCTGATCTACGACGTGCTGCGCAAATACGAGCCCGATCATCTGCTGCTCAAGGCCGCCTGGGCCGATGCGCGCGCGCGGATGACCGATGTCGGCCGGCTCGCGCACCTGCTCGACACCGCCGCCGAGACGATGCTGCACGTGGATCTGCCGCGGGTGAGCCCGATGGCGGTGCCGGTGCTGATCATCATCGGCCGCGAACGCACGCCGCAGGGCACGGCGGAAGATGCACTGCTCATCGAGGCCGAGGGCATCGCGGCGGAGGCGATGCGGCTCGATTGATTTCGATTGCTGCGCAATATGTGCAGGTATATCGTCACCCCATGCCTGGAGTCGTCTATCCGCTCCTGCTTCTCACCCTGCCGATCGAGGCTCCCGGCGGCACGCCACCCGCGCCTGCGCAGGATCCCGAGCTGATCACGCCCGAATCGGTGATGGAAGCGACATTGCTGACGCTCGGCGAGATCGACCAGCGGCTTACCGTCCCGGTCGCGGTCAACGCCAAGGGGCCGTACAACTTCATCATCGACACCGGCGCCGAGCGCACCGTGGTCTCGCGCGAGCTGGCCAATTCGCTGCGGCTGAGCGCGGGCAATCCGGTGACCCTGCTCTCGATGACCGGGCGCAGCAAGGTCGACACCGTCCTCGTCCCGGATCTCATGATCAAGTCGATCGGGGTGCAGCACAGCATGGTCGCCCCCAAGCTCGAGGCGCGCAATCTCGGCGCGATGGGGCTGCTCGGCATCGACACGCTGCGCGATCACCAGGTCTCGATCGATTTCGATCGCGGGACGATGGAAGTGCGCAAGAGCGAGAAGCGGAGCAAGTTCCGGCGCGCGGCGCGGGACGAGATCGTCGTGACCGCGAAGAGCCTGTTCGGCCAGCTGATCGTCACCGATGCCTATTACGGCAGCACGCGCATCCAGGTCGTGCTCGACACCGGCAGCCAGGTCAGCATGGGCAACAGCGCGCTGCGCAAGCGCGTCGCGCGCACGCGCAAGACCCAGCCGATCGAGCTCACCGACGTGACCGGCGACAAGACGCTCGCCGACTATACCTCGGTGCCCAACATCAAGGTCGGCGACGTGGTGTTCGGGGCGATGCCGGTCGCGTTCGCCGACGTCGCGCCGTTCGAACGGTTCGGCCTTACCAACCGCCCCGCGCTGCTTCTGGGGATGGATGCGCTGCGCAGCTTCCGCCGGGTAGATATCGATTTCCCGAACCGGCAGGTCCGCTTCCTGATGCCCAAGAACACACCGAGCCGGTTGCAGGAATATCGCTCGCCCACCACGGGCACGGGCGGCTATTCGTCGAACAAGACGCTCTGACGACGGATTGACTTCGCCTGCGCCCGCCTGCTTGGGCTCGGCGCATGACTCGTCTGTCCCGCACTTCGCTCGCCGCGCTTCCCGGCGCCGTCGCTCGCCCCGGCCACGCGCCCCAGGACATAAGCACCGGCATCGTCCATTTCGGCCCCGGCGCGTTCCACCGCGCGCACCAGGCCGCCTATGTCGACCGGCTGCTCGACCAGGATCCGCGCTGGGGCATCGCCGCGGTCTCGCTGCGCAGCGGCGGCACCACCGATGCGCTCAAGGCCCAGGACGGGCTCTACACGCTCGCGGTGATCGATCGCGATCCCTCGATGCGGATCGTGGCCGCGCATTCCGACGCGATCGGACCCGGCGAAGGCGCGCGGCTGCGGAAACTGCTCGCCGATCCGGCGGTGCGGATCGCGACGAGCACGGTGACCGAGAAGGGCTATTGCCTGGCGGGCGACGGCAGCCTCGACTTCGCGCATCCCGATATCGTCCACGACCTCCAGCGCCCCGCCGAGCCGGCGAGCGTGATCGGCTGGATCGTCGCCGGGCTGGGCGATCGCCGCGCGGCGGCCCTGCCGCCCTTCGCGATGCTGTGCTGCGACAACATGACCGGCAACGGCGCCAAGCTCCGCGCCGCCTGCGTCGCGCTGGCCCGCGCCCAGGATCCGGGCCTGGCCGACTGGATCGCCGGCGAAGTCGCCTTCCCCGATTCGATGGTCGATTCGATCACCCCGGCGAGCGACGCGGCGTTCCTGGCCAAGGTGCAGGGCGCGCTCGGCGTCGCGGACCAGGCCGCGGTCCAGCGCGAGAGCTTCACCCAATGGGTGCTCCAGCGCTTCGACATGACCGATGGCCCGGACCTCGCTTCGGCGGGCGTGACGCTCACCAGCGACGTGCGCGGTTACGAGCAGGCCAAGTTGCGCATCCTCAACGGCGCGCATTCGACGCTCGCTTATACCGGGCTCGCGCGCGGGCACGAGACGGTGTTCGAGGCGATGTCCGACCCTGCGCTCGAAGGCTTCGTCACGCGGCTGGTCCACCAGGACATCGCCGCGTCGCTGGCGCCGGTCGAGGGGCTCGACACCGCCGCTTATGCCGATGCGGTGCTGGATCGCTTCCGCAACCCCGAGATCCGCCATCTCCTGTCGCAGATCGCCTGGGACGGCTCGCAGAAGCTGCCCTATCGGCTGCTCGACACGACGCGCGCCGCGCTCGACGCCGGGCGCAATGTCGAGCGGCTCGCGGTGCCGGTCGCGGCATGGATCGCCTTCCTGCGCCGCAAGGCCGAGGCGAGCGAGACGATCACCGATCCGATGGCCGACACGCTCGCCGCCGCGGCGACCAGCGCCAACCCGGTGACGGAGATGCTCGCGATCGAGCCCGTGTTCGGCGCGCGGTTGGGAGGCGACGAGCGGTTCCGCGCCGCGGTGCGCGAGGCGTTCCAGCATTTCGCGCAGGGCGACATCGCCCTGCTGCTGGCGCGCTAGAGCGCCTGAGGTCCCCCCGCGCCCAGCACATGGGTGCAGAGCTGCGCCTCGGGCGTGTCGTCGGCCTCGAGCGCGGCGACGGTGACCCAGCCCTCGGCACGCAGCCTGGCGCCTGCCTCTGCCGGAGTACCGAACGGCAGGAACAGCCGGCGTCGCTCGCCCGCGCCGAGCCCGGCGTTCAGGATCGGATCGGCATAGAGCGAGAAGCCGACCGCGGGCTCCTCGCGGCCGTCGCCGTGGAGGATCGTGTAGGTGCCGCCCCGGCCGATCTCGCCGCGCACGCCGGCCGCGAAGATCGAGAAGCCCAGCCAGCTCTGATATTCGAAGCCGTGGCGCTCGGTGGGGTCGAGCGTGAGCGCCGCCTGGCCGTCGACGCTGGCGGCGATGCGCGCGAGGCCGTCGAGCCGGCTCGCCAGCGCATTGCCCGCGTCGATCGCGCGCAGCCGCGCCATCGCCGCGTCGAAGGGCCCGGCCGCCTCGATCAGCGGCAGCCAGCGCGAATCGATCGCGGCGACCCCGCCGGCGTCCTTGGCGTCGAGCCGGTCGCGCAGGGTGGCGAGCGTCGCGGCGTCGAGATCCGCGGCGAGCGTATCGGCGAGGTCGGGCAGCGTGAAGTCGATCGCGATCCCGGTGACGCCCGCGGCCTGGAGCGCCTCGATCGCGACACAGACCACTTCGATCGCCGCGGCGACGGTGTCGAGCCCGATCAGCTCGCAACCGATCTGGCGCATCGCGCGCTGCGGGTTGAGCTCGGAAGCGCTGAGCTTGACCACCGGCCCGGCATAGGAAAGCCGCACCGGGCGCGGATGGTGGCCCATGCGGGTGACCGCGATACGGCCGACCTGCGCGGTGAGATCGGGCCGGATCGCGAGGGTGCGCTGCGAGACCGGATCGACGAAGCGTACCGCGTCGCGCACCCCGCCCGCCTTGAGCCGCGTGGCGAGCTCGTCGGCGAATTCGGCGAGCGGCGGATCGACCTGCTCATAGCCGTAGAGCCGCGCCACGCCGAGCACGCGCGCTTCCAGCCCCGCTGCCGCATCGGCGGCGGGCGGGAGCCGATCGTGGAATCCCTCGGGGAGAAGGCCGGTCAAAAGCCCTCTCCCCTCTGGGGAGAGGGTTGGGAGAGGGGCAGTGCGGCAAGTTCCACGCTGATCGCGTGAGCAACGCCGTCCAGATTGCTTCCAACCTCGTAGTTCGTGAACCGGATCACCTTGTACCCCTGTCGCTCCAGCCACGCCGTGCGGCGCGCGTCCTTCAGCTCGCACAATGCATGCGTGTCGCCGTCGATCTCCACAACCAGCTTTCGCGACCGCGCGACGAAGTCGGCGATGTAGGGTTTGATGACCACCTGTCGAGCGAATTTCACACTCTCGAACTGCTTGGCGCGAAGGATGCGCCACATCGCAGCTTCGGTGGGTGTGGGGTTGGCGCGCATTTGCTTGGCACGAGCCAACAACGCGCGATCCGTTTGCGGCACTGCCCCTCTCCCAACCCTCTCCCCGGAGGGGAGAGGGCTTTAGATTAGCAGCTCAGAACCGCAGCGCCATCGCGGTCTTCACGCCGGGGAGCGTGCGGACCTTGGCGACGAGCTCGGGAGTCACTTCGTCGTCGACCGAGAGCAGCAGCACCGCCTCGCCGCCCGCCGAGCGGCGGCCGAGGTGGAAGGTGCCGATGTTCACGCCCGCCTCGCCGAGCGTGGTGCCGAGCCGGCCGATGAAGCCGGGCGCGTCCTCGTTGACGATGTAGAGCATGTGGCCGGCGAGATCGGCCTCGACCTTGATGCCGAACAGCTCGACGAGCCGCGGCGCCAGATTGCCGAACAGGGTGCCCGCGACCGAGCGGTCGCCCGCCTGGGTGCCGACCGTCACGCGCACCAAAGTGTGATAGTCGCCCTCGCGCTCGTGGCGCACTTCGCGCACGTCGAGCCCGCGCTCCTTGGCGAGGAAGGGCGCGTTGACCATGTTCACCGTGTCCGAATGGACGCGCATCAGCCCGGCGAGCACCGCGCCGGTGATCGGCTTCTGGTTGAGCTCGGCGGCAGCGCCTTCGACTTCGATCGAGATCGAATCGAGCGCGCCGTGCGCCAGCTGGCCGACCAGGCTGCCCAGCCGCTCGGCCAGCGCCATGTACGGCTTGAGCCGCGGCGCTTCCTCGGCCGAGAGCGAAGGCATGTTGAGCGCGTTGGTGACGCCGCCCGAGACGAGATAATCGGCCATCTGCTCGGCGACCTGGATCGCGACATTGACCTGGGCCTCGTTGGTCGAGGCGCCGAGATGCGGCGTCGAGATGAAGTTGGGCGTGCCGAACAAAGGCGATTCCTTCGCCGGCTCCTGCACGAACACGTCGAGCGCGGCGCCGCCGATATGGCCCGATTCGAGGCCCGCCTTGAGCGCCGCCTCGTCGATCAGCCCGCCGCGCGCGCAATTGATGATGCGCACCCCCTTCTTGGTCTTGGCGAGGTTCTCGGCCGAGAGGATGTTGCGCGTCTGGTCGGTCAGCGGCGTGTGCAACGTGATGAAATCGGCGCGCAGCAGCAGGTCGTCGAGGGTCATCTTCTCGACGCCCATCTCGAGCGCGCGCTCGGGGGTGAGGAAGGGATCATAGGCGATCACCTTCATCTTGAGCCCCAGTGCGCGGTCGGCGACGATCGAGCCGATATTGCCCGCGCCGATCAGGCCGAGCGTCTTGCCGGTCACCTCGACGCCCATGAAGCGGTTCTTCTCCCACTTGCCGGCCTGGGTCGACTTGTCGGCCTCGGGCAGGTCGCGGGCAAGCGCGAACATCAGTGCGATCGCATGCTCGGCAGTGGTGATCGAGTTGCCGAACGGGGTGTTCATGACGACCACGCCCTTGGCCGAGGCGGCGGGGATGTCGACATTGTCGACGCCGATCCCGGCGCGGCCGACCACCTTGAGGTTGGTCGCGGCCTCGAGGATCTCCTTGGTCACCCTGGTCGAGCTGCGGATCGCCAGGCCGTCATATTCGCCGATGATCGCCTTCAGTTCCTCGGGGGTCTTGCCGGTGATCTCGTCCACCTCGACTCCGCGCGCGCGGAAGATCTCGGCGGCCTTGGGGTCCATCTTGTCGCTGATCAGTACCTTGGGCATTTTCTACCTCGTCATCCCGGCGCACGCCGGGACCTCATGATGTGTGGGGAATCGCGGTCCGAGATCCCGGCTTTCGCCGGGATGACGGATCAGGCCTTGGCTTCGGCGTAGGCCCAGTCGAGCCAGGGGCCGAGCGCTTCGATATCGGCGGTGTCGACGGTCGCGCCGCACCAGATGCGCAGGCCCGGGGGCGCGTCGCGATAGCCGGCGACGTCGTAGGCGGCGCCTTCCTTTTCGAGGCTAGCGGCGAACTTCTTGATGAAGGCCTCGTCGGCGCCCTCGACGGTCAGGCACACGCTGGTCTTCGAGCGGATACCGCCATCGAGCGCGAGATGGCCCAGCCAGTCGCGCTCGGCGACGATCCTGTCGAGCGCGGCGGCATTGGCGTCCGAGCGCGCGATCAGGCCGTGCAGGCCGCCCAGGCCCTTGGCCCATTCGAGCGCGAAGATCGCATCCTCGACCGCGAGCATCGACGGGGTGTTGATCGTCTCGCCCTTGAACACGCCCTCGGCGAGCTTGCCCTTGGCCATCAGGCGGAACACCTTGGGCAGCGGCCAGGCGGGGGTATATTCCTCGAGGCGCTGGACCGCGCGCGGGCCGAGGATCAGCACGCCGTGGCCGCCCTCGCCGCCCAGCACCTTCTGCCAGGAGAAGGTGGCGACATCGATCTTGTCCCAGGGCAGGTCGTAGGCGAACACCGCGCTGGTCGCGTCGGCGAAGCTCAGCCCCGCGCGATCGGCCGGGATCCATTCGCCGTCGGGCACGCGAACGCCCGACGTGGTGCCGTTCCAGGTGAACAGCACGTCGTCCGACCAGTCGACCTGGTCGAGATCGGGGAGCTGGCCGTAATCGGCGCGGTGGATCTTGGGCTCGAGCTTCAGCTGCTTGACCGCATCGGTGACCCAGCCCTCGCCGAAGCTTTCCCAGGCAAGCGTGGTGACGCCGCGGGCGCCGAGCATCGTCCACATCGCCATCTCGAAGGCGCCGGTGTCCGAACCCGGAACGATGCCGATGCGGTGCGTGTCGGGGAGCGCGAGCATCTCGCGCATCAGGTCGATCGCATATTGCAGGCGGGTCTTGCCGATCTTCGAGCGATGCGAGCGGCCGAGCGATTCGCTGGCGAGCTTCGACGCATCCCAGCCCGGAGGCTTGGCGCAGGGACCGGAAGAGAAAAAGGGGCGAACCGGCTTGGCGGCGGGCTTCGCAGACGCAAGATTGGCGTCGGTAACGGCGGAATCACTCATGTCAGTCTCTCCTTGCAGAGAGCACGCGCGGCGTTGGGACCGCGTGGCCCGCCGACGCCCCTAACGGCGGCGGGCGCAAAGTCAATTGGCGAGAATGCGCGCATGTTGTCGTCTGGCCGCATTCGTCGTCCCGACGAAAGCCGGGATCTCGTGCCGTATCGCACCCTCGCCTGAGATCCCGGCCTGCGCCGGGATGACGGTCAGGGCTCGGGCGGCCATTTCGCCAGCAGCCCGCGGTCGGTCATCCAGTCGGTGATCCGCGCGGGCCAGTTGCGCAGGCTCACCATGGGAGTCGATTCGCCCATGTTGAAGGCGTGACCGCCCGCCGCATACATGTGCAGCTCCGACGAGGCGCCCGCGGCGCGATAGGCGTTCAGCAGGTCGATGATCGGCTGCGAGCAGCATTGGTCGTCATTCGTCGCCGCCATCAGCAAGGGCGGCGAATCGCGCGTGATGCTCTCCTGGTCGTGGAGCGGCCCGGGAAAGACGAGGATGCCGAAATCGGGGCGCGGCGAGAGCCGGTCGATCGCGTCGCCCTTTCCCGGCGCCGCGACGGGCGGACTGAGCAAGGTCACCCGGGCGAGCTCGCCGCCGGCGGAGAAGCCCATCACGCCGATTCGCGCAGGATCGAGCTTCCATTCGCCGGCCCGCGACCGGATCGTCCGCATCGCGCGCTCGGCATCCTGCCGGGCATGCTCGAACTTGTAGGGCGAACCGGTCCCGCGGAAGAGCCGGTAGCGCAGCACGAAGGCCGCGACTCCGCGCTCGGCGAACCAGCGCGCGACATGGTTGCCCTCGGTGGTGATCACCAGGAATTCGTGCGCGCCGCCCGGCATGATCAGCACCGACGCGCCGGTCTCGCGGCCGGGACGCGCGGGGAAATAGGTGATGCTGGGATCGTTGACCGGCTTGAGCCAATAGGCCTCGGACTGTTCGGGAATCGCTTTCCGGGCCTCGAACCCCGGCGCGCCATGGCTCCAGAGCGCGATGCGCAGCGGCTCGGCAGGCGGCTGCTGCGCCAGGGCCGGCGATGCGAACAGGGCGAGCGCCCAGGCGAAGGCGGCGAGCAGCTTGGTCATGGGCCTCTCCGGTCGACGCCGTCTTCGCGCGGCATCCGGCGGCGATGGTAGCGGTAACAGGTCCAGAGTCAAACCGGTACCCGCGTGCGACGGAACACAGCGAATCTTCAGAATCGCCGTGCTATGCCTGCGGTATGCGTCTCGGCATCGTGTTCCTGGCCCTGTTCCTCGCCAGCTGCATCGGCGGCGACGACGACGACCGTCCCGCGCCGATCCGCGAGCGCAAATCGGGGCCGATCACGCTCAACCGCCCCACCCCGCGCGAGACGCAGCAATGCTTCGCCGACCTCTCGCGCGAATCGGTGCGCTATTCGCCGCTGCCCGATCGCGACTTCGGCAGCGGCTGCATCGTCACCGGTGCGGTGGAACTGCTCGACATCGGCGTGCCGGTGACCAACCTCAAATCGATGCGCTGCCCGCTCGCGCGCAGCTTCACGGGATGGGTGCGCTTCGCGGTCGCGCCGGCGGCCAAGCAGATATTGGGTAGCGAGCTGGTGCGCGTCGAGAGCTTCGGCAGCTATTCGTGCCGCGCGATCATCGGGGGCGGCGGGCAATCGGGGGCGCGCATGTCCGAGCACGGGCTGGGCAACGCCGTCGACATCGGCGGATTCGTGCTCGCCGACGGGCGGAAGATCCGCGTCGAGACCGGCTGGCGATCGGACGACCCCGCGGTGCGCGAATTCTTCGAGGTGATCCACAAATCGGCGTGCAAGCGCTTCAGGACGGTGCTCGGCCCCGACTATAACGCCGCGCATTACAACCACCTGCATCTCGACATGGGCCGCGGCCCTTTCTGCGCCTAGGCAAGACCGCACGATCGGCCTAAGCCGGCCCAAATGAGCAACGATACACGCGTCCCGAGCCGCGTCTTCCGCCCCGCGCAGCAGGAAGCCGAGAACGCCAACACCAACAGCGGCACGCCCCAGACCGAGCATCCGGCCTATCGCCTCGCCTTCCAGGACATGGACTTCCTGTTGCGCGAGGATCTGCGCCCGGTGCGCTTCCAGCTCGAGCTGCTCAAGCCACAGTTGATCCTCGACGCCGCCAACATCGCCTCGACGCTGGTCGTCTACGGATCGGCGCGCATCCCGGAACCGGAAAAGGCCCAGGCGCTGCTCGAGCTCGCCGACACGCCCGAGCAGAAGAAGATCGCCGAGCGGCTGATCGAGAAGTCGCATTATTACGACGTCGCGCGCGAACTCGCCCGGCTGGCGAGCAACTTCCCGCTCGACGAGGCGGGCAAGCGCCATTTCGTGGTGTGCTCGGGCGGCGGCCCGTCGATCATGGAGGCCGCCAATCGCGGCGCGCAGGACGTGGGCGCCGAATCGATCGGGCTCAACATCGTGCTGCCGCACGAACAGGCGCCCAACCCCTATGTCACGCCGGGGCTCAGCCTGCAGTTCCACTATTTCGCGCTCAGGAAGATGCACTTCCTGCTCCATGCGCGCGCGGTGGCGGTGTTCCCCGGCGGGTTCGGGACGTTCGACGAGAGCTTCGAGCTGCTGACTTTGATCCAGACCGGCAAGATCGATCCGATCCCGGTGCTGTTCTACGGCAAGGCCTTCTGGCAGCGCGTGGTGAACTTCGAGGCGCTGTGCGAGGAAGGCGTGATCTCCCCGCGCGACCTGGGGCTGTTCCACTTCGTCGAGACCGCCGAGGAAGGCTGGGAGATCGTCCAGGACTTCTGGCGCAACCACAAGGCGAGGGGCTGAACGCTGAGCGCTCGCCCATCCTTCCCTCTCCCATGGGGAGAGGATACCGGAGCTTGGCAGCTTGCTGCCTAGCGGAGGTTGGTGAGGGGTTCCGGGACTATCGAGAGGGCGAAACCCCTCACCCAGCTCCGACTAAGGCTCGGCTTGCGCCGGACCCAAGTCTGCGCAACCCTCTCCCTATGGGAGAGGGGCATGCGGAACCGGCTCGTTCCAGTTGCACGGAAATTGCGGCGCGATCCAACCGGCGCGGAGAAGCGCCTCTGGTACCATCTTCGCAATCGACGACTGAGCGGCTTCAAGTTCCGTCAGCAGGAGCCGCTCGCGGGCCATATCGTCGACTTCCTCTGCGAAGAGGCCAAGCTGATCATCGAAGCCGATGGCGGCCAGCACAGGCCCGAAGCCGACGCGCCGCGCACGCAGCAACTCGAGGCTGCGGGCTACATCGTGCTCCGTTTCTGGAACAACAATATCCTGGGCAACACGCTCGGCGTACTGGCGGAAATCCGCCGCACGCTCGGCGATGCGCGGCCTTAGTGGCCCTTCTTCTCGGCCTGGACCGCCGCCTGGGGATCCTTGGCCGGGGTGCCTTCCGCCGGGGTCGCTTCGTTCGAGACGTTGCCGGTGTCGGCGACATTGGCCTCGGCGGCGTTGTCGGCCGCCGGCTCCTCGCCCGCGGCCGGGGCGGCGGGAAGCGGCAGGTTCGAGCCCTGGCTGTTGAGATAGGCGATCACGTTCGCGCGGTCCTGCGGATTGGCGATGCCCGCGAAGGTCATCTTGGTGCCCGGCGCGTATTTGCGTGGGCTCGTCAGCCACGCGTCGAGCGCGTCGAAGGTCCAGGTGCCCGGCACGCCCTTGAGCGCGTCCGAATAAGCGAAGCCGGCGACATGGCCGTGCGGCTTGCCGACCGTGGCGTAGAGGTTCGGGCCGATGCCCGAAGCGCCGCCCGAGTTGATCGTGTGGCAGGCGGTGCACTGCTTGAACACGTCGGCGCCCTTGGCGACATCGGCGGCGGCGAGACGCACCGCGATCGGCGCGACGGCGGCACCGCCGCCTTCGCCGGCCTCCTCGACGCCCTCGATCGCATAGCCCATCTTCTCGGGGCGTTCCGCGTGGAAGACCATGCCGCTCACGATCGACAGGCCGAGCGCCGCAATGCCGCCCGCCAGTGCCCAACCCGCAATCGTATTGAACCGATCGTCCATCACATGCCCCTAAAGGAAAGTCGTTCGCCCTTTAGGCTGCGGTTTTTGCTATCGCAAGCCGGGGTTGCCGCCGGAAACGCAGACGGCTAGCGCGCGCTTCCATGGAGAATTTCGCAAGCCCGGCGCGGCCGATCGTCGCGGACATGATCGCAAGGGCCTCGGCCGAACCGGGCCGCGCGGTGGCGTTCCAGGGCGCGCCGGGCGCCAATTCGCACATCGCGGTGCGCGAAGCCTTTGCCGACAGGCTTCCCCTGCCCTGCTTCTCGTTCGAGGACGCGATCGACGCAGTGAAGGAAGGCCGCGCCGACCGCGCGATGATCCCGATCGAGAATTCGCTCCACGGCCGCGTCGCCGACATCCATTTCTTGCTGCCCGAATCGGGCCTGGCGATCACCGGCGAGCATTTCCTGCCGATCCGCTACGGGCTGATGGGTGTTGGCGGGCTCGACCAGGTCCGCCAGGCGATGAGCCACCCGCAGGCGCTCGGCCAGTGCCGCCACTGGCTCAAGGCGCGCGGCATCGCGCCGGTGGCCTATCCCGACACGGCGGGCGCGGCGGCGGTGATCGCCGAGATGGCCGACCCCGCGGTCGCCGCGCTCGCCCCGCCGGGAGCGGCCGAGCTCTACGGGCTCGACCTGTTCGAGAGTGACCTCGCCGATGCCGAGCACAATATGACGCGTTTCGTCGTGCTCGCGCGCGAGGCGCTGCCGCTGCCGATCGAGGGGCCGGTGATGACCACTTTCATCTTCGAGGTCCGCAACGTCTCGGCGGCGCTCTACAAGGCGCTGGGCGGCTTCGCGACCAACGGCGTCAACATGACCAAGCTGGAGAGCTACCAGCGCGGCGGCAGCTTCGCGGCGACCGAATTCTACGCCGACATCGTCGGCGGCCCGGGCGATCCCGCGATCGACCGCGCGCTCGAGGAGCTCAAGTTCCATTCGAAATGGATGCGCGTGCTCGGCACCTATCCCCAGGCGCGCGAGCGGCCCTAACCGCCCTCCACCCACGCCGTCAGCAGCGTGTGCGCGATCGCATAAGGCGGGGCGGCGCCGAACGGGGCGTCGGGATCGCGGGCGAGCGCGCGGCGGACCTCGTCGCGGATGAACCAGCGCGCGTCCTCGAGCTCGTGGACGTCGACCGTGATGTCGTCATTCTCGGCCGCGCCGATGCAGGCGATCATCAGCGACGAGGGGAAGGGCCAGGGCTGGCTGGCGACATAGCGCACCGCGCCGACGCGGATGCCCGCCTCCTCGAGCGTCTCGCGGCGCACCGCCTCCTCGATCGACTCGCCGACCTCGAGGAAGCCGGCGAGCGCCGAATAGCGCCCCTGCGGCCAGGGCGGCTGGCGGCCGAGCAGCACCTTGTCGCCATGCTCGGCGAGCATGATCACCACCGGGTCGACGCGCGGGAAATGCTCGGCATGGCAAAAAGGGCAGGTGCGCCCCCAGCCGGCGCGGAAGATCGCGGTGGCGGTGCCGCACACCGCGCAGAAGCCGTGCCGCCCATGCCAGTCGACCAGGCTGCGCGCCGCGGCATAGAGTGCGGCGTCGCCGGCATGGAAGCGATCGAGCATCGCGAACAAGGCGGGCGAGCGGGCTCCGGGGAGCGGCTGCCCGTGCGGCGGCGCGGCGGCGAACAGCGGCACGCCCTCGTCGAAGCCGAGGAACAGCCGCTCGCCCTCGGCCGCGTCGAGCCCGGTCCATATGAGGCGATCGGCTTCGTCGAGCTCGGGGTCGAGGCCGCGCAGAACGAGCAACCGGGCGCGCGGATCGGCCTCGGCAGCACGCAGCAGCTCGGGCTCGTGGCGGACCCGATCGGCACGGTCGAGCGTGCCGCCGGTGAAGCCGGGTGCCCTCACCGCGCGAGATCGGCGTAGACCGCCTGAGACGTCTCGCGCTTGAGCAGCTGCTCGCTGAACGAATTGACCATCATCGTCGCGCGCAGCTTGTGGGCCGGATCGACCCAGCCGATCGATCCCGCCGCGCCGGCCCAGCCGAAAGTGCCCTTGCCCGGGCCGCCGGGCTTGTCGGCGAGATAGACCGAGCCGCCCGCGCCGAAGCCCATCGGCACGCCGCTATCGGCGGTCATGTGCGCGAGCGTCGAGCGGTCGACGGTGGGCGGCAGCAGGTCCGACAGGGCGAGCTTAACCGTCTCGGGCTTGAGCACGCGGGCACCGTCGAGCGTGCCGCCGTTCAGCAGCATGTGGAGGAAGCGGTCATAGTCGTGCGCCGACATGACGAGCCCCGCGCCGCCATAGGGAAAGCTCGGCGGCTGGAGCCAGACCGAGGTGGCGCCCACGTCCGCGGCGACCCTGGGCGAGAGATAGTTGGTGGCGAGGATGCGCGCCTTGTCCTGCGGCACGGTCCAATAGCTGTCGCGCATCTTGAGCGGCGCGAAGATGCGGGTGTTGACGAACTGGTCGAACGGCATGCCGCCCGCGACCTCGATCACCCGGCCGAGCAGGTCGAGGCTGATCGAATAGCTCCATTTGGTGCCCGGATCGGCGATCAGCGGCAGCGTCGCGACCCGGTTGGCGAACTCCTCGAGCGTCTTGGGCCGCGCCGCGCGCATGCCCGGTTCCATCAGCGCGTTGACCTGCGCCGGGTTGATGCCGAGGCGGTTATATTCGTCGAGCAAGGGGCCCTTGGTGACGATGCTGTAGCCGAGCCCGGCGGTGTGGGTGAGCAGGTGGCGCACCGTGATCGGGCGCGTCGCAGGGCGGCTGGTGAGGTCCTTGGCCGGATCGACCAGCACCTTCATGTCCTTGAAGGCGGGTATGAAGTCGCTGATCGGCTGGTCGAGCTTGAGCTTGCCTTCCTCGACCAGGATCATCGCGGCGATGCCGGTGATCGGCTTGGTCATCGAATAGATGCGCCACAGGCTGTCGGCATCGGCGACGGGAGCATCGGGCTCGATGGCGATCCGCCCTTCCGAGGCGATCCGGGTCGGTGCATCGCCGATGCCGGTCACGATCACGATGCCGGGCACCCTGCCCTCGGCGACGACGCGCTTCTCCAGCCGGGCGGTCGCGCTCGTGGCCTGCGCCTGCGCGCCCTGCGACGGCAGCGGCGCCGTCGCCTGCGACCAGGCCGGGCCGGTAAGCGCCAGTGCCGCGATCGATCCGAATATCCGCCAGCTATGCATGCAACCTCCCGAACATCCTTGCCGCCTTGGCGAACACGGTGGGCAGCCCCGCCGCCGCTATCTCGGCGACCGGCCACCATTCGCCCTCCGGCGCGTCTGTGTGCGCTGGGATTGTTGCAGCCGCAAGCGCCACGTCGAGGTTGAAATGGGTGAAGCCATGGCGAACCTGGTCATCGAGCAGGCGCCAGCCGGCCGCGAGCGGCGCGCCGGCCAGCCCCGGCGGCGAATCGCTCCACGGCCCGGTCGGCAAGGCGCGCATGCCGCCGAGCAGGCCCTTGGCCGGGCGGCGGACGAGCAGCACCCGTCCGTCGCGCTCCAGCCAGAACATCGTGCCGTAGCGCTGCGGCTTGGCGGCCTTGGGCGCCTTGACCGGGAAGGTCTCGGGCGCGCCGCCGGCAAGACCATCGCATTGCGCGCGCAAGGGGCAGAGGAGGCAGCGCGGCGCGCGGGCGGTGCAGATGCCCGAACCGAGGTCCATCATCGCCTGGGCGAAGTCCCCTGCCCGCGCATCGGGCGTGATCCTGTCGGTGAGCGCGCGGATCCTGGGTCGCGCGCCGGGCAGCGGCTCCGTCACTGCGAAAAGCCGAGTAACGACGCGCTCGACATTGGCGTCGACCACCACCGCGCGCTGCCCGAAGGCGATCGCCGCGATCGCCGCCGCGGTATAGCCGCCGACGCCGGGCAGGCCGAGCAGTTCGGTCTCGGTTTCGGGGAGGCTCCCGCGCGCCGCGACTTCGCGGGCGCAGGCGAGCAGGTTGCGCGCCCGGGCATAGTAACCGAGCCCGGCCCAGGCGGCCATCAGCTCGGCATCCTCCGCCGCCGCCAACGCCGCGAAGCTCGGCCAACGCGCGGTGAACTTCTCGAAATAGGGGATGACGCTCGCGACCTGGGTCTGCTGGAGCATGACCTCGCTCAGCCAGACGCGATAGGGATCGGGCGCGTTCGCTCCCGGCCGCGCGCGCCACGGCAGGTCGCGGGCATGCGCGTCGTACCAGCGGAGCAAGGGAGCGGCGATTGCGCGAGGGACGTTGTCGGGCACGCCCCGCCTATGGCATGGGTAGGCGGTAATGACGAAGGCCCCTGATAAACCCAAGCGTGCCACCACGCGCCAGCCCAAGCTCGAACCGCAGCGATCGAACCGTGCGCGCGCGGTTTCCGAGCTGCTGCCCGATGTCGGCCGTGCCGCGTTCCGCAAGTTCGGCTTCGTCCAGCATGCGATCGTCAGCCGCTGGGGCGAGATCGTCGGCGAGCGCTATGCCCGCGTCTCGATGCCCGAATCGATCCGCTTCCCGCAGGGCAAGCGCGCCGAGGGCGTGCTGAGCCTCGTCGTCGCCGGCGCCCACGCCCCGATGATGCAGCACATCGCCCCCGAGATCGTCGATCGCGTCAATCGCTTCTTCGGCTATCCCGCCGTGGTCCGCGTCGCGATCCGCCAGGGCGAGATCAAGCGCGTCGCCAAGGCCGCGCCGCCACCGAGCCTCGCGCCGCTCACCGAGGCGATGGGCGACAGCCTGCGCGGCATCGCCGATCCCGAATTGAAGGCCGTGCTCGAATCGCTCGCCGCAGGCGTCGCAGCGGCCGACAAGGGCCTCAAGCTCGGCAGGATCGATTGATGGCGCTCCGCCTGCTTGCCGCCGCATTGCTGCTGATCGTCGGGACCGGCCCGGTCACCGCGCAGCAGGCGCGCCGCGCGACCGCCAACTGGGTGAACCTGGTCGTCAAGACGCCCGAGGGCGGCTTCCGCCAGGGCAATCCCGACGCGCCGATCAAGCTCGTCGAATATGGTTCGCGCACCTGCCCCACCTGCCGCGCATTCGCGGTGGAGGGCGTCGAGCCGCTGCGCCGCGAATGGATCGCGAGCGGCAAGCTGAGCTACGAGTTCCGCGACTATCTGATCCACGGCGTGCCCGATCTCTCGCTCGCCTTGCTCAACCAGTGCGTCGCGCCCGCGCGCTTCTTCCCGGTGCTCGACCAGATGTTCGCCAACCAGCAGGCGTTCGACGCGCCGCTCCACAAACTGATCGAGAGCCAGCCCGAGCAGGTCGAGGCGTGGCAGAACCTGCCCCCGCCCCAGGCCGCGACGAAGTTCGCCGAGGCGCTGGGGATGATCGCCTTCATGAAGGCGCGCGGCCTGCCCGAGGCGCAGGCGCGGCGCTGCCTCGCCAGCCCTGCGCTGATCAAGAGCGTGGCCGATGCCTATGCCGGCGGCGCCAAGGCGGGCGTCCAGGGCACCCCGAGCTTCTTCGTCAACGGCCGCCGCGTGCGCGCCTTCACCTGGGACCAACTTCAGCCCGAGCTCCGCGCCGCGGACAGCTGAGCGACCATTTCTCTCGGAGACCAACGACCATGCGTTTCGCCCTCGCTTTCCTTCCGCTTCTTGCGCTCGCAGCTTGTGGCGGCGGCACCGAGAACGCCTCCGCGCCGGTGACGTCGACCACCCCGGTGGCGGCGGCCACGCCTCCCGCGGGCAAGCAATGGGTCGATGTGGTCGCCAAGACCCCCGAGGGTGGCTTCCGCCAGGGCAATCCCAATGCGCCGATCCAGTTGGTCGAATATGGCTCGCGCACCTGCCCCACCTGCGGCCGCTTCGCTGCGGAGGGTGTCGAGCCGCTGCGCCAGAAATACGTCTCGACCGGCAAGGTGAGCTACGAGTTCCGCGACTTCCCGCTCCACGGCGCGCCCGATCTCGCGCTGGCGCTGCTCAATCAATGCGTCGGCACCGACGCCTTCTTCCCGATGCTCGACCAGATGTTCGCCAACCAGGTAGCCTTCGGCGAGAAGCTGAATGCGCTGCCCGAAGGGTTCCAGCAGCAGCTCCAGACGATGACGCCGCCCCAGGCCGCAGCCGCGATCGCCGACGCGATGGGCGCGGTCGAGTTCGCCAAGCAGCGCGGCGTGCCCGAGGCGAAGGCCCGCCAGTGCCTTGCGGACCAGGCCGTGATCAAGAGCATCGCCGACGTCATGGCCGATGCCTCCAACAATCGCGGCGTGCAGGGGACGCCGACCTTCTTCATCAACGGCAAGCAGGTCGACGCGGCGATGTGGTCGCAGGTCGAGACGGCGCTGCAGGCGGCGGGGGCCCGCTAAGGCCGACAAACACGGGGGACGGCAGGCATGCAGATCAAGAGGCTGCGACTGACGGGCTTCAAGAGCTTCGTCGATCCGGCCGATCTGCGCATCGAACCCGGCCTCACCGGGATCGTCGGCCCCAACGGGTGCGGCAAGTCCAACCTGCTCGAGGCGCTGCGCTGGGCGATGGGCGAGAACAGCGCCAAGTCGATGCGCGGCGCCGGCATGGAAGACGTGATCTTCGCCGGCACCGCGACGCGGCCCGCGCGCGACTTCGCCGAAGTCTCGATCCTCGCCGAGCAGGTGGGCGAGGAGGATGAGCTCGAGGTCGTCCGCCGGATCGAGCGCGGCGCCGGCTCGGCATACCGGATCAACGGCCGCGACGTCCGCGCCAAGGACGTCGCCCTGGTCTTCGCCGATTCGGCGACCGGCGCGCATTCGCCGGCCCTGGTCAGCCAGGGGCGGATCGGCGCGATCATCTCGGCCAAGCCGGGCGAGCGCCGCGCGATGCTCGAAGAGGCGGCGGGGATCGCGGGCTTGCATGTCCGCCGTCGCGACGCCGAGCAGAAACTGCGCGCGACCGAGGCCAATCTCACTCGGCTCGACGAAGTCATCGGCGACCAGGAATCGCGCGCGGCGGCGCTCAAGCGTCAGGCGCGACAGGCCGAGCGCTATCGCGAGCTTTCCGAGCGGATCCGCGTCGCCGAGGCACGGATGATCTTCGCGCGCTGGCGCGATGCCGCCGAAGCCGCCGACGCGGCGAAGAAGGAGGCGGCCGCCGCCGAGGCGCTGGTCGCCCAGCGCGCGCAGGCGCACGACGCCGCCGCCGCGCGCCAGCAGGCCGCCGCCGAGGCGCTCGCCGGGGTGCGCGCCGATGCGCTGAGCGTCCGCGACCGCGCGACCGAGGCGATGCACCGGCTGGCGACCTTGCGCAGCGAGCGCGCCGCGGTCGAGCGCCGCATCGTCGAGCTGCGCGATGCGGGGACGCGGCTGGCCGAGGATCGAGGGCGCGAGGGCGCGCTGGCGCACGACGCCGCCGAGGCGCTGGCCCGGCTCGCGGACGAAGCCAAGGCGCTCGAGACGCGGATCGCCGACGCAGGCGCGCGGATGCCGACGCTCGATACGGCGCTGGCCGATGCCGAGCGCGCCGCGCGCGATGCCGAGGTCGCGCTGGCCCAGGCGCTCGCGGCGCAGGCGAGCGAGGCCGCCGATGCACGCGTCGCCGAGGCCGCCCTGGCCGCCGCGCGCACCCGCGCCGAGCGGGCGGCACGCGATCAGGCGCGGATCGATGCCGAGATCCGCGCGCTGGGCGATGCCGAGCCGCTCAAGGCGGAGAAGGCGCGCGCCGCCGAGGCGCGGGCCCAGGCGCTGCGCCGGGCCGAGACCGCGCGCGCCGGGCTCGCCCGCGCCGATGCGAGCGAGCGCGGCGCGATCGAATCGCGCGACCGCGCCCAGTCCGCGCGCGCCGCCGCGCATGCCGAGCTCGCCCAGCTCGACAGCGAAGCCGCCGCGCTCGCCAAGGCGACGCGCCCCTCGGGCAAGGACCGGCTGCTCGATCGGCTCAAGGTCGATGCCGGCTATGAGCGCGCGCTTGCCGCGGCGCTGGGCGACGATCTCGAGGCCGGGCTCGATACGAGCGCCGAGCGCTATTGGGCGGGGGCGGAACCGCTCCCCGGCGATCCGGGCGCTCCGGCGGGGACGACGCCGCTGAGCGGCCATGTCGCGGCGCCGGCGGGGCTGGCGCGCCGCTTGGCCCAGGTGCTGGTGGCGGAGAGCGATACCGGGCAGCCGCTCGCGGTGGGGCAGAGGCTGGTGACGCTGGCGGGGGTCCTCCGGCGCTGGGACGGCTATGTCGCCAGGTCGGGCGGCGCCGCGGCGGCCGAGCGGCTCGAGCGCGTCAACCGGCTGGCGGCGATCGAGAAGGCGCGGCCCGCGGCGGTGCGCGCGGTCGAATCGGCCGACGCGGAATTGTCGCGGATCGACGAGACGATCGCCGAGGCGCGCCGCGCCGCCGCGGATTGCCGCCGCATGCTCGACCATGCCGAGAATGCCGGGCGCGAGGCCGGGCGCGCCGAGGATCGCGCGACCGCGCAGCTCGAGCGGCTCGAATCGCAGCGCGCCGACCTGGAATCGCGCCGCGACCGCATCGCCGCCGAGCAGGACGAAGCGGCGGGCGAGCTCGCCCGCGCCGAGGCCGCCAAGGCCGCGCTCCCCGACGGTTCGGCCACCCGGGCGCGCGTTTCCGCGCTGTCGTCGGAGGCCGAGGTGCGCCGCGCCGCCGCCGCCAATGCGCGCAGCGAGCGCGGGACGCTGGAGCGCGAGATCGGCCAGGCACGCGAGCGGCTTGCCGCGGCCAATGCCGAAAGTCGCAGCTGGAAGTCGCGCGCGGGCGAGGCGGCGCGGCGCTCGGCCGAGATGGAGAAGCGCGCCGCCGAACTCGCCGAGGAGAGCATGACGTTCGCGGCGCGCCCCGCCGAGCTCGACGCCGCGGTCGCCGAAGCCGAGGCGGCGACCGAGGCGGCGCGCGCCGAATCGGCCGCCGCACAGGCCGCCGAGCGCGAGGCCGAGGCGGCGCTCCGCGCGACCGAGGGCGCCGTCCGCGCCGCCAATGAGGGCCTGGCCGAAGCCCGCGAGGCACGCGCCGGCGCGACCGCGCGCGCGGAGAACCAGGAGGCGCGGCGGATCGAGATGGGGCGCCTCTCGGGCGAGCGCTTCGAATGCCCGCCGCCCTTACTGCCCCAGAAGGCCGGATTCGAGGCGGAGAGCGTGCGCAGCCCGCAGGACGAATCCGCCGCCCATGAGAAGCTCAATGTCGAGCGCGAGCGGATCGGGCCGGTCAACCTGGTCGCCGAGGCCGAATTGGCCGAGCTCGAGGCGGCGTTCACCAGCAACGCGCAGGAGCGCGACGAGCTGGCCCAGGCGGTCAACCGCCTCCGCGGTTCGATCGGCACGCTCAACCGCGAGGGGCGCCAGCGGCTGCTCGCCGCGTTCGAAGCGGTCGACCTGCATTTCCGGCGATTGTTCTCCACGTTGTTCAACGGCGGGCAGGCGCATCTCGAGCTGGTTGATTCGGACGATCCGCTCGAGGCGGGGCTCGAGATCATGGCGCAGCCGCCGGGCAAGCGGCTCCAGTCGCTCACCTTGCTTTCGGGCGGCGAGCAGGCGCTGACCGCGGTGGCGCTGATCTTCGCGCTGTTCCTGACCAACCCGGCGCCGATCTGCGTGCTCGACGAAGTCGATGCGCCACTCGACGACGCCAATATCGAGCGCTTCTGCGACCTGCTCGAAGCGATGACCCGCGAGACCGCGACGCGCTATCTGATCGTCACCCACAATGCCGCGACGATGAGCCGGATGCACCGGCTGTTCGGCGTGACGATGGTCGAGCGCGGGGTGAGCCGGCTGGTGTCGGTCGATCTGGGCGGCGCGGAGACGCTGTTGGCGGCGGAGTGACAATCTCCTTCTCCCCTTGTGGGAGAAGGAAGGGGCCCGCTGCGAAGCAGGGGGAAGGATGAGGGGGACGTCCCTCGAGACACACTCCCCCTCACCCTTCCGCCGATTTCATCGGCTCCCTCCCTCTCCCACAAGGGGAGAGGGAATTCAGGACAGGATCTGCTCGTACAGCGCGACATATTTGTCGGCCATCGCCTCGACCGAGAAATGCGCTTCGACATGGGCGCGGCAGGCGGCGCGGTCGATGGCTTCCACCTCCGCCAGCGCGGCGATCGCCTCGCCGGTCGAGCGGACGAGGATGCCTGTCCCCGGCGCGACGAGCTCGGGCATGCTGCCGCGATCCATAGCGATCACCGGGGTGCCGCAGGCCATCGCCTCGATCACCGAAAGGCCGAAGGGCTCGTCGAAATTGATCAGGTGGAGCAGGGCCTTGGCCTTGCCGAGCGCGCGCAGCCGCGCCTCGCCGCCGACCGGGCCGAGATAGCGGATCCGCTCGCCATCGACATGCGGCATCACCTCGCGGTCGAAATAGCCCTGGTCCTGGACGATCCCGTAGAGATCGAGTCGGCGGCCAGTGGAAAGCGCGACCTGGATCGCCTCGGCGGCGCCCTTGTCGGGGTGCATGCGGCCGAAGAAGAGCAGGTCGTCGCTCCCTTCCGCGTCGAACGGGAATTCGTCGAGGCGGATGCCGTGGTGGATCGTCGCGGCGTAGCGGAGCGAGGGGTGCCGATCGGCCGCGCTGATCGCGACGAAATGGACGCGGTCCTCGAACGGCTTGTACATCGGCAGGATGCGATCCGACGAAAAGCCGTGGATCGTGGTGACCATCGGCGTCGGGACCAGGGGCGCGAAGGCATGGGCGGGGAAATCGGCCTGGTTGTGGATCAGGTCGAATTCGCCCGCGCGCGCGAAGACATGGCTGAGATGGCGATACTCCCAGACCTTGGCGTCGATCGCGGTGTCTTCCTCATAGCCGCGCGGCACCACTCCGGCGAGCGTGCCCGCGGTGACCGAATCCTGCGTGGCGAACAGAGTCACGTCGATCCCGCGCGCGACGAGCGCCTCGGTGAGCAGGCTGGTGACCAGCTCCCAGGGACCGTAATGACGCGGCGGCGTGCGCCAGGCGATCGGCGCCAGCATCGCGATCCTCATCCGAGCACATATCCCTCGTTCGGGCCGAGCAGCGCCGGATCGCCGCCGGTGCCGGTGGTCAGCAGCACTTCCAGCCCCTCGGCCCATTCGGGGATCGCGAAGCTCTCGGGCGCGTCGCCGAGATTGAGCACCACCAGCAGCCGTTCGTCGCGGTGGCGCCGCTCATAGGCGAGCAGGTTTCCGGCGCATTCGACCGGCAGCCAGTCGCCGATCGACAGCGCCGCGCGTGATCGGCGGAGCGCGAGCAGGTCATGGTAGAGCCGCCACATCGAGCGCGGATCCTCGCGCTGCTCGGCGACGTTGCGGTTCGCCCAGTCCGCGTGGAGCGGAAGCCAGGGCGTTGCCGTCGAGAAGCCGGCATTGGCGCTCGAATCCCACGCCATCGGCGTGCGCACCGGATCGCGGCCGAGCCCGATGCCGGGCTCGCGGAGCTCGCGCGGATCCTGGACCTGATCGCGGGGGATCGCGACGTCCTCCATGCCGATCTCGTCGCCATAATAGATGGTGGGCGTGCCGCGGAGCGTGAGCAGCAGCATCGCGGCGACGCGGGCCTGCCCTGCGCCGAAGCGCGTGGCGGCGCGGGGGCGATCATGGTTGCCGAGCACCCAATTGGGCCAGCCGCCCGCCGGCAGCGCGGCTTCGTAATCGGCGATCAGCCCGGCGAGGCCGCGCGCGTCCCAGAGCGCCTCGATCAGCTGGAAGTTGAAGGGCAGGTGCACCCCCGGCTCACCCTCGCCATAATAACGCATCAGCCGTTCGACCGGCAGGTAGATCTCGCCGACCAGCACGCGCTCGGGATAATCGTCCGCCACGCGGCGCATGTCGGCGGCGATGCCATGGACCTCGGGCTGGTCGGTCGAATGGAGCTGGAGGACGCGGTGCATCTCGCCCATCGCGGGGGTGAAGGCGGGGTTGGCCGGATTGTCGGGGAAGTCGGCGTGCTTGATCATGTGCCACAGCACGTCGATCCGGAAGCCGTCGACCCCGCGATCGAACCAGAAGCGCAACACGTCGAGCATCGCCTGGCGGAGCTCGGGATTGCGCCAGTTGAGGTCGGGCTGCTCCTTGAGGAAGGCATGGTAATAATATTGGCCGGTGGCCGCGTCCCACTCCCAGGCGGGGCCGCCGAAATCGCTGATCCAGTTGTTGGGCGGGCCGCCGTCCGGACCCGGATCGCGCCAGATGTACCAGTCGCGCCTGGGACTGTCGTGCGAGGCGCGGCTCTCGAGGAACCAGGGATGTTCGCTCGAGCTGTGGTTGGGGACGAAATCGAGCAGCAGCTTGAGCCCGCGATCGTGCGCGGCCTTCAGCAGCGAATCGAAATCGTCGAGCGTGCCGAAGCGCGGGTCGATGCCGGTGTAATCGGCCACGTCGTAGCCGAAATCGGCTTGTGGGCTGGGATAGATGGGCGAGATCCAGATCGCGTCGACGCCGAGCGCTACGAGGTCGTCGAGACGGGACTCCACGCCCTTGAGGTCGCCGATCCCGTCATGGTTCGAATCCTGGAAGGAGCGCGGATAGATCTGGTAGATCGCGCCCTTCTGCCACCAGAGCGGTTCGGTCATTGCGCATTCTCCACATCCCGTTCGCCCTTCACCGGAACCGCTCCTTCGCGATGTGCGTGATCCGGCAGGCCAAGTCGGCCTCGCCGTTCGCGACGATGTAGTGGTCCCCCGCATCGGCCACGCCCGTGGTGAACACCACCGGGGTGGGCAGGTACATCTGGTGCGCGATGTCGGCAGTGAGCGCAGGGTTGGCCTCGAGCAGCGGGACCTGGTCCTCGAGCCGCAGGATCTTCGAGGGATCGTCCTTGTCGAGCAGCGCCCAGAAGCTGCGATAGATGCCCACCGCGCCCAGTTTCTCGACGCCGTGATAGATCAGCATCCAGCCCTCGGGCGTGAGCACCGGCTGGCTGCCCCCGCCAATCCGCTGCGTGGAGCTGGTGCCCTTGCGCGCGCGGATGCCCGGCATATCGAGTGGCTTCCAGTGCAGTCCGTCGGGCGATTGCGCCATGTTGATCGAGGGGCCGCCGAGCCACGGGCTGTCCTCGGGCCAGGCGAAATAGCATTCGCCCAGGGGACGGGTGAGCGCCATGAACTTGCCGCCGATCTTCCCCTCGAACAGGATCATGTCCTTGTTCTGATGGTCCAGCACGACGCCGAGCAGGTCGTAGTCGAGCCCGTTGGCCGAGCGGTACATCGCAGTGCAGTGGCGTTCGGCCGAGACGCCGCAGACGGTCATCCAGTACGCGTCGCCTACTTTGGTGATCCGCGCATCCTCGACGCCGTAGTCCATATAGCTGGCGGAGGGCTCGATCGCCTTGTCATAGTGGATCGCAACGATCGTACACCCCTCGGCATCGAGCTCGACCGGGAGCAGCCACGACAGCGAAGTGAGGCCGAGCAGCCGCGGGTTGCGATCCTTGAGCGCGAACTGGCGCGGATCGTCCATGTCGATCTGATGGACGGAGTGGCGATCGAGCACATAGCCCCCGGGCGTCCAGCGGACGGCGCGTGCGCTATCGGTGTGGACGGGATCGCGCAGCGCCTCGGCGACCCGGACCATCAGCAGCAGATTCCCGTTCGGCAGCCGAGTGAAGCCGGGATTGAATGCGCCCAGCACATGGGTGGGCTCGTCGACGCCGTGACGCAGCGGCGAGCGGGTCAGGTCGACGTCGTCGGGGCGGAAGATCAGATAGTCGTCGGACACCGTCGCTCCCCTCGGTTATCTGACCCGAACGGAGCTATCGCACTCCTGTTCCGCCCTGCAGCCGTTCGTGGTGGCGGATCACCTCGTCGATGATGAAGCGCAGGAACTTCTCGGAGAATTCGGGGTCGAGGTCCGCGTCCTTGGCGAGTGCGCGCAGCCGGGCGATCTGCGCTTCCTCGCGGCTGGGATCGGCGGGGGGCAGGCCATGGGTGGCCTTGTAGGCGCCCACCGCCTGGGTGACCTTGAAGCGCTCGGCGAGCATGTGGATCAGCGCGGCATCGATATTGTCGATGCTCTGGCGATAGCGATTGAGCGTCTCGTCGGGCATGGCGCCCTCTTTTGCTCGGGCCGCGCCGCTACG
Source organism: Sphingomonas sp. (assembly GCF_026460985.1). Classification (GTDB taxonomy): domain Bacteria; phylum Pseudomonadota; class Alphaproteobacteria; order Sphingomonadales; family Sphingomonadaceae; genus Sphingomonas. Next base: position 162,012 of record NZ_JAPKNM010000001.1, read on the forward strand.
CAAGCCTTGCCTTTGGCGCCGTCACGCGCCAGAGCCCGCCCATGAGCGCCACCATCCATCGCTTGGGAGCCCGCCCCGAGCCTTCGCTGGAACCGATGCTGCAGCTGGTCGCGCACGACCTCAACCTGGTGAACGCGGTCATCCTCGATCGCATGCAGTCGAACATCCCGCTCATCCCCGAGCTCGCCGGACATTTGATCGCGGGCGGCGGCAAGCGGATGCGGCCGATGCTCACGCTCGCGAGCGCGCAACTGCTCGGCTATTCGGGGACGCGCCACCACCGCCTCGCCGCGGCGGTCGAGTTCATCCACACCGCGACCCTGCTCCACGACGACGTGGTCGATTCGTCGGACCTGCGCCGCGGCCGCCGTACCGCGAACATCATCTGGGGCAATCCGGCGAGCGTGCTGGTCGGCGACTTCCTGTTCTCGCGCTCCTTCGAGCTGATGGTCGAGGACGGCAGCCTCAAGGTGCTCAAGATCCTGTCGAACGCCAGCGCGGTGATCGCGGAGGGCGAGGTCAACCAGCTCACCGCGGTGCGCCGGCTCGACATCTCCGAGGAGCGCTATCTCGACATCATCGGCGCCAAGACCGCCGCGCTCTTCGCCGCCGCCTGCCGCATCGCCGCGGTGGTCGCCGAACGCAGCGAGGCCGAGGAGGCCGCGCTCGACGCCTATGGCCGCAACCTCGGCATCGCGTTCCAGCTGGTCGACGACGCGATCGACTATGTTTCGGACGCCTCGACCATGGGCAAGGATGCGGGCGACGATTTCCGCGAGGGCAAGATGACGCTGCCGGTCATCCTTGCCTATGCCCGCGGCGACGAGGCGGCGCGCAATTTCTGGAAGGACGCGATCGGCGGGCGGCGCACGTCGGACGCCGACTTCGCCGAGGCGATCGCATTGGTCCGCGCCAGCCGCTCGGTCGACGATACGCTGGCGCGCGCGCGCCACTACGGGCAGCGGGCGATCGATGCGCTGGGCGGCTTCGCGCCGGGCGCGGCCAAGGATGCGATGGTCGAGGCAGTCGAGTTCGCGGTCGCCCGCGCCTATTGAGCCCCGCTCACTCCTCTTCCTCCACCTCGTCATCGTCGTCGACGCCGAGCATGTCCTCTTCGTCGCTGTCGAGCTGCTCCTCGATTGCCTCGACAATCAGGTCCAGCTGCTCGTAGCTGGCGCTGAACTCCAGCGTCTCGCCGTCCTCGTCCTCGAGGTGCAGCGTGTAATCGCCTTTCACGTCGGGAGTGATCGTGAACTGTGCCAGGGTCCTTGCCATGTCTCGTGCTCCTTCGCCTCGATTTCGCCTAACCCGGGCTGAGGGAATTGGTTGCGCGCGATGAGCGAGGCGCTGCCGATCCACGCCATATTGCCCGATCTGCTCGCCGCATTGCGCGGTGCGAGCAACGCGGTGCTGGTCGCGCCGCCCGGCGCGGGCAAGACCACCGCGGTGGCACCGGCCCTGCTCGGCGAACCCTGGTGCGACGGCGAGGTGCTCCTGCTCTCCCCCCGCCGACTCGCCGCACGCGCGGCGGGCGAGCGGATGGCGGCGCTGGCGGGCGAGAGCGTCGGCAGGACCTTCGGCTATGCGACCCGGATGGACAGCAAGCGATCGGCGGCGACGCGCGTGACGGTCGTCACCGAGGGCATCTTCGTCAATCGCATCCAGGCCGATCCCGAGCTCGCCGGGGTCTCGGCGGTCCTGTTCGACGAAGTGCACGAGCGCAGCCTCGACAGCGATTTCGGGCTGGCGCTCGCGCTCGACGCGCAGGCGGCGCTGCGGCCGGACCTGCGCCTCGTCGCGATGTCGGCGACGCTCGACGGCGCGCGCTTCGCGGCGCTGATGGGAGGCGCGCCGGTGATCGAGAGCGAGGGGCGCAGCTATCCGCTGGAGCTGCGCCATCTCGGCCGCGCGGCCGAGGCGCGGATCGAGGACTCGATGGCCGCGGCGATCCGCACCGCATTGCGCGAGGGCGAAGGCGGGGTGCTCGCCTTCCTGCCCGGGGTCGCCGAGATCGAGCGTACCGCCGAGCGGCTCGGCGCGCTGGACGGCGTGACGCTCCACCGCCTGCACGGCAGCCTCGACCCCGGCGCCCAGCGCGCGGCGATCGCGCCCGATCCAGAGGGGCGACGGAAGCTGGTGCTGGCGACGTCGATCGCCGAGACTTCGCTGACGCTCGGCGGGATCCGCATCGTCGTCGATTCGGGGCTGGCGCGACGGCCGCGCTACGATCGCGCCGCGGGGATGACGCGGCTGGTCACCGAGCGGGCGAGCCAGGCTTCGGTCACGCAGCGCGCCGGGCGCGCGGCGCGGCAGGGGCCGGGGGTGGCGTATCGATTGTGGGAGGAAGCGGCGACGGCAGGGCTGCCGCGCTTCGATCCGCCCGAGATCCTCGAGGCCGATCTCTCGGCGCTGATGCTCGATTGCGCGCTCTGGGGCGTCGCCGATCCGCGCGACCTCGCCTGGCTCGACCCGCCGCCCGAGGCCGCCGTCGCCGAGGCGCGCAAGCGGCTGACCACGCTGGAGGCACTCGACGCGGACGGACGACCGACGGCGCACGGCAAGGCGATCGCGCGCCTGCCGCTGCCGCCGCGGCTGGGCCATATGCTCGTCCGCGCAGGCGAGATCGGGCTGGCGCACACTGCCGCGCAGGTGGCGGTGCTGCTCGGCGAGCGCGGGCTGGGTGGGAACGACGCCGATCTCGAGCTGCGCCTGCGGCGGTGGCGGGGCGAACGCGGGATGCGCGCGGAGAATGGGCGGCGGCTGGCGGAACGGTGGGCGAAACTAGCTCCGGATGCCGCAGAGCGCGCCCCTAGCCCCTCCCTTGCAGGGAGGGGGACGGAATTGGCCACCTGCATCGCCCTCGCCTTTCCCGACCGGATCGCGCGGCGGCGGGATGCTTCGGGGGAGACCTGGGCCTCGGTCGGTGGGCGGGGGTTCCGGCTCGACCCGGCCTCGCCGCTCGCCCACGCCGAATGGCTCGCCGTCGCCGAGACGCAGGGAATGGCCGCGGGCGCGCGCATCCTTTCCGCCGCCGAGATCGCGGCCGATGCGGTCGAAGCCCTGTTCGCCGACCGGATCGAGACGCGGCGCAGCGTGCGCTTCGATCCCGCCACCGGGCGGATCGAGGCACTGCGCGAGCGGCGGCTCGGCGCGATCCGGCTGTCGAGCGGAAGCGATTCGGCCGCCGACCCGGCCGAGATCGAGGCGGCATTGCTCGAAGGCGTGCGCGCGCACGGCCTCGCGCTGCTGCCCTGGTCCGAGACCGCGCAGGCGCTGCGGACCCGCACGGCCTATGCCGGGCTGGAGACGCTCTCGGACGCGGCCTTGCTATCCGCGCTCGACGAATGGCTGCCGCCTTTGCTCGCGGGCAGGCGCCGGCTCGACGCGATTCCCGCCGAGGGCCTGACCCAGGCCCTGCAGAATCTGCTCGGCTGGGAGGGGCAGAAGACGCTCGACCGGCTTGCCCCCGCGCGGCTGGAGACCCCGGCGGGATCGAGCCATGCGATCGACTATGCCGCCGAAGCCGGCCCGACCGTCGAAGTGCGCGTCCAGGCGCTGTTCGGTCTCGCCACCCACCCGACCCTGGGCGACGGCACCCCGCTGGTGCTGAGCCTCACTTCGCCGGCCGGCCGCCCGATCCAGACGACGCGCGACCTGCCGGGCTTCTGGAAGGGCAGCTGGGCCGCAATCGCCAAGGAAATGCGCGGGCGCTATCCCCGGCATCCCTGGCCCGACGATCCGGCCGCCGCCTCGGCGACGCTCAGGACCAAAAAGGCTGATGCAAGGAACGCCACCGCGCGCTAAGGCGCGGGAGTCACATGGAGGCCAAGGTGAAGACCGCCCGTATCTATCAGCGCCCGAAGAACTCGATGCAATCGGGCCGCGCGCGCACCGATCTCTGGATGCTCGAGCTCCAGACCGTGACGCCGCAGGAAGCCGATCCGCTGACCGGCTGGAACGGCGGCAGCGACACGACCAACCAGATCCGCCTCTCCTTCCCCACGCTCGACGCGGCCAAGGCGCATGCCGAGCGCGAAGGCTATGCCTATCACGTCGTTCCCGCGCCGACGCACAAGCTCAAGCTCCAGGCCTACGCCGACAATTTCCGGTGAGCCCGCGCGCGGTGCTCGACCGCTGGATCGCGGCGTTCAACGCCGCCGATCCGGACGCGCTCGCGGACCTCTACCATGCCGACGCGACCAACCATCAGGTCGTGCGCGATCCGGTCGTCGGGCGTGACGCGATCCGGTCGATGTTCGCCGCGGAGTTCGCCGCCGCCGAGATGGTGTGCATCCCCGAGAACCGGTTCAGCGACGGCGAATGGGCGATCCTCGAATGGCGCGACCCCAAGGGGATGCGCGGCTGCGGCTTCTTCCATGTCGTCGACGGCCGCATCGCCTTCCAGCGCGGCTATTGGGACCGGCTGAGCGCGGAAAGCCTCTACGCGTCGCCCAGCAGCGACTGAGCGAGCAGCAGCAGCAGTTTCACGTCGATCGCCACGCCCTCGGCGCGTTTGGCGGCGACGAAGGCGGGTACGTCGCGGCGCGCGACGCGGTGGACAATGATGTCCTCGCCTTCGATCCCGCCGCCTTCGCCTACCTTGGTGAGCCCGGTCGCGCGGACCAAAGTGAAGCCTTCGGTGACCATCCCCGGCGAGGCGTGGAAGAAGCCGAGATCCTCGGCCTGGTCGCAATGATAGCCCGTCTCCTCCTCGAGCTCGCGCCGCGCGGCGTCCATCGCGGTGTCGCCATCGTGCGAATCGCCGATCAGCCCGGCGGGGAGCTCGAGGCAGCGCCGCCCGAGCGGCACGCGATATTGCTCGACGAGGAGGACATGGTCGTCCGCGTCGATCGCCAGGATCACCGCCGCCTCGATGCCGCGGGCACGCGCGACGAACTCCCATTTGCCCTGCCGCTTGGCGACGATCCACTTGCCTTGCCAGACGGTCTCGATCGGCTCTTCGGGGATGCTCATAGTTCGATCAGACGGTCCGGAAGCTCATTGGTGTCGCCTTCGCTGCGCGGGAAATGCTCGGCAAGCACTTTCCCGATCTGCGCGACAGCTTCGGCCAGGCCGTCGCCCGGGCGGCCGTCCTTCACCGCCGTGATCAGCGCCGCCATCGCCGCGCCCCACACGTCCGCGCTCACCTTCGAATGGATAGCCTCGTCGGCGATGATCTCGGCGCGATGCTCGGCGAGGCTGAGGTAGAGCAGGACACCGGTCGCCGCCTTGGTGCGCTTCTCGGCGGCGGTGCGGAACAATGCCAGCGCGCGGCGATGCACGCGGCGCGTCTTGGTCGCCCCCGGCGTCAGCGCCATCCGCAGCGCATCGAGCGCGAGGACGACGCGCGCGACGAGGAAGGTGAGCGCCATCAGGATCAGCGCGAAGGTGAGATACCAGCGCGGCGGCGTCTCCGACCAGGCGTCGACGAGCATCGCATGGAGCCATTCGACCGGCGCGGGCTGCCAGGCGAGCAACGCCAGCACGAACAGCATCGCGAGCACCGTCCAGTGCAAGGCGACGTCGTGATAGGCGTCCGACCGCCCCGCCACGACGGTGACGATCTCGCCGTCGGTGGCGAGTTCGGCCTTGGTGACCGCGGCGCTCACCCGCGCATGATCGGCTTCGGTCAGACGCATCACCAGCTCCCCGAGGCGCCACCGCCTCCGAACGATCCACCGCCGCCCGAGAAGCCGCCGCCATCGCCGCCGCCTCCCCAGCCGCCGCCGTCACCACCACCACCCCAGCCCGACGAGCCGCCGCCGCCGCGGCTCATCTCGCTGGCGATGCTCCACAATAGGATCGGCAGCATGCCGCTGTCGTCGCCGCCACCCCGATAGCGGCGTGCGCCCCAGGGGCCGCGCCGGCGCCGTCCGAAGGCGAGCATCGGGATCAGCACGAAGAGGAGGATGAAGCCCCAGAACAGCAGCCCGAAGGGGAAACCGCCGCCGCTGCGCCGCGCCTGACGAGGCGTCGCCGCCGCCTTGTCCGCCGCGGCCTTGGCCTTGGCCTCGGCGGCTTCGAGCGGCAGCTTCATCTGCTCGGCGATCGCCTGCGCGCCCGCGACGATCCCGCCGGGCACGTCCTTGGCGCGGAATTTGGGGAGGATCGTGTCGTTGATGATGCTGCTCGACAGCGCATCGGTCATGACCGGCTCGAGGCCGTAGCCGACCTCGATGCGCACCTTGCGCTCGGCGGGGGCGACGATCAGGATGATGCCGTTATTGGCGTCCTTCTGCCCGATCCCCCAGGCACGGCCGAGCCGATAGCCGTAATCGGCGATGTCATAGCCCTGCAGATCGGGGATCGTCGCGACGACGAACTGGCGCGTGGTCGCCTTGTTGATGTCCTCGGAAAGCCTGGTGATCTCCGCCTTCTGCGCGGCGTCGAGCAGATTGGCGGCATCGACCACGGGCTCGCGGTCGCGCTTGGGGAAATTCTGCGCCTGCGCCCCGGCGGGGACCGCGAGGAGCAGGAATGCGAGCAGCAAACGAACGATACTCATGTCGTGATCTCGCGAATGATGGCTTCATTGCCGGCGAGGGCCCGCAATCCGCACCTGGCGCGCGCCGGTGCGGATCGCGGGTGGCCGCGGCTCAGCTGCCGTTCCCGAAATCGACCGTCGGCGCATTCTCCGCCCCCGCCTTGGCCTGGAAGGGCGTCATCGGCTTGGCGCCGTAGAAGATCTTGGCGCCGATCGCGTCGGGGAAGGTGCGGATGCGGGTATTATATGCCTGCACCGCGGCGTTGTAGTCGCGGACCGCGATGGTGATGCGGTTCTCGGTGCCCTCGATCTGCGACATCAGCGTCTGGAAATTGCCGACGCTCTGGAGCTGCGGATAGGCTTCCTGCAGCCGCTGGAGCGAGAGCGACAGGCCGTTCTGGGCCTGGTTGAACGCCGAGACCTTGGCCGGATCGGTCAGATCCTCGCCGCTGAGCTGGATCGTCGTCGCCTTGGCACGCGCGTTGACCACGTCGTTGAGGATCTTGCTCTCCGCGCCGACCGCGCCCTTCACGGTGGCGACGAGATTGGGGATCAGATCGGCGCGGCGCTGGTAATTGGCCTGCACGTCGGCCCAGCGCGCCTTGGCGTTCTCCTCGGCGGTGGGCACGCTGTTGAGCCCGCAGGCCGAGAGCAGGACGGCGCCGGCGAGCGCGAGTGCGGCACGAAACTTCATCACCTGTGATCCTCCGGATCTTGTTCAAGGAGTGTCTTATACGACGGCAACACTGGAGCCCGAAAGCGAAATCGGACATGCTTGCGAAACGACGTGAACCGACAGCAGGGAGTTTGGTGCCATGTGGAAGGAATTCCGGACCTTCATCGCGCGGGGCAACGTCCTCGATCTCGCGGTCGGCGTGATCATCGGCGCGGCCTTCGGCACGATCACCAAGTCGCTCACCGACGATCTGATCATGCCGGTGGTCGGCGCCTTGTTCGGCGGGCTCGATTTCTCGAGCTACTTCATCAAGCTGGGCGCGGTGCCCGCGAGCTATACCGGCTCGCTGACCGATTATGCCGCGCTGAAGGCCGCGGGCGTGCCCCTGCTCGGCTTCGGCCAGTTCCTCACCGTGGTGATCAACTTCGTGATCCTCGCCTTCATGGTCTTCCTGCTCGTGCGCTTCGCCAACCGGGTGCTGCGCAGCAGCGCCGAGGCGGCGGCCGATCCGGCGGAAGTGGAACTGCTGCGCGAGATCCGCGACGAGCTGAAGAAGCAGGGTTCCGCGCGCTAGGCCGCGGCGAGGTCCTCGGCGACGGCATCGGCGAGGCTGGTGCCGTCCAGGATGCGCGCGGTCTCGTCGCGCACGCGCGCCATGGCGTGGCGGATCGCGCAGCTCGCTTCGTCCTTGCAATCATTGCACGGGCGATAGGCGGTGCGGCTGACGCAGGGGACGAGCGCGAGCGGGCCTTCGATCACGCGGATGATCTCGCCGAGCGAGATCAGGTGCGACGGCCGGGCGAGGCGATAGCCGCCCATCTTGCCGCGGGTCGACAGCAGGAACCCCGCCTCGCGCAGATCGGCGAGGATGAGCTCGAGGAACTTGCGCGGCACATTGGCCTCGGTCGCGATGCGGTTCATCGGAACGGGCCCGGTAGCGGCCTGCTGCTGGGTGAGGAAAAGCATCGCGCGAAGCGCATAACGGGAACGCTGCGTCAACATGATGCACCCTTCATGCCAATTGATGGCGCCGAAGGGAAGGCCTTAGGCCTTTCAACCTGACCTTTTCATTAAGCGCGAAGTCCCTATATAGGATCCTGCCGGGTTCGCCCGGCTATGGGGATAAACGAAGGCGTGCAATAGGCACAGCGGACCCGGGGGCAGTACCCGGCGGCTCCACCATAAGTGGTGGTGTACTGGACACCGTTTCTGACGGGGCCGAACCAGGATCGACGTGTGTTGAAAAGCGCTATCTATCTCTCAGCGTGGGCCACTGTGACGGTCCGCTACACAAGTGCCAACGATAACGAAGCACTCGCTATTGCGGCGTAACCCCACGGCCTAACGGCCTAAGGTTATTCCAAGATGCGCGGTTGGACCCCACCGGGCAACAGAAGGGGATTCCAGCGGCCGCCAGGGGGGCCGGGCAACAGAACCCCCTGGACCTCATTCGTCCGAAGCATCGACCATGGTCTCGCATCCCGCCGGGATGACGAGTCGCGCGATCGTGCCGCCGTTCGACACCATCTCGAACTCGCCGCCCAGTTGCGCCGCGAGCATCGTCGCGATCCGCAACCCCAGGCCGCCATGCGCGTCCATGCTGAAGCCCGGGCTGAGCCCGGCGCCGTCGTCCGCCACCTCGACCACGAGCGCGCCGTCCTCGCGGCAGGCCGCCGCGACCTCGATCGCGCCGCCGCGCTCCGCGAAGCCATGCTCGATCGCATTCGCCACCGCCTCGGCGACGATCAGCCCGAGCGGGAGCGCCGATGTCGGCGGCACCGCGAGGCCCTCCGCCGCGTGCACCACGAGCCCGATATCGCTCCGCCCGCTCGCGCGCAGGACATCGCCGCACAAGGGATCGAGCAATGCGTGGAGCGGGCGCGGCCGGCCCTCGATATCGTAGAGCTGGCGGCTGATGCCGCCGATCACGGTGAGCCGCATCGCCGCCTCGTTGAGCGCATGGCGCGCCGCGGGCTCGGACACCGCGCTGCGCTGAAGCGCGAGCAACGCCCCGGCGACCTGGAGATTGTTCGACACGCGATGCTGCAGCTCGCGAAACATCAGCGCGCGCGTCTGGGCAAGCTGCGCGCTGCGCTCGCGCTCGCGCACCAGCCCGGCCGTCGAGCGGTGCACCCAATAGACGAGCAGCATCATCGCCGCGGTGACGAGCAGGAACAGGGTCGTCGCCGAATGCGCGCCCGGCGCGAGCGCGAAGCTCTCGAGCCGGGGCAGGAAGAAATGGCGGGCGAGCAGCGCGCAGATCGCCCCCGCGACCAGGCCGAGCCGCGCCCCCAGCAACAGCCCCACGCCGAACACGGCGGGAAAGAAGGTGAGGAAGGGGAAGCCGGGCGGGATCAGCGGATCGAGCAGGAGCCGCAGCACCAGGGCGATAGCGCAGATCGCCAGCATCGCGGCCACGGCCAACAGCGGTCGCCTCTGGAACAGCGGCAGCCGTTCGAGCCAGCGTCCAGCGCCCTCGGCCTTGCCCCCCGACCTGCTCATCCCGCCATCCTGCGCCCGCGCGGATGCGAACACAATCGGGATATACCCGGCCGACGCGCGGCAACCCCCTCATTCGCAACGAAAAGGGGCCCGCGTCTCCGCGAGCCCCCTGTCTTCGCTCCGAGCTTTCGCCGGAGACGCGCTATCAGTCGCGGTCGCCGGTCAGGAACGCGGGGAGGCCGATATCCTCGCCGCCCTTGTCGTCGCCGCCTTCCGAGCGCTCGCGGCGCGGGCCGCGATCACCACGATCGCCGCGCGGACCCCGGTCGCGGTCGCCGCCTTCGCGACGCGGACCACGATCGCGATCGCCGCCACGGCCGCCGCCGCGCTGACGGTCGCCGCGATCACCGCGCGGACCGCGGTCTTCGCGCGGCTCGCGGGCCGGACGGGTGTCCTCGAGCTCTTCGCCGGTCTCCTGGTCGACGACGCGCATCGACAGGCGGACCTTGCCGCGCTGGTCGATCTCGAGGACCTTGACCTTGACTTCCTGGCCTTCGCTCAGGACGTCCGAGACCTTCTCGACGCGCTCGTTGCGGATCTCCGAGACGTGGACGAGGCCGTCCTTGCCGCCCATGAAGTTCACGAAGGCGCCGAAATCGACGAGGTTGACGACCTTGCCCTGGTAGATCTTGCCGACCTCGGCCTCTTCGACCAGGCCCTTGATCCACTTGATCGCGGCTTCGATCTGCGACGGATCGCTCGACGAGACCTTGATCACGCCCTCGTCGTCGATGTCGACCTTGGCGCCGGTGGTGGCGACGATCTCGCGGATCACCTTGCCGCCCGTGCCGATGACTTCGCGGATCTTCGACTTGTCGATCGTGAAGGTCTCGATGCGCGGCGCGTGCGCCGACAGCTCCTCACGGGTGTGGTCGAGCGCCTTGGCCATCTCGCCGAGGATGTGCGCGCGGCCTTCCTTGGCCTGGAGCAGGGCGGTCTTGAAGATCTCTTCGGTGATGCCGGCGATCTTGATGTCCATCTGCATCGTGGTGATGCCTTCGGACGTGCCCGCCACCTTGAAGTCCATGTCGCCGAGATGATCCTCGTCGCCGAGGATGTCCGAAAGGACCGCGAAGTCCTTGCCCTCGAGGATCAGGCCCATCGCGATGCCCGAGACCGGGCGCTTGATCGGCACGCCGGCATCCATGAGGCTCAGCGAACCGCCGCATACCGACGCCATCGACGACGAGCCGTTCGACTCGGTGATGTCGCTGGTCAGGCGGATCGTGTAGGGGAATTCCTCCTTGGTGGGCAGCACCGGGTGCAGCGCGCGCCACGCCAGCTTGCCGTGGCCGACTTCGCGACGGCCCGGCGCGCCGAAGCGGCCGACTTCGCCGACCGAATAGGGCGGGAAGTTATAGTGCAGCATGAAGTGCTGGTAGGAGAGACCGCCGAGACCGTCGATCATCTGCTCGGCGTCGCGGGTGCCGAGCGTGCAGGTCGCGATCGTCTGGGTCTCGCCGCGGGTGAACAGCGCCGAGCCGTGCGCGCGCGGCAGGAAGTGCGCTTCCGCCTCGATCGGACGGATCTGCGTGGTGCTGCGGCCGTCGATGCGCTTGCCGTCCTTGAGGATCGCGGTACGGACGATGTCCGCCTCGAGCTTCTTGACCTGCTTGGCGGCGACGAGCTGCTCCTGGGGAGTCTTCTCGGCCATCGCGGCCTTCGCCTTCGCACGCGCCTCGTTGAGGGCGTTCGAACGCTCGGACTTGTTGGTCAGCTTGTAGGCCGCGGCGATGTCGGCGCCGATCAGCTTCTTGAGCTCGGCCTTGACGGCAGCGGCGCTGTCGTCGGTCTTGAGCTCCCACGGATCCTTGGCGGCCTTCTCGGCGAGGCCGATGATCGCCTTGATCACCTGCTGGCACGCCTTGTGCGCGAACAGCACCGCGCCGAGCATGACCTCTTCCGAAAGCTCCTTGGCTTCGGATTCGACCATCATCACCGCGTCCTGGGTCGCGGCGACGACGAGGTCGAGCTCGCCGGCCTCGACCTGCGCGTCGGTCGGGTTGAGGATGTACTCGCCATCGACATAGCCGACGCGCGCGGCGCCGATCGGGCCCATGAAGGGCACGCCCGAGATGGTGAGCGCCGCGGAGGCGGCGACCATGGCGAGGATGTCGGGCTCGTTCTCGCCGTCATAGGAGAGGACCTGACAGATCGCGTTGATCTCGTTGTAGAAGCCTTCCGGGAAGAGCGGGCGGATCGGGCGGTCGATGAGACGCGAGACCAGGGTCTCCTTCTCGGTCGCGCCGCGCTCGCGCTTGAAGAAGCCGCCGGGGATGCGACCCGCGGCCGAGAACTTCTCCTGATAGTGAACGGTCAGCGGGAAGAAGTCCTGGCCTTCCTTCACGCTCTTGGCCGCGGTCACTGCGCACAGCACCACGGTCTCGCCGAGCGTCGCGATAACCGCGCCGTCGGCCTGGCGGGCAACCTTGCCCGTTTCGAGAGTCAGCGTCTTGCCGCCCCACTCGATCGATACAGTTTTCTTGTCGAACATTTTGGTTCCTTCACTCCCGCTGCCAGATGCGGCGGGGGCCTATGTCCGGGCTATCCGGCCCGGGCGGTTCGGGATGGTCTTCATCCCTGCCAGAGCCGCGGGCCGGATTGCCTGCGGCTCGAATGTCAAAAGGGCGCCGCGAGGGCGCCCTTTCAGGTTACTTGCGAAGACCGAGCTTCGCGATGAGGTCGGTATAGCGACCCTCGTCCTTCTTCCTCAGATAGTCGAGGAGGCTGCGGCGCTTGTTGACCATGAGCAGCAGACCGCGGCGCGAGTGATTGTCCTTCGCGTGGGTCTTGAAGTGCTCGGTCAGGTTGACGATGCGCTCGGTGAGGATCGCGATCTGGACCTCGGGGCTGCCCGTGTCGCCCTTTTCGCGGGCATGTTCCTTGACGAGCGCGTCCTTGCGCTCCTGCGTGATCGACATGTCTTTTCCTACGACATCATTTTACAGGTTGAACCCGCGGACGACCCGGACAAGTCCGGACTGAGCCTCGACCAGCGCGACGGGAACATCGTCCTCACACGCGAAATATTGGCCATCCCTCAAGACAGGGCCGTCAGCGGCGATCCCGGCCAGAACCTGCCCCTGACGGAGCAGCCCTGCCTGGACGGGAGTGAGGGATAGAGCCGGGATGTCGTCCAGCCCCGCCCTCAGCGGCAGGAGGAGGTGTTCAAGGGTGCGGGCCTTAGCGGCATCGGCCAATTTGTCCAGCGAAATCGCGGAATCGAGGCCGAACGGGCCGGCCTTGGTGCGGCGAAGCATGGTGACGTGCCCGACGGTGCCGAGCGCATATGCGATGTCGCGCGCAAGGGAGCGGATATAGGTGCCCTTGGAGACATGGGCGGTGAGGGTGACGCTATCCACTTCCTCCCCCGGAGGGGGAGGGGGACCAGCGAAGCTGGTGGAGGGGTATTCTCCACGGGCGATTTCGCTTGGGGCAACTACCCCTCCACCGCTTCGCGGTCCCCCTCCCCCTCCGGGGGAGGATAGTGTCAGCGCATGGATCACCACGTCCCGGCTCGCCAGCACCACTTCCTCCCCCGCCCGAGCGAGGTCATAGGCGCGCGCGCCGCCGACCTTCAGCGCCGAATAGGCCGGCGGGACCTGCGCGATCGGGCCAGTGAAGCGGGGGAGCACCGCCTCGATCTCCGCCAGCGTCGGCCGCGCGCCGGACGCCGCGATCTCACGGCCTTCGAGGTCGAGCGTGTCGGTCTCCACCCCGAAGCGGATCGTGAAATCGTAGATCTTGTCGCTGTCGAGCATCCGACCCGCCAGCTTGGTCGCCTCGCCGACCGCGATCGGCAGTACCCCCGTCGCCAGCGGGTCGAGCGTGCCGCCATGGCCGACCTTGAACTTGCCGTAGCCGCCTTCGCGCAGCGCGCGCTTGACCGCACTCACGCCCTGCGTCGAGCCGAGTCCCAGGGGTTTGTCGAGGATGATCCAGCCGTGCACGCGCGCGCCCTAGCCCAGCGGGCGCCGCGCCGCCAGCGGATCAGGCGCCTTGCGGCGTCGGCTGCGGCTGGGGCTGCTCCGGCTCCCCCTGCTGCTCCTGCTGCCGCCGCTGCCTCCTGCTCGGCGGCGGATCGCTGCGCACGATGCTCGAGATGCGGCAGCGATCGCGGCCCGCGATGATCGTGTCGCCGCGCGACAGCGTGCTGCTGTTGCCGAAGGTCTGGAAGCCGATCCGGAACGCGAAGGGAAGCTCGTTGCAGCGCGTGAAGAAGCGGACATGGAACCAGTCGCGCCGGGCATTCTGGATGAAGACGCCGCTGCCGTCGCGATCGGGGGCGAAGGTGCGGATCTGCCCCCCGGTCACGAACGGGATCGATACCTGCGCGCCGGCGGGCGGCGTGTCCCCGGTGGTGGTGCAGGCGGTCAGGAGCGACGCCGCGAGAAGCGGGACGGAGAAGGTTCTGGACATGATCAAGTCCTCATTCTGTGGAGGACAGCTCCGCCGGTAACGCCGTACGCTGCATAAAGTGCCGTCGGCATAGAGCGATGTAGCGCTCATTGCCGCCGATCTGCTTCTGTTCGCCTTCGCGGACCGCGCGGCCGGTATCGTCGACGCGCAGGTTCATCGTCGCCTTGCGGCCGCATTCGCAGACCGACTTGATCTCGACGAGCGAGTCGGCGAGCGCGAGCAAGGCGGCCGAGCCCTCGAACAACTTGCCCTGGAAATCGGTGCGCAGGCCATAGGCGAGCACGGGGATGTCGTCCTCGTCGCAGAGCGCGGCGAGCTGGCGGACCTGCGCCATGGAGAGGAACTGCGCCTCGTCGACGAGCACGCAGGCGAGCGGCGCCTCGAAATGCGCATCCTCGGCGATCTGCTGGAGATCGGTGCCGGTATCGAAGGGTATCGCGCTGGCGCTGATCCCGAGCCGCGAATCGATCACGCCCCGGCCGCCGCGATCGTGCACGCCCGCAGTGAACAGCAGGGTGCGCATGCCGCGCTCGCGATAGTTGAAATCGGCCTGGAGCAAGGTCGTCGATTTGCCCGCGTTCATCGAGGCATAATAGAAATAGAGCTTCGCCATCAGGCAGGGGTCTCGATCTTCAAAAGGGATGCGCCGTCAGCGTCACGGTGGAGCCGCCGATCGAAGGTGGCGAATGCTTCGAGCTTTGCGGCGGAAGCGAGGTGGATCATGTCCGCCAGATCAGCGCCTGCGCGGTAGCGCTCGAGTAACCGCAGCACGGTCTCGGAGCGCGGCACTTGAATGCCCTCCAGCAGAGTCAGGGCAATGAGCGCGTCGGCGACTGCGGGGCGCGGCATGCGGCACCGGCTTTCGAGAACCCAGCCGGTTTCGAGCAGCACCGTCAACGACACGAACAGGCTATCGTCCGCCATCAGTTTCCGCACGGCGCCAAGCTGGCTTTCATCGTCACCGAGGATCAGACGCAGGACGATGTTCGTGTCGACGGCGATCATCCCTGATCGGGCCAGAGCGCATCGAAATCGACCATCATGTCCTCGATCGCGAGCGGAGAGCCGGCATATTTGGGCACGCGGCGCCGGAATTCTTCGAAGCTGATGCGCGCGCGGGGTTCCTCCGGCGCTTCGAGGATGATCCGCCGGCCGACACGATGCACGCGCAGCTTCTCGCCGGGCTTCAGGCCCATTGCGTCGCGCACATCCTTGGGGATGACGACCTGGCCCTTGGCCGAGAGCGTGGTTTCGGCGTTCATGTCGGTAAGATGGGTCTTACCGTGCGGCCTGTCAATCTTCCTCGCCCAGATCGCGCGCCACCTTGGGATCGCGCAGCAGCGCGTCGATATGGCTGCCCTCGTCGAAGCTCTCGTCGGCGAGGAACTTGAGCCTGGCGGCGTATTTCATCTTCACCCGGTGGGCGACCTCGCGCTGGAGATAGGCGGTGTTGGTGCGCAGCGCCTTGAGCACCACCTCCTCGTCCTTGCCGAGCAGCGGCTTCACGAAGACAGTGGCGTGGCGCAGGTCGGGCGACATGCGCACCTCGGTGATCGAGACCATGTGGCTGGCGAGCGTCTCGTCATGGACGTCGCCGCGCTGGAGGATCTCCGAGAGGATGTGACGCACCTGCTCGCCGACGCGGAGGGTGCGGACGGAACGGTCTTCGGTCTGGTTGTGCTTCATGCTGTATCCCGGCGCGCCATCGCGCCTTCCATGACGCGGCCCGTGAAGGTGCCGCGGGCGACCAATATGCCGCCTTCGTCGAACAATTCGGCCTCGGTGACCGCGATGGTCTTGCCGAGGCTCACTACCCGCCCCTTGCCGACGAACCGCCCCGGCAGGGCCGGCTTTAGGCAGACGACATGGAAGTCGATCGTCGGCGCATAGGCCGCGCCCCGGGTCGCCGAGAACAATGCCGGGCCCTGGGTGTCGTCGAGCATCGCGGCGAGGAAGCCGCCCTGCACCGTCCCCGCGGGGTTGAGGAAGCGATCATCGGCGGTGAAGCCGATCTCGATCGTCTGCGCGGCGACGTCCACCGCCCGCACTTCCCAGCCGAGCAGCCTGGCCGAGGAGGGGACGGGGAAATCGTCGAAGATCGAGTCCATCGGTTTCCGCCTCAAGCTCCCTCTCCCCTTGTGGGAGAGGGAGGGAGCCGACGAAAGTCGGCGGAAGGGTGAGGGGGAATGGCTGAGTAGGTTAGGTCCCCCTCACCCTTCCCACGCCTTCGGCGCGGGCCCCTTCCCTCTCCCACAAGGGGAGAGGGAGACTTTTACAACGTCCGTTCGCGCATCTCGACTTCGAAGGTCTCGAGATAGTCGCCCGCCTTGATGTCGGTGAAGTTCTGGCTGAACGTGACACCGCATTCGAGGCCCGCGCGCACTTCGGCGACGTCGTCCTTGAAGCGCCGCAGCGACGCGATCTCGCCCGTGTAGATGATGACATCGTCGCGGGTGATGCGCGCCTTGAGCGCCTTGCGGATGACGCCGTCGGTGACGAGCAGACCCGCCGCCTTGCCGTGCTTGCCCGCGCTGAACACTTCCTTGATCTCGGCGCGGCCGACGACGGTCTCGAACGCCTCCGGCCCGAGCTCGCCCGCCATGCCGGCACGGATCTCGTCGGTGAGGTCGTAGATCACGTCGTAATATTTCAGCGCGACCTTCTGCCGTTCGGCGATCTCGCGCGCCTTGGCGTTGGCGCGGACGTTGAAGCCGATGATCGGGGCGCCCGAGGCCGCGCCGACATTGACGTCGCTCTCGGTGATCGCGCCGACGCCCGAGTGCAGGATGCGCACCTTGATGTCGTCGGTCGAGATCTTGTTGAGCGAGCCCACGATCGCCTCGACCGAGCCCTGGGTGTCGGCCTTGACCACCACCGGATATTCGATCGCCTGCTTGTCGCGCAGCGCCGAGAACATGCTCTCGAGGCTGGCCGGCGCCTGGGTGGTGCGCTTCTGCAGCGCCACGCCCTGGCGATATTCGGCGACTTCGCGCGCGCGTGCCTCGTTCTCGACGACCTGGAGCGGATCGCCCGACATCGGCACGCCCGACAGGCCGAGCACCTCGACCGGCATCGACGGCCCGGCTTCCTTGATCTGGCGGCCCTTGTCGTCGATCAGCGCACGGACCTTGCCGCTCTCGCTGCCCACGACGAAGACGTCGCCGACCTTGAGCGTGCCGCGGCCGACGAGAATCGTCGCGACCGGGCCGCGGCCCTTGTCGAGCTTGGCCTCGATCACCGTGCCTTCGGCGGCGCGATCGGGATTGGCCTTCAGGTCGAGCAATTCGGCCTGGAGCTGGATCTTCTCGATCAGTTCGTCGAGGCCGATCTTCTTGAGTGCGGAGACTTCGACGTCCTGCGTCTCGCCGCCCATCTGCTCGACCATCACCTCATGCTCGAGCAGACGCTCGCGCACGCGCTGCGGGTTCGCCGAATCCAGGTCGATCTTGTTGATCGCCACGATCATCGGGACGCCAGCGGCCTTGGTGTGGTTGATCGCCTCGATCGTCTGCGGCATCAGCCCGTCATTCGCGGCCACCACCAGCACGACGATGTCGGTGACGTTGGCGCCGCGCGCACGCATCTCGGTGAAGGCCTCGTGGCCCGGCGTGTCGAGGAAGGTGACCTTCGACTTGTCCTTCAGCGTGACCTGATAGGCGCCGATATGCTGGGTGATGCCGCCGGCCTCGCCCTTGACCACGTCGGTGCCGCGCAGCGCGTCGAGCAGCGAGGTCTTGCCGTGATCGACATGGCCCATGATCGTGACCACCGGCGGACGCGGCTGGAGCGTCTCGAGCGCATCGGCCTCGGTCTCGACCAGATCGACGTCGCTCTCGCTGACGCGCTGGATGTTGTGGCCGAATTCGGTGACGAGCAGCTCGGCGGTATCCTGGTCGATCGTCTGGTTGATCGTGACCGGCATGCCCATCTTGAACAGCGCCTTCACCAGGTCACTGCCCTTCTCGGCCATACGGTTGGCGAGCTCCTGGACGGTGATCGCCTCGGGCACCACGACGTCGCGGACCTGCTTGGCCTGCGGCTCACGCGCGCCGCCATAGGAACGGCGATGCTCCTTCTCGCGGGCACGCTTGAGCGCGGCGAGCGAACGGGCGCGGGCGCCGTCATTGTCGCCGAGCGCACGATTGACGGTGAGCTTGCCCGACTGGCGGCGATCGTCGGCCTTGCGATCGCGCTGCTGCGGACGCGCGGGCTCGGCGGGGCGCCGCGGCGCCAGGCCGGCGCCGCCCGAAGGGGCCGAGCGAGGCGCGGCGGTCGACGCCGCGGGCGCCGATGCGGCGGCTGCGGGGCGCTCCTGCGGCTGCGGCTCGGGCTTGGGCTGCGGCTTGGGGATTTCGGGACGCTGCACCGGCGTGAACAGGCGCGGCGCGGGGCGGCTCGGATCGAGCTGGATGCCGACCGGCTGCGGGGGCGGTGCCGGCGTGGGAGCCGGCGCCGGCGCCGGAGCAGCCTGGGGCACCGTTTCGGGTGCCGCGGCGGGCTCAGGCTCGGGCTCGGGCTTGGCCTCGACCTTGGGCGTATTGGCGGCTTCGGCCTCGGCGCGCGCACGCTCCTCGGCACGGCGGGCCTCGGCCTCGGCAGCCTCGGCGCGCTCGCGCTCCTCGCGGCGGCGCGCTTCCTCGAGCGCGTTCATGCGCTGCTCGTCGGCTTCGCGCAGCAGGCGGGCCTGACGCTCCTGCGCCGTCTCGTTCGAGACCGCGGGGCGCGGCGCGGGCGCGGCCGGGCGCGGCGCCTGCGGCGCTGGCGCCGCGACGACGGGCTCGGGCGCTGGCGCCGTCGTCTCTTCCTGCGGCGCGCCGTGCGGACCGAGGACGCGGCGGCGCTTGACCTCGACCACCACGGTGTTCGAACGGCCATGGCTGAAGCTCTGCTTCACCTTGCCCGTCTCGACCGTGCGCTTCAGCCCCAGCGGCGCGCGCATGCCCAGTTTCGGCTTTTCGTTTTCAGTATCGCTCATGCGCGTGCTCAAAGTCCTTCAGTCGAGTTCGTCGTATTCTGCGACCCGCTCGGCGGGAACGCCGATGCGCCCTGCGAGCCGGTTTCGCAAGGGCGGGGAACGGGGTCGGGTCCGATAAAGTGCAGCCACCGGTCGAGCGCGTCGCTCACCCGCTTGGCCGCTTTGGCGTCGGTAAGGCCGGCATGTACCACATTTTCGCGGCCCAGCGCCAAGGACAATATGGTGCGCGGGACGGGCAATGTTAACCCCTTGCGCCCGCTGCCTTCCATATCCGATCCGACGCGCCATGCCTGGGCGAGCTTGCCGGCGCCGTCCTCACCCGCGTCCGACGCGTGGAGGAGCAGATGGAGCTTGCCCGAGCGCGCGGCCTTGTCGAGCTTCTCGCCGCCGGTGGTGACGTGCCCCGCCTTGGCCTCGAGCCCGAGCCGATCGAGCGCGCCCCGCTGGAGCTGGCTCGCGATTCGTTCGCCGAGATCCTCGGGGATGCGGATGTCCTGGGTCCTGAACGCCCGCGCGAGCGCGCCGCGCAATTTGCCCTTGGCCTGCGCGGCCTCGAGTTCGGCGCGGTCCACGCCGATCCATGCGCCCCGGCCGGGGGCCTTGGCGCGGATATCGGGCAGCACCTCGCCGTCGGGCGAGAGCACGAGCCGGATCAGCCCGTCGCGCGGCGATTCCTCGCGCGCGAGGATGCAGGTGCGGATGGGGTCATGACTCATAAGCCCCTCCCCTTCAGGGGAGGGGTTGGGGGTGGGGCAGGTGTCTCACCGAGACCTTCGCCTGCCGCACTGCCCCACCCCAACCTCTCCCCTGAAGGGGAGGGGCTGAAGAAGAGCCCAGCGCTTACGCCAGCGGTATCATTGCCCGGAGTCCGCAACAGCGTCCTCCGCACCGGCCGGAGCCGGCTCCTCGTCCGCGAACCAGTGCGCGCGGGCGGCCATGATGATCTCGTTGCCCTGCTCGTCGCTGAGGCCGTACTCGGCAAGCACGCCGCCCTTGTCCTCGGCGCGCTCCGACGAACGCGCATTCTCGGCGCGGCGGCGCGGCTCCTGGCGCTTCTTCTGGACGAGCTCGTCGGTGGCGAGATCGGCGAGGTCGTCGAGCGTCTTGATGCCCGCCTTGCCGAGCGTGACCAGCATCGCCTCGGTCAGATAGGGCATGGTCGCGAGATCGTCCTCGACGCCCAGCGCGCGGCGCTCGGCGCGGTTGGCTTCCTCGCGGCGCTCGAGCGCTTCCTGCGCGCGGCTCTGCAGCTCCTGGCCGAGCTCCTCGTCGAAGCCCTCGATGCTCGCAATCTCGTCGAGCTCGACATAGGCGACCTCCTCGAGGCTGCCGAAGCCTTCGGCGACGAGCAGCTGCGCGAGCGTCTCGTCGACGTCGAGCTCGTTCTGGAACAGCTCGCTATTCTGGACGAACTCGCGCTGGCGCTTCTCGGAGGCGTCGGCCTCGGTGAGGATGTCGATCGCCTTGCCGGTGAGCTGCGAGGCGAGGCGGACATTCTGGCCGCGACGGCCGATGGCGAGGCTGAGCTGGTCGTCGGGGACGACGACTTCGATGCGGTCGTCCTCTTCGTCGATCACGACGCGGCTGACATTGGCCGGCTGGAGCGCGTTGACCACGAAGGTCGCGGTGTCGGGCGACCAGGGGATGATGTCGATCTTCTCGCCCTGCATCTCCTGGACGACCGCCTGGACGCGGCTGCCCTTCATGCCGACGCAGGCGCCGACCGGGTCGATCGACGAATCGTGGCTGATCACGCCGATCTTGGCGCGCGAGCCCGGATCGCGGGCGGCTGCCTTGATCTCGATGATGCCGTCGTAGATCTCGGGGACTTCCTGCGCGAACAGCTTCTTCATGAAGTCGGGGTGCGCGCGGCTGAGGAAGATCTGCGGACCGCGATTCTCGCGGCGGACGTTGAGGATGATCGAGCGGACGCGATCGCCGACGCGGACGACCTCGCGCGGAATCTGCGCGTCGCGGCGGATCACGCCCTCGGCGCGGCCCAGGTCGACCACGACATGGCCGAACTCGACCCGCTTGACCACGCCGGTGATGATCTCACCCATGCGGTCCTTGAATTCCTCGAACTGGCGCTCGCGCTCGGCGTCGCGGACCTTCTGGAAGATGATCTGCTTCGAGGCCTGGGCCTGGATGCGGCCGAATTCGATCGGGGGCAAAGGATCGACGATGAAGTCGCCGATCTTGGCGTCCCTCTGGAGCTTCTGCGCGCCCTTGAGGTCGACCTGCTTGAAATAATCGTCGACCGCCTCGACCACTTCGACGACGCGCCACAGGCGAAGATCGCCGGTCTGCGGATCGAGCTTGGCGCGGATGTCGTTCTCGCTGCCATAGCGGTTCTTGGCGGCGCGCTGGATCGCGTCCTCCATCGCCTCGATCACGATCGCCTTGTCGATCAGCTTCTCGCGCGCGACCGAATCGGCGATCGCGATCAGCTCGGCCCGATTGGCGGAAATGGCAGTGGCCATCAGTCTTGTTCCTCTGCTTCGAATTCTTCTGCGCCCTCAGTGGAGAGCGGCGCGGTTGCGGCGATGAGTGCGTCGGTCATCAGCAGCTTGGCGTCCGCTATCTTGGCGAACGGCACCGTGACCTGCTTGTACTTGTTGACGTCGATGCTGACCTGCTCGCCGTCCACGCCGAGCAATATGCCGGTCAGCTGCTTGCGGCCATCCTCGGTCGGCTCGCTCAGATTGATGCGGGCCTCGTGGCTCTTCCAGTCCTCGAAATCCTGGAGGCGGGTGAGCGGGCGATCGATGCCGGGCGAGCTGACCTCGAGCCGGTATGCGTGGTCGATCGGATCGCGACCGGCGGCTTCGAGTTCGTCGAGCCGGTCCGAGATGCGGCGCGAGAGATCGGCGCAATCGTCGATCGTCAGCTGGCGCGTGTCGGGGCGCTCGGCCATCACCTGGAGCGTCGGATCGGACTGGCCGCCGAACATCTTGACGCGCACGAGCGCGAGCCCGAGCGCCTTGGCTTCGGGTTCGATCAGGCTGGTCAGTGCGGCGATGTCCGCCATCGGGTCTCCGGCATCAGATAAGCAGCTTCAGCGCCGGAGCCCTGCTGGGCCCCGACCTCGGCATGTTTGACGATGTCGAGAAAGCAGGAGCGATATACGCGCTCGCTGTCGTGCAAGCAAGTGGGGCTAGGCGGGGTTGTGCGCCGCGAGGAATCGGCCGACCCGTTCGAGGAAGTCGGCATTGTCGGCCGGACCCTCGAGCGTGTGCCCCTGGCCCTGATAGGCGACATAATCGTGCGCGCGCCCTAGGCGGGTCAGCGTCTCGTGGAGGCGCACCGACTGATCGGGCGGGACGGTGTCGTCGGCGGTGCCGTGCGCGATCAGCAGGGGGATGCGGAGCGCCGCGGCGCGGGCGATGGGCGAAAGCAGGTCGAGCGAGGGCGCGTCGCCCTGGATGCGCGCCTTCCACGCGCGATAGGCGCGCTCTTCGAAGGTCTTGTGGTCGAAGGCGAGCTGCGCGCCGACGTCGGAGATGCCGGCGAAGCTCACCGCGCAGCGATAGCGCGAGGCGTCGCTCGTCGCGGCGCGCATCGCCGCATAGCCGCCATAAGAGGCGCCCATGATGCAGACGCGATTCGGATCGGCGACGCCCTGGCCGGCGAGCCAGTCGACGCCGTCGTCGAGATCGTCCTGCATGCCGCGGCCCCACTGGCCGTCGCCCTTGGCGACGAAGGCGCGGCCGAAGCCGGTCGAGCCGCGATAATTGGGCTGGAGCACGGCATAGCCGCGATCGGCGAGATACTGGACCCAGGGATCATAGCCCCAGCTGTCGCGCGCGAACGGCCCGCCATGCGGCATGACGATCAGCGGCAGCCCATGCGCGGGGCGGCCGGCGGGCAAAGTGAGGTAGCCGGTGATCTCGAGCCCGTCCCGGGCACGGTAGCGGATCGCGCGCATCTCCGCGGGCTTGCCGGCGAGCGTCGGGCTGACCGCGCCGACCAGGACCGCGCGGCCTTCGGCGAAGAGATAGAAGGCGCCCGGATCGCCCGCCGATTCGCTGAACACCAGGATGCGGGCGCGGTCCGCGCTCGCGCCCATCACGCGATTGGCGCGCCCGGGCAGCGCCGCGTCGATCTGCGCCTGGCGCTGCGCGGTCTCGGGAGTGAACCAGCGCGTCGCGGGGCGATCGGCGGAGGTGTCGACGCCGAGCAGGCGGCCATCGGGATCGGTCTGGAAGCCTTCGAGATCGACCTGCGCATCCTCATAGAGCAGGGCGCCGAGCCGCCCCTCGGCGAAATCATAGGCATAGAGCCCGACCCGGCCGCCCGGGGTCTGGGCCAGCGCATAGCCGCGATCCGTGCCGCGGATCGGCACGAAGCGCTCGATTCCCGAGCGGGTGTCCCCCGCGCCGCGCGTCGAGCGGCTGAAGCGGTCATGCTCGTTTTTGCGATAGAGCAGCCAGGAGCGCTTGCCGTCCTGCGCCATGCCGGCGCGGATCACACCGGCCGAATCGGCGTACCAGTCCCAGACATGGTCCTGGGGCATGACTTCGAGCGTGGTGGCGCCGGTGGCGAGGTTCACGCGATAGACGCCGGGCGTAGGCCGCCCCGGAACCGCCGAGACGAGCAGCAGGAACGCGCCGTCGGGCGAGACATGGAGCACTTCGTCCCCCGCGTCCGGACGCGGCGCACCGAGTTGGACCAGCGCGCCCGTCGTGAGATCGACCCGGACGAGTCGGCTGGCGGCGTCCGGCCCCTCGCGGAGCAGGCTGACGAGCAGGTGGTCGGGACCGAGCCAGCGATGCCATTCGAGCCGCTCGGACTCGGGCAGCGCGATCGGGCGTACCGATGGCGCGGCACCGGACATGTCGAAAAGCGCGAGGCGCGGCCGGCCCTGGATCAGCGCGCGCGCCGCGACGCGCCGGCCGTCGGGCGAAAGCGTCGCATCCTCGATCGCGGCCTGCGCGAAATAGTCGGCCGCGGGGCGCGCCGCGGGCTGCGCCGCCGCGGGGACCATCTGCACGAGCGCACACAGGACCGCGCCCAGAAAATACCGTCCGATCACCTAGATCCGCCCCAAGCTCTCTATTGGCTGCTCAATGGCGCATGGAACAAAATTGCGCAACTTGGGGTTTTTACGCAATTTTTTGATACGCAGCCGGAATGAGCGCGGGCGGGTCTGGACGGCGGCGCGCAACTGGGGGATGTGCGTTCGGGCGATCAACGACTTCAAGGTGGAACCGATGCGCAAGCTCCGCATGATCCTTCCGGCGGCGGCGCTGCTCGCCGCGTGCAATTCGCAGTCAGGCGCGGTGGCGCAGGACACGCCCACGCCGGCGGCGGGGCTTCCATTCAAGGTGACGCCCGTCGCCGATTTCGAATCGCCTTGGGCGATGACCTTCCTGCCCGACGGATCGATGCTCGTCACCGAGAAGCTGGGCAGGTTGCTCCACGTCTCGGCGGACGGGAAGCAACGCCAGACGGTCGCGACCTTTCCGGTCGATTCGGCCGGCCAGGGCGGGCTGATGGACGTCGTGCTCGCGCCCGACTTCGCCCAAAGCCGGCACGTCTATCTGAGCTATTCGACCGCGGACGAGGGCGGAAAGGGCGTCGTGCTGGTGCGCGGGCAGTTGCATGATGGCAACGACGTCTGCTCGACAAACAATGAGTGTTGGAGGGAAAGGGAACCGGAATTGACCGGCGTCACCGAGCTGTTCCGCGCGACGCCGTTCGTCTCGGGCAACGGCCATTATTCGGGACGCATCGCCTTCTCGCCCGACGGCAAGTACCTGTTCTTCACCAATGGCGAGCGCCAGAAGTTCGATCCTGCGCAGGATCCCAAGGCGACGCTCGGCAAGGTGCTGCGGCTGACCCCCGACGGCAAGCCCGCGCCGGGCAATCCGCTCGCGACGCAGGGCTTCCACCCGGCGGCCTGGTCCTACGGGCACCGCAACCTGCTCGGCATCGCCTTCGATTCGGCGGGCAATCTCTGGGAGCAGGAGATGGGGCCGAAGGGCGGCGACGAAGTGAACCTGATCCTGCCGGCCAAGAATTACGGCTATCCGATCGTCTCCGACGGCGATCATTATGACGGCCGCCCGATCCCCGATCACGACACACGGCCCGAGTTCGAGAAGTACAAGGTGATGTGGAACCCGGTGATCAGCCCCGGCGGGCTGATCGTCTATTCGGGCAGGATGTTCCCACAATGGAAAGGGGACTTGTTCATCGGCGGTCTTTCGAGCCAGTCGCTGGTGCGCGTCGACGTGAACGGCACCGACGCCAGGAAGGGCGACCAATGGCCGATGGGCGCGCGCATCCGCGAGGTCGAGGAAGGGCCCGACGGCGCGATATTCGTGCTCGAGGACGGCGACGATGGCTCCCAGGGGCGGCTGCTGCGTTTGACCCCTGCCGGCTGAGGATTTCCGCCGGCGGGAGGAGCCTTTGATGCGATTTACCCTGTTGCTGGCGGGCGCGGCGCTGGCCACGCTTTCGGCGTGCAGTGGCGGTGGCGGCGGCGGCATGGTCACGCCGACACCCACGCCTTCGCCCAGCGCCTCGCCGACTCCTGCGCCATCCCCCACGCCTACGCCGACGCCGATCGCGTCGGTGCAATCGACCGCGGTGGCGACCTTCGCCTTGCCCTGGGCGATGGTTTTCCTCCCCGACGGGCGCGCCTTGGTGACCGAGAAGGGCGGCGCGCTACGCATCGTCACGCAGGCGGGAGCCAAGTCCGCCGCGCTCGGCGGCGTTCCCGCGGTCTCGGCCGGCGGACAGGGCGGACTGCTCGACGTGGCGCTGCATCCCGACTTCGCGACCAACCGGCTCGTCTATCTGAGCTATGCCGAGGCGGGCAGCGGGGGCGCCGGCCTCGCGGTGGCGCGCGGCACTTTGGTCGAGGACAATGCCGGCCCGCGGCTGACCGGCACCGCGATGATCTGGCAACAGATGCCCAAGGTGGGCGGCACCGGGCATTTCGGCGGGCGGATGGCGTTCGGGCCGTCGGGGCACCTCTTTGTCACCGCGGGCGAACGCCAGCAGGGATCGCCCGCGCAGGACCTGACCAAGACGCTCGGCAAGATCGTCCGCCTCAACGCCGACGGCAGCGTCCCGGGCGACAATCCATTCGTCGGCACCGCCGGCGCGCGCCCGGAGATCTGGTCCTACGGCCACCGCAATCCCTATGGCCTGTTCTTCGATTCCGCCGGACTGCTGTGGGAGAACGAGATGGGGCCCGCCGGGGGCGACGAGTTCAACCTGATCGCGCGCGGCGGCAATTACGGCTGGCCCAACGCCTCGAACGGGCAGGATTATGACGGAAGCAACATCCCCGACCATGCGCCGGGGGACGGCTATATCGCGCCGCTCGCCTGGTGGACCCCGGTGATCGCACCGGGGGGCATGATCCTCTATTCGGGCAGCCTGTTCGGCGCATGGCAGGGCGATGCGATCATCGCGGGGCTGGTGAGCCAGGGGCTGGTGCGCGTGCGCTTCACCCCGACCAGCGCCGCCGAGGTGCAGCGCATCCCGCTCGGCCAGCGTATCCGCGAAGTCGAGCAGGGCCCCGACGGCGCGATCTGGGTGCTCGAGGATTCGAGCAACGGCCGCCTGCTCCGGCTGACGCCGGGCTAGCGAACGATCAGATAGTTCATCCTTGCCGCGGCGATGGGGCGATCGGGCTCGTCCTGCCACGCCACCGCCTCGACATTGGCGACGCGGGTGCCGAGCCGCGTGACGGTGCCGCGGGCGCGGGTGGGCTTGTCGCGGCCACCGCGCATGTAGTCGACGGTGAGGTTGATCGGCTTGACCCGCACCGCGCCCTCGGCGGCGAGCGCCTGTTTGAGCGCGCCGACCGCGGCCATTTCGAGAAGCCCTCCGATCGCGCCGCCGTGGAGGAAGCCGGGGCGGCCGACCACATCGATCGCGAAGGGCATCACGAGCGTCGGCGCGGTCTCGCCCGGCTCCACCTCGAGCCCGAGCAACTGGGCATAGGGGATCACCAATAGCCCTCCACCGCCATGAACGTCCCGGCGACGTGCGCGAGCGGATCGTCCGGATCGCCGTCATGCGCCTGGCCGCGCACGAACGCGATCGAGCGGGTGATGCGATAGCATTCGCCGCGGCCGATCACGGTGTGGCCGGGCCGCGCCGGGCGCAGATAATCGATGCGCAGGTCGAGCGTGGCGTGCCCCTTGAACCCATCGAGCTTGAGCCAGACGCCGACGCTGGTCGCCATGTCCATCAAAGCGAGGATCGGCCCCGAGGCGATGATGCCCGAGGCCTCGTCGCCGACCAGGTCGGGATGATAGGGGAGCGCCAGCTCGGCCCAGTCCTCGCCATGATCGTGATAGACGATCCCCAGCCTTCCGCCATGCCCGCCGAAGCGGCCGCCGAACAGCTTTCGGGGATCGAAGGCGCGCCCCGGGGGCGTCTCGCTGTCGCTCATCGCCTTGCCCTAGCGCGCGGCGATGGGGCGCGCAAACCGGCGGCCCTCCTCACATTACACGGTTGTAACGTGCATGGTCGCGCCATCGCGATCTAGCCTCTCTCTCGGGTACTTTCCGGGGGGGAAGGGAATATGGGACTGTTGCAGATCGATCCCGGCGAGATCGTCGAGCTGGGAACGCAGGTGGCGATGCACGGTGCGATGCGCGCGGCCGAGGTGTTGAGCGCGGACGATCTTTTCGAGATGCTCGTCGGGATCGCCGCGCTGATCTACGAGATCGCGCCGGGCGGCTGAGCGCGGATGAACGACGTGACCGAGGCGGTGCGCGCGGCGATCGTGGCGGCGCGGGGGCCGGGGCGTGTCGCGATCGACCGATGGTGCGCGGGAGCGGCGTTCCAGGCCGCGCGCTCCGCCTTCGCTGATTGCGAGGACGCTCCCGAGCGCGCTGCCGATGCTGCGGAGCGGCTGCTGGCGGACCCGGGATGGGCGGAGGCGATGCTCGCGCCGCTGGTCGAGGCGTTGGCCGCGGATCCGCTGTTCGAGCCGCCGTTCAAGGTGCATCGCGATGCGCTGCGGACCGGTGCGGTGTTGTTCGACTGCCCCGCCGCGTCGATTGCGGCGAGCGTCACCAATGCCGCGGCCCTAACGGTCCGGCCGCCGGCGACGATCGTCTTCACCGGCAGGATCGCCGTGACGCGCACGGTCAAGGCGGGCGGCGCGCGGCTCAGGCGCTGGCGGACGGAGGCGCCGGGGCTCGGCGGCGCAGCGCACGCGCCGCGCTGCACGCCGATGGCGCCGATCGCGCTGCGGGACGGCGGGGTGCATCGCATCGACGGCCGGACGCAGGCGCAATTGGTCTCGGATGCCGAGAGCGACGTGGTGACGATCGTAGCGACGATCCGCGCAGGGGCGATGCCGCTGATGCGCGAATATTCCATCGCCGGGGGGGCGCTGGTCCGCGTCGCCGATGCCGACGATCGGCCGTCGCGCACCGAGATGCTGCTGCGTTTCCTGCGCGCGGCCGGGCGGACGGATGCGGGCGGATGCTTCGCCGAGGCGACGCACGCACCGGGCTTTCACCTGCGCTGGGCGGCGATGCGCGAATGGCTGGCGCTCGATGCCGCGGCGGCGGCGCCACGGCTGGCGGAGATGGCGCGCGGCGACCTCGAAGCCGAGGTGCGGGAAGCGGCGTCGCGCATGCTCCCGATCGTCGAACGGCGCCTGGCGGAAGCGCGATGCCCCGCCTGATCGAGCCCGGCACGGGCGACGCGATCGAGCTCGGCGAACTGGTCGAGGCGCTCGACGCCACGCGCTTCGACGCACGCGACGAGGAGGAATTCGCGGCGCTGGGCCCCCTGCTCGCGCGGCTGGGGCGCAATCGCGATTTCCTCGCCGAGCTGGCGATCGGCGAGCTCAAGGGGCGGTGCGAGGCCCAACATCGCGGCAACGGCTATGGCGCGCAGGTCTTCCTGCTCCATCCGCCCAATGGGCGCACCGTGCTCCGCGCCAATTTCTGGCCGGCGCGCGCCGATCCGGTGGTGCGCGCCAGCGGCACGGACGCCTTTTTCTACGACCTGCCGCACGATCATAATTTCCCTTTCTTGACTTATGGTTATCTGGGACCGGGCTATTGGAGCGATTATTTCGAATATGAGGTCGGCGCGATCGCAGGGGTACCGGGGGAGGACGCCCGGCTGCGCTTCGTCGAGCGCTCGCGGCTCGAACAGGGCAAGCTGATGCTCTACCGGATGCGCCGCGACATTCACGTCCAATTGCCCCCCGACGATTTCTCGGTCTCGCTCAACATCCTCGGCGCCGATCCGAGCCAGCCCTGGCTCGACCAATTTCGCTTCGACATCCGCCGCGGCACTATCGCGCAGGGACTCACCTGCACCGCGGCGGAGGCCCTGCTCGCGGTCGCGGTGCATGTCGCCAACGGCCAGGACCTCGCGGCGGCGTTTCTCCGGCATCATCCCTGCGACCGGATGCGCGTGACCGCGCTCGACGCGCTCGCCTCGGCGATCCCCGAAGACG
The DNA here is from genome assembly GCF_026460985.1 of Sphingomonas sp. GTDB lineage: Bacteria > Pseudomonadota > Alphaproteobacteria > Sphingomonadales > Sphingomonadaceae > Sphingomonas. Next base: position 191,518 of record NZ_JAPKNM010000001.1, read on the forward strand.
CCACAGTGCAGCTCGAGCGGGCCGCTGCTTCGCCCAGCGCCTATCTGGCGGGCCACGCGCGGCTGCGGCTGGCCGCGCGAGCTGATCCGTAACGGAGGCAGTCTGGTCCGAAGCAGCGCGATCGCGCGCTAGGCTGCACCGGTGGCCGCAATCATCGCATGCGCACTCGACATCCCCGAGCTCCACCAGGCTGCGGGCGCGCGCGGGCTGTGCCTGGTGCCGATCGCGCCGGGCGCCCTGGGCCATAGCGGGGCGCAGGCGGCGATCATCGGGCTCGACGGCCGCGATCCTGCGAGCTGCGTGGAGATGGTGCGCGCGCAGGGCTGGCGCGGCGCGCTGATGCTGGCGATCTCCAGCGAGTGCGGCGTGAGCATCGAAGGCGCGCTTGATGCGGGGGCCGACGACGCGGTGGCGCTTCCCGCCTGCCCCGGCGAGATCGTCGCGCGGCTCGCGGCGCGGCTGCGCGCGCGCCCGCTGACGATCGCACTGGGCGGTCTGCGGATCGATCCGGTCGAACGGCGCGTGGAACGCGACGGCCGAGCGATCGCGCTGCTGCCGCGCGAATATGCGCTGCTGCTCCACCTCGCGCACTCCGCGGGACGCTGCGTCGGGCGCGACGAGCTGCTCGCCGCCGTCTGGGGACTGCGCTTCGATCCGGGCACCAATGTCGTCGAGGTCCATGTCTCGCGGCTGCGCGCCAAGCTCGACCGCGGGTTCGCGGCGCCGATGCTGGTGACCGACAAGGGACGCGGATACCGGCTCGTCGCGCCGGGCTGACCGCGCGTGCGGATTGGCGTAGCGTGCGCAGCAGAGAGAGGAGCCGCAATGACCGAGCAGCGCGTCACCATCCACGTCGAGGCGCATGTCGCCCAGGTCCGGCTCGCGCGGCCGGACAAGCTCAACGCGCTCGATCCGGCGATGTTCGCCGCGCTGATCGACGCGATCGCGCAATTGGAGGCGATGCCGGGGCTGCGCGCGGTGATACTCTCGGGCGAGGGGCGCGGTTTCTGCGCCGGGCTCGACATGGCGAGCATGGCGGGCGCCGGATCGGGAATCGACCTCGCGGCACGCACGCACGGGCTCGTCAACGACTTCCAGCAGGTCGCCTGGGGCTGGCGGACGCTGCCGGTGCCGGTGATCGCCGTAGTGCACGGCGTCGCCTTCGGAGGCGGGCTGCAGATCGCGAGCGGGGCGGACGTGCGGATCGCCGCGCCCGATGCGAGGCTGTCGGTGATGGAGATGAAATGGGGGATCGTCCCCGACATGGCGGGCTTCGCCTTGTGGCGGGGCAATGTGCGCGACGATGCGCTCCGCGAACTGGTCTATACCGCGCGCGAGTTCAGCGCGGAGGAAGCGCAGGCTTTGGGCTTCGTGACGCGCGTGGCGGGCGATCCCCATGCCGAGGCGATGGCGCTCGCCCAGGCGATCGCCGGGCGCAACCCGCAGGCCGTCCGCGCGGCCAAGCGGCTCGCCAATCTCGAGGCCGACGCCGCAGGCATCCTCCTCGCCGAGAGCGCCGAGCAGGCGGCGCTGCTCCGCTCGCCCAATCAGATCGAGGCGGTGATGGCCAACATGCAGAAGCGCGCGCCGAACTTCACCGACTGAGCCTTGCAATCGGAGCACTCGCCGCTAGGGCCTGTACCCCTTGCCCACAACGGCCAGGATCGCCCGGAGACGTGCGCTGGCAAGGAAGCTCGCGCAGCGCGGGCTGGTGGCCCGTGCAAGCGGGCTGACGCAGTCCAGCGTGCGTCTCCGGGCGACCGCGAAGCGGCTGGCGGCTTTTGGCGCACAGCAGCGTCATTCGTCGGTCTCGATGGCACCGCATCGCTCCCTCCTCATTCCTCCCTGTGCGCCAAAATCCGCTCCGTCATGGCCATTGCGGGTAAGGGGTACAGGCCCTACACCGGACTCCATACCCGAAACTCGAAAAGCGAGTGCTGGATGCGAGAGGCTGCCATCGTTTCGACCGCGCGGACCGGCGTGGGCAAGGCCGGGCGCGGCTGGTTCAACCAGACCGAGGCGCCGGTGCTCGCCGCGCATGTGATCAACGCGGCGATCGCGCGCGCCGGGATCGATCCGGGCCGGATCGACGACGTCTTCTACGGGATGGGCAACCAATGGGGGACGCAGGGCGGCAACATGGCGCGCCTCGCTCTGTTCGCGGCGGGCGTCCCGGATAGCGTCCCGGCCTTCAGCCTCGACCGCAAATGCGGCTCGGGGCTGACCGCGATCGCGCTCGCCGCACGCTCGATCATGACCGACGAGATCGACGTCGCGCTCGCAGGCGGCATGGAATCGATCAGCCTGACGATGCAGAACGCACCGCGCGTGGTGAACCGATCGGTGATCGAGCGGGTGCCGGCGGCCTATATCCCGATGATCGAGACCGCCGAGATCGTCGCCGAGCGCTACGGGATCAGCCGCGCGGCGCAGGATGCGTTCGCGGCGGAGAGCCAGCAGCGCGCCGCCGCGGGGCTCGCCACGGGCGCCTTCGCCGAGGAGATCGTGCCGATCACGGTCGAGAAGGCGCTGTACGACAAGCAGGGCAATCGCACCGGCAGCGAGACGGTGACGGTGACCCAGGACGAAGGGATCCGGCTGGGCACGACCGTGGAGGCACTCGCCGGGCTGCAGGCCGTATGGAAGGATGGCGACTTCGTGAAGGAGGGGCGGAACGTCACTGCGGGCAATGCCAGCCAGCTCTCCGACGGCGCCGCCGCGCAGATCCTGATGGACCGCCGAACGGCCGAGGCCGAGGGCAGGGAGATCCTGGGCATCTATCGCGGCTTCCAGGTCGCCGGCTGCGCGCCCGACGAGATGGGAATCGGCCCGGTCTTCGCGGTGCCCAAGCTGCTCGCGCGCGCGGGGCTGACGGTCGCGGATATCGGCCTGTGGGAGATTAACGAGGCGTTCGCCAGCCAGTGCCTCTATTGCCGCGACACGCTCGGCATCGATCCCGAGCGGCTCAACGTCAACGGCGGCGCGATCGCGATCGGGCACCCGTTCGGGATGACCGGATCGCGGCTCGTCGGCCATGCGCTGATCGAGGGGCGCAAGCGCGGGGTGCGCTTCGTGGTCGTCTCGATGTGCACCGCCGGCGGCATGGGCGCTGCGGGGTTGTTCGAGATACCGTAAGGCGTGTCGACATTCAGCCTTCCTATCCTCCCCCGCCAGGGGGAGGTGGCATGCGAAGCATGACGGAGGGGGCGGAAGCGCTATGCTCAATTGGAGAGTGCACTGCCTACCTCCCCCTCCGACGCCTTCGGCGCCACCTCCCCCTGGCGGGGGAGGATTTGAATGTTGATACCACTCAGACCAGCCCCAGCGCCCTGGCCGCGGCGGCCTCGGCCTGGGCGTGCAGCGCCCAGAAACTGGCGATGTGCTTGCCCTCCAGCCGGCGCTCGAGCACCGCGAGATGCGCGCCCCAGCCGCCGCCGAAATTGCGCGCGTCGTCGGGGCCGCGCAGGCCCGCATGGGTGAGGACGAGGCGCGTGCGCGCGTCGCCGATCCGCGTGAGCTCGATCGTGACCTCGCCCGCCTCGCCGCCCGACCAGCTGAAGGCGATCAGCCGCGGCGGCTCGAGCCGCGTGATCTTCTCCGACCAGGCCTTGCCGTCATAGGGGGCGTAGCGTTCGGGCATCGGATCGGGTTCGTCGGCGAGGTTGCCGTGGCGCATCGTCATGCCGATCGTGCCGCCTTCGCGCAGGTCGGTCGGCCCGCCCATGAACCAGCGCGCGCGGAGCTCCGGATCGACCAGATATTGCCAAACGGTCTCGACGGGGGCGGCGAGGTCGCGTTCGAAACGCAGCGTCTCGCCGGTGATCGAATCGGCCATCTCAATTCTCCAATATGCGAGCGCCATCGAAGGCGAATCCTCGCTTGATCTCGGGGATGACGGAGCCGCTCATCCCTTGGGCTTCTCGTAGAGCATGATCCAGTTGCCGACGGTGTCGTCGAAGGTCGCCATTGACGGCATGGCGGCATCGCCCACGCTCGGCGGCCCCTTGAAGACCACGCCCGCGGCGGAGAGCCGGGCATGTTCGGCGGCGATGTCGTCGACCTGGAAGGCAGTGAGCGGAATGCCCCGCTCCTTCAGCGTCGCCTGATAGGCCTTCACGAAGTCGAAGAAATTGGGCTCGAGCGAGATGCGCGCGCCTTCCGGATCCTCGGGGCCCGCGAGCGTGATCCAGTGCGGCGCGCCGGGAGGGCCGGTCAGCACGTCTTCCTTGAGGACGAACCCCAGGGTGTCGCGATAGAAAGCGAGCGCCTTCGCCTGATCGTCGACGATGATGCTGAGCAGCGTGACCTTCATGCGTCTCTCTCCTTGTCGGCTTCGATCAGCGCCTCGAGCCGGTCGAGCCGCAGCGTCCAGAATTGCTCCCACTGGCGCAGCCACTTGTCGGCCTCGGCAAGCGGACCTGCATTGAGCCGGCAGAGCTGGTTGCGGCCGACCTTGCGCCGCGCGACGAGCCCGGCGCCTTCGAGCACCTTCACATGCTTGGCCGCGCCCGCGAAGGTCATCGCGAAAGGCTCGGCCAGCTCGCCGATCGATTTCTCGCCGAGCGCCAGCGTGGCGAGCATGCCGCGCCGCGTGGGATCGGCGAGCGCGTGGAAGGTCGTGTCGAGTCGTTGTTCAACCATATGGTTGAATTTGGCCCCGGCACTCGATTAGTCAACCATATGGTTGAATATCAGGTTCGCGCGACCTCGGACGCACGCACGGCGCGGATGCTGTCAAAGGCATAGAGCGCGCAGCCGGCCCAGATCAGCGTGAACGTGACGATATGGACCGAACGCACGGGCTCGCCGAAGATCAGCACGGCTTCGGCGAATTGCAGCGAAGGCGCGATATATTGCAGCAGCCCCAAGGTCGCGAGCGGCAGCCGGCGCGCGGCGGCGGCGAACAACAGCAGCGGCAGCGCGGTGACCACCCCGGCGAGCGCGAGCAGCCAATCGAGATTCGTCGACTGGCCGAAGGCGTTGGTGCCCGCCTGGCTGGCATGGAGCAGCAGCGCGATGCTGAACGGCGCGAGCAGCAGGGTCTCGACGGTGAGCCCGCCGAGCGCGTCGATCGCGGCGACTTTGCGGAGCAGGCCGTAGAAGCCGAAGCTGAGCGCCAGCAGCAGCGACAGCCACAGTGCGCCGCCGCCGCTGATCGCGAGAACGAGCACGCCCGCCGCGGCGACGGCGATCGCGGCCGCCTGGAACCGGCGCAGCCGCTCGCCGAGAAAGGCGAAGCCGAGCGCGACATTGACGAGCGGGTTGATGAAATAGCCGAGGCTGGCTTCGAGCACATGGCCGTTCTGGACCGCCCAGATATAGACGATCCAGTTGATCCCGATCATCAGCGCGCTGCCGACGAGCAGCAACAGGGTGCGCCCGCGCGCCGCGGCGAGGATCGTGGGCCCGCGGCGCAGCACGAGGATCAGCAGCAGGAGCAGGCCGAGCGACCAGAGCACGCGATGCGCGAGCACCTGAAGGGCGGGAACGTCCTTCAGCAGATGGATGTAGAGCGGCAGGACGCCCCAGAGCGTGTAGGAACCGACACCGAAGGCGAGCCCCGCGGCGCCGGGCTGGGACGAGTTGCGCATGTGCCCCCTTCGCCTGTCGGTCCGGATCGGGCAAGGGCGACGCGCTTGGGCGGCGACAAGCAACCCTTGTCACCGCCGCGAAGCCCGCTAGCTTTGGCGGCCAAAGGGGGGAAATCATGGAGGAATTCGAGGAATCGGCGCCCCCGGCGCCGTATGATCATCCTGTGCTCGCGACGCTGGCGGGAATCGCCTTGCTGGTTCTCGGCGCGCTGCTGCTGCCGCGGATCGCGCCGCAACAGCCGCTGGCGGTGCTGCTGGGCACGGGCGCGGCCCTCGCGCTGCTGCTGTGGGGGATCGGCTTCGCGGTGACCACGCGCCATTCGGCGACCGGCTGGAAGCTGGGTTCGCTGGCATTGCTCGTGGCGGCGGGACTGGGCGCGGCGCTGATCGCGCACGGCCAGTACCAGACGGTCGCCCGCGCCGATGCGAGCAGCTTCGCCGAAGTCGAGTTCGGTCCCGGCGGCGCGGCGCAGGCTCCGGCGGGCGCCGCGGCACGCGGGCCGCTCTCGCGGATGTTCGTCGAGGCCGTTACCGCGGACGCGCAGGCCAAGCGCGACTTCGGGACGGCGTTCGGACGTCTCGGCGTCGGCAATCTGACCAGTCCCTATCTGCTCGAGCAGGATCCGCGGGCCCTGGCGCAATGCGCCGCGATCCGGGAGCTGCAGTCGCTGGCCAAGTCGCAGGCGGCCGCCCGCAGCCAGCGCGCCAAGGCGCTGGCGGACGCCCTCGAAGCCGCCAACCTGCCGGCGAAGACGAAGCAGGGCATCGCCACGATGGCGAATGCGCGCAACGATTCGACCGATCCGCTCCTCGCCAACCAGCTCGCAATGACCGAGACGACGGCCGAATTGTGCGCGCTGCTGGCCAAGCGCAGCTGGTTCAACAGCAACAGCTATTTCGGCTTCCGCAGCACCGCCGACGAGGCAGGCTTCCGCGCGCTGTCGAAACGCCGGATGGAGCTGGCGGGCGAAGCCGAGCGGATCGAACGCGCCGGCGAGGCACGCATGACGGAGGGACGCGACAGGGTGCGCGAGATGCTCGGCAAGTCGATCTTCGCGGGCGGCTGAGCCGGCCCCGGACCGGTCAGGCTGCCGGCCTCCGGAGCGCGACGAACAGGTAGATCTCGACCAGCACGAACGGACCGAGCAGCGCCGCGGTGCCGGCCCAGCCGGCGAGCGCATGCCCGAACACGCCGACACCGTAGACGAGCAGGGCCAGGCTGATCCCCATCGAGAAGACCCCGATCCCGCGCCACATCGGGTCGACATGATAGCCGATCCAGTACGCCCAGCGGCCCAGGGTCCAGACGATCGCCGTGGCGGCGACGACGCGCAGGTCGCTCGCATGATGCGCGAGCAGGAACAGCCCGGGGACGAACAGAGCCGCCTGCTCGAGCGTATTGCGGAGATAGCGCTGGTTCACCTCCAGCCGCCGCGAATCGGCCCCGGCCAGGGGATCGATCGAGGCATGGAACAGCCGCTCGTGCGCCACCGCCTCGATGCCGAGCGCCAGCGTGAGCAGGAGCGCGGCGGCGCTGCACCCCAGCGCGAACGCCATTGGATCGCCTTGGATGGGCGGCAGCGCATGGCAAAGCGCGACCCAGAGCAGCCCTGCCGGCGGGAGCGACAGCCCGACCGCCAGCGCGATCTTGCCCCGCGGCGTCATCTCAATCGGCGAAGAGCAAGACGGGGGTCTCGAGCAGCTTCTTGAGCGCCTGGACGAAGCTCGCCGCGTCCCAGCCGTCGACGACGCGGTGGTCGCAGCTGATCGACAGGTTCATCAGCTTGGCGCGGACGATCTCGTCGCCCACGAAGATAGGCCGCTCGACGATCTTGTTGGGGCCGATGATCGCGACCTCCGGCCGGTTGATCACCGGGGTGGTGGCGATCCCGCCCAAGGGCCCGAGCGACGTGACGGTGAGCGTCGAGCCGCTCAGTTCCTCGCTCTTCGCCTTGCCGGTGCGCGCGGCCTCGGCCAAGCGGCCGATCTCGCTCGCGAGCTGCCAGACGTTGCGGTCCTGCGCATCGCGGATCACCGGGACCATGAGGCCCGCATCGGTCTGCGTCGCCATGCCGAGATGGACGCGGCCGTGGCGCGTGATCAGGCCCGCCTCGTCGTCGTAGCGCGCGTTGATCATCGGGAAAGCGGGGATCGTCCGGCAGATCGCGACGATCAGGAAGGGCAGCATCGTCAGCTTGGGGCGATTGCCGCGATTGGCGTTGAGATCGCCGCGCATATCTTCCAGCGCAGTGACGTCGATCTCCTCGACATAGGTGAAATGCGGGATCGCGCGCTTCGACGCGGCCATGTTCTCCGCGATGCGGCGGCGCATGCCGATGACCTTGACCGGCACGTCCTCGCGCGCGCGGCTGGCGTGCGGGGCGTGATAGCCCTGGGCCTGGCCGTAGCGGAGATAGGCGTCGAGATCGGCATGGCGGACGCGATCGGAATCCGACTTCACCGAGGCAAGGTCGATGCCGAGGTCCCGCGCGCGGGCGCGGACGGCGGGGGAAGCGAGGACGTGGCGGTGCGGAGCGGCCACGCTCTCCCCGTTCGCCCTGAGCTTGTCGAAGGGCTGTTCTTCCTTCTGCGGCTCGGATGAAGAGGAGGACGGCGCTTCGACAGGCTCAGCGCGAACGGTGGGTTGGGCCACTTCCTCGACGCCCGGATTCTCCGCCTCGATCACTTCCTCGGCCGGCCCTTCGGCGCCATCGCCATCGGTCTCCACGACCATCAGCGCCGAACCGATCGCGACCTGGTCGCCGACCTCGCCCGCGAGCGCGACCACCACGCCCGACACCGGCGACTCCATCTCCACTGTCGCCTTGTCGGTCATCATGTCGGCGACCTGCTGGTCCTCCTCGACACGCTCGCCGACGCGCACGTGCCAGGCGACGATCTCGGCCTCGGCAATGCCTTCGCCGATATCCGGCAGGCGAAACGTGAAACGAGCCATCGCGGTCAGTCCTTCAGGAGTTTCTTGAGCGCCTCGCCGATGCGGACCGGGCCGGGGAAATAGGCCCATTCGAGGCTGTGGGGATAGGGCGTGTCGAAGCCGGTGACGCGTTCGATCGGGGCTTCGAGATGATAGAAGCAGCGCTCCTGGACGAGCGCGGAGAGCTCGGCACCAAAGCCCGAGGTGCGCGTCGCCTCGTGGACGATCATGCAGCGACCGGTCTTCTTCACCGACGCCTCGATCGCTTCGATATCGAGGGGCACAAGCGTGCGCAAGTCGATGATCTCGGCGTCAACGCCCAGTTCCTCGATCGTGTTGGCAACGACATGGACCATCGTGCCGTAGCAGAGGATCGTCACTGCTTCGCCGCTGCGCACCGTCGCCGCCTTGCCGAGCTCGACGCGGTAATGGCCCGCGGGCACTTCGGCAGCAGGATGATCGGCCCAGGTCTTGGCCGGGCGGTCATAATGGCCGTGAAACGGGCCGTTATAGATGCGCTTGGGCTCGAGGAAGAGGACGGGATCGTTGTCCTCGATCGCTGCGATCAGCAGCCCCTTGGCGTCATAGGGCGTCGACGGGATCACCGTCTTGATCCCTGAGACGTGCGTGAAGATGCCCTCGGGCGACTGGCTGTGCGTCTGGCCGCCGAAGATGCCGCCGCCATAAGGCGAGCGCACCGTGATCGGCGCGGTGAAATCGCCGTTCGAGCGATAGCGCAGCCGCGCCGCCTCGGAGACCAACTGGTCGAGCGCCGGATAGATATAGTCGGCGAACTGGATCTCGGGGACCGGGCGCAGGCCATAGGCGCCCATGCCGATCGCGACGCCGACGATGCCGATCTCGGTGATCGGCGTGTCGAAGGCGCGGGTCTTGCCGTACTTGGCCTGGAGCCCCGCAGTGGCGCGGAAGACGCCGCCGAAATAGCCGACATCCTCGCCCATCACGACCACATTCGGGTCGCGTTCCATCATCACGTCCATGGCGGAGTTGATCGCCTGGATCATGTTCATGCGGGTCATTCTCCCTCTCCCATCGGGAGAGGGAGGGAGCCGCGAAGCGGCGGAAGGGTGAGGGTGATGCGAGGGCTTGCGCTCACCCTCACCTTCCCACTCGGCTGCGCCGAGCGGGCCCCTTCCTCTCCCAAAGAGAGAGGAGTGTGTGCATTCATCGTCATATCCCCGCCGCCTTGCGCTCGGCGATCATCTGCTCGGATTGCTCCCGGAGGTGCCACGGCGTCTCCTCGAACACGCCTTCGAACATCGTCTCGAAGGGCTGGTGGAGGCCGTGGCCGAGGATGCCGTTCTTCTCGGCTTCCTTCTGCGCGCGCTTCACTTCCTCGGCGAGCGCGAGGTCCTGTGCGGCGTGGCGCGCCTCGTCCCACTCGCCGATCGCGATAAGATGGTCCTTGAGGCGCCGGATCGGATCGCCGAGCGGCCAGGCATTGGGCTCGCCCGCAGAGCGGTACGCGGTGGGGTCGTCCGAGGTCGAGTGGCCCTCGGCACGATAAGTGAAATGCTCGATCAGCGTCGGGCCCTGGTTGGTGCGCGCGCGCTCGGCCGCCCACTCAGTGGCGGCATAGACCGCAAGCGCGTCGTTGCCGTCGACGCGCAGCCCGGCAATGCCATAGCCTACCGCGCGCGCAGCGAAGGTGGTCGCCTCGGCGCCGGCGAAGCCCGAGAAGCTGCTGATCGCCCATTGATTGTTGACAACGTTGAGGATGACCGGCGCCTTGTAGACGGTCGCGAAGGTCATCGCCGAGTGGAAGTCGCCCTCGGCAGTCGAGCCCTCGCCGCACCAGGTCGCGGCGATGCGGGTGTCGCCCTTGGCCGCGCTCGCCATCGCCCAGCCGACCGCCTGCGGATATTGCGTCGCGAGATTGCCCGAGATCGAGAAGAAGCCGTGATCCTTGGCCGAGTACATGATCGGCAGCTGGCGCCCTTGCAGCGGATCGCCCTTGTTCGAGTAGATCTGGTTCATCATCGTGACCAGCGGATAGCCGCGCGTGATCAGGATCCCCTGCTGGCGATAGGAGGGGAAGCACATGTCGTCCGACGCCAGCGCCATCGCGGCGGCGACCGAGACGGCCTCCTCGCCGGTCGACTTCATGTAGAAGCTGGTCTTGCCCTGGCGCTGGGCGCGGAACATCCGCTCGTCGAAGGCACGGGTGAGCGCCATTGCGCGGAGCATCTTCCGGAGCGCTTCCGGATCGAGCCGCGGGTTCCAAGGGCCGACCGCCTGGCCCGATTCGTCGAGCACGCGGACGAGCGTATAGGCCAGCTCGCGGAAGCTGCTCGCGGGCTCGGCGGTGTCCGGACGGCGGGCGGAACCCGCGGGCGGAACCACGACATCACTGAAGTCGGCTTCGTCGCCCGGGCGGAAGCGCGGCTCCGGCACGTGCAACGAAAGCGGCGGCAAATTGGCGCGCGGGGCGTCCATGATCTCTCCGAATTACGGCCCGTATCGTTCCGGAGAACGCACGGACTCGGGTTCCGGACGCTTGTTATAAAATTTCAAAGCCGCTGTCGAGAAGGTCAGCAAGGCTGACCTGAAATTTGGTCGCGATCAGTGGCGGAAATGCCGCATCCCAGTGAAGACCATCGCCAGCCCGGCTTCGTCGGCGGCGGCGATCACCTCGTCGTCCCGGATCGAGCCGCCGGGTTGGATCACCGCGGTGGCGCCGGCGCCCGCGGCCGCCAACAATCCGTCGGCGAAGGGGAAGAAGGCGTCCGAGGCGACCGCCGAACCGATCGTGCGCGGCTCGGCCCAGCCGGCCTTTTCGGCGGCGTCCTTCGCCTTCCACGCGGCGATGCGCGCCGATTCGAGGCGGTTCATCTGGCCCGCGCCGATACCCGCGGTGCTGCCACCCTTGGCATAGACGATCGCGTTCGACTTGACGTGCTTGGCGACGGTCCAGGCGAAGCGGCAGTCGGCCAGTTCCTGCTCGCTCGGCGCGCGCTTGGTCACGACCTTGAGCTCACCGAGCCGGCCGTTATCGCGCGATTGGACGAGCATGCCGCCGGCGATCGACTTGAGCATCAGGCCCGGGCGGGCGGGATCGGGCAGGTCGCCCGCGATCAGCAGGCGGAGATTCTTCTTGGCGGCGAAGACCGCGCGGGCGTCGTCATCGGCATCGGGGGCGACGACGACTTCGGTGAAGATGCCGGCCATCGCCTCCGCCGTCTCGCGATCGAGCTTGCGGTTGACCGCGATGATGCCGCCGAATGCCGAGACCGAATCGCAAGCGAGCGCCTGGAGATAGGCCTGCTTCAAGGTATCCGCGGTGGCGACGCCGCAGGGATTGGCGTGCTTGACGATGACGACGGTCGGCGGGCCGTCCTTGAATTCGCTGACCAGCTCGAGCGCGGCGTCGGCGTCGTTGTAATTGTTGTAGCTGAGCTCCTTGCCCTGGAGCTGCTCGGCCTGGGCGATGCCGCGCGCGCCGGCCTGGGGCAGATAGAGCGCGGCCGACTGGTGCGGATTCTCGCCGTAGCGCAGCTCGGGGCCCTTGGTGAGCGCGATCGGGAGCGTCTGCGGGAAGCGCTCGCCCTGGTCGGCGAAGGCGAACCAGCTCGCGATCGCGGCGTCATAGGCGGCGGTGGCGGCATAGGCCTTGGCGGCGAATTTCCGGCGCTGGGCGAGCGTGGTGCTACCCTCCGAGACCAAGGCGTAGTCGGCGGGATCGGTGAGGATCGCGACCGAATCGTGGTTCTTCGCGGCCGAGCGCACCATGGACGGGCCGCCGATGTCGATATTCTCGATGATCTCGTCGCGCGCCGCGCCGCGGGCGACGGTCTGCGCGAAGGGATAGAGGTTGACCACGACCAGGTCGATCGCGCCGATTTCATGCTCCTGCATCGAGGCGACATGCTCTGCATTGTCGCGCACCGCGAGCAGGCCGCCATGGACCTTGGGGTGGAGCGTCTTGACGCGGCCGTCCATCATCTCGGGGAAGCCGGTGAGATCGGAGATGTCGCGCACCTCCAGCCCCGCGTCGCGCAGCGCCTTGGCGGTGCCACCGGTAGAGACCAATTCCACGCCGTGCGCGGCGAGCGCCTGGCCGAGTTCGACGATTCCGGTCTTGTCGGAGACCGAAAGGAGCGCGCGCTTGATGCTGACCTGATCCATGGCCCGCCCTCCTAAGGATCGAGCCCCGCGTCGCAACCCCTAAATGCCCCTATTTCGCCCGGTGGAACAGCCAGCTGACATTGGTGCCGCCCGCCGGGCTGGCGCCGGTGACGACGAGCTGCTGGCTGGTGAGCGGGCGGCCGCGCGCGTCGACCCAGACGCTGTCCTCGACCGCGAGGCTGCCGCCCTTGCAGCGGAATTGCCAGAGATGCCCCGAGGGCACGCGCAGGATCGCGGCGAGGCCGTCGGCGGTGGGCATGACCTCGACCTGCGGATGGAGATGGAACCGCATCACGAAAAGCGTCGGCGTCTTGTGCTTGCGGCGATCGGCGGGGAGCAGCATGTCCTCGCCGCGCACGTCCCGGCCGTCGGGCGACATCGCCACGACGCGGCGATGGACATAGCCGTGGCGACGGACATAGCCGTCATGGCTCGCCTCGATCCGGCTGGCATTCTCGGTCTCGTGGCGCGCGAGCTCGACCTCGAGCACGCCGCGGCCGAGCGTGCCGTCGGCATGGATCGCCGTGGAATTGGAGTTGCTGAGGATCAGCGTCGAGTGCGCGGCGGTGGTGCGCAGCCCTTCGACGAGCGCCGCCGGAACCTTGTAATGCGCGGCACGCGCGCCGCCGCAATTGACGACGATACGGTCGGGCCCGTCGGAGAGCTCGAAGGCGAGCGTCGAGGCGCAGCCGCCCTCGACCAGCCGCGCCAGCGGCGGCGGCGCGGCGTCCATGATCAGGATGCTCTGGCCGGCTGAGAGGCGCTGATAGCCCCATTCGCGCGCCTGCTTGAGTGGCCGGGTGCGCACGCCGGTGGCCTCGATCACCTGCTCGATGACGTCGCCCGGCACCGGGCCCGAACCCTGCCAGCTCGAGAGCCCCTTGTCGCCGTGGCACAGCCCGAGCAACGCAGTGACCATGCGGCCGCGCGTCGCCTCGATGAACTCCGGCACCGCGAGCCGCCGCGCGGCATAGGCCTCGCCGAGGATGGTGAGCAACTGGATCGATTCGAGCTGCGCGACGGGCGAGCGCGTCACGCTGCCGCCGTCCTCGAACACCGACTGGTCGAGCGCGCGCTTGAGGCCGTTCTCGCCGAACGCGCGGCGCGGATCGCCGCCCGGCATGGTCAGCCCCGCGACCAGCACCCCGCACCAGGACGCGATCCGCGCCACGCCCGGCTGGGCGCGATCGGCGCCACGATCCAAGTGGCGCGCGCCGCGGGCGAGCGCGTGGAGCACGCTCGACCGGTAGATCAGGTTCGACGAGGAGAGGATCAAAGGCGCATGCGCGGTCCAGAACAGGATCCGGCGGCCCCAGAGATCGACGCGCCAGGCGGGATCGGAGACCTTCTCGCCATGCGCGTCGAGCCAGCGCTGCATGATCTCCTCGGCGATCGGCACCGCGCGGGCGCGCGTGGTGACGCTGGAGAGGTCGCGCAGCCAGGCGAAGCTCTGGAGATATTCGGCGAAGGCGGGGGACCAGTCGGGAGCGGTGAAATCGAGCGCCTCGATCGCGCGCTCCTCGCCCCGGAACTTGACCTTCCCTTCGAGCAGCGCGTTGCCGCATGCGGGATCGCCGAAGAAGGGATCGTCGGGCACCGCGATGAGCTTCAGCGGATGGCGGCCGCGGAGCCGCATCGCGTGGAGCGGGGTACGCCAGGTCAGCCGCTGGAAGCGTTCGGAGATGCGCTCGGCGAGGCTCAGCCCGCGATCGCCGCCGGTGCGGATGAGCCGCTTGCCCTCCTCGACTCCGTCGGCGCCGGAGTCGGCTGGCCCGTCGTTCATCCGCCTCTCAGCGCGGCGATGTTCGCGGCGTAGCGATCGGGGCCGCCGGTGAAGGTGGCGGTGCCCGCGACGAGCGCGTCGGCGCCCGCGGCGATCACGCGCGGCGCGGTGTCGCGATCGACGCCGCCATCGACCTCGAGGTCGATGGCGCGGCCCGACGCAGTGATCCGGCGGCGCAGCTCGGTGATCTTGGGCAATTGGCTCTCGATGAACTTCTGTCCGCCGAAGCCGGGATTGACGCTCATCACCAGGATCAGGTCGATCAGGTCCATCACGTGATCGACGACGTCGACCGGAGTCGCGGGGTTCAGCACCACGCCGGCGCGCTTGCCCAGCGCCTTGATCGTCTGGAGCGTGCGGTGGAGGTGCGGGCCCGCCTCGGGATGGACCGAGATCGTGTCGGCGCCGGCATCGGCGAAGGCGACGAGCAGGGGATCGACCGGCGCGATCATCAGGTGCACGTCGAACGGCTTGGCGGTGTGCGGCCGCAGCGCCTTGATCACCCCCGGGCCGATCGTGATGTTCGGCACGAAATGCCCGTCCATGACGTCGACATGGATCCAATCGGCCCCGGCCGCATCGATGGCGCGGATCTCCTCGCCGAGCCGGGCGAAGTCGGCGGAAAGGATCGAGGGGGCGATGCGGACTGCGGGCATGGAGGAATCCTTAAGCATCGCGCGAATCGGGCGCAATGCGGGAGGTGGAAGAGATTTAGCTCACACGAAGACACGAAGGCACAAAGAGTAATGCGAAGATGTGCGGCTCACTGCCGCTTTGCGGCATTTCTCTTCGTGGCTTTGTGTCTTCGTGTGAGTCCTAATCGACCCGGCGCAGGCGCGCGATGAAGAAGCCGTCGAGGCCGCCCTGCTCCGCGAGCATGCCGGGGAGGAGGCGGAGGGTGCCGTCGTCCTGCGGTACGATCCCTTGCGGCAGCTCGTCGGCGCGGATCGGGTCGATCGCGAAGCCGGACTGCTCGGTGAGGAAGCGTTCGAGCTGGGCCTCGCCTTCCTGCGGCTCGAGCGAGCAGGTCGAGAAGACGAGCGTCCCGCCGGGCTTCACCCACGCCGCCGCGCGGGCGAGGAGACGCGCCTGGAGCTCGGCCATCTCGGCGATCAGCGACGGACGTACGCGGTGGAGCACGTCGGGGTGGCGGCGGAAGATGCCGGTGGCGCTGCACGGCGCGTCGAGCAGCACGGCGTCGGCGGGCGCGGCCGGCTGCCATTGCAGCAGATCGGCGGCGATTACCTGCGCGCCAAGGGCGGTGCGTTCGAGATTCTCATATAGTCGCGCGAGACGACTTTCGGAGACGTCCACCGCGGTCACCTGCCAGCCCGCGGCGGCGAGCTGGAGCGTCTTGCCGCCCGGCGCGGCGCAGAGATCGAGCGCGGTCCCTGTGCCCTTGCCGATCAGCCGGGCGGGGAGCGAGGCGGCGAGGTCCTGCACCCACCAATCGCCCTCGGCATAGCCTTCGAGCGTGGGGATCGCAGCCTTCTCGTCGAGGCGGAGATGGCCGGGGAGCAGGCTCCTGCCCGCGAGATCGGGCGCGCGGGCGAGGTCACGCAGCGTGAGGTCCAGCGGCGGCGGGACGGCGATCGCGCGCTCGGCATCCTCGATCATCTGGTCGCCCCAGGTGGCGTGCCAGCGGAGTGCCACGGGATCGGGAAGCGTGGGCGGCTCGGGCAGGGTCGCGCCCTGGCGGAGCAGGGTCCCGAACACGCCGTGGACGAGCTTACGCGGCCCGCCGTCGACGAGCGGGAGCACGGTGGCGATCGCGGCATGGCCGGGGGTGCCGAGCGCGAGCGCCTGGACCAGGGCGATGCGGAGCGCGAACCGCGCCTTGGCGTCGTCGGGCAAATCGCGCTGCGTCGCCGAATCGATCAGCGCGTCGAGATCGGGGAGCCGGCGCAGCGCTTCGGCGGCGATGGCATGCGCGAGGCCGCGGTCCTTGGGCGGAAGGCCCTGCGCGGCCGAATCGAGCGCCTGCTCGAGCGCGAGCCCGCGGCGGAGCACTGCGTCGAGCAGCTTGAGCGCCGCGCGGCGCGCAGGCACGCCGGGAGCATCGGGCTCTTGACCGCGCGGGGCGCGGCGACGATTGGGAGGCTTGTTCATTGGAGCCAGTGCCATGGGCCAGCGCCCGAGCCATGTGAAGCCCCCGAGCTATCTTTCGAAGAGCCCGCCGGTGCCCGCGCCGCAACCGGCGAAGGAGACGAAGGATCCGCTCGGCAAGGATCCGACGCGCTACGGCGACTGGGAGCGCAAGGGCATCGCGGTCGATTTCTAGATATTCTCGCCGCCCTAGATTTCCCCTCCCTGGAAGGGAGGGGCAAGGGGTGGGTTTAGCGTCGGGCGAGGCTCGATGCCTCGTCCGACGCTTTTTCCGGCCGGCAAATGAGTCTTTGGGCGCGCAGACGCGCGCACCCACCCCCCAACCCCTCCCTGCAAGCAGGGAGGGGAGTATTGTGGCTAATCCCCCAGCGCCGTCAGCAGCTTGAGCACGGTGTTCCAGTTGCGGCCGGTATTGGCCTGCGCCAGCTTGGCCTTCTGCATCACCGGGATCAGGTTCGATCGGCCCTGGCCGTCGGGGAAGTCGGTGATCAGCTCTCGGCCGCGCACCACCATCCGCTCGGGGCCGTCATAGCTTGCGGCCACCCGATCGATCGCATCCTTGTCGACCGAGTCGCGATGGAAGCTGACCAGCAGGAAGCTCGGCCGCTCGCGCGCTTCGTCGGGGAAGGGGTTGTTCTCGACCAGTTCGGCGAGCTCGGCGCGGTTGCGGACGAAGACCTCGGACTTGAGCCCGGTCGCCTTTTCCAGCGCGACGTGGAGATCGCGTTCGAGCGCCTCGGGTTTCGCGTCGCCCGCTTCGAACACGACATTGCCCGAGGCGAGGATCGTCTTCACTTCGGTAAAGCCCATGCCCTCGACTACGGCCTTGAGCTCCGCCGACTTGAGTTGCCGCTTGCCGAGGTTGATCCCCCGGAGCATCGCCGCCCACTTCATTGCGCTTCCTCGCGCAAGGGGCGGCTCAGCAGCGCACCGACGACATCGGCGACGGGCGCGCCTTCGAGCAATGCGTTGACCGCCTCGGTCACCGGCATGTCGACTCCGGCCTCGCGCGCGGCCTCGCGGAGCACGGGGGCGGTGTGTGCGCCCTCGGCGACGGTCTTGCGGTCGGCGAGCAGCTCCCGGGCGCTTCGGCCCTGGCCGAGCCCGACCCCCAGCGAGAAGTTGCGCGAATTGGTCGAGCTGCAGGTGAGCACGAGATCGCCCAAGCCCGAAAGGCCGGTGAGCGTCTCGGCCTGGCCGCCGCGGGCGAGGCCGAAACGCGTCATCTCGGCGAATCCGCGCGCGATCAAGGCGGCGCGCGCATTGAGCCCCAGGCCGGCGCCCTCGACCACCCCGCAGGCGATGGCGAGGACGTTCTTGACCGCGCCGCCGATCTCGGCGCCGATGACGTCGGCCGAGCCATAGGTCCGAAAGGCCGGTCCGGCGAGGCGCTCGGCGAGGCGCGTGCGCAGGTCCTCGTCCTCGCAGGCGAGGGTGACCGCGGTGGGCTTTCCGGCGGCGACCTCGTGCGCGAAAGTGGGGCCCGAGAGCACGGCGATCGGGGCTTGCGGCGCGGCCTGGTGCGCGACTTCGCCGACCAGCAGGCGGGTGCCCGCCTCGATTCCCTTGGCGCAGAGCACGAGCGGGGTGGCGCCGACCGGCGCCGCGGCGAGCACCGCGCGGACATGCTGGGCGGGCGCGACGACGAGCAGCGCGTCGTGACCGGCAAGCTCGGCGAGATCGCCGGTGGCGCGGATCGAGTCGGCGAGCGAAACGCCGGCGAGGAACTGGCGGTTCTCGTGCGCGCCGTTGACGCTCTCGACCACTTCGGGCTCGCGTGCCCAGAGCGTGACGGGCCGGCCGCCCCGCGCCGCCACTTGCGCGAGCGCGGTGCCCCAGGCGCCGGCGCCGATGACACCTATTCGCATTTGGCGATCCTCATGCCTTCACTCCCGCGCCGCGCACCTTCTCGGCATCCGGATCGAGCGGCCAGCGCGGGCGCGCAGGGAAGTCGAGCGGATCGGTGAGCCCCGCGGCGAAGCGCTCGGCGCCGGCCCAGGCGATCATCGCGGCATTGTCGGTGCACAGCCAGAGCGGCGGGGCGACGAAGCGCAGGCCGTGCTCGGCGGCGAGGCCCTGGAGTGCGGCACGGACGCTCGCATTGGCCGCCACGCCGCCCGCAACGACCAACGCAGTGGCGTCGACCGACTGGAGCGCGCGGCGCGTGCGATCGAGCAGGCAATCGACCACTGCCTGCTGGAACGAGGCGGCGATATCCTCGGCGCCATATTGGCCGACGACGCGCGCGACCGCGCTCTTGAGGCCCGCGAAGGAGAAATGCGGCTCGGCCGAGCCGAGCAATGGGCGGGGCAACGGGACCGCGCGCGCGTTGCCCTGCGCCGCCGCCTTCTCCACCGCCGGTCCCCCGGGGAAGCCGAGGTCGAGCAACTTGGCGGTCTTGTCGAACGCCTCGCCCGCGGCGTCGTCGATCGTGGTGGCGAGGCGGCGATAGGCGCCGACGCCCTCGACGAGCAGCAGCTGGCAATGCCCACCCGAGACGAGCAGCAACAGATAGGGAAATTCCAGATCGGGATCGCTGAGCCGCGGCGACAGGCCGTGGCCCTCGAGATGGTTGACCGCGACCAGCGGCTTGCCGCTCGCCAGCGCCAGCGCCTTGCCGGTGACGAGCCCCACCATGACGCCGCCGATCAGCCCGGGGCCGGCGGTGGCGGCGATCGCGTCGACTTGCGACAGCGTCACGCCCGCCTCGGCGAGCGCCGCCTCGACCAGGGGCGCCATCACCTCGACATGCGCGCGCGCGGCGATCTCGGGAACGACGCCGCCATAAGGCCGGTGCGCCGCCTCCTGGCCCGCAAGCTTGTGCGCGAGGATATGGCGATCGGTGGTCACCAATGCGGCGGCGGTTTCGTCGCAGCTCGATTCGAGGCCTAGGATCAGCGCCATGGGCATCCCCTAACCGTTCGCCCTGAGCTTGTCGAAGGGGCCGGTGCTTCGACAAGCTCAGCACGAACGGATATGGGCGGCGGGATGAATCCCTTCCGCCTCGGCACCCGCGGCTCGCCGCTCGCCCTCACGCAAGCCCATATGGTGCGCGACGCACTGGTCGCCGCGCACGCGGTTGCGCCCGACGCGATCGAGATCGTCCCCATCCGCACCACCGGCGACAAGGTGCAGGACCGCGCGCTCGCCGAGATCGGCGGCAAGGCGCTCTGGACCAAGGAGCTCGACCGCGCGCTGTTCGAAGGCGAGATCGACTGCGCGGTGCATTCGATGAAGGACGTCGAGACGATCCGTCCGGAGGAGATCGCGATCGCGGCCGTTCTCCCGAGAGCCGATGTGCGCGACCGGCTGGTCGGCGCCGATTCGATCGAGGCGCTACGCCACGGCGCGGTGGTGGGCACGAGTTCGCCGCGGCGCGCGGCGCAGATGCGCAGGCTCAGGCCCGACCTCGAGATCGTGCTGTTCCGCGGCAATGTCGACACGCGGCTGGCCAAGCTCGCCGCGGGAGAGGCCGATGCGACCCTGCTCGCCGCCGCGGGGCTCGAGCGGCTAGGACGCCATGACGTCGGGATCGCCATCCCCATCAACGTGATGCTGCCCGCGCCAGCGCAGGGGGCCGTCGGCGTGGAGTGCCGCGCCGGCGATTCGCATGCCCGGGCGCTGCTGGCCAAGATCGACGATCCCGAGACGCATGCCTGCGTCCTCGCCGAGCGGGCGCTGCTGGCCGCATTGAAGGCCGATTGCCACTCGCCGGTCGCCGCGCTCGCGACGATCGAGGGGGCGATCATGACGCTCCGGGCCGAATTGCTCTCCGAGGACGGCAGCGCGCATGTCAGCGCACAGGAAGCCGGCGCGCCGACCGATCCGGTGCTGCCGATCGCGGTGGCGCGCGACCTGCTGCTCGGCGCGCCCGACGAGATCCGCCGGTTGTTCGGCGGATGAGCCGCGCGATCGCGGTGCTGCGGCCCGGGCCGGGCAATGGCGCCACCGCGGCGACGATCGAGGCACGCGGGCGCATCGCGATCCGGATGCCCCTGTTCGCGGTGCGTCCGGTCGCGTGGGAAGTCCCCGATTCGAAAAGCTTCGACGCGCTGATCCTGACCAGCGCGAACGCGATGCGGCATGGCGGATCAGGTCTGTCGGCGCTGCGTCCTCTGCCCGTCCATGCGGTGGGCGAGGCCACCGCCGAGGCCGCTCGACAAGCGGGGTTCCACGTCGTCCATGTGGGAGCGGAAGGCGCCGAGTCGCTCGTCGCCCAGGCCGAGGCGGCGGGGATTCGCCATGCACTGCATCTCGCCGGACGCGAACGGACGCTCGAGCCGGGCAGGATCGTGGCGCAGGTGATCACCGTCTATGCCAGCGAACCCTGCCCACCGCAGGACGCGCCCCGCCTCGCCGGCAGCGTCGCTTTGGTGCAGTCCGCGCGCGCGGGAGCCCGGCTGGGCGAAGTGGTGGACGGTGCGGGGCTGGCGCGCGCCGGTATCGCCCTGGTCGCGGTCAGCGCGCGCGCGGCGCAGGCGGCGGGCACCGGCTGGGAGCGGGTAGTGGTCCCCGACGATGTTCGCAGCGAGGCGCTGATCGAAGCGGCAATCGCGCTCGCCGATTGACCGCGCGGGCGGGGCAGCGAATAAGGGGGCATGAGCGACGAGCCCCTCGCGCCGGAGCCGGTCCGCGGCACCGAGACGCGGACCCACTATCTCATTGGCGGCCTTGCCTTTGCCGGCGGCATCGCCGTCACGGCGGCCGCGTTCCAGCTTGCGGGCGGAGGCGGCGCGCCGGGCGCCACGCCCTCGCCGGCGCCGATCGAGGCGACGCAGCCGCAGCCGAATCCCGCTGCGGCCCTGCCTCCCGGCACCGATATCGCGACGCTCAACGCGCGCGAGCAGGAGCTTGCCGGCAAGCTCGATCAGCTCGAATTGCGGCTGCGCGACGTCGCCGGCAGCGCGCGCAACGCGTCTTCCTATGCCAGCCGTGCCGAGCAGCTCATGATCGCCGCCGGGGTGCGCCGCGCGCTCGACCGCGGCCAGCCGCTGGGACCATTGGAAGGCCAGCTGCGCCAGCGCTTCGGCGAGGACCATGGCGAGGCGGTGGGGTTGATCCTCCGCGCCTCGGCCGAGCCAGTGACCCTGGGCGACTTGCGGCTCGCGCTCGAGACGATCGCGCCGCGGCTTTCGAGCGGTGCCGACGACAGCATGTGGATGCGCGTGCGGCGGCTGCTGAGCGATCTCGTCGTGCTCCGCCAGGCCGAATCGCCGAGCCCGCGCACTTCGGACCGGCTGCGCCGCGCCCGCCTGGCGATCGAGCATGGCGATGTCGAGACGGCGCTCGCCGAGGTGGTGCACCTGCCCGGCGTCGCGAGCGCCGAGAGCTGGATCGTCGCCGCCAAGCGCTATATCGCGGCACGGCAGGGATTGCTCGAGATCGAACGGGCCGCGCTCGAAGCGCCGTCCGCCACGCCGCCGGCCGCGGCTCCCGTCGCGCGCCCGGCGAGCAGCTGAGGGAAGACACATGGCAGAGATGGGCCGGTTCGACTGGCAGGATCCGTTCGCGCTCGACGCGCAGCTGACCGACGAGGAGCGGATGGTGCAGGCCGCCGCGCGCGATTATGCGCAGGGCGAACTGCTCCCGCGCGTGACCAGCGCCTTCCTCGACGAGCGATTCGACCGCGAGATCATGGCCGAGATGGGCGCGCTGGGGCTGCTCGGCCCGACGATTCCAGAGAGCTATGGCGGCGCCGGGCTCGGCTATGTCGCCTACGGGCTGGTCGCGCGCGAGGTCGAGCGCGTCGATTCGGGCTATCGCTCGGCGATGAGCGTGCAGTCCAGCCTCGTGATGCACCCGATCTACGCTTACGGGACAGAGGCGCAGAAGCGTAAATATCTGCCCAAGCTCGCGACCGGCGAATGGATCGGCTGCTTCGGGCTGACCGAGCCCGATGCCGGATCCGATCCCGGCGGCATGCGCACCCGCGCCGAAAAGGTGGACGGCGGCTATCGCCTGACCGGCACCAAGATGTGGATCACCAACTCACCGATCGCCGACGTCATGGTGGTTTGGGCCAAGTCCGAGGCGCATGGCGGCGGGATCAAGGGCTTCGTGCTCGAGAAGGGCACGAAGGGTCTCTCCACTCCCAAGATCGAAGGCAAGCTCTCGCTGCGCGCCTCGGTGACCGGCGAGATCGTGATGGACGGCGTCGAGGTGGGCGAGGACGCCTTGCTCCCCGAGGTGCAGGGGCTGAAGGGCCCGTTCGGCTGCCTCAACCGCGCGCGCTACGGCATCGCCTGGGGCAGCATGGGCGCCGCGGAGGCGTGCATGCATGCCGCGCGGCAATATACGCTCGACCGCGCGCAGTTCGGCAAGCCGCTCGCGGCGAACCAATTGGTGCAATTGAAGCTCGCCAACATGGAGACCGAGATCGCACTCGGGCTGCAGGCGGCCCTGCGCGCCGGACGGATGTTCGACGAAGGCACGCTGAGCCCCGAGACGATCAGCATCATCAAGCGCAACAATTGCGGCAAGGCGCTCGATATTGCCCGCGTCGCGCGCGACATGCACGGCGGCAACGGCATCTCGGCCGAATTCCACGTGATGCGCCACGCGATCAACCTCGAGACGGTCAACACCTATGAGGGCACGCACGACGTGCACGGGCTGATCCTCGG
This sequence comes from Sphingomonas sp., assembly GCF_026460985.1. GTDB lineage: Bacteria > Pseudomonadota > Alphaproteobacteria > Sphingomonadales > Sphingomonadaceae > Sphingomonas. The sequence continues at coordinate 214,702 of NZ_JAPKNM010000001.1, forward strand.
CCGCGCGATCACCGGCATCGCGGCGTTCTGATGGAGCCCGACCGGCAGCCGATCCTCACCGGCGAACTGGTGACGCTGCGCCCGATGCGGGAGGACGACCGCGAGGCACTGTTCGCCGTCGCCAGCGATCCGCTGATCTGGGAAGTCCATCCCGCGCACGATCGCTGGAAGCGCGACGTGTTCGACGCCTTCTTCGACGCCGGACTCGCCTCGGGCGGCGCATTGGTGATCGAGGACCGGGCGACCGGCGCAGTGATCGGATCGAGCCGCTATGACGGCCATGACCACCGAGCCGACGAGATCGAGATCGGCTGGACCTATATCGCGCGGGCCTATTGGGGCGGTGTCTACAATCGCGAGATCAAGCGGCTGATGCTCGACCATATCCACCGCTTCGTGCGGACCGCCACCTTCATGGTCGGCGAGGACAATATCCGTTCGCGCAAGGCGATGGTGAAGATCGGCGGCGTGCTGCGCCCGGGCACCGTAGAACGGACGATGGCGGGCGAGGTGACGCCCCACGTGATCTACGAGATCCACCGCCCATGAAGTCGCTCGCACTCGAACTCCCCTCCCTACAAGGGAGGGGCCGGGGGTGGGTTGCGAGCGAAGCGAGCATCTTGGCGCGAGCCACTAAGGGCAGACGGAGGGCATCGAGCCCTCCGCCCGCCCGGACCCACCCCTTACCCCTCCCTTGCAGGGAGGGGCTGAAGAAAAGGAATCGGGGATGAAACCGCTCGAGGGGCTTCGGGTGGTCGAGCTGGCGCGGATCCTCGCCGGGCCCTGGTGCGGGCAATTGCTCGCCGATCTGGGCGCCGAAGTGATCAAGGTCGAGCGGCCGGGCGAAGGCGACGACACACGGCACTGGGGCCCGCCCTTCCTGCATGGTCCCGACGGCGCCAATCACGACGCCGCCTATTTCCACGCCTGCAACCGCGGCAAGACGAGCCGCGCCATCGACATCGCCACCCCCGAGGGCCAGGCCGAGGTCCGCGCGCTGATCGCAGACGCGGACGTAGTGATCGAGAATTACAAGGTCGGCGGGCTCGCCAAATACGGGCTCGACCCCGCCAGCCTGTGCGCCGCCGATCCGCGGCTGGTGGTCTGCTCGATCACCGGCTTCGGGCAGGACGGCCCCTATGCCCACCGCGCCGGCTACGACTTCATCATCCAGGGCATGGGCGGGATCATGTCGCTGACCGGCGAGCCCGACGGCAGCCCGCAAAAGGCCGGCGTGGCCTATGCCGACATCTTCACCGGAGTCTATTCGGCGGTGGCGATCCTCGCCGCGCTGCGACGCCGTGACGTCACCGGCGAAGGCGCGCATATCGACATGGCGCTGCTCGACACGCAAGTGGGGGTGCTCGCCAACCAGGCGCTCAACTGGATGGCATCGGGCAGGGTGCCGCACCGGATGGGCAACGGCCACGCCAATCTGGTGCCGTACCAGGCGTTCGAGACGAAGGACGGCGCGCTGATCGTCGCGGTGGGCAATGATTCGCAGTTCCGGAAATTGTGCGAAGTGCTCGGCCTCGCATTGGCCGACGATCCACGATTCGCGACCAATCCGGCGCGCGTGACCAACCGCGCGGCGCTGATCCCGCTGCTCGAGGCGGCGATCCGGGACTGGGCCAAGGCCGCGCTCTACGAGGCACTCGAGGCGGCAGGCGTGCCGGCGGGGCCGATCAACGCCGTGGACGAGGTGTTCGCCGATCCCCAGGTGCTGGCGCGCGGCATGAAGATCGAGCGGGAGGGGCTTCCCGGGCTGGCGAGCCCGATCGTGATCGACGGCGAGCGCATGGTCTCGGACCGGGCGAGCCCGAAGCGGCCCTGACGGATCAGGAAAGCCGCCGGATCAGCTCCTGCGCGGCCGCGGGGGCGCGGACCTTGCCGCCGTGGATGAAGAACAGGAAGGTCTCGCGCGGCTGTTTCGGCGGGTCCTTGTCTTCGACATAGGGGAGGCCGTCGGGACGCCCGCCGCTCGCCCAGGTCCTAGCCGCCTCGGTCCAGCGTGGGAGATCGCCCTCGGGATAGCAGAACGGGTTGTCGTCCTCGCCCGCCTCGAGCCGGACATAGACGAAGTCGCCGGTGATGTCGGCGATCGCCGGATATTGCGGCGAATCGGCATAGACAATCGCCACCCCCGCATCGCGGCACATCGCGACGAACTCGGGGACTTGGAAGCTCTCGTGCCGCACCTGGATCGCGTGGCGCAGCTGCACGCCCGCTTCCTCGCGCGGGAGCAACGCCAGGAAGGCGCGGAAGTCGTCGGGCTCGAACTTCTTGGTCGCCATGAACTGCCAGAAGATCGGGCCGAGCTTGTCGCCGAGCTCGACCAGCCCCTGCGAAACGAATCGCCCGACCGATTCGCCCGCCTCGGCGAGCACTTTCCGATTGGTGCAGAAGCGCGAGCCCTTGACCGTGAACACGAACCCGTCGGGCACGGTCTTCGCCCAGCCTTCGAAGGTCGCGGGCTTGAAGGTCGAATAATAGGTGCCGTTGATCTCGATCGCGCTCAGCTGGCGCGAGGCGAATTCGAGCTCCTTCTTCTGCGCGAGCCCCTCGGGATAGAAGGTCCCGCGCCACGGCTCGAAGGTCCAGCCGCCGATGCCGATTCGGATGGGTGCGCTTGCCATGGAGGGGGTCTAGCCGAGAATGTCCGCGCGGTCAGTCCCGGAAGCTGCGCTCGAACTGCTGTCAGCGCACCCGCGACCAGGTCTGCGACTTGCAGACGATCCCGAACAGCACGCAGCCCTTGCCGACCATCGTGTTCGAATCGGCGAAGCTGAGCGTCCCCGAGAAGGTTCGCTGGATATCGGGCACGAACACCTTGCCGCGCCATTTGCCGGGGCCCGCGGGCTCGAGATCGCGGAATAGTCGCGTGCCGACCAGGTTCTGCGTGCCGCCGCGGCGCGCATCGGCCTGCGCCTTGGCGCTCGCCCAGGTGACCGTGCCGCACAATTGGCCGTCGCACGTGTCGATGCGGACATGCACGCTGTTGGAAGGATTGCGCCACTCGGTCGCGACCGGAGGCGCTGGCGCCTCGTCGGCGAAAGCCGGCGCGGCGACGGGCAGTGCGACGAGCGCGACTGCCAGCAATTTCAAGGCGGTCTTCATCACGGGCGCTTTCTCGAACAGTCGGGATGGCTCCCCGATGAACAGGTTGGATCTGCGATTCGGGAAACACTGTCTTCGAGGAAAAGCGCCGCGGCAAGTACCGCACCGTCGCAACATGCGGAATCTAGCTTCGCTAAATCACCGCGCGACGGCTGGAGCGGGCGAAGGGATTCGAACCCTCGACCCCGACCTTGGCAAGGTCGTGCTCTACCCCTGAGCTACGCCCGCTCTGGCGTCTGGCCCCGTGCGGCAAGCGCTTCGGGGCGGGTGAGGCGCGGCCACTAGCAGCGGGTTTCGGGCAGCGCAAGCCCCCTAGAAGCGATTCGGGAAAAGGCTTGGCGGGGGACGCGCGAGCGCCCACATAGCGGCCCAACCTCGATCCTCTGCCAGGAGCACCCCCGTTGGCCACGCTTGGACTGTCCCCCGCCGAGAAGGAAGCCGTCGAAGCTTTCCGCCGCGACGTCGTCGAGCCGTCGATGACCAGCCTCGTCGTCATCGATTTCTGGGCCGAATGGTGCGGGCCGTGCAAGGCGCTGACCCCGGTGCTCGAGAAGGTGACCGCCGATTATGCGGCCAAGGGCGTCACGCTCGCCAAGGTCGATGTCGACAAGAACCAGTTCATCGCCGCGCAATTCCAGGTGCGCTCGATCCCCACCGTCTATGCTATGTTCCAGGGCCAGCTCGTCGCCGACCTGTCGACCGCGCGCACCGAGACCCAGTTGCGCACGATGCTCGACCAGATCCTGCGCCAGCTGCCCGTGCAGAGCGAGGAAGCCGCGGCCGAGGCCGAGCTCGAGCCGCTGATCGCGATGGGCGAGCAGGTGCTCGATTCGGGCGACGGCGAGCGCGCGCTTTCGGTGTTCGACCAGATCCTCGAGATCGCGCCCGAGCATCCGCAGGCAGTGGCGGGACGCGCGCGGGCGCTGGTGGCGCTGGGCCGCGCCGAAGAAGCCGAGGCGGCGCTCGCCGCGCTTCCCGAGGAAGCAGGCAAGCTGCCCGAAGTCGAGCGCGCGCGCGCCGCCGTGGCGCTGGCGCGCGAGGCGCAGCCGGTCGCGGACCTGTCGGGGCTCGCCGCACAGGCCGCCGCCAACCCCGAGGACATGGATGCGCGCTACGAGCTCGCCGGCGGCCAGATGGCGGCGGGCGACCGCGACGCCGCCTCCGCGACCCTGCTCGCGATGATCGCCGACGACCGCGAATGGAACGAAGGCGCCGCCCGCCAGCGGCTGCTCAAGCTGTTCGAGGCAGTGGGGCTCGAGGACCCCTGGGTCTCGGCGCAGCGGCGGAAACTCTCGGCGATCCTGTTCGGATGACCGTTACGCGGCTTTCGGTGTTTCCGCTGGCGGGCGCCTTGCTCTTTCCGCGGATGCACCTGCCGCTCCACATCTTCGAGCCGCGCTACCGCGCGATGATCTCCGACGCGCTCGCACGCGACCGGCGAATCGGCATGATCCAGCCGCGCGACGCGAGCGAGCCGCCGGCCTTGTTCGACATGGGCTGCGTCGGCCGCATCGCCGAGGTCGAGGCCTTGCCCGACGGCCGCTACGACATCGTCCTCGAAGGGCTGGCACGCTTCACCGTCGTGCGCGAGCTCGACGTCACGACGCCGTTCCGCCAGGTCGAGGCGGAGCTGGAGGCGGCGCGCGAAGGCGAAGTGCTCGCCATGGCCGAGCGCGCCTCGCTCGAGATGGAATCGCGGCGCTTCGCCGACGGGCTCGGCTATGCGGTCGACTGGGAGGCGGTGACGCGGCTCGACGACGAATCGCTCGTCAACGGCATCGCCCAGATCGCGCCGTTCGACGTCGCCTCGAAACAGGCGCTGCTCGAGGCCGACGGACTCTCGGCGCGCGCCGAACTGATCGTCCAGCTGATGCAGTTCTTCGGCCGCCACGGCGAGGAAGGCGGAGTGACGCTGCAATGACGCTCGATCCCTGGCTGCTCGAGAAGCTGGTCTGCCCGGCGACACGCACGAAGCTGCGTTACGACGAAGCGCGGCAGGAGCTCGTCTCGGACGAAGCAGGCCTTGCCTATCCGATTCGCGATGGAGTGCCCGTGCTGTTGATCGAGGAAGCTCGAAAGCTGGCCTAGCGTCTCGACGAGTCGGATCGGCTTCCGATACCCGCCGCTTGCTGAAATTCGCGGATGCGGATCAGACCGTCAGCCCCTGGAGCAGCTTGGGCACGTCGCCGCTCTCGCCGCGCGCCTCGGCCATGAACCAGTCCTTGAGCGGCGGCAGCTTGTCGACCGCCGAGAGGCCGAAGCGGCGGACCGCAGCGGCGGTCCTGCCGGGTACGCCGAACAGCCGGGTCAGCCCGTCAGTGGCGGCGGCGACCATGAAGGTATCGAGCCCGCGCCAGCGCTGGTAGCGCGCGAGCAATTGCGGGTCGCCGAGGTCCATGCCGAGCCTCTTGCCCTCGACGAGCACCTCGACGAGCGTCGCGACGTCGCGGAAACCGACATTGACGCCTTGCCCCGCGATCGGGTGGATGCCGTGCGCGGCGTCGCCGACCAGCGCCAGGCGGTTCGACGTGATCCAGGCCGCGTGATGGAAGCCCAGCGGATGGCTGAACCGCGACGAGAGCGGGCCCAGCCGCCCCAGGAACCCGCCCATCCTCTTCTCCGCTTCGGCGAGATAGGCGCGGTCCGAGATCTTGTTCATCCCCGCCGCGTCGCGCGCATTGACGGTCCAGACCACTGCCGAACGGTGGCCGTGCGCGTCGTCGAGCAGGGGCAGGATCGCGAACGGGCCCTCGGGATAGAAGATCTCGAAGGCGATGTTCTCATGGGAGCGCTCATGCCCGAGCGTCGCGACCATCGCGGCATGGTCGTAGCTCCAGCGCGCGGTCTTGAGCCCGGCGGCGTCGCGGGTGGGCGAGTTGCGGCCCTCCGCGGCGATCAGCAGAGGCGCGCGGACAACCGCGCCCGAATCGAGCTTAGCGGTCACCCCGAATTCGCCCCGCTCTACCGAAACCGCGCGGGTCTGCATCCGCAGATCGACGCCCGACGCGGCCTGCGCGGCCTCGAACAGCGCCGTGCGCAGGATGCGGTTCTCGAACATATGGCCGAGCGCGCCGCCATCCGCATCGGGCGTGAAGTCGAGCTTGCCGGGGGCGAGGCCGTCGCTGACGCGGATGCCTTCGATCGGGCAGCCCTTGCCGGCAAGCCGCGGCGCGACGCCTACGCACTCGAACATCCGCATCGGCGCGCTGGCGATCGCCGAGGCGCGGCCGTCGAAGCCGGCGGCGAGGATCGTATCGGGATCGGCGGGATCGACGACGATCGAGGTGAGGCCATGCGCATCGAGCGCCACTGCCAGCGCGCTGCCGACCAGCCCGCCGCCGAGGATGAGTAGGTCCGCGCTATCCATGTGTGTGGCACTAAACACATGCTGGCTGGAGAGAAAGCACGAAGAGCCCACTCACCGTCACCCCGGCCTTGGGCCGGGGTCCACCATGCGACTTGGCGAGAAGCTGGAGCCTCATGTTCTCCCCTCGCGGCGCGGTGGATCCCGGCCCAAGGCCGGGATGACGAGTGGGGTACAAAACAGGTCCATCTTGACGTCAGAGTCCCGGTAGGCGATGATTTCCCCGCACCCCCTGACATTTGCGGAGACTGGGCGATGGCGTCCCGGGCACAACCGTCGCTGCTGCGCGACACGATGAAGGCGGGCGTCCGCCGCAGCGGCGCATTGATCGCCGGAACCTTGCTGTTCCTGGTGACGGTGGGCGTCGTGCTGGCGCTGCTCACCTACAATTCGCAGGATCCGTCGCTCAACACCGCCTCGGGCGGCCCCGCGCGCAACCTGCTGGGGCTGCCCGGCGCCTGGATCGCCGACCTGCTGCTCGCCACACTCGGCCTGCCGGTGGCGCTGATCGCGCCCGCCGGCCTGATCATCACCAACCGGCTGTGGCTCGATCGGCCGCTGGGCGATTGGAAGAAGATGCTGCGCGGCGTGGTGATCGGCGTGGTGCTGATGGCGACCGCGCTCGCCTTCTTCTCCAGCGATTCGGTCCTGTGGCTGGTCGGCGGATGGGGCGGCGTGGTCGGGCTGTCGATCGCCGGGCTGTTCAGCTGGATGATCGGCTTCATCGGCGATCCGGTGATCGTCTTCTGGATGAGCCGCGGGCTGGGCCTCGTCTTCGCGCTCGCCGGATTGTGGATCTGGTGGCGCAGCCTCGATTTCACGCTCCCCGAACGCGTCGGGATCGGCATGCCGCGGCTGTTCGGGCCGGCCAAGACGCCGCTGCTGCGCGGGCCGGACCCGCAGGAGCTCCGCGAAGCGCGTGACCCGCGCGAACCCCGCGAGCCGCGCAAACTGGTGGTGCCCGACAATCGCCCGGGCCCGGTGATCGCCGAGCCGAGCATCGGCCCCTCGCCCGCCAGGCCAAAGCCGCCGGTGCAGAGCAGCCTCGATTTCAAGGACACGTACAAGCTGCCGCCGCTCGACCTGCTCAAGCCCGCGCCGCCCAACCAGAATCCCGGGATCGACAAGCTCGCGCTCGAACGCAACGCGCGGCTGCTCGAGAGCGTGCTCGACGACTTCAACGTGAAGGGCCAGATCGTCGAAGTGAAGCCGGGCCCGGTGGTCACGATGTACGAGCTCGAGCCGGCTGCGGGCATCAAGGCGAGCCGCGTGATCCAGCTCGCCGACGACATCGCACGCAACATGAGCGCGATCTCCGCGCGCGTCGCGACGATCCCCGGGCGTAGCGTGATCGGCATCGAATTGCCCAATGTGAAGCGCGAGTCGGTCAACCTCCACGAGCTGATCGGCAGCGAGGCCTTCGAGGCGCAGGGCGCGACATTGCCTTTGGTGCTCGGCAAGAACATCGCGGGCGATCCGGTGATCGGCGATCTCGCGCCGATGCCACATTTGCTCGTCGCCGGCACCACCGGCTCGGGCAAGTCGGTGGGCTTGAACGCGATGATCCTGTCGCTGCTCTACCGGCTCACCCCCGACCAGTGCCGGATGATCATGATCGATCCCAAGATGCTCGAACTCAGCATCTACAAGGACATCCCGCATCTGCTCGCCGACGTGGTGACCGACCCGCCCAAGGCGGTGCGCGCGCTCAAATGGGCAGTCGAGCAGATGGAGGACCGCTACCGGATGATGGCGTCGGTCAATGTCCGCAGCCTCGCCAGCTTCAACGACAAGGTCCGCCAAGCCAAGGCCAAGGGGCAGAAGCTCGGTCGGAAAGTCCAGGTCGGCTACGATCCCGATACCGGGCGGCCGATCTACGAGGAGGAGACGCTCGACCTGCAGCCGCTGCCGCAGATCGTGGTGATCGTCGACGAACTCGCCGATCTGATGATGACCGCGGGCAAGGAAGTCGAGTTCCTGATCCAGCGATTGGCGCAGAAGGCGCGCGCGGCGGGGATTCATCTGATCATGGCGACGCAGCGCCCCTCGGTCGACGTCATCACCGGCGTGATCAAGGCGAACCTGCCCACACGGATCAGCTTCCACGTCACCTCGAAGATCGATTCGCGCACGATCCTGGGCGAGCAGGGCGCCGAGCAGCTGCTCGGCAAGGGCGACATGCTCTACATGCCCGGCGGCAAGCAGATCGTCCGCGTCCACGGGCCCTTCGTCAGCGACGAAGAGGTCCAGGCGGTCGCCGATTTCTGGCGCGCGCAGGGCGCTCCCGACTATATCACCGCGGTCACCGAGGAGCCCGAGGACGGCGGCTTCGCGCTCGAGGGCGGCCCCGACGGCGACGATTCGCCCGAGGACCAGCTCTATCGCCGCGCCACCCAATTGGTCGCCGAGAGCCAGAAGGCGTCGACGTCATGGCTTCAGCGCCAGCTGCGCGTCGGCTACAATTCGGCCGCGCGGCTGGTCGAGCGGATGGAGAAGGACGGCCTCGTCTCGCGCCCCGACCATGTCGGCCGCCGCGAGGTCCTGATGGATACGGATGGGCGGCCGCTGTGAACGGCTCGACTCGTTTTTGAGTCGCTTCGTCGACATTTTGGGGCATTTCATCGCCAGGAATTGCGCATTCTGATAGAGTCCGCCGTTGGAGGCACAGCGATGGACAAGGAACAGCTCAGGCAGGAAGTCGATGCGAATTACGACTTCTTTCAACGCAACCTCGCTCTCCTGATCCCGGATCATCAGGACCGCTATGCATTGCTGAGGAAGTGCCGCATCGACGGCTTTTATGATCGGCCCGGCGATGCCTTTCGCGCCGGCATCGAAAAATATCCGGACGAGCTGTTCTCGATCCAGCAGGTGACGACCGAGGTGGAGGATCTAGGCTTTTTCTCCCGTGCGGGAGCTTAGCTTCCGCCGCGGCGACCGTCGAATTCTCCTCCCTGTCCGCGTGCTCGGCGCCGAAAATGGTTCCGACATGACGTCCTTTGCCGCAACGGCGTTGCTCGACACCGGCGCGACGGCAAGCGGCCTGGGTCCTGCGGTGATCGAAGCGCTCGCGCTCCGTAGCCACATGAAGAAGCGGCTCATGTCGGCGACCGAGGAAGTCTTTGCCGACTATTATCTTTTCCGGATCGGGTTTTACACGAGCGAACAGATGGATCACATTGAGGAAAGCGTCACGCAGTGGCCGTTCGTTTTCCCAGAGGTCGAAGGGTTCAGTTGGCGTCGCCCCGCGGATTTCGATGTGATCCTCGGCATGGACATCCTGTCGAAGTGCGACATCGAGATCGGCCGGGACGGAACTTGCCGGCTGCGCTTCGGTTAACGGTTCAACGTTCGTTCAAACCGGCCCCTTTACCGGCCCAGCCCAAGCATTCGGAGAAGATAGACGTGTTTGCACGGCCCCTCGCCTTCACCCTCCTCGCCGCCCCCGCGCTGATCGCCGCGGCGCCGGTCGCGGACGAGCTCGCGCAGGTGCAGCAGCATCTCGCCGGCGTGAGTAGCATGACCGCGAATTTCAGCCAGACCGACCGCAACGGCCGCGTGCTGACCGGCACGATGACGCTCAAGCGCCCCGGCAAGATCCGCTTCCAGTACCAGAAGGGCGTGCCCCAGCTGATCGTCGCCGACGGGCGCAGCCTCTATTTCATCGACTATCAGGTGCGCCAGGTCGATCGCTGGCCGATCGGCAACTCGCCGCTCGCCGTGCTGCTCGACCCGAAGCGCGACATCACCAAATATGCCAGGCTGAAGCCGACCGGCGATCCGCGCGTCGTCTCGATCGAAGTGCACGATCCCGCGCATCCCGAATATGGCCGGATCACGATGATCTTCCAGAAGAATGCGGGCGGCCCGGGCGGGCTGACGCTGCAGGGCTGGGTCGCGCTCGATTCGCAGAACAACCGCACGACGATCCGCCTGTCCAACCAGCAGCTCAACGCCAACGTCTCCGATGGAACGTTCCGCTGGAACGATCCGCGGAGCCAGGGGCCGCGGAATCGCTGAGTTTCCTGAACATCGTTCATGCTGGCGACAGGTTGCGGCCATTAGAAACCAAGTTGCGGATGTGGGGCGGTACCCGGGATTTTCCCCCTGTTGCTCGGGATCGAACCATTTCCCGCCTGCGTGACGAACGCTAGGTCGGCCCTCGCTCCATTGCCCCCGGAGCGGGGGCCTTTCGTCTTCTGGTGCGCCGCGCCGAGCCATCACCGCACCAGCGGACTGGTGCCGGACGATCAGAGACTCTACATCGCGCCCGATGAAGATCGCCTCCTGGAACATCAATTCCGTCCGTTTCCGCATCGGGATCGTCGAGCAGTTCCTGCGCGAGGAATCGCCCGACATCCTCTGCCTGCAGGAAACCAAGGTGATCGACGGCGACTTTCCCGAGGCGCCGTTCCGCGCGCTCGGCTATGACCATGTCATCAAGCACGGCCAGCGGATGCACCACGGCGTAGCGATCATCAGCCGCGTGCCGGTGGTCGAGGACGACCGGTTCGACTGGCAGGCCAATCGCGAGGCGCGGCACGTCGGCGTTCGGCTGCCGGGCGGCGTGCGGCTCGAGAATGTCTACGTCCCCGCCGGCGGCGACGTTCCCGACCGCGAGGTGAACCCCAAGTTCGGCCAGAAGCTCGATTTCGTCGAGCGGATGACCGCGTGGGCGGCGCAACTCGACAAGCCGACGATCCTGACCGGCGACTTCAACATCGCCCCGCTCGAATGCGACGTGTGGAGCCACAAGCAATTGCTCGACGTGGTCAGCCACACACCGATCGAAGTCGAGGCGCTGGCACGGCTGCAGGCGGCGCATGACTGGGTGGACCTGGGCCGGCGCTTCATCCCCGCGCCCGAGCGCTGCTTCACCTGGTGGAGCTATCGCTCGAAGGACTGGACCGCCAACGACCGCGGCCGGCGGCTCGACCATATGTGGGCCAGCCCCGCGATCGCCGACAAGGCGGTGAGCCACAAGGTGTGCGAGCCGTGCCGCTCGTGGCTCAAGCCGTCGGACCATGTCCCGCTCGTCACCGAGTTCGACTTTTGACAGACCCGCGCGCCGTTGCCCGCGCGGTCGACGCGCTACGTCGCGGATGGCCGGTGGCGATTCGCGGGGCGGACGGCACGCTGCGGCTGCTCGCGATCGAGACCGCCGATTCGGAGCGGCTCCGGGCGTTCGATCCAGAAGGCGCGGCGCCCGTATTGCTCTCCGCAGGCCGCGCGGCGACGCTCAAGCTCGCCAACCAGCGTGAGGCGGCGGCACCCGACGGCCCGGTGCTGGTCGAACGCACGCTTTGGCTCGATTTCGATACGGCGACCGCGCTCGCCGATCCCCAGCTCGACCTGGCGACGCCGCTGAAGGGGCCCTTCCGCGCGATCGCGCTGGCGGCGCCCGAGGCCGCCGCGGCGGCATTGCGGCTGGCACGGGTAGCGGGGCTGCTGCCGGCCTTCTTCGCGATTCCCGGCGAGGATGCCGAGGCGATCACCCCCGCGGACATCGACGCGCATGAGGATGCCGCGCGGCTGCGGATCGTCGGCCGCGCGCGGCTGCCAGTCGAGGGCGCGGAGGACAGCGAGATCGTCGCCTTCCGCACCGACGAGATGCCGGGCGAGCATGTCGCGCTGCTGATCGGCCGGCCCGACGGCAACCCGCCCTTGGTGCGCCTCCACAGCGAATGCCTGACCGGCGACGTGCTCGGCAGCCTCAAATGCGATTGCGGGCCGCAGCTCAAGGCCGCCATCGCCGAGATCGAGGCGAGCGGCTGGGGGATCCTGCTCTATCTGCGCCAGGAGGGCCGCGGGATCGGGCTGATCAACAAGCTCCGCGCCTATGCGTTGCAGGACCAGGGCTTCGATACGGTCGACGCCAATACCCGGCTCGGCTTCGCGGTGGACGCGCGCAATTTCGGGATCGCCGGACGGATGCTGGCGCTGCTCGGGCAGAAGCGCGTGCGGCTGCTGACCAACAATCCCGACAAGGTCGCCGCGCTCGAGGCGGCGGGGATCGCGGTCGCCGAGCGCGTGCCGCACAAGCTGCCGCCCAACCCGCACAACGAACGCTACCTCGCCACCAAGCGCGACCGCACCGGGCACCAGCTCTAGGCGATCAGCCGGGCGACCTCGTCGAAATCGGTGGCGATGGCCTGGACGCCGAGCGCGCGCAGGCGATCGGCATGGTCGGGGGCGCAATGCGTGCCCGCGCACAGCCCGATCACATAGGCACCGGAGGCGACCGCGCCGGTGACGCCGACCGGCGAATCCTCGAGGATCACGCAGCGGCGGATATCGACGCCCAGCGCCGCGGCGGCGTGGAGATAGATGTCGGGCTCGGGCTTGCCGCGCTCGACATGCTCGCGGCCGCTGAAGATCTTGTCGCCGAAGGCATGGCGCACGCCGAGATGCTCGAGATGGCCCGTGATCCAGTCGCTGCGGCTCGACGAGGCGATCGCGCGGGGGAAGGCGTCGGGAAGGCTTTCGATGAAGCGGATCGCGCCGGCGACGGCGGGGAGTCCTTCCTCGAGCGCGCGATGATCCTCCAGCGCGCGCGCGGCGTGGAAGTCCTCGGGGAGCGCCCGGCCGATCCAGCGCTCGATCGCGCCGAGGAAGTCGGTGCCGGCGAGCCCCATGAAGTTCGCCATCGAATCCTCAGGGCTCGTCGGGTGGCCGATGCTGGTCAGATAGTCGGCGATCTGTCGATTGCCGGCATATTCGCTTTCGAGCAGCACGCCGTCGAAATCGAAGATCATCGCGTCGAACTTCATTTTACTCGTGTTCCGAACAATGCCGTGCCAACGCGCACATGCGTCGCGCCGATGTTGACGGCGGTTTCAAAGTCGCTGGACATTCCCATGCTGAGCGCGGAACAGCCGGAATCGCGCGCGAGCTTGGCGAGCAGCGCGAAATAGGGCGCGGGTTCCACCTCCGCGGGGGGGATGCACATCAGCCCGGCCACGGGCAGATCGGCGGCGCGCGCCTCGGCGAGCAGCCCGGGCAGATCCGCGACCAGGCACCCGCCCTTTTGCGGCTCGTCGCCGATATTGACCTGGACGAAGCAGGCCGGGCGCCTGCCCGTCTTGGCCATCGCGTCCGCCAGCGCGGAGACCAGCGAGGACCGATCGACCGAATGGATCGCATCGAACAGGGCGACCGCCTCCTCGGCCTTGTTCGACTGGAGCTGGCCGACCAGGTGGAGCGCGATGCCCGGACTCGTCTCGCGCAACTCGGGCCATTTGGCGGCGGCTTCCTGGACGCGATTCTCGCCGAAGACGCGCTGGCCCGCCTGGATCAGCGGGCGGATCGCGGCGGCGTCCTGCGTCTTGGAGACCGCGATGAGCTCGACCGATTCGGGTTCGCGGCCGGCGAGGCGCGCGGCGCGGGCGATCTTTTCGCGGATTTCGGCGAGCCGGCTCGGGGCGTCGTCTATGGGCATGCGCCGCGCTATAGGGAGGCGAATGCGCCCCCGCCACCCTCTGCCGCGGCTTTGGCTGATGACCGACGAGCGGATGGGCGATTCGCTGTGGGGCGCGCTGGAAAGGCTGCCGCGGGGGAGCGGCGTGGTGTTCCGCCATTACGGGCTGAGTCCGGCCGAGCGGCGGGCGCTGTTCGCGCGCGTGGTGAAGGTCGCACGACGGCGTGGCCTGGTGGTGATCCGTGCCGGAGCCGAGCGGCTCGGACGGGGCGAGGCCGGCGTGCACGCCCAGCGGGCCCCAGGATTATGCACCTTCCCCGCGCATTCGCGGCGCGAGGCGATCCGGGCGATCCGCGCAGGCGCCGACGCGCTGTTCGTCTCACCGGTGTTCGCGACGCGCTCGCATCCCGGCGCGCGGGCGTTGGGACGAGCGCGGCTGGGATTGCTGATTCGCGGGCTGAGGGTGCCGGTGATCGCGCTGGGCGGGATGGATAAGCGGCAGGCGCGGAGCCTGCGGGGTCTCGGAGTCTATGGTTGGGCGGCGATCGATGCGTGGACGAGCACGCACCGTCATCCCCGCGAAAGCGGGGACCCATCTCCAACACCACCCGCGAACGCACCCGTGCATTTTGCTGCGCGGTCAGGAGATGGGCAGGTAAGATAGCTCCCGGCTATCTTAGCCATGCGCGGGGCGCATGGCGTCCTGCCCATCCCCCGCTTTCGCGGGGGTGACGGAAATGGGTTTTGGTTAGATGCTCGGGGATTCCGGCCTCCGCCGGGATGACCGCTATGCGGTCAGAAGCGGAAGGCGGTACCCACATAGACCGCCTGGCTGTCGCGGCGGTTGTCGGTGGTCATCTTAGGCAGACGATCCTGCTCGCTCTTGTAGCGCACGCCCGCGGTCACATCGAGGTTGCGGGTCAGCGAATAGCTGCCGCCGACATCGATCGAATAGCTCGGCTTGTCGCCGATCAGGATCGGCGTGTCGGCCAGCGGACGCTCGGCGGCGGCCTGGACGCGGCCGGAGACGCGGTTGCCCGTGTAGCTGACGCCGACATTGGCACGCTCGGTGCTGCCGGGCTGGGTGGCGAGCTCGATTCGCGTCACGTCGCCTGCGACGGCGAAGCGCTTCCAGCCGACCGACACGCCGAGATTATAGGCGATCGGCGCGAGGCTGACCGGCGCCGCTGCCGCGATCATGTCGCGATTGGCGAGCGCGCCGCTGCGGGTCGAGCGCGCGCGGACCGCGACGGTCACCGCGCGGCTGGAACCGCGGCGCGACTCGGACGGCGTGAAGCGGAAGCCCGATTCGGGCAGGCCGCTGCGCGCGAGGATCGCGGCAAGCTTGGGATCGGCGGCAGCCGGCGTGAAGGTGCCGATGCCGCCGCGGACGGCGATATTGGTCCGCTTGGCGAAGGGGCGGTCGACGCGATTGCCTTCCTGCGCCTGGAGCGCCGGCGCGACGAAAGCGGCAGCGGCGCAGATCGCCCCCACCCCCATCATCGTCGTCCAACGTGCCAAACGCATTTTCATCCCCTTTTATATGGAGGTGCGTACCATGATTCGGAAGCGCGGTTCCACCGCCGGATCAAATTTCGTGCCAGTGTTGCCCGATGCCCACAGATTCGGCGGCGAATCGGCCCTGTCGGCGCCGAATCGCCCGCACGCTGCCGCCTTGCTCCCGCCACACGAGCCCCTATAGATGCTTCCGCTCTATCCTTTCGCCTTTAGGAATGTGTCGATGAACCGCCTGTTGCGCACCGCGATCCTGGGGTCGCTCGCTCTCTCGATCACCGCGTGCGGCGGCGGCAAGCGCCCCGTGGCGGATCTTGCCGCGTCGAAGGTGACGACGATCGGCGTGAATTCCTATCTGTGGCGCGCCAGCCTCGACACTTTGAGCTTCATGCCGTTGCTCCAGACCGATTCGAACGGCGGGGTCATCGTCACCGACTGGTACGTCAACCCGAACACGCCGACCGAGCGGATGAAGGTGACCGTGACCGTGCTCGACCAGGACCTGCGCGCCGATGCGCTCCGCGTCGCCGCGCTGCGCGAAGTCAACCGCACCGGCCAGTGGGTCGCCGCGCCCGTCCAGGCCGCGACGGTCCAGAAGCTCGAGGACATCATCCTCACCCGCGCCCGCGACCTCCGCCGGGCCGCCATCGCCAACTGATCGTTTCCAAGGTCTCATTTATTCCTCTCCCTGTGGGAGAGGTAGCGAAGCTTGGCGGCTCTGCCGCCTAGCGCAGCTAGGTGAGGGTGTCCCGCCATCGAGAGCGTGATCCCCTCACCCAGCTCCGACTAAGGCTCTTCGAGCCTAAGTCTGCGCAACCCTCTCCCGACGGGAGAGGGAAGAGAAAGATGTGCCAGGGTTGATCGGCTGTGCGGTGCTGCCTAGTGCCCGAACTGAGAAACTGAAGGAATTCCATACGTGTCGCGGTTCAATGCGCTGAAGTCCGATTCGCATTGGCAGAAGGCGTGGGAAGAACGCCGCACCTTCGCCGCGCGCGACGATTCGCCCAAGCCCAAGAGCTTCGTCCTCGAGATGTTCCCCTATCCCTCGGGGCGCATCCATATGGGCCATGTCCGCAACTATACGATGGGCGACGTGCTCGCGCGCTTCCGCCGGATGAAGGGCATGGAAGTGCTCCATCCGATGGGCTGGGACGCCTTTGGCATGCCCGCCGAGAATGCCGCGATGGAGAAGAAGGTCCATCCGGGCAGCTGGACCCGCCAGAACATCGCGACGATGAAGGCGCAGTTGAAGCGCCTCGGCTTCGCACTCGACTGGACGCGCGAGCTCGCCACCTGCGAGCCCGAATATTACGGCCATGAGCAGGCGCTCTTCCTCGATTTCCTCGAGAACGGGCTGGTCTATCGCAAGGAATCGGCGGTCAATTGGGATCCCGTCGACATGACCGTGCTCGCCAACGAGCAGGTGATCGACGGGCGCGGCTGGCGCTCGGGCGCATTGGTCGAGCGCAAGAAGCTCAGCCAATGGTTCCTCAAGATCACCCAGTTCGCCGACGACCTGCTCGAGGGCGTGCGCGGGCTCGAGCATTGGCCCGACAAGGTCAAGCTGATGCAGGAGAACTGGATCGGCAAGAGCGAGGGGCTGCGCTTCCGGTTCCAATTGAGCACGCCCCTCCCCTTCAGGGGAGGGGATGGGGGTGGGGCCTCGCCGTCTCACCGAGACCCTTCGCCTGAGGCACTGCCCCACCCCAACCCCTCCCCTGAAGGGGAGGGGCTTGATTCGGTCGAGGTCTTCACCACGCGGCCGGACACGATCTTCGGATCGAGCTTCGTTGCGATCGCGGCCGATCATCCGATCGCGCAGAAGCTGGCGAGCGGCAGTCCCGAGATCCAGGCGTTCATCGAGCGTTGCAAGCAGGGCGGCACCACTGCGGCCGAGCTGGAGACGCAGGAGAAATTGGGCCTGGACACCGGGCTGCGTGCGGCACATCCCTTTGATACTGCCTGGGAATTGCCGGTCTATATCGCGAACTTCGTGCTGATGGACTATGGTACCGGCGCCGTGTTCGGCGTGCCCGCGCACGACCAGCGCGACTTCGAGTTCGCGACCAAATATGGTCTCCAGATCCGTCGCGTCGTCTCCGAAGGCGACAAGACCGCGCCCGAGTTCCACGACGCCGAGGCCTATAGCGGCCCCGGCACGCTGGTGAATTCGCACTTCCTCGACGGGATGGACGTGGCCGACGCCAAGCGCGCGGTGATCCAGCGCGCCGAGGATGGCGGCTGGGGCACCGGGACGACGGTGTGGCGCCTGCGCGACTGGGGCGTCAGCCGCCAGCGTTACTGGGGCACGCCGATCCCGATCATCCATTGCGAGAGCTGCGGCCCGGTGGGCGTGCCGCGCGACCAGCTCCCCGTGGTGCTGCCCGAGGATGTGTCGTTCGATATCCCGGGCAATCCGCTCGACCGGCATCCGACCTGGAAGCATGTCGACTGCCCGAAATGCGGCACACCGGCGCGGCGCGAGACCGACACGCTCGACACCTTCGTCGATTCGTCCTGGTATTTCATTCGCTTCGCCAGCCAGCCGGGCGACAAGCCGTTCGACAAGGCCATGGCCGAGCAATGGCTGCCGGTGGGCCAGTATATCGGCGGGGTCGAGCATGCGATCCTGCACCTGCTCTATGCGCGCTTCTTCACCCGTGCGCTCCGGCACATCGGCAGGCTCGACGTCGCCGAGCCGTTCGCGGGGCTGTTCACCCAGGGCATGGTGACGCACGAGACCTACAAGTCGCAGGACGGGCGCTGGCTCTCGCCCGAGGAGATCCGCAAGGACAGCGCCGGCGTGATCGAGATCGCGTCGGGCGAGGTGGCCGAGGTCGGCCGCATCGAGAAGATGTCCAAGTCGAAGAAGAACACGGTCGATCCCGAGCCGATCGTCGACCAGTATGGCGCGGACGCGGTGCGCTGGTTCATGCTCTCGGACAGCCCGCCCGAGCGTGACCTCGAATGGAGCGAGAACGGCATCGAAGGCGCCTGGCGCTTCGTCCAGCGGCTGTGGCGGCTGTTCGACGGGCTCGAGGAAGCCGAAGGCGAGGACAAGGATCTCGATCGGCGACTGCATCGCACGATCGCGGGCGTGGCGGGCGACATCGAGGCGCTGACCTTCAACAAGTCGGTCGCGCGGCTCTACGAATTGGTCAACGCCGTCGAGAAGGCCAGGCCCTCGGCCTCGCGGTCGCAGGCGATCCGCACGATCGCACGGATCGTCGCGCCGATGGTGCCGCACCTCGCCGAGGAAGCCTGGGCCGCCATGGGCGAGGAAGGGCTGATCGCCGATGCCGAATGGCCCGCCGTGGATCCCGCGCTGCTCGTCGACGACGAGGTCACGATCGCGGTCCAGGTGAATGGCAAGCTGCGCGATACGCTGGTAATGCCCAAGGGCGCGCCGAAGGAAAGCATCGAGGCCGCGGCACTTGCCGCCGACAAGATCGTTCGGTCGCTCGAAGGAAAGGCTCCGAGGAAAGTGATCGTCGTGCCCGACCGGCTGGTGAACATCGTCGCATGAGGGCCGCGGCGCTCCTCTGCCTGGGCGCGCTGGCGCTGGCGGGCTGCGGGCTGCGGCCGCTCTATGGCGGCGGCAGCGCGGGGCCGGTCCAGTCGATGCTCGCCGCGGTACAGGTCGCGCCGATCGAGGGGCAATCGGGCTGGCTGGTCTCCAGCGCGCTGCGCGACCGGCTGCACGCCGGCGACGAGACGCCGCGCTATCGGCTCGAAGTGCAGCTCGACGACCAGATCGCCGGGCTCGGCGTGCGCAGCGACGACAGCGTCGCGCGCGAGCGGCGGACGCTGCGGGCGCGTTATCAATTGGTCGACCTGAGCACCGGCGCGGTGGTGCTCGACGCCACCGCGGGATCGGACGCGGGCATCGACGTGGTCGGCTCCGAATATGCGACGATCGCGGCCGAGAAGAGCGCGCTCGAGCGGCTCTCGGGGATCGTCGCCGACCAGATCGTCGCGCGGGTGGCGCGCTTCGCCCAGGCGGGTCCTGGCGTTCCGGCCACCGCCGCAGCGCCGGCGGCGCCCGCGCAATGAAGGCAAGCGCGGGGCAGATCCGTGCCGCCGTCGACAAGCCCAATCCCGATACGCGGCTCTATCTGTTCCACGGCCCCGACGAAGCGGGCGCGGCCGAGCTCGCCGAGCGGCTGGCGCGCGCGCTGGGGCCCGAGGCCGAGCGCGTCGACCTCGACATGAAGGCACTGCGCGAGCAGCCCGGGCGGCTCGCCGACGAGGCGGCGTCGCTCTCGCTGTTCGGCGGGGTGCGCTATGTGCGGCTCACCGGCGTCGAGGAGGGCGCGGGCGAGGCGATCGCATTGCTGCTCGCCGCTGAGCGCGCAGGCAATCCGGTGATCGCGATCGGGCCGGGGCTCAAGACCAGCGGCAAGCTCGTCAAGGCGGCGATCGCGGCACCGAAGGCCTTGGCCTTCGCCTGCTACGTCCCCGAGGGCGTCGACGCGACGCGGCTGGCGACCACGGTGGCGCGCGAGCACGGCCTGCGCCTGACCGGCGACGTGCCGCAGCGCCTGGCATCTGCGACCGGCGGCGACCGCGCGATCCTGGCGCGCGAGATCGAGAAGCTCGCCCTCTATCTCGACGCCGCCCCCGATCGTCCGCGCGATGCCGATGGTGCCGCGCTCGACGCGATCGGCGCGGACCTGGGCGACGCCGAGCTGTTCCACGCGATCGACGCGGTGCTCGACGGCCGCGTCGCCGAGATCGGCGGCGAGCTCGCCCGGCTGAGCGAAGCCGGCGGCTCGGCGATCCCCTTACTGCGCCAGCTCGCGCGGCGGCTGATGACCTTGGCCGAGCTGCGCGGCGACATGGACAAGGGCGCGAGCGTCGACGAGGTGCTCGAGAAGCATCGCGTCTTCTTCCGCGAGAAGGCCGCTACCGGGCGCGCGCTGCGGCGCTGGAACGCGGCGCAGATCGCCCGCGCGATCGACCGCGTGCGCGAGACCGAGCGCGCGATGATGCATTCGGGAAGCGCGGGCGAAGTCCTCGCCGACGCCGAATGCACGGCGATCGCACGGGCCGCCGCGCGGGCACGGGGCTAAGCGCGAAGCGCCCTAAATCCTTCTTCTCTTCGTGGCTTCGTGCCTTTGTGTGATATCTTTTTTTGACTCACACGAAGACACAAAGGCACGAAGATAGAAGAGGTTGTCTGCCTGCGGCGCTAGATCCGCTCGCCGGTGAGGCGCTGGCAGACCATGTCGAGCTGGTCGAGCGTCGAGTAAGCGAGCGTGAGCGTGCCGCCCTTGCCGCCATGCGCGATCTTGACGTTGAGGCCGAGCACGTCGCCCAATTGCCGCTCGAGCGCCTGGATATCGGCGTTGCGGCCGCCCGCGTCGCTACTCTTGCGCTGCGTGCCCGGCTTGGCCTCGCGCGCGAGCTTCTCGGTCTCGCGGACCGACAGCCCCTTGTCGGCGACGATGCGCGCGAGCCGCTCGGCATCGGGCGCGCCGATCAGCGCGCGGGCATGTCCCATCTCGATGCTGCCATCGACCACCATCTGCCGCACCGGCTGCGGAAGGTCCAGCAATCTCAACAGGTTAGCGACATGGCTGCGCGACTTGTGGACGAGCCGGGCGAGCGCTTCCTGGGTATGGCCGAATTCGCCGATCAGCTTCGAATAGGCCTCGGCCTCTTCGATCGCGTTGAGGTCCTCGCGCTGGATATTCTCGACGAGCGCGATCTCCATCGTCTCGGCGTCGGTCAGCTCGCGGACGATGACTGGGACTTCGTGAAGCCGCGCGCGCTGCGCCGCGCGCCAGCGGCGCTCGCCGGCGACGATCTGGTAGCTGTGGCCATGCGGGCGGACGACGATCGGCTGGATCAGCCCGCGCGCCGAGATCGATTCGGCGAGATCGTCGAGCGCGGCCTCGTCGAAATGCCGCCGGGGCTGGCCCGGGTGCGGCGCCATTGCGCTGACCGGCAAGGTGCGCAGACCGCTGCTCGCGCCGCGCTCGGATCCGCCCGAGATCGGCGCCTCGACCACGCTGTCGCCGAGCAACGCGCTGAGCCCGCGGCCCAGGCCGTGCTTCCGAGGAGCGGGTTCGGTCATGCGGCCTTCCTCAACTTGGGCAGGCGCTCGATCACTTCGCGCGCCAGGGCAATGTACGCCTCCGATCCGGCGCAGCGATAATCGTAGATCAGCGCCGGGACGCCATGGCTCGGCGCTTCGGACAGGCGGACGTTGCGCGGGATCACCGTGTCGAACACCACACGGCCGAGCACCGCGCGGACATCGTCGGCGACCTGGTCGGTCAGGCGGTTGCGGCGATCGTACATGGTCAGCGCCACGCCGAGGATCGACAGGCCGGGATTGAAGCGGCTGCGGATGCGATCGATCGTGCTGAGCAGCTGGCTCAGCCCCTCGAGCGCGAAGAACTCGCACTGGAGCGGCACGAGCAAGGCGTGCGCTGCGACCATCGCGTTGATCGTCAGCAACCCGAGCGACGGCGGGCAATCGATCAGCACCACGTCCCAGCGGCCCGAGGCATGGCGCGCCAAAGCCGCGTCGAGCCGGTGCGTGCGCGCCTCGAACTCGATCAGTTCGATCTCGGCGCCCGACAGGTCCTGCGTCGCGGGAACGATGTCGAGCCGCGGCACCTTGGTGGCCATCGCGACGTCGTCGAGGCTCGCTTCGCCGACGAGCAGGTCATAGGTCGAATGCTGGTCGCGCTCGGCACGACCGATGCCGAGCCCGGTCGACGCGTTGCCCTGCGGATCCAGGTCGAGCAGCAGCACCCGCTTGCCGGTCGCCGCCAGGGCGGTTCCGACATTGATCGCGGTAGTGGTCTTGCCCACCCCGCCCTTCTGGTTGGCGATCGCAATGCAGATCATCTGGGACGTACCCCCCGGGCCACCACGATACCGGAATCCGGCTGGGTGATGCTTGGTTCCACGTGGAACACACCCTGCCATGTCGCTTGCGCGGCTGCCACCTCCGATTGCGCATTTCGGCCCTTGGGAAGCAACCAGACTGTGGATGAATCTGTGCAATGTGCCGTGGACGAGATGAGCTGCGAGAGTTCGGCGACAGCACGCGCCGAAACCACCGCCGCGCGGTTGGTCGGCTTATAGCTCTCGACCTTGGTCGGCTGCACCGTCACGCGATTGGCCAGTCCGAGCTGCGCAGCAACGTCGCGAAGGAACGCCACGCGCCGCGCGCGGGGCTCGACGAGCACCACCGGTCGATCGAGCAATATGCCCACCACGATCCCGGGAAGCCCCGCCCCACTGCCGACATCGACCCAGGCCCCGCGCGACGCCTCGGCCGCCAGCGGAACGAGCTGTGCCGAATCGACGAGATGCCGGGCCCAGAGCGTATCGAGCGTCGACGCGGCGATCAAATTCTGGTTCACCGCCTCGGCGCGAAGGAGCTCGGCATAGCGGGCCAGCAATGTTTCACGTGAAACGCCGAAGCGATCGCGGATCCAGGCATGCGCTTCCTCCTCAGTCATGCCGCCGTCTTCCGCGCGTGCAGCAGGATCGCGGACAGGGCCGCCGGGGTGATGCCCCGGATGCGCGAAGCAGCGCCGAGTGTCTCGGGCCGCGTGGCGCTCAGTTTCTCGACCATCTCATTGGAGAGCCCGGGGATCGCGGCGAAGTCCAGATCGCCGCGCAACCGGACATTGTCATTGGCGCGCAGCTGGTCGACCTCGACCTGCTGCCGCTCGAGATAGGGCGCATAGCGTGCATCCTCGACGAACTCCGCGAGGAGCTGGGTTCCGGCTTCGACTTCGTCCATGACATGCGCGAGTTCGACCCCGGGAAAGCGCAGCCATTCCTTGGCCGAGCGCCTTGCTCCGTCGAGCGCGACCGGCGCGCCGCGCGCATGCACGACTGAGGCAGTGATCGGAACCGCGAATCTCTCTTCCAGCCGCGCCCTTTCGTCCTGGCGTGCACGGTATCGCGTGACTCGATCGTCACCGAGGCAACCCAGCCGAAACGCGGTTTCCCCGAGCCGAGTCTCGGCATTGTCGGCACGCAGGCGAAGACGGAACTCGGCGCGCGCGGTGAGCATGCGATAGGGCTCGGTGACGCCCTGCAGCACCAGATCGTCGACCATCACGCCAAGATAGCTGGTCGCGCGGTCGAGGATCAGCGGTTCGAGGCTGCGCGCGTGCGCCGCCGCGTTGATGCCCGCGACCAGCCCCTGCCCCGCCGCTTCCTCATAGCCGGTGGTGCCGTTGATCTGGCCGGCGCAGTACAATCCCTCGATCTGGGGCAGGCCCAACGTCGCATCGAGCGCGCGCGGGTCGACATAATCATATTCGACCGCATAGCCGGGCGTGACGATTCGGGTGCGCTCAAGACCGGGCACCGAGGCAACCATAGCCTCCTGCACGTCGACTGGCAGCGAAGTCGACATGCCGTTGGGATAGATCAGATGCGTGTCGAGGCCCTCGGGCTCGAGGAAGATCTGGTGCCCGTCGCGATCGCCGAAACGGTGGATCTTGTCCTCGATCGACGGGCAGTAGCGCGGCCCCTGGGCGTCGATCGCGCCCGAGAAGAGCGGCGAACGATCGAGCCCGGCGCGGATCGCGTCGTGCGTGGCACCGTTGGTCCGCGTCACGCCGCAGTGGAGTTGGGGAAGCATCCGCCGCGCAGTCATCGGCGACATGGTCCAGGGATCCTCGTCCGAGGGCTGCTCGGCGACTCGCGACCAATCGATCGTGCGGCCGTCGAGCCGCGGTGGTGTGCCGGTCTTGAGCCGCGCCATCGGCAGCGCGAGCTCGCGAAGTTGCACTGCAAGGCGAGTCGCGGACGATTCGCCTACCCTTCCGCCGACCTCACGCTCCTCACCGCGAAAGATTCGTCCGCCGAGAAAGGTGCCGGTGGCGAGCACCACGGCGCGTGCCTCGATCACCCTGCCATCGGCCAGGCGCACGCCGGCCACGCTCCCACCGGCCAGCACCAGCGAATCGGCTTCGCCCTCGACCAGCTCGAGATCGGCCTGTGCGTGGAGCATCGCCTGGATCGCCGCGGCATAGCGCACCCGATCGGCCTGGACGCGCGGCCCCTGTACTGCGGTGCCCTTGCTGCGATTGAGCATGCGATAGTGGATGCCGGCGGCATCGGCGGCGCGCGCGATCAGCCCGTCGAACGCATCGACCTCGCGGACCAGATGGCCCTTGCCCAGCCCGCCGATCGCGGGATTGCACGACATCGCGCCGAGCTTGGCCAGATCGAAGCTGAGCAAAGCCGTGCGCGCCCCGCGGCGCGCGGATGCAGCCGCGGCCTCGGTGCCGGCATGGCCTCCGCCGATGACGATGACATCGAATTGCATGGCCGCGTCGCTAGAGAGTCGCGCGGTCAAGGTCAAAACTGTTCCACGTGGAACAGCCTATTTGCCGATGCAGAAGCGGGCGAAGAGCGCGTCAAGCATCGCCTCCACCCCCGCCTTGCCGGTGATCGCGTCGAGCGCGCGGCGCGCACTGCGCAGCTCCTCGGCGAGCAATAGGAGATCATGCTGCGACGCAGCACGCGCCAGCGCATCGCCGGCCGACGCAGCCAGCTCGCGCTGCCGGCGATTGAGCGCGAGCTGGTCCACCGGCGGCAACAGCCCGATCGCGAGCGCGTCGATCCTGCTCCAGAGCAGATCGAGCCCGACGCCGGTGGCGGCCGATACCGCCACGTCCCTGCCCTCAGCGAGCTCGCGTCCCGGAAGATCGGCGCGCGCATGGAGCCAGAGCAAAGCGTCATGGCCTGGTGGCGGATCGTCCCCCAGCCACAGGACAATATCGGCCTCCTCCAGCGCGGCGCGCGCGCGATCGATGCCGATCGCCTCGATCGGGTCCGCGGTCGCTTCGGCGAGCCCCGCTGTGTCGATCAGCAGATAGGCCGTGCCATCGCGCGCCACCGGTGCCTCGATCCGGTCGCGCGTGGTGCCGGCGATGGGGGACACGATCGCCGCCTCGCGCTCGACCAGCGCGTTGAGCAAGGTAGACTTGCCGGCATTGGGCGGCCCGGCGAGCACGACGCGCAGCCCGTCGCGAAGCCGCTCGACCGGCGGGCGCGCAGTCACCTCGGCGATCTCGCGCGACAACGCCGCCGCTGCCGCATGTAGTTCGGCAAGCGAATCGCCGCCGCTGCTGGCCACGTCGTCCTCGTCGCTATGATCGAGCTCGGCTTCGACCTGGGCTGCGAGCGACAGGAGCCGGTGCGTCCACACCTCGACCTGGCGCCGGACCGCACCTTCGGCCGAGCGTACCGCCATCCGGCGCTGCGCCTCGGTCTCGGCCATCAGCAGATCGCCCAGACCCTCGGCTTCGCTCAGGTCCATGCGCCCGTTGAGCAAGGCCCGCCGGGTGAACTCGCCGGGTTCGGCGGGCCGCAGCCCGGGTATCGCGCCGAGCGCCGCCTCGACCGCGCGAACCGTCGCGCGGCCGCCATGGAGATGGAGCTCGACAAGGTCCTCGCCACTCGCGCTGTCGGGTCCGGGGAAAAGCAGGACGAGCGCACGATCGAGCAATTCGCCGCTCGCGGGATCGCGCAATGCCCGCAATCCCGCGCGCCGCGGCTCGGGGAGCGTCCCCGCCAGCGCCCGCGCCGCGTCGAACGCGCGCGCCCCGCTCAAGCGCAGCACGGCGATGGCGGCGGGCGGCGCACCGCTCGACACCGCGAAGATCGTCTCCATCTCAGCCGCTTTTGTTGCCGCTCTCGAACATCGTCCGCCAGAAGCTCAGCGCCCCGTCGCCCATCGGCCCCCAATTGCGGATCATGTCGGCGAATCCTTCAGGAGTTCCTTGTTTTTCAATAGCTTCCACCATCATTTGGACATAGCGGTCGTGCACCGGGGATAGATCCGGCAGCCCCATGGCGCGACGCGCCTCCTCGGGCGTGCAATCGACTTCGACATTGATCTTCATGGCCGCCCTCCGTTGCGCACGCCACCGGGCGGCTGCTAGGTCTTGCACCATGTATGCGCGCGACCATGCCCTGATCGCAACGCCCATCGGAATCGTCCGCATCGAGGGCGACGACGCCATGCTGACGGGGATCCGGCTTTGCGTAGACGGTGCGCCCGCCAGGGGCAGCGCCGCGGCGGTAAGCGAAGCCGCCGAGCAGCTCGAGCAATGGTTCGCCAAGGAGCGCGAGGAATTCGATCTCGCGCTCGAACCCATGGGAACGCCGCGCGGCGAGGCGCTGCGCGCCGGCCTGGTCGCGATCGGCTATGGCGAGACTTTGAGCTATGGCGCGCTCGCCCGAGTGCTGGGATCGAGCCCGCGCGCGATCGGCCAGCTCTGCGCGCGCAATCCCTTCCCGATCGTCGTCCCCTGCCACCGCGTCCTCGCCAGCGGCGGCGCGCTCGGTTTCTATTCCGGGGGTGAAGGCCCCAAGACCAAATCCTGGCTGCTCGAGCATGAGCGGCGGCACATGGAAGGAACCTTGCTATGACGGTCCGTATCGATGCGAGCGATCACGGCGGCAGCTTCAGCGCCTATGTCGCCGAGCCCGAAGGCACGCCGCGCGGCGCGATCGTGGTGATCCAGGAGATCTTCGGCGTGAACCCGGGGATCCGCCGGAAATGCGACGAATGGGCGGCGAAAGGCTATCTCGCGCTCGCCCCCGACCTGTTCTGGCGGTTGCAGCAGGGGATCGAGCTCGACCCGGACATTCCCGAGCAGTTCCAGGAGGCACTCGGCTGGATGAACAGGTTCGACCAGAACAAGGGCATCGAGGACATCGAGTCGACGATCCGTGCGGCGCGCGCGAAGCTGGGCGGGCACGGCAAGGTCGGCGTGGTCGGCTATTGCCTAGGCGGGCGCCTCGCCTTCATGACCGCCACGCGCACCGACACCAACGCGACCGTCGGCTATTACGGCGTCGGCATCGACAATCTTCTCGGCGAGAAGCACGCGATCGCCCATCCGGTGCTGCTCCACATCGCGGGGGCGGATCATTTCGTTTCGCCCGAGGTCCAGGCGAAGATGCACGCGGGGCTCGACGACCATCCCAAGGTGACGCTCTACGACTATCCCGGCGAGAACCACGGCTTCGCGGCCGAGATGGGGAATCGTCGGTCGGAAGCCGCGGCGCAGCTCGCGGACGAGCGCACCGCGGCGTTCTTCGCCGAGCAGATTGGCTGACGGTCGTTATCCGAAGAAGCTCAGGACCCCCGGCGTCTCGTGGGTGCCGACCCAGCCTTCGTAGATCATCCGGAAGGCGACGAAGACGATCACCGCGAGGCCGATATAGGCGATCCAGCGATAGCGATCGATCAGCTTGGCGATGAAGTTCGCCGCCAGGCCCATCAGCGCGACCGAGAGCAACAGCCCGACCACGAGGATGCCCGGATGCTCGCGCGCCGCGCCGGCGACGGCGAGGACGTTGTCGAGGCTCATCGACACGTCGGCGATGGCAACCGCCCAGGCGGCGCCGGCGAAGCTGCGCGCGGGCTTGAGGCCCGAATGCTCGTCGCCGCCGATCTCCTCCGAACCCTCGCTCAGCGATCCCGCGCGGATCTCGCGCCAGAACTTCCAGCTCACCCAGAGCAGCAGCAGCCCGCCGGCGAAGATCAGCCCGACGATCCCCATCAGCCAGCTGACGAGGAGCGCGAAGATGATCCGCAGCACCAGCGCCGCGCCGATGCCGATCAGGATCACCTTCTTGCGCTGGTCGGCGGGAAGTCCCGCGGCGAGTGCCCCCACGACGATCGCATTGTCGCCGGCGAGCACCAGGTCGATCATCAGCACCGATCCGAACGCGGCCAGCGCCGCCGGATCCCCCAGGTTCGAGAAATCGGCGACGATATGGTGCCAGATGTCGAGGGGCGAACCGATGCCGCCGGTGGCGGAAGCGGCGGCGGACAACAGCGCGAACAGGCTCAAACGATCGACTCCCCGAAATATTCGACCACCGGCATCGGCTCATAGAAGCCGTGCAGCAGCCTGCGCCAGTCCTGGTAGTGCTCCGACATGCGAAAGCCGTCGCGATGCGCGGCGATGTCGGTCCAAACCACTCGCAACAGATAGCGATCCGCGCGCTCGGCGGCGGGACGGACCTCGATCGCGACGAAACCCGGCGAGGCGGCGATCAGCGGCCGTGCCGCGCGCATCGCGGCCTCGAAGGCCTGACCCTCACCGGCGCGAACATGGAGCAGCGCGTGTTCAACGATCATACGGCATTCCCGACAACCCAAACGTCATCCCGGCCGAAGTGCCGGGATCCACAGTGCCGCGCTGGAAGGGCAGGAGGCTCCTGCTTTTCGGCCAGCCTCGCAGTGGACCCCGGCACAAGGCCGGGGTGACGGCATGGGCTATTGATTCATCGAATCGAAGAAGTCCTCGTTGGTCTTCGAGTCCTTCATCTTGTCGAGCAGGAACTCCATCGCGTCGATCGTGCCCATCTGCATGAGGATGCGGCGGAGCACCCACATCTTGGAGAGCTTGTTCTTGTCGACGAGCAGCTCTTCCTTGCGCGTGCCCGACTTGCCGACGTCGAGCGCCGGGAAGATGCGCTTGTCGGCCACCTTGCGGTCGAGGACGATTTCCGAGTTGCCGGTGCCCTTGAACTCTTCGAAGATGACTTCGTCCATGCGGCTGCCGGTGTCGATCAGCGCGGTGGCGATGATCGAGAGCGATCCGCCCTCCTCGATGTTGCGCGCGGCGCCGAAGAAGCGCTTCGGGCGCTGGAGCGCATTGGCATCGACGCCGCCGGTGAGCACCTTGCCCGAGCTCGGCACCACCGTGTTGTAGGCGCGGCCGAGGCGGGTGATCGAGTCGAGCAGGATCACCACGTCCTTCTTGTGCTCGACGAGGCGCTTGGCCTTCTCGATCACCATCTCGGAGACCTGGACGTGGCGCTGCGCCGGCTCGTCGAAGGTCGAGGAGATGACCTCGCCCTTCACGCTGCGCTGCATGTCGGTGACTTCCTCGGGCCGCTCGTCGATGAGCAACACGATCAGGAAGACCTCGGGATGGTTGTCGGTGATCGCCTTGGCGATGTTCTGGAGCAGCACGGTCTTGCCGACGCGCGGCGGCGCGACGATCAGCGCGCGCTGGCCCTTGCCCTGCGGCGCGACGATGTCGATCACGCGGGCGCTCTTGTCCTTGATCGTCGGATCGAGCGCGTCGAGCGTCAGCTTCTGCTCGGGATAGAGCGGGGTGAGGTTGTCGAAATTGACCCGGTGGCGGACCGCGTCGGGATCGTCGAAATTGACCGAGACCAGGCGGGTCAGCGCGAAATAGCGCTCGCCGTCCTTGGGGCCGCGGATTTCGCCCTCGACGGTATCGCCGGTGCGCAGACCGAACTTCCGGACTTGGTTGGGGCTGACATAGATGTCGTCCGGGCCGGCAAGATAGTTCGCCTCGGGGCTGCGCAGGAAGCCGAAGCCGTCGGGGAGCACTTCGATCGTGCCCTCGCCCATGATCTGGTCGCCATTCTCGGCCTGGGCCTTGAGGATCGCGAAGAGCAGATCCTGCTTGCGGAGCGTCGACGCGCTCTCGACGCCCAGCTCCTCGGCCATGCTGACCAGTTCGGCGGGCGGGGTTTTCTTGAGTTCCTTGAGGTGCATGGGGAGTCCGGGTGCTGGGAAGCTATGGGGAGAGCGTCGGTCGGCGAAAATGCGCGCGATTGGCGATGCTGGAAAGGAAGGAA
This sequence comes from Sphingomonas sp., assembly GCF_026460985.1. Taxonomy (GTDB): domain Bacteria; phylum Pseudomonadota; class Alphaproteobacteria; order Sphingomonadales; family Sphingomonadaceae; genus Sphingomonas. The sequence goes on from NZ_JAPKNM010000001.1 coordinate 244,737, forward strand.
CCGACGCCCGGAAGAGCATTCGGCCTGTTCTGCGAATTAGGTATGGGCCTCGTCCAAGTCAACGGCCATCGCATCGATTCCCGCGCAGGAAAATTGCGGAGAGTCCGGAGCTGCCGCAAATTTAGAACGGCTTGACCACCGCGAGCACGACGACGAGCACGACGGCAAGCGCGGGGACCTCGCCCAAGATACGCAAACGCCGCGGCGACAGGCTGCCCTGCCCATGGGCAAGCTTCTTCGAATAGCCGACCGCCCAGCCCTGATAGCCGCTCAATGCGAACACCAGCAGCAGCTTGGCGTGGAGCCAGCCGAGCCCCGGCTGGCCGTCGAGCAATCCGACATTGAGCGCTAGCGTGATGCCGAGCAGCCAGACGATCCCGATCGAGGGCCCGAGGATCATCCGGCGGAGCAGTGCCTCTCGCTTCTCCCAGGCGGCGGCCTCGGGCGTGCCGAGCGCCTCCTGATGGTGGACGAGGTAGCGCGGCAGCAGGAACAGCCCGGCCATCCAGAAGATCACGAAGATGATGTGGAACGCCTTGACCCAGAGATAGGCCGTTCCAAGGAACCCGGTCATCCTTGCCTCCGCACCCGCGCCAGCAGTTGCTCGACATGCGCGATCGGCGTGTCGGGCAGGATGCCGTGGCCGAGATTGAACACATGCGGGCGTTCGGCGAAAGCGGAAAGGATGCGATCGACGGCGCTGTCGAGCGTCGCGCCGCCCGCGATCAACGCGAGCGGATCGAGATTGCCCTGCACCGGCAGATTCTCCGGCAGCGCGGCATGCGCCCATGCCGGATCGACCGTCTCGTCCACGCCGACCGCATCGACCTGCGTCTCGCGCGCATAAGCGGGAAGCTTGCCGCCCGCGCCCTTGGGGAAGCCGATCACCGGCACGTGCGGCGCGCGCGCATGCAACGCCGCGGCGATCCGCGCGGTGGGCGCGATCACCCATTGCTCGAACTGCGCCGGGCTCAGGCTGCCCGACCAGCTGTCGAACAATTGCACCGCCTCCACGCCCGCATCGATCTGGCCGAGCAGATAGTCGATCGTGCAGTCGGCGATGCGATCGATCAGCGCCTGCATCAGCGCGGGATCGCGGTAGGCGAGCCGCCGCGCCTCGGCCTGCTCGCGGCTGCCCTGCCCGGCGATCATATAGGTCGCGACGGTCCAGGGGCTGCCTGCAAAGCCCAGAAAGGTAGTGCTGGAAGGCAATTGCGCGGCGACCCGGCGCACAGTGGCATAGACAGGATCGAGCGCCTCAGGGGCCGCCTGGAGGCCATCCAGCACCTCGCGCGCCTGCACGGTCGGGGCGAGGCGCGGGCCTTCGCCGGTCTCGAACCACAGCTCCTGTCCCAGCGCCATCGGCACGACGAGGATGTCGGAGAAGAGGATCGCGGCGTCCATGCCGAAGCGGCGGATCGGCTGGAGCGTGATCTCGGCCGCGGCCTCGCTGTCCATCGCCAGCGCGAGGAAGCCGCCCTTCTCCTCCCGGAGCGCGCGATATTCGGGCAGGTACCGCCCGGCCTGGCGCATCAGCCAGATCGGCGGGATCGGCTGTTTCTCGCCCCTCAGGGTCGCGAGCAGGGGTTTGGGGCTGGTGGGCAGCGGTTTGGGATGCATCGGCTCCCTCTGCACGTTCCGGCGGAGCGGCGAAAGTGGACAAACTATCCTCCCCCGCCAGGGGGAGGTGTCGCCGAAGGCGACGGAGGGGGAGGTAAGCGACCGACTGACCGTCGTGCTTCCGTCCCCTCCGTCACGCTGCGCGTGCCGCCTCCCCCTGGCGGGGGAGGATCGGGAATCCCGCTCGGATCCGCCCGAACCCAATATCTATAAGAAAAGAATCTAAGGGTTGTTGGAGTCTGTTGGCGCGTGGAAGTCGGGAGTTGTGGAATCGCTCCGCTTTTGCCCACAGATTGACTCTCGCCGCCCCGCACAAGCCCTCGGATTCGGAGTCGCGCTCCCCGATTTCCACAGGCTGTGGATCGGAATGCGGGGCTGGGGACGGGGTTGTGGAGGAATCGCGCGTCGAGTCCGCGGTTTTCGCGTGCTTGGCCGCTGCGTGCGGTTGCGCTAGCGGCTGTCCGTGATGTTCTCCACAGATTCACCCACGGCCTGATGCGGCTCCATCTCCACTTGCTCTCCGACTCCACCGGCGAGACGCTGGAGAATATCGCCAAGGCCGCGCTCGCCCAGTTCGACGATGTCGAGACGCTGCGCCATTTCTGGCCGATGGTGCGCAGCGAGGCGCATCTCGAGCGGATCCTCCAGGAGATCGCGCAGAATCCCGGCCTGGTGATCTTCACGCTCGTCAACAACGACGTCCGCCGCACGCTCGAGAGCCGCTGCCGCGCGATGGGGTTGCCCGCGATCGCGCCGCTCGATCCGGTGAGCCACGCGCTGTCCAACCTGCTCGGCCAGGAGGCCAAGGCGCGCCCCGGGCGGCAGCACACGCTCGATGCCGCCTATTTCGCGCGGGTCGACGCGATCCAGTTCACCATGGCGCATGACGACGGGATCGGCGCCGAGGATTGGGAGGAATGCGACATCGTCCTCGCCGGTGTGTCACGCTCGTCCAAGACGCCGACTTCGATCTATCTCGCCAATCGCGGCTACAAGACCGCCAACATCCCGATCGTGGTCGAATCGCCGCCGCCGCCCGAATTGTTCACGCTGCGCCACCCGCTCGTCGTCGGGCTCACCACTAGCGCCGACCGGCTCGTCCAGATCCGCCGCAACCGGCTGCTCTCGCTCAACCAGAGCCCCGAGACCGCTTATGTCGACCAGGATTCGGTCCAGCGCGAGATCGCCTATGCGCGCCGCATGTTCGCCGACAATGGCTGGCCGGTGATCGACGTGACGCGGCGCTCGATCGAAGAGACCGCCGCGGCGATCATCGCGCTCTGCAACGAACGCGCACTCCAGGACAGGGACGCATGAACCCTTCGACACCGCTCAGGGCAGGTCTGATCCTCGCCTCGCAAAGCGCCTCGCGCCGGGCGATGCTCGACGCCGCGGGCGTGCCGTACGAAGCCGTGGCGGCGCAGGTCGACGAGGCCTCGGCCAAGGACTCGTTGATCGCGGGCGGCATTTCCGCGCGCGACCTCTCGGATGCGCTCGCCGAATTGAAGGCGTTGAAGGTCTCGCGGCTGGCGCCGGGCGCGCTCGTGCTCGGCTGCGATTCGATCGTGGCGCTCGACGACGGCACTCTGCTCGACAAGCCGGTGAGCCGCGAGAATGCCGCCGAGCATCTGCGCATGATGTCGGGGCGGCATCACGATCTGTACAGCGCCGCGGTGATCGCCGAGGGCGGGCGCGGCGTCTGGCGGCATGTCGATCGCGCGCGGCTGCACGTGCGCCGGCTGTCGGAGGAATTCATCGCCGAATATCTGGATCGCGAATGGCCCGCGATCGAGGGCTGCGTCGGCTGTTTCCGCATGGAGGGGCCCGGCGTGCAGCTGTTCAGTCGCACCGAGGGAAGCCATTTCACGATATTGGGAATGCCGATGCTGCCGCTGCTCGACTATCTGCGCGTGCGGGGAGTTCTGACGTCATGACAGCCCCTCGACAGAGCTCGGGACAGGCTTATGCCGAAGTCATCGGCGATCCGATCGCGCACTCCAAGTCGCCCTTGATCCACGGCTTCTGGCTGAAGGCGCTCGGCATCGACGCGGACTATCGCGCCACCCACGTCACCCCCGACGGGCTCGACGCCTATTTCGCGGCGCGGCGCGGCGATCCGGCTTGGCGCGGGTGCAACGTCACCATCCCGCACAAGCAGGCGGTGCTCGATCACGTCGAGGATCGCGGCGATGTCCGCGGCACGATCGGGGCGATGAACACGGTGGTGCGCGCCGAGGACGGGGCGCTGGTGGGCACCAATACCGATGCCGGGGGATTCTACGCGCCGATCGCGGGACTCGACCTCGAGGGGCGGCACGCGGCGGTGATCGGCGCGGGCGGGGCGGCGCGGGCGATCCTGTTCGCGCTCGCGCGCGTGGGGATCGGGCGCGTCACCATCCTCAACCGCAATGTGCTCAAGGCCGCGGCTCTGCTGTCGAGCTTCGGGATCAAGGGCGACGCGCTGCCGCTGGGCAGCCCGCTCCCGCCGGTCGACCTGCTGGTCAATGCGAGCGCATTGGGGATGACGGGCCAGCCGCCGCTCGATCTCGACCTGGCGCCGCTCCCCGAGGACGCGGTGGTCTATGACGTGGTCTATGCCCCGCTCGAGACGGCTCTGCTCGCCCAGGCGCAGGCGCGCGAGCTCGATACGGTCGACGGGCTCGACATGCTGATCGGCCAGGCCGCGCTCGCCTTCGAACTGTTCTTCGGCGCGGAGCCGCCGCGCGAGCGCGACGACGAACTTCGGGACTTGCTGACCCCGGATCGGAGTCCGGGGCAGGCCCGATGATCACGGTCGGCCTCACCGGGTCGATCGGCATGGGCAAGTCGACCGTCGCGCAGATGTTCGCCGATGCGGGCGTGCCGGTGTTCGACGCCGACGAGACCGTCCACCGGCTGCAGGGCCCCGGAGGTGCGCTGGTCGAGGCGATCGAGGCGGCCTTCCCCGGTACGACGGGCGAAGAGGGAGTCGACCGCGCCGCGCTGCGCGAGATCGTGCTGGGCGACGAGGCGGCGCTCGCGCGGCTCGAGGCGCTGGTGCATCCCGCGGTGGCGCGCGCGCGCGATGCCTTTCTCGCCGCCAACGCCGCTGCGCCGGTCGTCCTGCTCGATGTGCCCCTGCTGTTCGAGGCGGGCGGCTGGGCGGCGGTCGACCGGGTCGTCGTCGTCTCCGCACCGGCCGAGGTGCAGCGCGCGCGCGTGCTCGCCCGGCCCGGCATGACCGCCGAGCGCTTCGAGTCGATCCTCGCGCGCCAGATGCCCGATGCCGAGAAGCGCGCCCGCGCCGATTTCGTGATCTCGACCGACGGGCCGCTCGACGAGACCCGCGCACAGGTAAGCGCGGTCCTCACTTGCCTAGCGAAGCCGGCGGGAGGATAAGGTCCCCATGCGCGAAATCGTGTTCGACACAGAAACGACGGGGCTCAGCTTCGCGGGCGGAGACCGGCTGGTCGAGATCGGCTGCATCGAACTGGTCAACCGCGTGCCCACCGGCAGGCATTTGCACCGTTACATCAACCCCCAGCGCGATATGCCGGCAGAGGCCGAGCGCGTCCACGGCCTCAGCGCGCGCTTCCTGTCGGACAAGCCGCTCTTCGCCGATGTCGTCGAGGACCTGATCGAATTCCTCGGCGATTGCCCCCTGGTCGCGCACAATGCGGGGTTCGACTTCAGCTTCCTGAACGGCGAGCTCGGCCGCTGCGGCCGGCCGGTGATCGACCATGGCCGGATGGTCGACACGCTGGCGATCGCGCGGGTCAAGCATCCCGGCGCCAAGCACACGCTCGACGCCCTGTGCGTGCGCTACGGGATCGATCTCAGCGCGCGCACGCTCCACGGCGCGCTGCTCGACGCGCAATTGCTCGCCCAGGTCTATGTCGAGCTGACGGGCGGGCGGCAGATCACCTTGGGCCTCGCGGTCGACGCGCCGGTGATGCGCGAGACGCCCGCCGAGGCATCGACGCGGGTCCATGTGCGGCCTGCGCGGCATTTTGCGCCATCGGCTGCGGAACTTGAGCGCCACGCAGCCTTTGTCCACGGGTTGGAGGATCCGCTTTGGGAACGCGCCGCATCCGGGTGACCGGGTCCGGCTGTTCCCAGGCGAGGCGGAGCCCTCATGTTGAAGCGGAGGTAAGTCATGGATATCCGAGTCTCTGGCCATCAGGTCGAAACGGGCGAAGCGCTCAAGACGCTGGTCACCGAACGGCTCCAGGGTATCGCCGACAAATATTTCTCCCGCGCCCTCTCGGCGCAGGCGACCTTCGGCAAGGGGCCGCACGACAACGGCTTCACCTGCGACATCGTCATGCACGTCATGCAGGGGCTGGTCCTCAAGGCGACCAATCGCGGCATGGAGGCGAACGGCGCGTTCGACGGCGCGGCCGACCGGATCGACAAGCAGCTCCGCCGCTACACGCGCCGGCTCAAGGACCGGCAGAACGGCGTGGTCAACGCGTTCGCCGAGAACGGCGCCTATGACAATGCCGGCTACACCTTGTTCGAGGAACCTGCCCCCGAGGAGGAGCCCGCCGAGGCGCCCTTGATCATCGCCGAGACGCGCGTCGACGTTCCCGAGGCGACGGTTTCCGACGCGGTGATGATGCTCGACCTGCGCCACACCAACGCATTGCTGTTCCGCAATACGGCGACCGGCACGCACAATATGGTCTATCGCCGCGGCGACGGGACGATCGGCTGGGTTGAGCCCAACCGCACACAGGCCTAGGGGAGAAGTCGCCCCGGGGGGCGATCGTTTTGGACAACCCATGACCGAACTCAGCGATTTGCTGACGCCCGAGGCAGTGCTTGCCGATCTGGGCGCCGCGAACAAGAAGACCCTGTTCCAGCAGCTCGGCACCGCCGCGGCGCGCGCCTACGGCGTCGACGCGAAGCTGGTGACCGAGCGGCTCGGCGAGCGCGAGAAGCTCGGCTCGACCGGGTTCGGCGGCGGGATCGCGATTCCGCACGCCAAGCTGGACGGCATGAAGCACGTCGCCGGCGTCTTCGTGCGGCTCGACCAGCCGGTCGATTTCGCCGCGATCGACGATCTGCCGGTCGACCTGGTGTTCATGCTGCTCTCGCCCGTCGGCGCGGGTGCCGAGCATCTCAAGGCGCTCGCCTGCGTCTCGCGGAAACTGCGCGACCGCAATTTCGCCGCCAAGCTGCGCGGCGCGGGCTCGCCCGACGCGCTGTTCGCATTGCTCACCGCCGTGGAGGCGCGTGACGCCGCCTGAGCCCCCCCAAGGTCCGCGGGGCGCCGAAGCGCATTTCCGCGCGCTCGAGTCGCTCTACGCCGCCGCGCCGATCAACCGGCTGTTCGACTCGGCGCTCGAGATCGCCGAGGGCGGCGTCGCGCGGATCCGCTTCCAGATCGACTCGCGCTATTTCCACGCCGCTGGCGCCGCGCACGGAACGAGCTATTTCAAGATGCTCGACGATGCGGCCTTCTATGCCGCAAACAGCCTCGTCACCGATCGCTTCCTGCTCACCACCGCGTTCAACCTGCTCTTCACCAAGCCGCTGGGCGAAGGCCCGGTGATCGCCGAGGGGCGCTGGGTGAGCGGGCAGCGCCGCGTGTTCGTCGCCGAGGCGCGGCTGATCGACGCCAGCGGCGAGGAGGCGGCGCGCGGCACGGGCACGTTCATGCGCTCGCGAATCCCGCTCGCCTCGCTCCCCGGCTACCGGTCCGAATGACGGGGCGGCTGACCAGCGCGATGCTGGTGAGCGCGCTCGTCCGGCGAGTGAACCAGGCCGGCGGATCGGCGATGGTGCTCGCCAAGGGCGACGCCACGGCGGGCGGAATCCTCTGCCTCGCCTACCAGAAGGGCGTAGATCCGCGCTTCTTCGAGCGTGGCCTGGGGCCCACCGGGCTCCCCGCACTGATCGCCGCCGGCCCCCAAGATATGGGGGATGAGCAGGCGGTAAGCGACTATTGGCAGCGTCGCCGCAAATTCGATGGCGATTTGTGGGTAGTCGAACTGGATATCGCAGACGCCGAACGCTTCGCCGCTGAAGTGATGAACCTTTATTGACTTTAAGGGCTCGCGCGCGGAAAGGCGGCAGAACGTTCCATAGCGTTGTGCCGATCGGGGTGTGAAACCGGGCGGTTACGCAGTCGGGGGGGAAGCCCGGCAGCCCATGTTTTTAGACGGGCTGTTGCGCGCCAACCGCACAGTAATGAAGCATAATGAAGTTCATGCCACGCGCCGCGACCTTCGCGGCTGTGACTTTTTGCGCTGGCGCACTTGCGAATGCAGCCACGCTCGACGCCAGCCTGGTAAGCCAAGAGGCCCAGGTTCAGGCGGTCAACACCCAGGAACACCATGTTGTTCCGGCGCCGCAGATCGCGGCGCAGCCGGTCCTCAAGCAGGAAGGCGAGATCGTGCAGCCCCTCCCCGAGGCGGCACTCAAGGAAGACCAGGACTTCGCCACCCTCTCCGCCGCGGTCGCCGCGCATGAGGGCGATGCCGATTCCGATTCCGAACTCAACTGCCTCGCGGTCGGCGTCTATTACGAAGCGAAGAGCGAGCCGCTCGCGGGCCAGCTCGCCGTCGCCGACGTCATCATCAACCGCACCCAGTCGGGCCGCTTCCCCAAGTCGATCTGCTCGGTGATCACCCAGCGCGGCCAGTTCTCTTTCGTGCGCGGCGGCAAGCTGCCGACCCCGCCGGCCAATGCCCAGTGGCGCAAGGCGCTCGCCGTGGCCAAGGTCGCGCAGAAGGATCTGTGGGAGAGCCCTGCCGGCAACGCGCTCTATTTCCACGCGCGTTATGTGAAGCCGAGTTGGAACCGCGCGCGCGTCGCCACCGTCGGCAACCACGTCTTCTATCGCTGATTCCGGTGCCGATCGCCCGAACGGGCTTTTCGGCGTTCGTGAAATGTTCTAACAGCCAGGGATGACCTCCCCGGCTGTTCTGCCATCCGACGCATTGGTCGCGAGCGACGTCGCGCGCGGCGTGACGCGGATGCTGCTGCGCCACGACATCGCGGCGATAGCCGAGGTGCCGCTCGACGGCGGCCGGCGCGCCGACCTGATGGCGCTCGACGCGCGCGGCAACATCGTCATCGTCGAGATCAAGGTCTCGCGCGCCGACCTGCTCGGCGACGCCAAATGGACCGACTATCTCGCGCATTGCGACCGCTTCTTCTGGGCGGTGCCGGCGGGGTTCGACTTGCGGCCGTTCGAGCAGGAGAGCTTCCTGCCCCAGCGCGCCGGGCTGATCGTCGCCGATCGCTACGACGCGGCGGTGGTGCGCGAGGCGGCGACGGTGCCCCTCGCCGGCGCGACGCGCAAGAAATGCACTCTGGCCTTCGCCCGCCGCGCCGCGCGCCGCGTGACGCACCTGCTCGATCCCGAGGCGGAGCAGGTTTTCTAGGGCAGGATCAGCTCAGGGTTCGGACTCAACTAAGCCCAACCCGTCATCCCGGAAGTTAGGCTTTCCCGGAAAACCGCCAAGGTTTTCCGTTGGAAAGCCTTACTGTCCGGGATCCACCTCTCCACCAGCATCCGCCTCACGGTGGATCCCGGACAGCTCAATTTTCTGACCAAATCACAGATTTGGAGAAAATTGGCTTCCGGGATGACGGTGGTTGCGTGCGGACCCTTAGACTGACAGCCCCAGCTCGCTTCGTCAGAGCTTCGGCCCCGCGCCCGTGGCCTTCTGCCCGCCCTTGGGCGCGTCGGCGAGCATCTTGGCGATCGCGGGCCAGCGCGTGCCCTCGCGGGCATAGTCGCGTGCCGACTTGCCGCTGCCGTAATCGGCGCGATCGGGATCGGCCTTGGCGTCGAGCAGCTGGCGGACGATGTCGACATTGTGCATCTGCACCGCCCGGATCAGCGGCGTCTCGCCGGCGGAATTGGCGAGGTTCACATTGGCGCGATAGCGGATCAGGATGCCGACGCCCTCGCTCCAATTCTGCCCGACCGCGACCATCAGCGCGGTGTTGCCGCGCCCGTCCTGGAGGTTGGGGTTGACGTCGTCGGCCTGGAGCAGCGCGCGCAGGTAGAGCGCGTCCGAGCGGCGCGCGACGATGTGCAGCGCGCCCTCGCCGCTGCCGCGATCCTTGGTGTTGACGATGCGCAGCGAGCGATCGAGCAGGAACTTGTTGACCTTGTTGCCGTCCGAATCCCGGATAGCCTTCAGGAACTCGTAGCCGTCCGAAAACTGCTGGGCGGCAGCGGGAACGACGGTGAGCGCGATTGCGGCGACAGCGGCTACGCGGAACGCACGAAAACCCATGATCTGGCTAAACCCCTAACTGAACCCCGGTTCTTGCAAGCGTTCGACTAACAGATCATGGCTGACAGCACCATGTACAGGATGTTTCAGGTCGTTGCGCTCCTTTGCGCGCTCCCCCTCGCCGGCTGCGGCGCCGGCGTGCCCGAGCAGCCGCCGCTCGCCGGCGCGCGGATCGGGGGCAAGTTCGCGCTCACCGACCAGAACGGCAGGACCGTGCGGGACACCGACTTCGCGGGCAAATATCGCATCGTCTATTTCGGCTATACCTATTGCCCCGACGTCTGCCCGACCGACATGGCCAAGATCGGCCAGGCGATGAAGCAGCTCGACAAGGAAGCGCCCCGCATCGCGGAGAAGGTCGTCCCGATCTTCATCACCGTCGACCCCGAGCGCGACACGCCCGCGGCGATCAAGCAGTTCGTCGCCAATTTCCATCCGCGCGTGGTCGGGCTTACCGGCAGCCCGGAGGCGATCGCCGCGGTCGCCAAGAATTATGCGGTCTATTTCAAGAAGCAGCCCCCGGGCCCCGGCGGCGGCTATATGGTCGATCATCTCGCGGTCGCCTTCCTGATGGGGCCGAACGGCGAGCCGATCGCGTCGCTGCCGCTCGAAAAGGGCGGCTCGGCGATCGCCGAGCAAGTAAAGCATTGGGTGCGATGAGCGCGCGCTTCTGGGAGGATACGCCGCTCGCGAAGCTCGATCGGGCCCAGTGGGAAGCCTTGTGCGACGGCTGCGGCAAATGCTGCGTCCACAAGCTCGAGGACGAGGAAACCGGCGAGCTCCATGCCACCAACGTCGCGTGCCGGCTGCTCGATCGCCGGATGGGTCGGTGCAGCGACTATCGCCATCGCCATGCCTATGTGAGCGAATGCGTGCGCCTGAACGCGAACAATGTCGCCGGGATCGAATGGCTGCCCTCGACCTGCGCCTATCGGCTGCGCGCCGAGGGCAAGCCGCTGCCCGAATGGCATTATCTCGTCTGCGGCGATCGCGAGGCGGTGCACGCGGCCGGCCAGTCGACGCGCGGCTGGACGATCTCCGAGGACGATGCCGGCGATTTCGAGCACCATCTCGTGGACCGGGAGCTTTGAGCGCGGGAATCGAAGTGGTGCGCCACGCGCGGGCGCGCTGCATGCGCCTCGCGGTCGATCCGCGCGACGGCCGCGTGCGGCTCACGCTCCCGCCACGCGCCTCGCTCAAGAAGGGGCTGGCCTGGGCCGAGGAGCAGCATGCCTGGATCGCCGCCCAGCAGGCGCGGCTTCCCGAGACGCTGCCGCTGACTCCCGGCGCGCGCTTTCCGTTTGCGGGGCGCGAGATCGAGATCCTCTCGGTGCCTTCGGCCCCGCGGACGCCGAAGCTCGAGCAGGACAGGCTGATCTGCGGCGGCCCACGCGAGGGGCTCGAGCGCCGCGTGGCACGCTGGCTGCGCGCCGAGGCGCTCCGTGTGCTCAGCGCCGAGACCGCCGAATATGCCGCGCGGGCCGGGGTGATCGTGACGCGCGTCTCGGTGGGCGATCCGCGCGGCCGCTGGGGGAGCTGCGCCTCGTCGGGCGCGATCCGCTACAGCTGGCGGCTGATCCTGGCGCCCGACTTCGTCCGCCGCGCGACGGTCGCGCACGAAGTCGCGCATCGCATCCACATGAACCACTCGCCCGCCTTCCACCGGCTGGTGGCGGTCCTGTACGAAGCCGATCCGACCCCGGCGCGGCAGTGGCTGCGCCGGCACGGATCCGCGCTGCACTGGGTGGGGCGCGGGGACGTGGCGGCGCTGTAACAGGACAAACATGCCCCTCCCTGCTTGCAGGGAGGGGTTGGGGGTGGGTGCGCGCGTCTGCGCGCCTAGAGACTCATTGCCCAGCATCGAAGCGCCGGACGAGGCATCGAGCCTCGCCCGGCGCTACCCACCCCTTGATCCCCTCCCTTGCAGGGAGGGGAAAACTGAATGTCGATCAGGCTTAGAACCCTTCCGGATTCTCGCGCGGCGGCGTGCGGTCCTGCTGCTGGCGGGGGGCGTCGCGTGGCGGCGGCGCGCGGGCGGGATCGACGGGCGGCGGCGGGGGGCGATTGCCGGTCATCCGGTCGATCCAGTCCTGGTCGAGGCGCTCGTCGGGCGCCTGTTCCTCGGTGCCGTCGCTGCGTGGCTGCTGGTCCTCGGGCAGCGGATTGCCGTCGGGATCGACGAACATGCCGTTGTCGGGCGCGTAATAGGCATTGTCCTCGGGCTCGAGCTGCCATTCGGGCAGGGTCACCTGCGTCTCGAACTGCTCGACCGGGCGATTGGCGACCGCCTTGCTCATGAAGGCGGAGAAGGCGCGCGCCGGGGCGGTGCCGCCCTGCAGCCCGGGGACGACCTTGGCGTCGTCGCGGCCCATCCACACCCCGGTGGTGAGGCCGGAGGAGAAGCCGACGAACCAGCCGTCCTTGTTCGATGTGGTCGTGCCGGTCTTGCCCGCGACCGGGCGGCCGATCTGAGCGGCGCGGCCGGTGCCGGTGGCGACCGCGGTCTGGAGCAGGTCGGTCATCTGCGCGGCGACATAGGGCGCGACCAGCACATGGCTGGTGTCGACCTCGTGCTGGTAGATCACGTTGCCGTTCGCGGTGACCCGCGTGATGCCATAGGGCGTGACCGCGACGCCCTTCTGCCCCACCGAGGCGAAGGCGCGGGTCATGTCGATCAGCCGGACGTTCGAGGTGCCGAGCACCATCGCCGGCTGGGTGTTGATCGGCGTGGTGATGCCGAAGCGGCGCGCCATGTCCGCGACGGTGCCGAAGCCGACTTCCTGGCCCAGCTTCGCCGCGATCGTGTTGATCGAGTAAGTGAAGGCGGTGCGGATGGTGATCTGGCCCGAATTGCGCCCCGAATTGTTGCGCGGGCTCCAGCCGTTGATCGTCACCGGCTCGTCGACAACCATGTCGTCGACCTTGTGGCCGGCCTCGAGCGCGGCGAGATAGACGAACAGCTTGAACGCCGATCCCGGCTGGCGGACGGCTTGGGTCGCGCGGTTGTAGATCGACGCGACATAGTCCTTGCCGCCCACCATCGCGCGCACCGCGCCGTCGCGGTCGAGGCTGACCAGCGCGCCCTGCGCGTTGCCGGGGGCGTTCCTGCGGATCGCCTCGTCCGCGGCGCGCTGCATGTTCAGGTCCAGCGTCGTCCACACCTCGAGCGGCGCCTCGGTCTCGTCGATCAGCACCTCCAGCTGGGGCAGCGCCCAGTCGGTGAAATAGCGGACGCTGTTCTGGCGCGGCTCGGGGGCGAGCTTCACCGTCCTCGGATCGGTCGCCGCGGCGGTCGCCTGGCTGATCTTGCCGGTCTCGGCCATCACGTCGAGCACGACGCTGGCGCGGCTCACCGCGGCCTCGGCGTCGGCGGTGGGCGAATAATGCGAGGGCGCCTTGACCAGCCCGGCGATCACCGCCGCCTCGGCGAGGCTCAATTCGGTCGCCGGATGGCCGAAGAACTTGCGGCTCGCCGCGTCGATGCCATAGGCGCCGCCGCCGAAATAGACCTTGTTGAGATAGAGCTCGAGGATCTGCTCCTTCGAGAATTTCCGCTCGATCGCCAGCGCGAGCACCGCCTCGCGCATCTTCCGCCCGAAATCGTACTTGTTCGACAGGAAGATCGTGCGCGCGACCTGCTGGGTGATCGTCGAGGCGCCCTGGAGGCGGCGGCCCGAGCCGCGATTGGCGATGCCGGTGCGCACCGCGCGCATCAGGCCCCAGGGATCGACGCCCCAGTGATTCTCGAAGCGCCGATCCTCGACCGCGATGATCGCATCCTTCATCACCTGCGGGATCTGGTCGTACTTGACCCATTCGCCATAGCTCGGCCCGAGCGACACCAGCACGGTGCCGTCGACGGCGTGGACGCGGATCATCTGCCCGTTGGGCGAGGATTTGAGCTCGTCATAGCTCGGCAGCGACGATCGCGTCGAATAGACCGCGATCGCCAAAGCGGCGACGGCGAGCAGCCCGACGCTGATCCCGCCGATCAGCGTCCACAGCCCCAATCGCCGCCAGCCCGAGCCGGTGCGCCACCAGGATTTGCGTTTGGGGGTTTGCGGTTTTCTGGAAGCCATCGGAAGCGGTGGTTAAGCCCTAAACCGGCGGCTCACAAGAATCAGGCGCCGGAAGGTTCGAGGCTAGCGCCGTTTGCGTTGCCGGCGCGTGAACGGAATTCGAGGCTCACCGAGTTCATGCAATAGCGCAGCCCCGTCGGCGGCGGGCCGTCGGGGAAGACATGGCCGAGATGGCCGTCGCAGCGCGCGCAGCGCACTTCGACGCGGCGCATGCCATGGCTGACATCGGCATGCTCGACGACATGGCCGGCCGCCACCGGCTGGGTGAAGCTCGGCCAGCCCGATCCCGAATCATATTTGTCGGCGCTGTCGAACAGCTCGAGCTGGCATGCCGCGCAGCGATAGAGGCCGTCGGCCTTGTTGTCGTTGTAGCGGCCGGAAAAGGCGCGCTCGGTGCCGGCTTCGCGCAGTACATGGAATTGTTCGGGAGTGAGCCGCTTGCGCCACTCGGACTCGGACAGGTTGAGCTGCTCCATGACTCTGATGTGTGCTCAGGCGCGGCGCGCGTCAATCCGCGTCGATAGTGGTATGAATCCGCCCGCCGTGCGCCTTGAGCCGGCGCTTCAGCGCCTCGGCGCGCGGCGCCCAGAGGAAGCCGAAGCTCACCGTGCCGTGCTTGCTCGCCACCGCATGGTGCAGCCTGTGCGCCTGGACGATGCGCTTCAGATAGCGCGAGCGGGCGACATGGCGGTGCGGCAGCCGCCGGTGGACGAGTATGTCGTGGAAGCCGAAATAGATCGCGCCGTAAGCGGCGATGCCCGCGCCGATCCAGGTGCAGCCCGGCCACCAGCCGAGCCGGACGCCGCCGAGCAGCAGCAGGATCGAGGGGATGGCGAAGACCACCGCGTAGAGATCGTTGCGCTCGAACGCACCGGTACGGGGCTGGTGATGGCTCTTGTGGAGGAACCAGCCCGGGCCGTGCATCACCCAGCGATGCGCGGCATAGGCGAAGCCCTCCATGCCGAGGATCGTTGCCAAAAACAGCAGGATGCCCAAAGCGGGATGCATCGAGGCGATATAGCGAGGGCGTGCAATGCTTGCGAGGTGGGTGATGGTTCTGGGCGCGGCGGCTCTGCTTTCGGGCTGCGCGGTTCCCGAGGCGCGGCTGCGCTCGGGGCTGATCCGCGCGGGACTGCCCAAGCCGCTTTCGGCGTGCATGGCCGAGCGGATGGTCGACCGGCTGTCGCTCAAGCAGCTGATGCGGATCGCCGACCTGCCTTATGCGGGCGGCGCCGAGTCGGTCGACCAGTTCCTCCACCGGGTTCGGGCGCTCGGCGACGCGGAGATCCTGGGCGTCACCACGAGCTCGGCCGCGCTCTGCGCGACTGGGCTGGCGGGCTGAAATTCCTCCCCGAGCTTGTCTCGGGGAGGGGGACCACGCGAAGCGTGGTGGAGGGGAGTGCGGGTCGAACATGCCCCGCATGTTCGAGGATCGTCTGGGGGACGATCCGACCCTGCACTCCACAGGCGCGGAATGCGCCCTCTCACAAAGGACAGCCGCTGCGCGGCGCCCCACCACCACGACGCTGCGCGTCGCGGTCCCCCTCCCCGAGACGAGCTCGGGGAGGAACTAACTAGCTGCCCATACCGCCCACACGGAACTATATTGCAACTAACTCGCAATTGCATTTGCGTGGAAAAGGTTTGGATTCCCCCGCGCGCCGTGCTTAAGGCGACCGCAAACCGATCCCGCCGGCAACATGAGGGCGCGCCAGCCATGAACATCCACGAATATCAGGCCAAGGAACTGCTCGCGAAGTACGGCGCGCCGATCGCCGCGGGCCATGCCGCCTTCACCGTCGAGGAGGCCGTCGAGGCCGCGAAGCAGCTGCCCGGGCCGCTCTATGTCGTGAAGTCGCAGATCCATGCCGGCGGTCGCGGCAAGGGCAAGTTCAAGGAACTCGGTCCCGATGCCAAGGGCGGCGTCCGCCTCGCCTTCACCCTCGACGAGGTGCGCGCGCACGCCGCCGACATGCTCGGCAACACGCTGGTGACGATCCAGACCGGCGAGGCCGGCAAGCAGGTCAACCGTCTCTACATCACCGACGGCGCCGACATCGCGAAGGAATTCTACCTCGCCCTCCTCGTCGATCGCGCCACCGGCCGCGTCGCCTTCGTCGTCTCGACCGAGGGCGGCATGGACATCGAGGAAGTCGCGCATTCGACGCCCGAGAAGATCCACACCTTCGCCGTCGATCCTGCGACCGGCTTCCAGCCGCATCATGGCCGCGCCGTCGCCGCTGCGCTGGGCCTGACCGGCGACCAGGGCAAGCAGGCCGCCAAGGTCGCGTCGTCGCTCTACGCCGCGTTCCTCGCGACCGACGCCGAGCAGATCGAAGTCAATCCGCTCGCGCTGACCGAGCAGGGCAACCTCCTCGTCCTCGACGCCAAGGTCGGCTTCGACGGCAACGCGATGTTCCGCCACAAGGACATCGCCGCGCTGCGCGACGAGAGCGAAGAGGATCCGATGGAGCTCGAGGCGTCGAAATACGACCTCGCCTACATCAAGCTCGACGGCGACATCGGCTGCATGGTCAACGGCGCCGGCCTCGCCATGGCGACGATGGACATCATCAAGCTGAACGGCATGTTCCCGGCCAACTTCCTCGACGTCGGCGGCGGCGCCAACAAGGAGAAGGTCACCGCGGCGTTCAAGATCATCCTGAGCGATCCGGCGGTGAAGGGCATCCTCGTCAACATCTTCGGCGGGATCATGCGCTGCGACATCATCGCCGAGGGCATCGTCGCCGCGGCGAAGGAAGTGAACCTCCAGGTTCCGCTGGTCGTCCGGCTCGAGGGCACCAACGTCCAGCAGGGCAAGGACATCCTCGCCAATTCGGGCCTCGCCATCGTTCCCGCGAACGACCTGGGCGACGCCGCGAAGAAGATCGTCGCGGAGGTCCAGAAGGCGGCATGACCGACGCGCCTGGCACGGTGGAAGGCGGATGCCGCTGCGCGCGGGTCCGCTTCCGCCTGTCCGGCGCGCCGATCTTCACCGCCGCCTGCCATTGCCGCGGCTGCCAGCGCATGACCGCGAGCGCCTATTCGGTGAGCGGCGCCTGGCCCGCCGACCGGTTCGAAGTCATCGCCGGCGAGCCGGTGATCGGCGGGATGCACGGCGCGACGCGGCACTATTTCTGCGGCCATTGCCTCAGCTGGATGTTCACCCGGCCCGAGGGCTTCGACGCCTTCGTCAACGTCCGCACCACCCTGCTCGACGCGCCGCCCAAGGATCCGCCCTTCCTCGAGACCTTCACGTCCGAGGCCTTGCCCTGGGCGAAGACCGGGGCCACCCACAGCTTCGAAACCTTTCCGCCGCCCGAGGCTTTCGAGCCGCTGACTCGGGAATTTGCCGATAGCCGCAGCGGTTGACGTTCGCGTAAACGTAAGCCAGTGAAGTTTTTTGCCAGGCTCGACCTTTCCTCCCCGGAATGAGGGCAGAGCCAAGGAGAGAAGCAGATGAAGGTCCTGGTACCGGTCAAGCGCGTGCTTGATTACAATGTGAAGCCCCGCGTGAAGGCGGACGGGACGGGGGTCGATCTGGCCAACGTCAAGATGAGCATGAACCCCTTCGACGAGATCGCGATCGAGGAAGCGGTGCGCCTGAAGGAAAAGGGCGCCGCGACCGAAGTGGTCGTCGTGACGATCGGCGTGGCCAAGGCCGAGACCGACGTGCTGCTGACCGCGCGCGCGATGGGCGCGGACCGCGCGATCCTGATCGCCACCGACGACGAGGTCGAGCCGCTCGGCGTCGCCAAGTTGCTCGCCAAGGTGGCGGAAGAGGAGCAGCCGGGGCTGATCATCCTCGGCAAGCAGGCGATCGACGACGATTCGAACCAGACCGGCCAGATGCTCGGCGCCCTGCTCGGCTGGCCGCAGGGCACCTTCGCCTCGAAGGTCGAGCTCGGCGGCAACGGCGTCAAGGTGACGCGCGAAGTCGATGGCGGGCTCGAGACGGTCGATCTCAAGCTGCCCGCGATCGTCACCACCGATCTGCGTCTCAACGAGCCGCGCTACGCCACCTTGCCCAACATCATGAAGGCCAAGACCAAGCCGGTCGCGAAGAAGACGATCGCCGATTACGGCGTCGACGTTACGCCGCGGCTGAAGACGCTGAAGGTCGTCGAGCCGGGCAAGCGCCAGGCAGGCGTCAAGGTCGGCAGCGTCGACGAGCTGGTCGAGAAGCTCAAGGGTCTGGGAGTCGCGAAATGAAGACGCTGGTCTGGGTCGAACACGACAACAAGCACGTCAAGGACGCGACGCTAGCCGCGGTCACCGCGGCCTCGAAGCTCGGCGAGGTGCATCTCCTCGTCGCGGGTGCCGGCTGCGCCGCGGTCGCCGACGAAGCCGCGAAGATCGCGGGCGTGGGCAAGGTCCATCTCGCCGACGACGCGGCGCTCGAGCATGCGCTGGCCGAGAATGTCGCGCCTTTGGTCGCCAAGCTGATGGAGAGCCATGACGCGGTGCTCTTCCCCGCCACCACCACGGGCAAGAACATCGCGCCACGCGTCGCCGCATTGCTCGACGTGATGCAGATCTCCGACATCCTCTCGGTCGAGGGCGCGGACACCTTCACGCGGCCGATCTATGCCGGCAACGCGATCGCCACGGTGCAGACCTCCGACCGGAAGCTGGTGATCACCGTGCGCGGCACCGCCTTCGAAAAGGCGGCGACGAGCGGCGGCAGCGGCGCGGTCGAGGCGGTGAGCGGCGCCGGCGATGCCGGGCTGTCGGCCTTTGCGGGTGCCGAGATCGCTGAATCGACGCGGCCGGAGCTGACCGCCGCCAAGGTGATCGTCTCGGGCGGGCGCGCGCTGCAGAACAGCGAGAACTTCCATGCGCTGATCGAGCCGCTCGCCGACAAGCTCGGCGCCGCAGTCGGCGCCTCGCGCGCCGCGGTCGACGCGGGCTACGTCCCCAACGACTATCAGGTCGGTCAGACCGGCAAGATCGTCGCGCCGGAGGTCTATATCGCGGTCGGCATCTCGGGCGCGATCCAGCACCTGGCGGGCATGAAGGATTCGAAGACGATCATCGCGATCAACAAGGACGAGGACGCCCCGATCTTCCAGGTCGCGGACATCGGCCTGGTCGGCGACCTATTCAAGATCGTGCCCGAGCTCACCGAAAAGCTCTGAGCCTGGATCTCGATTTCCACGAACACGGGGCGGCCCGCCTGCACGGCGCGGCCGCCCCTTTCCTGTCCGCGCTCGACTGATTGAGGCGTAAACCCAGCCCATATATTCTCCGTCATCCCCGCGCAGGCGGGGATCCAGGGTTTCTCTGCTCGGTCGGGTCTGCTTGGCTCTGGATCCCCGCCTGCGCGGGGATGACGGTAAAGGGTTTGGCGATAGACGACTTACAGCGGTTATCTCTCAACAGCTTGGATAGGTTCTCAACCTAGAACATCCGCCACAGGGGATTGGCCGGATCGGCGAGCAGCTTGAGCGTCAGCGCGAGCGACAGCACCACCAGCAGCGGCCGGACGCCGCGTCCGTTGAAGCGGATGGCGAGATATGCGCCGAGTTGGTTGCCGCCCACGTTGGCGATCGCCATCGCGATCCCCAGCGTCCATAATAGCTGGCCCCCGGCGACCATCGCCAGCAGCGCGGCGATGTTGGTCGCGAGGTTGAGCAGCTTGGTGTTGGCGATCGCGCGTACCAGGCCGAGCCCGCCGAACGCCACGAGCGCGGTGGTCAGGAACGAGCCGGTGCCGGGGCCGAAGAAGCCGTCATAGAATCCGATCAGCGTCACGACGATGGTGAGCCCGCGCGGCCCCAGCCGGGCGTGCCGGTCGACATGGCTCATCGGCGGCGCGAGCAGGAAATAGAATCCCATCAGGACGAGCAGCACCGGGACGAGCGCCGCGAGGAAGCTCGGGTCGACATGCTGGACCACCGCCGCGCCGCCGGCCGAGCCGGCGAAGGCGCCCGCCACGGGCATCGCGAAGCGGCGCAGGTCGACATGGCCGGCGCGGGCATAAGCGGCGAAGGCCGAAGCGGTGCCGAAGGCGCTCTGCAGCTTGTTGGTGGCGAGCGCCGAGACCGGGGGGATGCCCGCCGCGAGCAACGCCGGGATGGTCAGCAGCCCACCTCCGCCCGCCATCGCGTCGATGGCGCCGGCGAGGAATGCGACTGCGGCGAGCAGGGCGAGGATATCGGGCGCGACTTCCATCACCGCGCGATAGCGGCACGCGCATGCCGGGGCGACCCCAGGCCGTTACTCGGCCGGCTTGATGCTCTCGACCAGGATGTTCGATCGGCCAGGGGGCGCGGAATCGATCGCGGTCCGGGTGTCGCACTTGGGGTCGGGGGCAAGCGCGTACCAGTGGATCCGCGTGCGCTGGCGCAGCGTGCGGAAGAGCTTGCCGGTCGCGCGATCGGTCATCTGGGCGTCGAACCGGCCGTCGGTCGACATGATCGCGCGCCATTCGAGCGGCTCGGCGCGCAAGGTCGCCTTGGTCGCGTCGAGATAGTCGCTCTGGATCAAAGCGGGCTCGAGCTGCACCACCAGGTCGCGGCCCCTTATGATGTTGGTGAAGCCGACATCGGAGAATTCCTCCACCGACCATTTGTCGTCGGCCGCCGCCTCGCCCCAGCCGACGCGCAGCGGGCTGCCGCGCCGGACCGCGGCGATCAGCTCGGCGCGGTTCCCCGCGACGTCCTCGCCCTGCGGGCCGTTGGCGAAGAGGAAGCGCCATTCCGAGGGGCATTGCGCGGCGAGCAGGGCGGCGAGCAGCAGCATGGCCGGAGCCTAGGCAGCCGGGACCCCCGGCACAATGGCCGAGCTTCAGCCTGCCCGGCGCCGCGCGATCAGCCTCGCCGCGAGCACGCGGCGGGGCGGTGCGAACCGCAGCACGACATAGCCGGCGAGCGCCGAGAGCAAGGATCCGGCGAGCACGCCGACCTTCACTTCGTTGCCAAGCGCCGCGTCGCCCGGGAAGGCGAGCCCGCCGATGAACAGGCTCATCGTGAAGCCGATCCCGGCGAGCAGCGACACGCCGTAGATCTGCGGCCAGCTCGACCAGCCCGGCTTGGGCGCGAAACCGGTCCGGTGCGCGATCCAGATGCTGCCGAATATCCCCGCCTGCTTGCCGAGGAACAGCCCGAGCGCGATTCCCAGCGGCAGCGGCGCCAGCAGGATCGCCGGAGTCATGCCCGCCAGCGACACCCCGGCATTGGCGAAGCCGAACAGCGGCACGATCAGGAAGGCCGACCAGGGATGGAGCGCATGCTCGAGCCGGTGCAGCGGCGACCCGTCGTCGCGCGTGATCGGGATCGTCAGCGCCGTCGCCACCCCGGCGATCGTGGCGTGCACTCCCGATCGGAACACGAAGACCCAGAGCAGGCAGGCGAGCAGCAGATAGGGCGTCAGCGCTTTCACGCCGCACCGGTTCAGCGCGTACAGCGCCAGCAGCACCGCGCCGGCGCATGCCAGCGCGACGAGGTCGAGCCCGGCGGTGTAGAAGAGCGCGATAATCAGCACCGCGCCGAGATCGTCGACGATCGCCACGGTGGTGAGGAACAGCTTGAGCGCGGTCGGCGCGCGCGTGCCCAGGATCGCGAGTACCCCGATCGCGAAGGCGATGTCGGTGGCGGCCGGGATCGCCCAGCCGTTCGCCAGCGCCGGCTGCCCGCGCGCCACGAGCAGGTAGATCGCCGCCGGCACCGCCATGCCCGCCATGGCCGCGAGCACCGGCAGCCGCCGCCGCGGCCAGCTC
Source organism: Sphingomonas sp. (assembly GCF_026460985.1). Classification (GTDB taxonomy): domain Bacteria; phylum Pseudomonadota; class Alphaproteobacteria; order Sphingomonadales; family Sphingomonadaceae; genus Sphingomonas. Next base: position 266,393 of record NZ_JAPKNM010000001.1, read on the forward strand.
GCGAGGCGCCCGTGGACGAACTCGCGCTTGATCTCGAGCCCGACGAGCAGGAAGAACAAGGCCATAAGCGCGTCGTTGATCCAGCGATGCACCGTCATCGGCCCGTAGCGCGGGCTGATCGCCGGGCCGGTCTCGAGATGGAGCGCGTGGAAATAGGCGTCCGACCAGCCGGGCAGGTTGGCGACGAGCAGCGCACACGCCGCCGCGCCGATCAGCGCGATCCCGCCCGCCGCCTCGCTGCGGAGGAAATCGCGAGTCGCCGAGCCGATGCCCCTTCCCCGTTCGTGCTGAGCTTGTCGAAGCACTGTCTTTCTCCAGACCTCGGGGCCAAAGGGAAGAACGGCGCTTCGACAGGCTCAGCGCGAACGGGTGGGGTACCGGGTCAGGATGCCTTGGCCAGCGCCTCGGCGATCAGCTTCCGCGAATTCTCGATCCCGTAGAGCGCGATGAAGCTGCCCATGCGCGGGCCCTGCTCGGAGCCGAGCAGGGTTTCGTAGAGCGCCTTGAACCAGTCGCGCAGATTCTCGAACCCGCCGGTCTTGCCGATCTCGTAGACGATGTTCTGGATGTCCTCGGCGGGCGCATCGACAGGAATCGCGGCCAACTCGGCATCGAGGCGCTTCAACGCGTCCACCTCCACGCCTGCGGGCGCGCGCCGCTTGAGCGTCGGCGCGACGAAATCGCGGGCATAGGCCAGCGCATAGCCGATCAGCGCGTCGAGCGCCGGATAGGCTTCGGGCGTCGCGTCGGGGACATAGTTGGCGAGATAGGCCCAGACCTGCTCCTTGCTCGCCTCGCCCATCACCCCGACCAGGTTGAGCAGCAGCCCGAAGGTCACCGGCAGCGTCTCCGCGGGCGGCGGGCCGTTATGGATGTGGTGGACCGGATTGCCGAGCTTCTGCTCGATCGGCTGGGCGGCATAATTGCCGCGGAACTGCCAATAATCGTCCACCGCGCGCGGGATCACGCCCATGTGCAGCGCCTTGGCCTTCTTGGGCTCGCGATAGATGTAGAAGGCCAGGCTCTCGTCGGGGCCATAGGTCAGCCATTGCTCGAGGCTGAGGCCGTTGCCCTTGGACTTGGAGATCTTCTCGCCCTTCTCGTCGAGGAACATCTCGTAGTTGAAGCCCTCGGGCGGCCTGCCGCCGAGCACGCGCGCGATCTTGGAGGACTGGATCACCGAATCGATCAGGTCCTTGCCCGCCATCTCGTAATCGACGCCCAATGCGACCCAGCGCATCGCCCAGTCGACCTTCCACTGGAGCTTGGCCTGCCCGCCGAGGATCGACTGCTCGATCCGTTCGCCCTCATCCTCGAACGCGATCATCCCGGTCTCGGGATCGAGCACCTCGATCGGCACCTGGAGGACCACGCCGCTCTTCGGGCTCACCGGCAGCACCGGCGAATAGGTCGCCTGGCGCTCCTTCCTGAGCGTCGGCAGCATCACGTCCATGATGCCCTGATAGTTGCGCAGCACGCCCCGCAGCGCGTCGTCGAACTTGCCGCCGGCATAATAGTCGGTCGACGAGACGAACTCGTAGTCGAAGCCGAAGCGATCGAGGAATTCGCGGAGCAGCGCGTTGTTGTGCGCGGCGAAGCTCTCATGCGTGCCGAACGGATCGGGGATGCGTGTCAGCGGCTTGCCGAGATGCTGGGCGAGCATCTCCTTGTTGGGGACGTTGTCGGGGACCTTGCGCAGCCCGTCCATGTCGTCGCTGAACGCGATCAGCCGCGTGGGGATATCGCTCAGCGCCTCGAACGCGCGGCGGACCATCGTCGTGCGCAGCACTTCGTTGAAGGTGCCGATATGCGGCAGCCCCGAGGGGCCGTAGCCGGTCTCGAACAGCACATGGCCTTTCGCGGGCGCGCCCTCGGGATAGCGTTTGAGCAGCTTCCGCGCCTCTTCATAGGGCCAGGCCTTGGATTCGAGCGCGGCTGCGCGGAGCGTCTGCTTGTCGGTCATATCGGCCGCGTCTAGCGAAGCGCAGCGGCCGGTGCCACCCCGGTGGCTCGTCGAGCCGCCGGGGTGGCACCATGCCGGGCATTGTCGTCAGGCGATGCTCAGCCCGACATCGACATTGCCCCGCGTCGCGTTCGAATAGGGGCAGATCTGGTGCGCCGCCGCGACCAGCTTCTCGGCATCGCCGCGATCGACTCCCGGCAGGCTGACTTCGAGATCGGCGGTGATGCCGAACCCGCCGGCCGCGCGCGGACCGATGCCCACGCTTGCGGTCACCGTGGTCTCGGCGGGCACCTTGAGCTTGAGCTGCTGGCCGGCGACCTTGAGCGCGCCGATGAAGCAGGCCGAATAGCCCGCCGCGAACAGCTGCTCGGGATTGGTGCCGTCGCCGCCCGCGCCTCCCAGTTCCTTCGGCGTCGAAAGCTTGGCGACGAAGCGGCCGTCCTCGGAGCGGGCCTCGCCGTCGCGGCCGCCGGTGGAGGTGGCGCGGGTGCGGTACTTCACGTCTACGGACATCGTCGGACTCCTTTGTGTCTGCGATAATCATTATCGCGATATAGTTCTAATATGCATGCGAATCGCCCTTGTCCAGCACATTCTGTATCGCGATATATATTTTCCTGATATCGGCTCCGGCCCTAGGAGAATGCCCGTGCCCGCCGCCCTTCCGCTCGACGACCAGCTCTGCTTCTCGCTCTATGCGACGAGCATGGCGATCAATCGCGCCTACAAGCCGATGCTCGACCGGCTCGGCATCACCTATCCGCAATATCTGGTGCTGCATGCGCTGTGGGAGCAGGACGGCCGGACCGTCGGCGCGATCGCCGAGCGGCTCGCGCTCGAATCGAGCACGGTCACGCCGCTGGTGAAGCGGCTGGAAGCGGCGGGCTTCGTCACGCGTGAACGCAATCCGGACGACGAGCGCCAGGTCCAGGTAGGGCTCACCGAACGCGGCACGGCGATGCGCGAACAATGCGGCTGCCTGGCCGAGGCTTTGCTCGAGCGCGCGGGGATGAGCGGCGAGCAGCTGGGAGCGCTCAACCACCAGGTCCAGGCGCTCTGGCAGGCGCTGCGAACGCCGCGCGACTGAAGCGATACCGGTCCGGCAGGCCCCGACTCTAGATTGTATCGACATTCAAATTCCCCTCCCTTCAAGGGAGGGGTTAGGGGTGGGTTGGCACCGGCCGGGGCTCGATGCCCCGGCCGGTGCCTCTTGCGACACGATTGGCGAGTCTTTTAGGCGCGCAGACGCGCGCACCCACCCATGATCGGGTGAACAGCGCCCCGCGCTGTTCAAGCCATGCCGGGGGCATGGCTGGCCCGATCATCCCTCCCTGCAAGCAGGGAGGGGAAATTTGAATGTCGACACAACCTGAATCCCACCCCTTCCAATGTAGGATTTCCTTTGGGATAGACTCGTGGATGCACGAGTCGCCGCCTCCCGATCCGCCCGGCACCGAGGACGATCTCGATTTCACGCCCGTGCCGCTCACCCGCCATCGCCATGACGGCTGGACGGCCGAGCGCCAGCGCGGTTTCATCGCCGCGCTCGCCGAGACCGGGGTGGTGGCGCGGGCGGCGCGCGCCGTCGGGATGAGCGCCGCCTCCGCCTATAATCTGCGCCGGCGCCCGCATGCCGAGAGCTTCGCCCTCGCCTGGGACATGGTCGAGGACGAAGCGCGCGAGCGTGCGTTCGCCTTCGTGCGCGACCATGCGATCAACGGCACGACCCGGCCGCGCTTCTATCGCGGCAAGTTCGTGGGAACGATTCATGGCGTCGAGAGCCGGATGGCGCTGGCTGCGTTGCGGGCGTGCAGCGCGGTTCCACCGAGGCGCCGGGGGCCCGCGCAAAGTTGACGAATGAACCGCGACTCCCGCAACTTTGCCCGGCTCGGGCCGCGAAACCGGCTGGTCATGCGGAACGAAAAGCGTACAGACTGATGCGCCGATGACGCCGCCTCTGCCCTATCCCGCGCTGCACGCGAGCCATGGCGGCATCTGGATCGCCACGCCGGAGGGCGAGAGCCGGGCGGTGAGCCGGGGCGAGGCGATCCGGCTGGCGGCCGACACGCCGGTGATCCTGCTCAACGCGCCTTTGGTCGGGCAAAGGCTCGGCCATCCCGAGCTCAGCGGGCTCGATCTGCTCGAGCTCTTCGCCTTTCTGCGGCCCGCGCGCTTCATGGTGCCGACGCCCAAGGGCCTCGCCCGCGCCGCCGACTTGCCGGTGCCGGAGAGCGACGCGGAGGTCGCGCCTTTCCTGCGCCGTGCCGCCGAGGCTTTGCTCGCGATTCCCGCGGGCGACTGGCCCGAGCGCGAGGGGGCGTGGAATTCGGTCCAGTCGCTGTTCCGGTTGCGCTGGCCCTGGGCGCCGGCGCTGAGCCCCGCGATCGCCAAGCCGGCCCAGGCCGAGCGCTGGCTGTTCTCGAAGCTTCCCGAATGGGAGGAGCGCCCGGCCCGCCCCGCGCCGCGCACCGTCACGCTCGCCGATGCCGATATCGCCGAGCGGCTCGCCCGGTTGACCGGCAGCGGCGCCGAGCGGCGCCAGGGGCAGCGCGACTATGCCGCCGCCGCGGCGGGCGCCTTCGCGCCGCGCGAGGTCCGCGATTCGCCCAACCTCATCCTTGCCGAGGCGGGGACGGGGATCGGCAAGACGCTCGGCTATCTCGCCCCTGCCTCGCTCTGGGCCGAGCGCGCCGAAGGGCCGGTCTGGGTATCGACCTTCACCAAGGCGCTCCAGCGCCAGCTCGCGCACGAAGGCGAGCGGCTGTTCCCCGATGCCGAGACGCGCAAGCGGCGGATCGTCACCCGGAAGGGCCGCGAGAATTATCTCTGCCTGCTCAACCTCGAGGATGCGCTGCAGGGCGGGTTCGCCGGCCGCGCGGCGATCCTCGCGCAACTGATCGCGCGCTGGGCGAGCTACAGCGCCGATGGCGACATGGTCGGCGGCGACCTGCCGGGCTGGTTGCCCACCTTGTTCCGCCGCAACGGCTCGACCGCGCTGACCGACCGGCGCGGCGAGTGCATCTATGCCGGCTGCCCGCATTACCGGAAATGCTTCATCGAGCGCGCCGCGCGGGCGAGCGCCGAGGCCGATATCGTCATCGCCAACCATGCTTTGGTGATGGTCAACGCGGCGCGGGGCCGCGAATCGGCGACGCGGCCGACGCGCTATGTGTTCGACGAGGGGCATCATCTGTTCGACGCGGCCGACGCGATGTTCTCGGCCGCGCTCACCGGGCAGGAGGCGATCGAGATCCGCCGCTGGATCACCGGCCCCGAATCGGGATCGCGCGGGCGGCGGCGCGGGCTCGCGGCGCGGCTTTCCGACGTGGCGAGCTATGACGAGGAAGGCGGCCGCGCGATCGCCGAGGCGGTCGACGCCGCGCGCGCATTGCCGAGCGACGGCTGGCTCCAGCGGCTGAACGAAGGCGAGCCCTTCGGCCCGGTCGAGGCCCTGCTCGCAGCGGTGCGCGGGCTGGTCTATGCGCGCGACGTCAACGGCTCGGGCGATGCGGGCTATGGGCTAGAGACCGAGCTGGCCGAGCCCGACGGCGCCTTGGTCGAGGCGGCCGGTCCCGCGGGTGCCGCGCTCGATGCGCTGGTCCGTCCGCTGGTGAAACTGGGTCGCCGGCTCGAAGCGGTGCTCGCCGACGCGCCCGATTGGATGGACGGCCCGGCGCGCGCGCGGATCGAAGGCGCGATCGCGTCGCTCGGCTGGCGGACCGAGACCGTCGGCGCCTGGCTCGCGCTGATCGCGCGGATCGGCGGTCCGGCCGACCCCGAGTTCGTCGATTGGCTCGCGGTCGATCGCGTCGAGGGCCGCGAATATGATGTCGGGCTCCACCGCCACTGGCTCGATCCCTCGAAGCCTTTCGCCAAGACCGTACTCGAGCCGGCGCACGGCGCGGTGATCACTTCGGCGACGCTCCGCGCCGGCGGCGACTGGGACGTCGCCGAGGCACGCACCGGGGCATCGCACCTGCTGCGCCCCGCCCAGCGCTTCGAGGCGGCGAGCCCGTTCGACTATCCCGGCCAGGCCGAGGTTCTGATCGTCACCGACGTCAAGCGCGGCGACCTGCCCGCGCTCGCCAATGCCTATGCCCGGCTGGTCGTCGCGGCCGAGGGCGGCACGCTCGGGCTGTTCACCGCGATCCGCCGCCTGCGCGCGGTCCATGCCCGCATCGCCGATCGGCTGGCGCGCGAGGGGCTGCCTTTGCTCGCCCAGCATGTCGATCCGATCGACACGGGCACGTTGGTCGACATCTTCCGCGACGATCCCCGCACCTCGCTGCTCGGCACCGATGCGCTCAGGGACGGCGTCGACGTGCCCGGCCATTCGCTGCGGCTGGTGGTGATGGAAGGCGTGCCCTGGCCCAAGCCCAGCGTGCTCCATGCGGCACGGCGGCTCGCCGGGGGCGGCACCGCCTATGACGATCGCATCGTCCGCGCGCGGCTGGCCCAGGCGTTCGGCCGGCTGATCCGTCGCGCCGACGATCGCGGCACCTTCGTATTGCTCTCCGCCGCCAGTCCCTCGCGCCTGCTCGACGCCTTTCCGCCGGGCACGCCGGTGTCGCGCGTGCCGCTCGACGAGGCCGTGGCGCGAGTTCGGCTTTCCTTGTCGCCAAGCTTGCGGCATGGAGCCCCCGCCACCGCCTGAAAGTTCGGGGACGCATGAAGACGCTCACGTTGCTGCGCCACGCCAAGTCGGGCTGGGACGATCCGGTCGCGCGCGATTTCGATCGGCCGCTCAATCCCAAGGGGCAGCGCGCCGCGGCGATGGTCGGCCGCCACATGAAGGCGCTGGGGCTCGCCTTCGACCATGTCGTCGCCTCGCCCGCCGCGCGCGTGGTCGAGACGCTCGACCATCTCGGCCAGGGCTATGGCAGCGAATTGGCGCCGGCCTGGGACAAGCGCATCTATCTCGCTTCGCCCGCGACGCTGATCGACGTGGTGCACGATCTGCCCGCCGGGGCCGAGCATGTGCTGCTCGTCGGGCACAATCCCGGGCTGGAGGAACTGGTGCTGCAATTGGTGCCCAACGGCACGCTGCGCGACCAGGTCGCGATCAAGTTCCCCACCGCGACGCTGGCGGAGATGAATTTCGAGGTGGAGGGCTGGCGCGAGGTGCAGGCGGGCAACGCCACGCTCACCCGCTTCGTCCGCCCCCGCGATCTCGATCCCAGCCTCGGGCCGGACGGGCATTAGGTCGAGGGTGCATGGCTAGCGGGCCGTACTGCCTTTCGTTTTGGATATGAACCCTACTCTAGCCGCCATCCTCCTCGAGCGCCTTGACCAGCGCGTCGCGGATCGCGCGGAAGGACTCGGCGCTGCTCTTGGGGCTCGGCCGCCGCGCCTTTTCCTCGGCGAGCAGCTTCTGCACGCCGCGGATCGTATAGCCCTCGTCGGCGAGCAGGTGGTGGATCCGCCGCACCAGGGCAACGTCCTCGGGGCGATAGTAGCGGCGGTTGCCGGCGCGGGTCAGCGGACGCAACTGCGGGAAGCGCGTTTCCCAATAGCGCAGGATATGCTGCGGCCGGCCGATTTCCTGGGCGAGTTCGCCTATCGTGCGGAGGGCGCCTGCCGCCTTCTCCGCGGGTGGCATTTCGCCCTCAGCTGCCCGCCACGATGCGGTCGCGCATCATCTGGCTGGCCCTGAAGGTGAGCACCCGGCGCGGTGCGATCGGCACTTCGACGCCGGTCTTGGGATTGCGGCCCACGCGCTCGCCCTTGTCGCGGAGGATGAAGCTGCCGAAGCCCGAGATCTTGACGTTCTCGCCCTTCGAAAGCGCTTCGCACATGTGCTGGAGGATCTGCTCGACGAGGCGGGAAGCGTCGGCACGCGACAGACCGACTTCGCGATGCAGCGATTCGGCCAAATCTGCCCTGGTCAGCGTGCCCGCAGCCGGCATATCCGCAAGTCCCCCAAGTTAACCTGTGTGCGAAGTCAATCCTATCAGATTGTCCTCCCCCCGCAAACTACAACATTTCGTTGCGGTAACGAGGCAATCCTCATTCTGACACATATCAGAAACGTACGACGGCCGCACCCCAGGTGAAACCCCCGCCCATCGCCTCGAGGACGATAAGGTCGCCTTGCTTGATTCGCCCGTCGCGCACCGCGGCGTCGAGCGCGAGCGGCACCGATGCCGCCGAGGTATTGGCATGCTGGTCGACGGTCACGACGACCTTCTCGGGCGCGAGGCCGAGCTTGCGCGCAGTGGCGTCGAGGATGCGGGCATTGGCCTGGTGGGGGACCACCCAGTCCACGTCGCTCGACTGCAGGCCTGCGGCGGCGAGGGATTCCTCCATCACCGCGGCGAGGTTGACGACCGCGTGGCGGAAGACCTCGCGGCCCTTCATGCGCAGCTTGCCGACCGTTCCGGTGGTAGAGGGGCCGCCATCGACATAGAGCAGGTCGTTGTGGCGCCCATCGGCGTGGAGCCGGGTGGCGAGGATGCCGCGGCCGTTCGCCGCGTCGCTCTCCTGCGCCTCGAGCACGATCGCGCCGGCACCGTCGCCGAACAGGACGCAGGTCGCGCGGTCCTCCCAGTCGAGGATGCGGCTGAAGGTCTCGGCGCCGATCACCAGCGCGCGCTTGTGTGCGCCCGCGCGGAGCATCGAATCGGCGACCTGCACGGCGTAGAGGAAGCCCGAGCACACCGCGGCGACGTCGAACGCGACGCAGTCGTCGATGCCGAGCGCGGTCTGCACGCGGGTGGCGCTTGCCGGGAAGGTCTGATCGGGAGTCGCGGTAGCGAGCACGATCAGGTCGATGTCGGCTGCCTGGATCCCTGCCGATTCGAGCGCGGCGCGCGCGGCGCCGGTCGCCAGCGTGCTGGTGGTCTCGTCATCCCCGGCGATGTGGCGGACGCGGATGCCGGTGCGCTCGACGATCCATTCGTCCGACGTCTCGACGCGCTCCGCCAGCTCCGCATTGGAAACGCGCCGTTCCGGCAGGAAGGAGCCGGTACCCAGAATCACCGAACGCAATGTCACGCAGCCTTTGCCTCGAAATTCCCGAGATCCTCGGCGATTCGCCGATTGAGGTCGTCGCGCAGCATCTTCGCCGCGAAGCCTATCGCCGTGTCTACGCCCAGTTCGTTCGCACTGCCATGGCTCTTCACGACGATGCCGTTGAGGCCGAGGAAGATCGCGCCGTTGTGGTTGTTGGGATCGAGATGCGTGCGCAGCAATTCGGTGGCGGGGCGCGAGATCAGGAAGCCGATCTTCGAGCGCGTCGAGCTGGAGAAGGCGCGCTTGAGCAGGTCCGCCACGAAGCGCGCGGTGCCCTCGATCGTCTTCAAGGCGATATTGCCCGAGAAGCCGTCGCAGACGATCACGTCGACCTCGCCGCGCGAGAGCTTGTTGCCCTCGATGAAGCCCGTGAAGTCGAGCCGGAGATGCTTGGCCGCGCGCAGCTCGGCGGCCGCCTCGCGAATCTTGTCGGTGCCCTTCATCTCCTCGGTGCCGATGTTGAGGAGCGCGACGCGGGGATTTTCGAGGTCGAGCGCGATCCGCGCATAAGCGGCGCCCATCACCGCGAACTGGACGAGGTTGCGCGCGTCGACCTCGGTGTTGGCGCCGAGATCGAGCATCACGGTGTCGTTCTCGCCGAGCGTCGGCATCAGCGCCGCCAGCGCGGGCCGGTCGATGCCGGGCATGGTGCGCAGCGACAATTTGGCCATCGCCATCAGCGCGCCGGTATTGCCCGAGGAGACCGCGGCGCCGGCGCGGCCCTTCTTCACCTGATCGATGGCGATTCCCATCGAGGTGGTCTTGGCGCGGCGAATCGCGGCGCTCGGCTTTTCCTCGGACGCGACGACGCCTTCCGCGTGGACGATCTCCGACGCGGCGGTGAGGTTCGGGTGAGTCTTCAGACCCTCGCGGATCTGCGCCTCGTCGCCGACGAGGATGAATTCCATCCCCTCGAAGCGACGGCGCGCGCGTGCGACGCCGGCGAGCATGACCGCGATCCCCTCATCGCCGCCCATAGCGTCGACGGCGATTCGCATGGGATTGGTCATGCCGGTATGCCCCCGGTCGCGTGCGTGGCTCAGCCCTCGGCGGAGATGACTTCGCGGCCGTTATAATGGCCGCACGCCGTGCACAGATTGTGCGGGCGCTTCAGTTCGCCGCAGTTCGAGCATTCCTGGAACGCATCGACCGTGAGCGCGTCGTGCGCCCGGCGCATGCCACGCCGCGACGGCGAGGTCTTTCTCTTCGGAACGGCCATTCAGGCACCTTTACTTCGAAAACACGTGAATCAAGTCGCGATAGGCCCGCAATGGCATCCGGGCAAGCGACGGTTGGACCGGCGCCCACCGGACCAGCGGGGCAGGTCACGAAGCGAGGCCGCGCGTATAGCGATTCTTGCCCGACTTGCAAGGCCGTGGCACTTGGGGGTGAACCAAAAGGGGGTCGCCATGTTTTTCCTGCCCGTCGCGCTCGTCACTGCCGGGGCCGCCGCGCTCCTCAACTTCTGGCTGGGCCTGCGCATCGGCCGGCTGCGCATCTCCGAGAACATCATGGTCGGCGACGGCGGCAACCCGCGGCTGATCGCGCGGATGCGCGCGCAGCTCAACTTCGCCGAATATGCGCCGCTGGTGCTGATCCTGATCGCATTGGTCGAGCTGGCGCGCGGCACCCAGGCCTGGCTGTGGGGCGTCGCCGCGCTCTTCATCGTCGGCCGGGTGCTCCACGTGTTCGGGATGGACGGCTGGCGGCCGGGCCGGATGATCGGCATCCTCGCCACCATGCTGACGATGCTCGGGCTGGCGGGATACGCAGTGTATCTCGGCTATACCGGGCTCAATCCGCTGCGTTGAAGCATCTCCGTATGCGTTGAAGCATCTCCGTTCGCCCTGAGCTTGTCGAAGGGCGCCTTCCCACCGACGAAGCGCTCGCGGAAGGTCGGCCTTCGACAAGCTCAGGCCGAACGGAAACCGGAGCCAAGCCCTCGCGAAATGCGTTAGCGTCCCGCCAGCACGGCATCGCCGACAAAGGGATTCGTCCGCCGCTCATGGGCGAAGTTGCTCGGCTGGCCGTGCCCGGGGACGAAGACCGTGTCGCCGCCCAGGGGCCATAGCCGGCCGGTGATCGCGTCGATCAGGTCCTGATGGTTGCCCATCGGGAAGTCGGTCCGGCCGATCGATCCCTGGAACAGCACGTCGCCGACGATCGCCAGCTTCGACGGGGCGTGGTGGAAGACGACATGGCCCGGCGTGTGGCCCGGGCAATGATAGACATGGAGCACGAGCTCGCCGACGGTCACCTGGTCGCCGTTCACCAGCCAGCGGTCCGATTCGAAGGGCACGCCCCGCACGCCATATTTGCGGCCGTCCTCGGCCAGTCGGTCGATCCAGAAGCGGTCGGCCTCGTGCGGACCCTCGATCTTGACGCCGAGCTCGGCGGCGAACTCGCCGGCGAGGCCGCAATGGTCGATATGGCCGTGGGTGATCAGGATCTTCTCGATCGCGACCTTGTGCTGCTCGGCCGCCGCGCGCAGCCGGTCCAGGTCGCCGCCCGGATCGACGAAGGCGCCGCGCATCGTGCGCGTGCACCAGAGCAGGCTGCAATTCTGCTGGAGCGGCGTGACGGGCACGATCGCCACGCGCATCGGAGGGGTCGGCTGAGGGTTCGACATGGGCTGCCGCAGATAGGCGGCGGCGATGGTACGGGCAACATGGGCTTGCCGCGGGGCGGCGGCGGCGGCATGCGCAGCGCGATGGCGTTGCCCGCTTCTCCTTTCGTGCTGCTCGACGATGCTCGCCCCGGCGGTGCGCCGGCCCGGCTCTATGCCGATCCGGTCGAGATCGTGCGCGCCGACCGGCCCGAAGAGGTGCGGCCCGCGCTTGAGGCATTGCGCGCGGCGCGGGCGCGCGGCCTGGATGCGGCGGGCTATCTCCGCTACGAAGCGGCGGCGGGGTTCGAGCCGAAGCTGGCGCAGCTGTCCGCGCCGGGGCCTTTGCTCTGGTTCGGGCTGTTCCGCGGTTATCGGGAAGTCGCGCCCGGCGCGATCCTGCCCGATCCGGCGGGAGCATGGGCGAGCGCGCCGCGGCCCGCCGTCGAGCGCCACGCCTATGCGGAGCGGTTCGCGCGGGTCGCCGAGCTGATCGCGGCGGGCGACATCTACCAGGCCAACCTCACCTTCCGCGCCGAAGTGGCGACCGCGGGGTCGCCCCCCGCGCTCTATGCGCTGGTGCGCGGGCGCGCGGCGGCGGGCTATGGCGCGCTGATCGCGACGGGCGAGGAATGGCTCCTGTCCTTCTCGCCCGAGCTCTTCTTCGCGCTGGAGGGCGGCATCCTGACCGCCAAGCCGATGAAGGGCACGGCGGTGCGCGATGCGGATCCGGCGCAGGATGCCGCCAATGCGGCGGACCTGCTTGCCGATCCCAAGCAGCGCGCCGAGAATCTGATGATCGTCGATCTGATGCGCAACGATCTCAGCCGCGTCGCGCGCGCCGGCAGCGTCGCTGTGCCACAGCTCTTCCATCTCGAGCATTATCCGACCGTCCACCAGATGGTGTCGACGATCACCGCCGAGCTCGCCGAGGGCCGCGACGCGATCGACGCGCTTTCGGCGCTCTTCCCCTGCGGCTCGATCACCGGCGCGCCCAAGCTGCGCGCGATGGAGATCATCGCCGAAACCGAGGATGCGCCGCGCGGCGTCTATACCGGCGCGATCGGCCGGCTCGACGCCAATGGCGACACGAAGTTCAACGTCGCGATCCGCACGCTGACCCTGGCCAGGGGCGACTCGACCGCGCTTTTGGGTCTAGGGTCGGGCGTGGTTGCCGATTCGGACCCGGAGCAGGAATGGCAGGAATGCCTCGCCAAGGGGGCGTTCGTGACCGCGGGTGAGCGCTCCTTCGACCTGATCGAGACGATGCGCTTCGATCCCATGGAAGGCATGCCTTTGCTCGAGCGCCACCTGACGCGGATGAAGGCGAGCGCCGAGGCGCTGGGCTTCGCCTTCGATCGCCATTTGGTGCGCAACGAGCTCCAGGCCGCGACCTTCCGGCTGCGCACGCCCGCCAAGGTGCGGCTGCTGCTCGGACCCTCGGGCGCGATCTCGATCGGCATCAGCCCCCAGCCCGAGGCGCCCGACCAGCCGGTGGGCGTGCGCCTGCGCCCCCGCGAAGTCGCGCCGGACGACTTCCGCCTGCGCCACAAGACCAGCCGCCGCGACTTCCACGACCGCGCGCGCGCGGCCGCGGGCAGCTGGGAAGTCGTGTTCACCGATGGCGAGGGCTTCCTGACCGAGGGCAGCTTCACGTCGCTCTTCGTCGAGCGCGACGGGGTGCTGCTGACGCCGCCGCGCGCGCGCGGGCTGCTGCCGGGGGTGCTCCGCGCCGAGCTGATCGAGAGCGGCCGCGCGGTCGAACGCGACCTCCGTGCGGAAGACCTCGCGGGCGGTTTCCTGCTCGGCAACGCGCTGCGCGGACTTGTTTCAGCCGTTACAGTTGCGGAGCGCGCGAACGCGGACGTATAGGCGCGCCGTTCCCTCCCGGAAAAGGTGCCTCCCATGCAGACCTCCGCCGCGCTCCAGCGCATCCAGCCCTCGGCGACGCTCGCGATGACGAGCCGCGTGTTCGAGCTGAAGCGGCAGGGCATCGACGTGATCGGCCTCGGCGCCGGCGAGCCCGATTTCGACACGCCCGATTTCGTCAAGGAAGCGGCGATCGAGGCGATCCGCGCGGGCAAGACCAAGTATACCAATGTCGACGGCACGCCCGAGCTCAAGCAGGCGATCCAGGGCAAGTTCGCGCGCGACAACAACCTCACCTATGCCGAGAACCAGATCAGCGTGAACTCGGGCGGCAAGCACACCCTGTTCAACGCCTTCTGCGCGACGATCGACGCGGGCGACGAGGTCATCGTCCCGGCGCCTTATTGGGTGAGCTATCCCGACGTCGTCGAATTCGCGGGGGGCAAGCCGGTGTTCATCGCCGCCGGGGCCGACCAGGATTACAAGATCAAGCCCGAGCAGCTCGAGGCGGCTATCACGGCGAAGACCAAGTGGGTGGTGCTCAACTCGCCGTCCAACCCCACTGGCGCCGCCTATAGCGAAGCCGAGTTGAAGGCGCTGGGCCAGGTGCTCGAGCGGCACCCGCACGTACTGATCTATGCCGACGACATGTACGAGCACATCCTCTACGACGGCTTCGAGTTCCGCACGATCGCCGAGGTCTGCCCGTCGCTCTACGAGCGCACGCTGACCGCCAACGGCGTGTCCAAGGCCTATGCGATGACCGGCTGGCGGATCGGCTATGCCGGCGGCCCGGTGTGGCTGATCAAGGCGATGGGCAAGCTCCAGTCGCAGTCGACCTCGAACCCGTGCAGCATCTCGCAGGCGGCTTCGGTGGCGGCGCTCAACGGCGACCAGAGCTTCCTCAAGGAGCGCGTCGCGGCGTTCCAGGGCCGGCGCGACCTCGTCGTGTCGATGCTCAACCAGGTGAACGGCATGACCTGCCCGCGCCCCGAAGGCGCCTTTTACGTCTATCCCGAATTCGCCGGGCTGATCGGCAAGACCACGCCCAAGGGGCTGAAGATCACCACCGACGAGGAGATGATCGGCTATCTGCTCGACGAGGCGCGTGTCGCCGCGGTGCACGGCGCCGCCTTCGGCCTCTCGCCGGCGATGCGGATCAGCTACGCCACCTCGGAAGCGCTGCTGACCGAGGCGTGCACGCGCATCCAGACCGCCTGCGCGGCCTTGCGCTGAGGCCCGCAAAGGCCGATCTTGCGGCCATGCTGAAATGGGTCGTCCCCGCCGGACTCGCCGCGGCCGCGTTGCTGCCGGCGATCGCCGCGCCCGTGGCCGAGCGCGCGGTGCCGATCCCGCCGCCCGCGCAGGACGTGACCGGCGGCAAGGGCGAGCAGGTCGCGGTGCTCGCGGGCGGCTGCTTCTGGGGGATGGAGGCGGTCTTCCAGTCGGTGAAGGGCGTGCATTCGGTGACCAGCGGCTTCGCCGGCGGCACCAAGGCGACCGCGAGCTACGGCCAGGTCTCGACCGAGCGCACCGCCCATGCCGAGGCGATCCGCATCGTCTATGATCCTCGGAAAGTCAGCTACGGCACGCTGCTGCGCATCTATTTCTCGGTCGCGCACGATCCGACCCAGCTGAACCGCCAGGGCCCTGATGTCGGCCCGAGCTATCGCTCGGCGATCTTCCCGCAGGACGGGGCGCAGAAGCGCGTCGCCGCGGCCTATATCGCCCAGCTCGGCCGCACCAAGGCCTGGGCCAAGCCGATCGTCACGCGGATCGAGAGCGGCACCTTCTATCCCGCCGAGGCCAAGCACCAGGACTTCTTCTGGCGCAACCCGACTCACCCCTACATCGTGCGTTGGGACAAACCCAAGGTCGCCGCCTTCCGCAACGCGTTTCCGCAACTGGCGAACTGACAATCCTCCCCCGCCAGGGGGAGGTGGCATGCGAAGCATGACGGAGGGGGCGGAAGCACGATGGCCAGTGAGTCGCTTACCTCCCCCTCCGTCGCCTTCGGCGACACCTCCCCCTGGCGGGGGAGGATAAAGCATCAGATCAGCCCCATCGCCGCCAGCTCGCCGACCAGCGCCGGGGGCAGCTCGGAGATCCCCGCCCCCGCCTCGCCCAGATCGGGCGGCGCGTCCTTGCCCTCGAGATAGCGCCAGCCTTGGTGCGCGCGCTTGGGCCGCGCCTGGACGAGGACCAGCTTGGGCTCGAGATAGATCGCCACGCGCCCGCCCTCGGCCTCTCCGAAGCCGAGGATCGGCGAACGGCCGACCAGTTGGTGCTTGATGATCCAGAACAGCGAGCCGCCGACAATTTCCTCGTGTCGCTTGGGCAGGTAGCGCGTCGTCAGGAAGGCGGGCAGGTGCGCGGCCTTGAGCGCGAGGCGTTCCTGCAGATAGTCGATGCTGTCGCAGCCATAGGCGACTTTGGTCAGGTGTAGCGGCACGCGGTCAATCTGGGGTCGGAGAGCGCGGCGATCAACCGACCAGCCCGCTGGCGGTGGCGAGTCCCAGAAAGGCGAGGAAGCCCATCGAATCGGTCACCATGGTGACGAAGATCGACGAGGCGACCGCGGGATCGGCCCTGAACCGTTCGAGCGTCACCGGTACGAGCACCCCGGCGAGTCCGGCGATGAAGATATTGGCGAGCATCGCGGCCGCGATCACGCAGCCCAGCCCGGCGTCGCGGAACACCGTGCCGATGCCCAGCCCGATCACCGCCGCGACGGTCAGCCCGTTGAGGATCGCGATCGTGATCTCGCGCCGGATCGCGCGCACCGTGTTCGATTGGGTGAGCTGGTTGGTGGCGAGCGCGCGCACGGTCACCGCCAGCGTCTGGGTGCCGGCATTGCCGCCGACGCCGGCGACGATCGGCATCAGCGCGGCGAGCATTGCCTTCTGCGCGATCGTCGCGTCGAAGAAGAAGACGATCGTCGCGGGCACCAGCGCCGTCACCAGATTGGTGAGCAGCCAGCGCACCCGGCCCTTGTAGCTGTCGAGCACCGGCTCGTTGATGTCGCCCTCGCCTGCGCCCGACAGGCGGAGGATGTCCTCGCCCGCCTCTTCGGAGATGATGTGGACGACGTCGTCGACGGTGATCATGCCGACCAGCCGGCCGCTGCTGTCGACCACCGCGGCCGAGATCAGCGCGTACTTCTGGAAGCGCAGCGCCACTTCCTCCTGATCCATGTCGGCCGGGATCAGCGTCTGCTCGCGCTTCATCACGTCGCCGATCGAGACCGCGCGCGGGGTGCGCAGGATCCAGCTCAGGTGGCAGGTGCCGACCGGATGGTGCGCCGGATCGACGACGAAGATTTCCCAGAAGTCAGTGGTGAGCTCTTCGTTGCGCCGGAGATAGTCGAGCACGTCGCCGACGGTCCAATGCTCGGGCACCGCGATCAGCTCGCGCTGCATCAGGCGGCCGGCGGTCTCCTCGGGGTAGGAAAGCGCTTCCTCGATCGCGGCGCGGTCGTCGGGGTCGAGCGCGCGGAGCACCTCGCGCTGGTCCTCGACATCCATGTCCTCGATGATCGCGACGGCGTCGTCGGTATCGAGCTCGGCGGCGATGTCGGCGACCTGGTGCGGCTCAAGCGCGTCGACCAGCGCCTCGCGCACCCAGTCGTTCATCTCGGCAAGCACGTCGCCGTCGATCAGGTCGGAGATCGCCGCGGCGAGCGCCGGGCGCAGTTCGGCGGGGGTCAGCTCGACCAGGTCGGCGATGTCGGCGGGGTGGAGCGGGGCGACGCGGGCATGCGCCGCCTCGGCGTCGCCGGCCTCGACCGCCTCGAGCACCGCGCTGACGAATTCGGGCTTGAGCCGGTCGTCCTCGTCGAGCTCGCTTTCGGGCGCGTGCGTCTCCGGGTGAAGTTCGGTCTCGCTCATCGTCCGACCTCCCTGTTGCGCCCGGTCGCGCCGCTCCTAGCGCGCCCACTCGCCACTGCCAATGCGGCGCGCATGTTGCAAGCCACTCGCAACCTGCTTAGGGCCGCAGCTAAATCGGTTTCACGGAGTAACCCATGTCGGCACCCAGCACGCTCGTCCTGACCCTCGATACCGGCGATGTCCGCATCAAGCTGCGCCCCGATCTCGCGCCCCAGCATGTCGAGCGGATCGCCAAGCTTGCCGACGAGGGCTTTTATGACGGCGTGGTCTTCCACCGCGTGATCGACGGATTCATGGCGCAGGGCGGCGATCCCTCGGGCACCGGCATGGGCGGCTCGAAGGAGCCCAATCTGCCGCAGGAGTTCAACGCCGAGCCGCACGTCCGCGGCGTCTGCTCGATGGCGCGGACCAACGATCCGAACAGCGCCAACTCGCAATTCTTCATCTGCCTCGACGACGCGACCTTCCTCGATCGCCAGTATACGGTGTGGGGCGCGGTGACCGAGGGCATGGAGAATGTCGACGCGCTCCCCAAGGGCGAGCCCCCGCGCAACCCGGGCAAGATCGTCAAGGCGCGGACGGAGTAATTCGTCACCCCGGCGAAAGCCGGGGTCTCCCGCCGTAAGCGACACGCCTGCCGCCTGAGGTCCCGGCTTTCGCCGGGATGACGGTCAGAGCCCCTCGGCGTCGAGGGCTTCGATCAGCCAGTCGTGGAAGATCCGTACCGGGCGCTGGCCGAGCGCGCGGGGGCGGCAGACGAACCAGTAGCTGTAATGGCTCTCCACCGTCAGGTCGAAGAGCTGGACGAGCCGCTGGTCGCGTGCCGCCTCGAAATGCGATTCGAGCATGAAGGCGACGCCGAGCCCCTGCGCCGCCGCCTCGAGCATCAGGTTGCCCGAATCGAAATGGTCGATCGCCAGCGGCTCGAGATCGGGGAAGCCCGCCGCGGCGCGCCACGCGGTGAAGGTCTCGGGCATGTCGCGATGGACGAGCGCGGTGAGCTTGGCGAGCTGCTCGGGCCGCGTGACGGGATCGGGGCCTTCGACCAGCGCCCGCGATCCGATGACGTGCACGCGGTTCCGGTCGAGCCGCTTCGAATAGAAGCCCGGATCGATGTCGCGCGCGATCACGATCGCGGCGTCGAGCCCGTCGCCGAGCCGCGCCACGCCATAACCCGCCGTATCCACGTCCAGATGCAGCTCGGGATGCTTGCGCTTGAGCTCGGGGAGCTTGGGCAGCAGCCGCTGCGTCGCGAACAGGGGGAGCACGCCGAGGCGCAGCCGCAGCAATTCGCTGCCGCTGGTCATCGCCTCGACCGCATCGGTCATCGCGTCGAGCGCGGGCGCGATCAGCCCGAGCAGCCGGTCGCCGTCGTCGTTGAGCCGCAGCGCCTGGTGCCGGCGCTCGAACAGGGGCTTGCCGATGAAGCGCTCGAGCGACTGGATGCGCCGGCTGAGCGCGGGCGACGAAAGCGCGAGCTCCTCGGCGGCGGCCTTGATCGAGCCGAGCCGCGCGACCTGGACGAAAGCCTCGATGGCGGTGAGGGGTGGTAGCCTTCGCATACGCCTCTATTGTGCACTGCGTCACGAGCTTCGCCGAGTTCCCGTGCGCAGGCAAGCCCAGAAACTGCCCTTACGGCCCAGTATCGTTCCGCTTGAGCGCGATTGCAACCTTTGCAATTCGACTGAATGCATTTCGCACTTGCACAAAAATTCGCCGCACTGCACATATTGCGTGCCTTTCAGGCATCCTCTCCTAAAACTTTTCCGGCGGGTCCTTGCGGCCCGCCATTTTTTTTGCCCTCTCGCGGCACGGAAACCGCGTTCCTATGTTCCCGCTTCATTGCCTGAAGGAAATGAAGTGGCGGACGAAGAATCGAGAGGAAGCAAGCTCCAGGTCGCCAATAGCCGGCCCGAGGATAGCGGCCGGGGGCTCGCGCATATCCCGCGCAGCCAGATGGCGGCGCTCGGCATCACCGAAGGCGACGTGATCGAGATCGTCGGCAAGCGCGCCACGCCGGCGCGCGCGGTGCTGCCTTATGCCGAGGACGAGGGGCTCGAGCTGCTGCGCATCGACGGCCTCCAGCGCGCCAATGCCGGCGTCGGCTCGGGCGATTTCGTCGAGGTGCGCAAGGCGGTGTCCAAGCCGGCGGCGCGTGTGGTGTTCGCGCCCGCCCAGGCCAATCTCCGCCTCCAGGGCTCGGCCCAGGCGCTCCAGCGCACCTTTTACGGCCGACCGCTCGCGCAGGGCGACATCGTCGCGACCGCCGGACATCACCGCGTCGTCGATCCCAACGTCCAGCGCTGGGTCAACGCGCCGGCCTATGCGCTGCAGGAGATCCGGCTCGCAGTAGTCTCGGCCACGCCCAAGGGCATCGTCCATATCGACGAGAATACCGAGGTCGAGCTGCGGCCCGAATATGAGGAAGCCTCGGAGAGCCGGCGCGCCGACGTCACCTATGACGATATCGGCGGCATGGCCGCGACGATCGACCAGTTGCGCGAGATGGTCGAGTTGCCCTTGCGCTATCCCGAACTCTTCCAGCGCCTCGGCGTCGATCCGCCCAAGGGGGTGCTGCTCCACGGCCCGCCCGGCACCGGCAAGACGCGGCTCGCCCGCGCGGTGGCGAACGAGAGCGACGCCAATTTCCACTTGATCAACGGCCCCGAGATCATGGGCTCGGCCTATGGCGAGTCCGAGGGCCGGCTGCGTCAGGTGTTCGAGGAAGCCGCCAAGTCCGCGCCGTCGATCGTGTTCATCGACGAGGTCGATTCGATCGCGCCCAAGCGCGGGCAGGTCTCGGGCGAGGCCGAGAAGCGCCTCGTCGCGCAATTGCTCACGCTGATGGACGGGCTCGAGGCGCGCGCCAACATCGTCGTCATCGCCGCGACCAACCGGCCCGAGGCGATCGACGAGGCGCTGCGCCGGCCGGGCCGGTTCGACCGCGAGATCGTGGTGGGCGTGCCCGACGAGCGCGGCCGCCGCGAGATTCTCGGCATCCATACGCGCGGCATGCCGCTCGGCGACAAGGTCGATCTGGGCGAGCTCGCGCGGACGACCTATGGTTTCGTCGGCGCCGATCTCGCCGCGCTCACCCGCGAGGCGGCGATCGAGGCGGTGCGGCGGCTGATGCCCAAGCTCAACCTCGAGGATCACAGCATCCCGCCCGAAGTGCTCGACACGCTCTCGGTGACGCGCGAGGATTTCCTGGAGGCGCTGAAGCGCGTCCAGCCTTCGGCGATGCGCGAAGTGATGGTCGAGGCGCCGCGCGTCCGCTGGGACGATGTCGGCGGGCTCGACGATGCGCAGATGCGGCTCAAGGAAGGCGTCGAGCTGCCCCTGAAGGACCCCGACGCGTTCCGACGCCTCGGCATCCGCCCGGCCAAGGGCTTCCTGCTCTACGGGCCCCCGGGCACCGGCAAGACCCTGCTCGCCAAGGCAGTCGCGCGCGAGGCGGAGGCGAATTTCATCGCCACCAAGTCGAGCGACCTGCTCAGCAAATGGTATGGCGAAAGCGAGCAGCAGATCGCCCGACTGTTCGCCCGCGCGCGCCAGGTCGCCCCCTGCGTGATCTTCATCGACGAACTCGACAGCCTCGTCCCCGCGCGCGGCGGCGGGATGGGCGAGCCGCAGGCGACCGAGCGCGTGGTCAACACGATCTTGTCGGAGATGGATGGGCTTGAGGAGCTCCAGTCGGTGGTCGTCATCGGCGCGAGCAACCGGCCCAATCTGATCGATGCGGCGCTGCTGCGTCCGGGGCGGTTCGACGAGCTGATCTATGTCGGCGTGCCGGACCGGGCCGGACGCGAGCGGATCCTGCGAATCCAGACGGGCAAGATGCCGCTCGCGAGCGATGTCGATCTCGGCGCGATCGCCGAAGAGGCCGAACGCTATACCGGCGCCGATCTCGAGGACGTGGTTCGCCGCGCCGGCTTGGTCGCGCTCCGCCAGTCGCTGGGCGCGCGCGAAGTCACCATGGCGCATTTCGAGGAGGCCCTGGCCGATACGCGGGCGACGGTGACGCCCGAGATGGAGCAGGAATACGAAGCGATGTCGGGACGGCTCAAGCAGCAGGCCTCGGCGATCCAGCCCTTGGGGTTCATTGCGCCGGGGATGCTCCGCGGCCGGGGTCCGAAGGGCGAAGACTGAGCCAGGCATAAGCGAGCAGGCAGGCGAGCGCGGCGGCCGCGGCCAGATAGGGCAGCGGCCGCCACAGCTCGTACAGCCCCACACCGATCGACGGGCCGAGCACGAAGGCGGCGCCGTTGACCGAGGTGACCTTGCCCGCCACCGATCCCTGCGCGTCGGGTCCTACCGCGAGCGACGAGCCCGCGGTGAATCCCGGTCGCGCCAGCCCCATGCCGAGCGAAGTCAGCGCATAGCCGAGCGCGATCCCGTAGAGCGAGGTGGCGCTGCCGGTGGCGACGCAACCCACCACGCCCAGCGCCGCGCCGGCGAGCACCAGCGCGCGGGGCTTGAGGTCGAGCATCGGGATGAGCCCCCATTGCGCGAGCAATGCCGCTCCCGCGCCCATCATCAGCACCAGCCCGGTGGGCTGGAGCGCGTCGATCGGCGAGACCGCCAGTCGATCGATGATCAGGAAGCCGATCGCCTGGCCGGTCATTGCCTGGGCGTGACCGATCACGAGCCCACTGATGATCCAGGCGCGCACCCGCGGGTCGAAATAGCCGATCTTCTCGCTCGACGGCGCGGTCGCCGCAGTGACGGTCGCGCCGGTCGCCTGCCCGCCGATCGAGGGATAGCTCGCCGCCGCGCCGTGCTCGAAGCCTTCGTCCTGTGGGAGCAGCCGTACCACTGCGATCCAGATCGCCGCGCCGATCGCCGCCGCGACGAAGGCGGGCCCTGCCAGCCCGATCTCGGGTCCGCCGCTCCAGACGTGGCCGAGCACGAGATAGGGGGCGATGGCGGGCCCCAGGATCGTCCCCAGCCCAAAGGCCGAGGCGAGCAGGGTGAGCGCCTGCGTCCGCTCCTCGCGCGTCGTCCGCCCCGCGACGATCGCCTGCACCGCCGGCGGCGCTGCCGAGCCGAACGTCCCGTAGATCACGCGCGCCGCGATGAAGGCGACGAAGGTGGCGAGCGGCCCGAGCACGCCGTTGATGCCGAGCATCAGGAAGATGCCGCACAGCAAAAGCGACACGGTGAACCCCGCGACGCCGAGCAGCACCATCGCGCGCCGGCCGTGCCGGTCCGACCGGTTGGCCCAGAAGGGCGCGGCGATCACCCAGAGCAAGGCCGAAACCGAGAAGACCGCCGCCACCGCGCTGTCCGCGGCGCCGAGCGAGCGGCCCAGCGCGGGCAGCACCGATTGCAGCGCGGTGTTCCCCGCCGCGATCGCCAGCATCACGGCGAAGAGCAAGGCGAAGGTGCGATCGAAGCCGCGGACGTTCATTCGCGTATCCACGAATAGCTGCGGGTGATGTCGGCGACGTGGAGGCGGTACCATTTGTACCAGCGGCCCCGCCCCGCCTCGCGCGTCGCGGCATGCTCCGGGTGGTTGCGCCATGCCACCGCGCTCGCCTCGTCGGCCCAATAGCTGAGCGTGATGCCGAGGCCGCCGGCCGAGACGCTGTCGATCCCGCGATAGCCGGGCTGCTCGGCGGCGAGGCTGTCCATCGCTTGCGCCGCGATGGCATAGCCCTCGGCATCGTCGCCGGTGCGTTCGGAGACGAACATCACCGCCAGCTGCCCCGTGCGATCCTCGGCCATATGCGCCTCCCTGTCGCGGGATTCGATAGGCACTTTGGCGCCCCGCGCAAACCCGCTACCGCGCATGGCGATGATCCTCGACTGGCACTTCTACGCGCTCGCCATCCCCGCAGTGATCCTGCTCGGGCTGGCCAAGGGCGGATTCGCGGGCATGGGGGCGCTGTCGCTGCCGATGCTCACCTTCGCGATCGACCCCGTGCGCGCCGCGGCGATCCTGCTGCCGATCCTGATCGCGCAGGACGTAGTGGGGGTCTGGGCGTTCCGTCGCACCGTCGAGTGGCGGCTGCTCGGCTGGATGATGCCCGGCGCGGTGCTCGGCATCTGGCTCGGCTATGCCTTCGCGGCGAGCGTGTCCCCGCTTGGCGTCATGGCGGCAGTGGGCATCATCTCGATGGTCTTCGGCGCCTATCGCCTCTGGGCCGCGCGCCACGCCGCCCCACGCGAGGCGGCGCGCTGGCCTTTATGGATGGGGTCGCTGTTCGGAATCGCCTCGGGCTTCACCAGCCAGATCGCGCATGCCGGGCAGCCGCCCTTCCAGCTCTGGGTACTGCCCCGGAAACTCGACCGCGACGTGCTGATCGGCACCACCGCGATCTTCTTCGCCGCGATCAACTGGATCAAGGTGCCCGCCTATGCCGCGCTCGGCCAGTTCACCCGGGCGAACCTGCTCACCGCGGCGGCCTTGCTGCCGCTCGCCTTGGCCTCGACGCTGGCGGGCGTATGGCTCGTCCGCCGCATCGCGCCCGAGCGTTTCTACACCGCGATCTACTGGTTGATGATCCTGGTCGGCGCGGCGCTGGTTTGGGAAGCGACCCTTTGACTCCCCTCCCTGCAAGGGAGGGGCAGGGGGTGGGTGGCGAGCGCAGCGAGCCTCGCAACGTTGCCGCAAAAGAAAAGGCCGGGCATCGAGCCCGACCTTTTCTCACCCACCCCTAACCCCTCCCTTGCAGGGAGGGGAATCAAGTCAATCGAACAGCGACGAAACCGAGCTCTCGTCGGCGATGCGCTTGATCGCCTCGGCGAGCAGGGGCGCGATCGTCAGGTGCCGGGTCTTGCTGCTCTCGGCGATCACGGCGTGGTTGCCGATCGAATCGGTGATCACCAGCTCGCTCAGCGCCGATCCGTCGACCCGCGCCACTGCGCCGCCCGACAGCACGCCGTGGGTGCAATAGGCCACGACATCCTCGGCTCCCGCCGCGCGCAGTGCCGCCGCGGCGTTGCAGAGCGTGCCCGCCGAATCGACGATGTCGTCGATCAGGATGCAGAAGCGTCCCTCGACCTGGCCGATGATGTTCATCACCTCGGACTCGCCCGGCCGCTCGCGGCGCTTGTCGACGATCGCCAGCGGCGCGTTGTCGAGCCTCTTGGCGAGCGCGCGCGCGCGGACCACGCCGCCGACGTCGGGCGAGACCACCATCCACTGCTTGCCGGGGAAGCGCGTCGTGATGTCCGCCGACATCACGGGTGCGGCGAAGAGGTTGTCCGTGGGGATGTCGAAGAAGCCCTGGATCTGGCCGGCATGGAGATCGACCGAGAGGACGCGGTTGGCGCCCGCGGTGGTGATCAGGTTGGCAACCAGCTTGGCCGAGATCGGCGTGCGCGGGCCGGGCTTCCGGTCCTGGCGGGCATAGCCGAAATAAGGGAGCACCGCGGTGATCCGCTTGGCCGATGCGCGGCGCAGCGCATCGATCATGATCAGCAGCTCCATGAGATTGTCGTTCGCCGGGAAGCTCGTCGACTGGAGCACGAACACGTCCTCGCCGCGGACATTCTCGAGTATCTCGACGAAGATCTCCTCGTCGGCGAAGCGGCGGACATTGGCCTGGGTCAGCGGGATCTCGAGATAGTCCGCGATCGCGCCGGCGAGCGGCATGTTCGAATTGCCGGCCATCAATTTCATAGTGTGCTTCCCGTCGGCTTTGGTCCCTGGCCCACCCCTTAGAACGCGGATCGGAAGAGGCAAAGGGGCATTGCTGCCAAGGCGTACGGAGCCTAGGTCGCGGCCATGACCGTCACCACGCGCTTCGCCCCCAGTCCGACGGGGACGCTCCATGTCGGCAATCTGCGTACCGCGCTCCACAATTGGATGTTCGCGAAGGCGCGGGGCGGGCACTTCCTGCTGCGCATCGACGATACCGATCGCGCGCGTTCGGAGGAACGCCACGTCGACTCGATCCGCGCCGACCTCGCCTGGCTCGGCCTCGCACCTGATGGCGAGGCGCGCCAGTCGGCGCGCTTCGATCGCTACGAGGCGCGCTTTGCCGAGATGGTCGCCGCGGGCCGGGTCTATCCGGCATTCGAGACCGCGCAGGAGCTCGAGCTCAAGCGCAAGATCCTGCTCGGGCGCGGGCTGCCCCCGGTCTATGACCGCGCCGCGCTGGCGCTGACCGATGCCGATCGGGCGAAGCTCGAGGGCGAGGGCGTCCGTCCGCACTGGCGCTTCCGCCTCGACCACGAGGCGCCGATCGAGTGGGACGACCTCGTCCGCGGCCATCAGCGCTTCGATCCGCGGACGATGAGCGATCCCGTGATCCGCCGCGCCGACGGTTCGTGGCTCTATCTCTTCCCCTCGGTGGTCGACGATGTCGACATGGCCATCACCCATGTGGTGCGCGGCGAGGACCATGTCTCGAACACCGCTGCCCAGCTCCAGATGTTCGCGGCTTTGGGCAGCAATCCGCCCGCCTTCGCGCACGAGGCGCTGCTGACCGGCAGCGAGGGCAAGCTCTCAAAGCGCCTCGGTTCGCTCGGCGTCGATCATTTCCGGGAAAGCGGCATCGAGCCCCAGGCTTTGATCGCCTTGCTCGCGCGGATCGGCACCAGCGATCCCGTCGAGCCCTTCGTCGATCCCGCCCCGCTGATCGCGAGCTTCGACTTCGCGCGCTTCGGCCGCGCGCCGGCGCGCTTCGACGAAGCCGAGCTCGCCCAGCTCAACGCGCGCATCGTCCACCAGCTCGGCTTCGAGGCAGTCGCGGACCGGCTTCCCGGCGGCATGACGTCAGTCGCATGGGAGGCGATCCGCCCCAATCTCGCCACCGTCGCCGAGGCTGCCGACTGGTGGCGCGTCGTCGAGGGACCGATCGACCCGGCCGAGCTCTCGCCCGAGGATCGCGCCTATCTCGTGCAGGCGGCGGACGTGGCGGCCGGGATCGACTGGGCCGGCGCCCCCTGGCATGCGCTCACCGGCGCGCTCAAGGAAGCGACCGGCCGCAAGGGCAAGCCGCTGTTCCTGCCGCTGCGACTTGCGCTCACCGGGCGCGCGCATGGGCCCGATATGGGGGCGCTGCTTCCGCTGATCGGCCGCGAGGCTGCGCTGGTTCGCTTGCAGGCGGCCGGCTGACTCGCCGCCGCCCGTCCCGTCGTCGTTTCGAAACCTGTTTACCTGTTAAATGATACGTTGTATCGTCACTAGAGCCGGCACCAGACCGGTCAACGGATGGAGAGCAACGCATGTATGCCGAACATCGCTACGCACCGCCCAAGTCCCGCGCTGTCGGCCTGGGGGGCGCCTTCCTGATCAACGGCGCGGTCGTCGCGGGAATGTTGTTCTATCTCGCGCCGCAGATCGTCCCCCGCGATCCCCCCACCGTGCTCGAGGGCCGCAATGTCCCGATCCCGCCCGAACCCAAGCCGATCGAGCGCAAGCCGGTACCCACAAGCGAACGCACGACCATCACGCCGCTGCCGACGGCGCCCGACCCGTTGGTGCGGACTGAAAGCGACAATCCCACCAGGACAACGCCAATCGAATATCCGCCCCTGCCGCCATTGCCGCCGACACCCGGTCCCGGTCCGGTGGTCATCGCCGAACCGCCCGCGCCCCTGCCATTGATCGGTGCCGCCCAGGATCCGCGCTATCTCAAGGACTTCCAGCCCGCTTACCCCTCCGCCGAGCTGCGGGCCCAGCGTGACGGTATCGTCAAGCTCCGCGTGCTGATCGGGATAGACGGGCGCGTGAAGGCAGCCGAATCGGTCAGCGCGACCAGCCCTGCCTTCTTCGAGGCGACCAGGCGGCAGGCGCTCTCCAAATGGCGCTTCAAGCCCGCGACGCGCGGCGGAGTGCCGCAGGAGAGTTGGAAGACGCTGAGCGTGCGGTTCGAGATCAAGGACCAGTGATCCGCATCTGGCCAAACCGGTCGCGCTAGCGGCCGGTCCGGCGCGGGGGTTTGCCCTGGAGCCTCCGCGCCCTTATCTTCACGCGCAAATGACCTTTCTCAAAAGATTCTCGCCGGTCGCCGCCTATCGCGATCTGCGCTTCTTCCTCGCGACGCGGAAGCGCCACGAGTTGGGGTTCATGGCGCTTTCGCTCGCCGTGACCATGTTGATCCTCGTCGCCTTCGTGAAGGACTCGCACTTCGAGAAGCCGTACGAACGCAACATCATCTATGTCGAGCAATGGCCGATCACGCGCACCGACGAGCAGATCCGCGCGCAGCAGAAGATCGATCAGGCCAAGCGCAACATCGAGAAGGCCGAGCTCGAAAAGCGGCGCAAGGCCAAGCAGGCCGAGTTCAAGAAAGTCGATGATTGGCTGACCAACCACGGTTTCTGAGCGACGCGCGCTGGATGGGCGCAGCGCTCGGCCTGTCGGAGCGCACGCGCGGGCGGACCGCTCCCAACCCCAATGTCGGCTGCGTGCTGGTGCAGCACGGCCGCATCGTCGGGCGCGGCTGGACCCAGGCCGGCGGCCGCCCCCATGCCGAGGCGATGGCGCTGGCGGAGGCAGGGGAGAAGTCGCGCGGCGCGACTTGCTGCGTCACGCTCGAACCCTGTGCGCACCTCTCGCCGCGCGGCCCCGCCTGCGCCGACCTGCTGGTCGCCGCCGGAGTCGTTCGCGTTGTGATCGCGCTCGGCGATCCCGATCCGCGCACCAATGGGCAGGGCGTCGCCCGGCTGCGCGATGCCGGGATCGAAGTGGAAGAGGGCATCGCCGAGGAGGCGGCGCGCGCCGCGATGGCGGGCTTCCTCACCCGGCGGGCCAAGGGCCGCCCCTTCGTCACCCTCAAGCTGGCGACCTCGCTCGACGGCCGCATCGCGCTCGAATCGGGCGAGAGCCGCTGGATCACCGGCCCCGAGGCCCGCGCCCATGCGCATCTCGAGCGCGCGCGGCACGAGGCGATCCTGGTCGGGGGGCGGACTTGGGAGGTTGATCGGCCCAAGCTGGATGTGCGGTTGCCGGGTCTCGAGCCCCGGTCTCCGCGCCGTATCCTTCTCTCTCGTCACCCCCGCTTTCGCGGGGATGACGGATGGGAATTGTTAGGCGCGCCCTCCGACATCGTGCATCTCGAAGGCGTCGACCATCTCCTCGTCGAGGGTGGCGCCGAGACCGCCGCCGCGTTCCTGCGCGAAGGGCTGGTCGATCGCCTCCTCCTCTACCGCGCGCCGATCCTGATCGGCTCGGGCAAGCCTGCGCTCGGCGATATCGGCCTTTCCGACCTCGCCGCCGCGCATGGTCGCTGGCGGCTCGGCGACACGCGGATGCTTGGCAGCGACCGCCTCGAAGTCTACGCGACCTCATAATGTTTACGGGAATCGTCACCGATATCGGCACCGTCGTTGCCGCCACGCAGCAGGGCGACCTGCGCGTCGAAATCTCCACCGCCTATGACGTCGACACGATCGATCTCGGCGCGTCGATCTCCTGCTCGGGCGTGTGCCTGACGGTGGTCGACAAGGCTCCCGGCCGCGTCGCGTTCGACGTCTCGGCCGAGACCGTGTCGCGCACCGCGCGGGACATGTGGACCGAGGGCCGCCGCCTCAACCTCGAGCGCGCGCTCAAGCTCGGCGACGAGCTGGGCGGGCATATCGTCACCGGGCATGTCGACGGCATCGGCACGGTTGCCGAATGGCGCGAGGAAGGCGGCTCGCATCGCCTCGTCATTGCCGCGGACAAGGAAATCGCCCCCTATGTCGCCGCCAAGGGCTCGATCACCGTCGACGGCGTGTCGCTGACTGTGAATTCGGTCGAGGACACGGCCACGGGCGTGAATCTGCACCTCAACATCATTCCCCACACCGCCGCAGTCACTACATTCGGGGCATTGCAGCTCGGGCAGGCGGTCAATCTCGAGATCGACGTGCTCGCCCGCTATCTCCAGCGCATGGAGGCGCTTCGTGCCAAAGCCTGAACAATCGAATCCCTTGGCCCGCCTCAAGCACGGTTTCCTGTCGACGCCCGAGGAACTGATCGACGAGGCCCGCAACGGCCGGATGTTCATCCTCGTCGACGATGAGGACCGCGAGAACGAAGGCGACCTCGTCATCCCCGCCCAGATGGCGACTCCCGACGCGATCAACTTCATGGCCAAGTTCGGCCGCGGGCTGATCTGCCTGGCGCTCACCAAGGAGCGGGTCGACCAGCTCGGGCTCGACCTGATGTCGCGCAACAACGGCACGCGGCACGAGACTGCCTTCACCGTCTCGATCGAGGCGCGCGAGGGCGTCACCACTGGCATCTCCGCCGCCGATCGCGCGCGCACCATCTCGGTCGCGATCGACGCGTCGAAGGACCGGCACGCGATCGTCTCGCCCGGCCATGTCTTCCCGCTGGTCGCGCGCGACGGCGGCGTGCTCGTCCGCACCGGCCATACCGAGGCGGCGGTCGACGTCGCGCGGCTCGCCGGACTCAACCCCTCGGGCGTGATCTGCGAGATCATGAAGGACGACGGGACGATGGCGCGGATGGACGACCTCGTTTCCTTCGCGCAGTTCCACAATCTCAAGATCGGCACGATCCGCGACCTGATCGCCTATCGCCGCCGCCACGACCACCTCGTCGAGAAGCGCGCCGAGGCGCGGTTCGAGAGCGACTGGGGCGGCGAATGGACTGCGCTCACCTTCTGGAACAAGGCGACCGAGAGCGAGCAGGTCGCGCTGGTGAAGGGCCGGATCGACCCCGCCAAGCCCACTCTGGTGCGCATGCACGCGCTGTCGCCGTTCAGCGACATCTTCGGCGAGGGCGGCAGCCGCGGCGGCCTGCTGCGCCGTTCGATGGAGATCATCGGCGAGGAGGGCGCGGGCGTGGTCGTGGTGATCAACAAGCCGCGCCCCGACCAGTTCAGCGTCGCGCTCCAGGCCAAGGCAGGCGTGCTCGAGGCCAAGGACATGGACGAATTGCGCGATTACGGCGTCGGCGCCACGATCCTCACCGAACTCGGCGTGCAGGACATGATCCTGCTCACCAACACCCACCATACCCTTGTCGGGCTCGACGGCTACGGCCTGTCGATCGTCGGCGAGCGTGCAATCGACCTGGAGAATTGATGGCCCGCGTCCTGATCGTCGAAGCCCGCTTCTACGCCCATCTCAACGACATGCTGCTCGATGGGGCGCGGACCGCGCTCCAGGAGGCGGGGCACGATTACGAGATCGTCACCGTTCCCGGCGCGCTTGAGGTGCCCGGTGCCGTCGCGCTCGCGGTCGAGACCGGGCAGTATGACGCCTATGTCGCGCTGGGCGTGGTGATCCGCGGCGAGACTTATCATTTCGAGATCGTCGCCGGCGAGAGCGCGCGCGGGCTGATGGCGCTGGCGCTCGATGGGGTGCCGATCGGCAACGGCATCCTGACGGTCGAGAATGAGGAGCAGGCGCTGGTCCGTGCCGATCCGGCGCAGAAGGACAAGGGCGGCGAGGCCGCCAAGGCGGCGCTGGCGATGCTGGCGCTCAAGAGCCGGTTCGGCTGAGCGATGCGGCCCCCGCCCACGCGCTACAAGGTAGTGGAGCGCGGGCGCCGGCTGGAAGTCATCGATACGCTGACTGGGGAGCCGGTCTCGCGGCCCCCTCCGGCTTCTTCCCGGCAGGGTAGCGGCGCCGGAATCGATTCGGACGTTTTCGTCACCAAGCGCTGGTATGACGACAAGGCGCCGCGCGCGATCCGGATCAACTATGCGACACGGGCCCGGCTGCTCAACCTGCGCTGGGGGATCGCGCTCGGCGTGGCATTGCTCATCGCGCTGAGTTTCCTGTTCTGGCCGCTCGCGATCTTCCTGGTCTTCGCGCTGGCGGCGGGCCCGAAGCTGCGCGCGCAGCTCCGGGCCGCCAGCACCAGCTGGCTAGACGGGCTCGATCAGGCCGCCTGAGCCTCGTCCCAACGCGGATAGTCGGTATAGCCCTCGGCACCGCCGATATAGAACAGGTCCTCGCGCTGCGGATTGAGCGGTAGCTTCTCCGCCAGCCGCTCCGGCAGGTCCGGATTGGCGAGGAAGGGGCGGCCATAGGCGATCGCATCGGCCTCGCCCGCATCGAGCGCGGCCTGGGCATCGTCGGCATGATAGTCGGCGTTGAGCGCGAGCGGCCCCTTGAACACCTTCCGGATCACCGGGTGCACCGGCGGATGGTCGGGCAGGCCGCGGGTGCCGCCCGGGCGCGGCTCGCGCATCTCGAGAAAGGCGATGCCGATATCGTCGAGCGCAGCCGCAGCAGCCTCGAACAATGCGTGCGGATTGCTGTCGTTGACGCCCTGCACTTCGCCATTGGGCGAGAGGCGCACGCCGGTGCGGTCGCCGCCCACCGTGTCGACCACGCGCTGCGTGACTTCGCGGAGCAGCCGGATGCGGTTGGGGATCGAGCCGCCATAGGCGTCGTCGCGGAAGTTCGAATTGTCGCGCAGGAACTGGTCGATCAGATAGCCATTGGCGGCGTGGATCTGCACCCCGTCGAAGCCCGCGCGGATCGCGTTGGTCGCGGCGTTGGCATAATCGTCGAGGATGCCGGGGATCTCGTCGGTGCGGAGCGCCCGCGCCTGCGTGTAGGGGCGCTTGATCTCGCCGCTCTCCTCCGCCGGATAGGTGCGCACCGTTCCCGGCGCGGTGGTCGCCGAGGACGAGACCGGGGGCTCGCCGCCGAGGAAGTCCGAATGGACCAGCCGGCCCATGTGCCAGAGCTGCGCGACGATCCGCCCGCCGGCTTCGTGCACCGCGGCGACCACCGGTTTCCAGGCCTCGACCTGCTCCTGGCTCCACAGCCCGGGCGCATAGGCCCAGCCAAGCCCCTGCTGGCTGATGCCGGTCGCCTCGGAGATGATCAGCCCGGCGCCGGCGCGCTGGGCGTAATAGTCGGCCATGATCGGCGTCGGCACGTGTTCGCGCGTCGCGCGGCCGCGGGTCAGCGGCGCCATCAGGATGCGGTTGGGCGCGTGGATCGCGCCGAGCTGGATCGGATCGAACAGGCTGGGCATGGGGGAAGAAAGCCTTTTGCTGTGGTCCGGGGCAGATAGGGCGCTACAGGGCGCTATGCAGGAAGCCCGGGACCCAAGGAAAACTACGCGCGTCAGAAGCCATGCCACGATGGCGCTCGCCGCTCTGGTCATCGCCAATGTCGCGCTCGCCTTCGGTCCGCTGTTCGTGCGCGTTGCCGATGTCGGGCCGGTGGCGGCGGGTTTCTGGCGGATCGCGCTGGCGACTCCGATGCTGCTAGGCGCCTCGATGCTGGTCGGCGATCGCCCGTTCACGGCCTCGCGCGGCCTGTGGGGCGTGCTCGCGGTGGCGGGGCTCGCCTTCGCCGCCGATCTGGCGAGCTGGCATGTCGGGATCGGTCGCACCACGCTCGCCAATTCGACCTTGTTCGGCAATTGCGCGGTGCTGATCTTCCCGATCTACGGCTTTGTCGCCGCGCGGATGTGGCCGTCGCGCATGCAGGCGCTGGCACTCGTGCTGGCAGCAGTGGGCGCGGCGCTGCTGATGGGGCGTTCGGCGAGCCTCTCGTCGCGGAACCTCACCGGCGATCTGTTCTGCCTGCTCGCGGGCGTACTCTACGCCATCTACTTCATCATCATGGCGCGGGTGCGCGAACGGCTCGCCCCGATGCCGGCGCTCGCGCTCTCGTCGCTCGCCTCGATCCCGCCTTTGCTCGTCCTCGCGCTGGCGCTCGGCGAGCAGGTCTGGCCGGGCAATTGGTGGCCTCTCCTCGCAATGGCGGTGGTGAGCCAGCTGATCGGGCAGGGCTGCATGATCTACGCGCTGGGCCACCTCACCCCGCTCGTCGTCGGCATCGCATTGCTGATCCAGCCCGCGGTCGCCGCGGCGCTCGGCTGGGTGGTGTTCGACGAGAGGCTCGCCGCGGCCGACGCGGTCGGCGCCCTCTTCGTCGCGCTCGCTCTGGTGCTGGTGCGCAGCGGTGGCAAGGAGCGGGTTGCGCCCGCCGCCGGGGAGCCTAAATCGGCATGATGGACCTGGCAGACGCAACGCTCGACGAACTGCGTGAGGCGCTCGCGCCGGCGATCGCTGCCAACGCCGCGTTCGACGGCTGGAACGCGGCGGCGCTCGATGCCGCGGCGAACGGCCTGGGCGTCGATCATGACGTCGCCCGGCTCGCTTTCTCGGACGGCGCGGTCGCGATGATCGATGCTTGGTTCGCGAGCATCGACCGGGCGATGGCGGCGCGCTTCACGCCCGAGGCGCTCGCCGCGATGAAGATCCGCGCGCGGATCACCGCCCTGGTCGAGGCGCGGCTCGAGACATTGGCCGCCAATCGCGAGGCGCTGCGCCGCGCCGCCGCGGTGCTCGCCATGCCGCAGAACGCGGCGCGCGCAGCGCGGCTCGGCTGGCGCGCGGCCGACGCGATGTGGCGGCTCGCCGGCGACACCGCGACCGACTACAACCATTATACCAAGCGCGCATTGCTCGGCTCGATCTACGCCGCGACGATCGCGGTCTTCCTCCAGGACGACAGCGAAGGCCATGCCGATACGCGCGCATTCCTCGGCCGGCGGATCGAGGGCATCATGAAGTTCGAGAAGGCCAAGGCCGGCTTCCTCGCGCGCACCTCGCACCGGCCCAGCCTGTCGCGCTTCGTCGGGCGGCTGCGCTACCCGGTGGTCTGACGTTCCGCATTCCCCCTACTAGCGCATTCGGCAGGTTATTGATAATGACTCGCAGCATGAACGTCGCCGCTGCGATTCCCCAGCCCGTCCGGCTCGCCCAATTGCCTCGCCTCGCGCCTGGAACGGTGGCGGCGGTGGATTGGCATGCGCTTTCCGAACCCGAGGGCCGGCGCCTGCGCGAGCTCGGGCTCGACGAAGGCGTCGAGGTCGAGATGCTCCATCGCTCGAGCTTGCTGGGCGGCGGGCCCGTGGCCTGCCGGATCGGCCGGATGACGGTGGCGCTGCGCCGCCACGTCGCCGCCGCGATTCACGTGCTCCCGAACGCCGCCGGCCGATGAACCAGGCACCGCTGGTTGCGCTGGTCGGCAACCCCAATGCCGGCAAGAGCGCCCTGTTCAACGCGCTGACCGGCGCGCGGCAGAAGGTCGGCAATTATCCCGGCGTCACCGTCGAGCGGCATGCCGGGCGCATGGCGCTCCCCGACGGCCGCCCGGTCGAACTGCTCGACCTGCCCGGCGCCTACAGCCTCGATCCCTCCTCGCCCGACGAGCAGGTGACGCGCGACGTGCTCGTCGGCCGCCAGACGGGCGAGCGGCTGCCCGATGCGATCATCACCGTGATCGACGCGTCGAACCTCGACAACCATCTCCGCTTCACGCTCCAGCTGATCGCGCTCGGGCTGCCGATCGTCGTCGCGCTCAACATGATCGATCTCGCCGAGCGCGACGGGCTGGTGCTCGACGCCGAGGCGCTCGAGCGCGAGCTCGGCGTGCCGGTGGTGCCGACGGTGGCGGTGCGCAAGCGCGGGCTCGATGCGCTCAAGGAGCGGCTCGCCGAGGTGGTCCGCACGGTCCATGCGGTGCGCCCTGGGGCTGGCGTCCCGCACGACATCGTCGTCCTCCAACGCCGGGCGCGGCAAATCGCCACCGCGGTCACCGTATCGGAGACCGCGGCGCGGCGCTGGGCGCACCGGCTCGACGCCGTGGCGCTGCACTCCGTCGCCGGGCCGATCCTGCTGCTCGGGCTGATGTTCGTGATGTTCCAGGCGGTGTTCGCCTGGTCCGAGGCGCCGATCGGCTGGATCGAAGGCGGCATGGCGATGCTCGCCGACGGCGTGAACGCCGTGCTGCCCGAGGGGCCGCTCCGATCGCTGCTCGTCGACGGCGTGATCGCGGGCGTGGGCGCGGTGGTCGTCTTCCTGCCGCAGATCCTGATCCTGTTCGCCTTCATCCTCGTGCTCGAGGCCTCGGGCTATATGGTGCGCGCGGCGTTCCTGATGGACCGGCTGATGGCGGTGGCGGGGCTTTCGGGCCGCGCCTTCATTCCCCTGCTCTCGTCCTTCGCCTGCGCGGTGCCCGGCATCATGGCGACGCGCACCATCTCCGACGAGAAGGACCGGCTGACCACGATCCTGATCGCCCCCTTGATGACCTGCTCGGCGCGCTGGCCGGTCTACACCATGGTGATCGGCGCCTTCATCCCGAACAGCCAGGTCGCGCCGTTCGTCGGGCTGCAGGGGCTGGTCGCGTTCGGGTTGCTGATCGTCGGCATCCTTGGCGCCTTCGCCGCCGCGCTGGTGCTGCGCCGGACGGTGACGCGCGGCGCCACGTCGGGCTTCATGATGGAGATGCCCAAATATCAATGGCCCGTGCTGCGGGATCTCGGCATCGGCCTGCTCCAGCGCGCGGAAGTGTTCCTCAAGCGCGCCGGCACCTTCATCCTGCTCACCACGATCGTGCTCTGGGCGCTGCTGAGCTTCCCCAAGGCGCCGCCGGGGCAGAGCCAGGTCGACCATTCGATCGCCGGGCGGATCGGCAGCGCGATCGAGGTCGTGGTGGCGCCGATCGGGTTCAACCGCGACATCTCGCTGGCGCTGCTGCCCGCGATGGCGGCGCGCGAAGTCGCGGTGGCGGCGATCGGCACCGTCTATGCGATCGACGATCCCGAAGGCGACGCCGGCGGCGCGGCGATCCGCGCGAAGCTCCAGGCGCGCTGGACACTGCCCACCGCTCTGGCCTTCCTGATGTGGTTCGTCTTCGCGCCGCAATGCATCTCGACGATCGCAGTCACGCGGCGCGAGACCAATGGGTGGAAATGGCCCGCCTTCATGATCGGCTATCTGTTCGCGCTCGCTTATGTCGCGGCGGGGATAACCTATTGGAGCGCGGTCGCGCTGGGACTCTAGTCGCGCTTGGCGTCATCGAGCAGCCGCGCCAGTTTCGTGGTTTCCGCCGCTTCCGCCTGCTTCTGCGCCCTGGTCCGGCCGAAGCGCACGCGGTTTTCGTCGGCGTTCGCAGACTTATCCACGCGAGCCTTCGCCTTGCGCGCCTTGTTCAGGTTGATGATCTCGGCCATCGGGAGTACCCTGTTCGTTCACCTTTCCATATCGATCTCACAGCGGAGTTTCCATGGCCGGCAGCGTCAACAAGGTCATTCTGGTCGGCAATCTCGGGCGCGACCCCGAATCGCGGTCGTTCCAGAACGGCGGCAAGGTGGTCGAGCTGCGCATCGCCACGTCGGAAAGCTGGAAGGACCGCAATTCGGGCGAGCGCAAGGAAAAGACCGAGTGGCACACGGTCAAGGTCTTCAACGAAGGCCTCGCCAACGTTGCCGAGAAGTATCTGCGCAAGGGCAGCAAGGTCTATATCGAAGGCGCGCTGACCACCCGGAAGTGGCAGGACCAGCAGGGCAATGACCGCTATTCGACCGAGATCGTGCTCCAGGGCTTCAACTCGGTGCTGACCATGCTCGACGGCGCGCCCGGCCAGGGCGGCGGCGCGGGCCGCAGCAGCGGTGGTGGCGGCGACGACTGGGGCGCCGGCGGTGGCGACGAATTCTCGGGCCAGTCCTCGAGCCGCGGCGGCGGCGGCAATTTCAACGGCGGCGGCCAGAAGAGCGGCGGCGGCAATTTCGGCGGCGGCTTCCCGGACGATCTCGACGACGACGTGCCGTTCTGAGCAACCCGCGCCACCGGATCCTGATCGCGGTACCGCTGCTGCTGCTGGTCGCGGCATGCGACGGCGTTTCCTCGGACACGACAGGCGATCCCGTCGCCCGCAACGTGGCCGCGGCCGCGGCGGAGGGAACGCCCGCGGCGGTCACCGTGGCGGGCGATTGCGCGAACAAGCCCGATT
The DNA here is from genome assembly GCF_026460985.1 of Sphingomonas sp. GTDB lineage: Bacteria > Pseudomonadota > Alphaproteobacteria > Sphingomonadales > Sphingomonadaceae > Sphingomonas. The sequence goes on from NZ_JAPKNM010000001.1 coordinate 303,408, forward strand.
TCGTGCCCGTCTACCGGGACGCGCAGGTCACCAGCTGCGTGTCGAGCGCCGACGGGCTGCCGCGCCATGTCAGAGGGACGATCGTCTACCTGGCCAGGGCGCGGCCGGCCGAGGTGCTCGGCTGGTCGCGCGCCCAGGCCAATGCCTCTGGCCTCGGCCAGCGGCTGTCGACGGCGACCATGTATTCGGCCGGCGAGGAATCGAAGCGCAGCCTGATGATCGTCGTCGAGCCGATGAACGGCGGCACGCGCGCCACCGTCAATTGGGGCCGCGGCATCTAGCCCTGGACGATCTCGGCGACGCCGAACCTGCCCGCCTGGTAATCGGCATAGGCCTGGCGGATCTCCTCCATGCTGTTCATCACGAAGGGGCCATGCGCCACTACGGCCTCGTCGATCGGATCGGCATGGCCGAACAGGAAGAGCGCGGGCTCGGAAGCGGTGATCGTCACGCTGTCGCCCGCGCCGAGCTGGGCGAGGTGGAATTGCGGGACCTGCCGTCCCGCTACTTCGATGCTCCCGCGCGCCGCGTAGAGGAAGACGTCTCGGCCGTTCAGCCCGTCGAAGGTGACCGCGGCGCCTGGTTGCGCCTCGACCCAGCTCAGGAACACCCCCGTGAGCGACTCGATCGGGCCCGCATGGCCCTGCCATTCGCCCGAGATCAGGTGCACCGTCGCGTCGTCGTCGGCGATCGCCGGAATCCCCTCCGCCTGCAGCCCGACATAACGCGGCGCCGTCATCTTGAGCCGCGCGGGCAGGTTGAGCCAGAGCTGGAGGATCTCCATGCGCCCGCCCTCGCGCTTGAAGGCGGCCGGCGAGACCTCGGCATGGACGATCCCGCGCCCCGCGGTCATCCACTGCACGCCGCCCGCGCGGATCACGCTCTCATGCCCCGCGGAATCGGTATGCGCGAGCTCGCCGTCGAGGATGAAGGTCATCGTCTCGAAGCCGCGATGCGGATGCGGGCCGAAGGGCAGGCCGCGATTGTCCGGGCCATAGGTCTGCGGCCCGTGATGGTTGAGGAACAGGAAGGCGCCGACATGGTCGACGCCGGGCCCGGGCAACGGACGGCGCGTGACCAAATCGCCGATATCGTCGCGATATGCCGGATGGACCGACAGGATCGTGCGCCCGGTCACCGGTCCTTCCTCAGCAGGAACACGGCGTGCTCGGCGAACAGGTTCGCGAAGGCCGAGCCAGTGCGCTGGTCGCCCGAGAGGAACCAGCATTCCTCGACAATGATGCCCCGCGCCTTCACCAGCGCCCGGAAATCGTCGACCGTCACATGATGGATGTTGGGCGTGGCGTACCAGGCGATCGGCAGCAGCCGCGTCACCGGCATCCGCCCGCCGAACAGCAAAGACGCACGCACCCGCCAATGCGCGAAATTGGGGAAGGAGACGAAGGCGCGGCGGCCGATGCGCAGCAGCTCGTCGAGCACCCGGTCGGGCCGCCGCGTCGTCTGCAGCGTCTGGCTGAGGATCGCATAGTCGAAGCTCGCATCGGGATAGTCGGCGAGATCGCTGTCGGCATCGCCCTGCACCACCGACAGCCCCTTCGCCATCGCCGCGGCGACGTCGGCCGGATCGAGTTCGAGCCCGCGCGCGTCGCAGCCCCGCTGGTCGCGCAAGGCCGCCATCAGCGCGCCGTCACCGCAGCCGACGTCGAGCACGCGCGTCACCGGCTGGACGTTGGCGGCGATGATCGCGAGGTCGGGACGCAGGCTCATCGTGTGTAGATATCCGGAATGTCGCGCACCATCAGCCGGTCGGGATGCGGATAGGGCTCCCAGCCGAGCTTGGCGTAGAGCGGCTGCATGTCGCGAGTGAACAGGGCCCAGCGGCGGAGGCCCTGGAGCTCGGGATGCGCGTCGAGCGCCGCGAGCATCGCGCGGGCGACACCCCGGCCGCGATGGTCCTCGAGCACGAACACGTCGGCGAGATAGGCGAAGGTCGCGCGATCGGTGATCAGCCGGGCGAAGCCGATCTGCGCATCGCCCTGGAACGCGCCGACGCAGAAGCTGTTGGCGACCGACTTCTCCACGGTCGCACGCGGAATGCCCTCGGCCCAATAAGAGCGCGACAGATAGCCGTGGATCACGTCGATCTGCTGCTCGGCGGAATCGAAGGAGAGGCGGATGCTCACCGGCTTTCTCCCGCGCCGAGGAAGCCGGCGATCACGCGGTCGAGCTCGGGGCTCTCGAGCAGGAAGGCGTCGTGGCCGAAGGGCGAGGAGAGCTCGACGAAGCTCACCGGCGCGCCCGCGGCGTTGAGCGCATGGACGATCGTCCGCGATTCGCTCGTCGGGTAGAGCCAGTCGGTGTCGAAGCTCACCAGGCAGAAGCGCGTGTCGCCGGTGAAGGCGTTGGCGAGTGTGCCCCCATGCTCCTCGGCGAGGTCGAAATAATCGAGCGCACGGGTGATGTAGAGGTACGAATTGGCGTCGAACCGGTCGACGAAGCTCAGCCCCTGGTGGCGGAGATAGCTCTCGACCTGGAAATCGGCGTCGAAGCCGAAGGTCTTGGCGTCACGGCTCTGGAGCTTGCGGCCGAACTTGGCGGTGAGCCCGGCCTCGGACAGATAGGTGATGTGCGCCGCCATCCGCGCCACGGCGAGGCCCGAGGCGGGGGGATCATTGTCTTCGTAATAGTCGCCGCCGCGCCAGCGATGATCGGCCATGATCGCCTGGCGGCCGACTTCGTGGAAGGCGATGTTCTGCGCCGAATGCCGCGCGGCGCTGGCGATGACGACGGCCGACGCCACCCGCTCGGGAAAGGTCGCCGCCCAGCTCAGCGCCTGCATGCCGCCCATCGATCCGCCGACGACGGCGAAGAGCTTCTCGATGCCGAGATGGTCGAGCAGCATCGCCTGCGCGCGGACCATGTCGCGGATGGTGATCACCGGGAAGCCCATCGCCCAGGGCTTGCCGGTGGCGGGGTTGACGCTCGCCGGCCCCGACGAGCCGAGGCAGGAGCCGAGCACGTTGGCGCAGATCACGAGATAGCGGTCGGTATCGATCGGCTTGCCCGGCCCCACCATCCGCGCCCACCAGCCGGGCTTGCCGGTCACCGGATGCGCCGAGGCGACATGATGGTCGCCGGTCAGCGCGTGGCAGACCAGGATCGCGTTGCCGCCGTCGGGCGCGAGATCGCCATAGGTCTCGTAGGCGATGTCGACCGGCGACAGCAGCACGCCGCCGTCGAGCCTGAGCGGCCCGGGGAGCGTCGCGGTGCGGCTCAGGCCGAAGCGGGCATCGTCAAGCATGGGGACCGGTTAGGGGGTGCGGGGCGGCGAGGCAATGCACTGCGCGGCAGGGAGGACACCGCGTGGCGCGCGCCGTGGAGTCAAGCCGACAACCAACCAAAAGGTTGGCAAGAGCGAATGCCCAACCTTTTGGTTGGCGTCGAAAAGTGCCGATTTGCGCAGTTCTCGGGCGTTTTCGAAGCAGAGGCGGATGACGAAGTTTACCAGTCCTTCGCGTGCGCGCGCGAAGCGGTAAACCGGGCGGCGGATTCTCGGTGCGGGAATCGTGTGGCTCGCTCATTTTTCGAACGAAAGCAGAACAAATCCTACATTGCGAGTGGTTATTGGGCGACGGCCGCCGGAGACGCGAAATTCTCCGGCACCCTCGCCTCCAGGTGCTTGGGTTGAATCGCCATTCAGTTTGAAGGCTCCCCTCCCTGCTTGCAGGGAGGGATGATCGGGCCGGCCATGCCCCCGGCATGGCCTGAACAGCGCGGGGCGCTGTTCACCCGATCATGGGTGGGTGCGCGCGTCTGCGCGC
>NZ_JAPKNM010000002.1 GCF_026460985.1 Sphingomonas sp.
GAAGGGGCCCGCTCGCGAAGCGAGTGGGAAGGATGAGGGGGACTGAGTCTCACTCCCCCTCACCCTTCCGCCGACTAACGTCGGCTCCCTCCCTCTCCCACAAGGGGAGAGGGAATTTAACGAAACAACCCCAAATCGATCGCCTCGCCCATCGCGGTCTCGCCGCGGCCGTCGGGGTGGAGATTGTCGCCGCCCTGCATATTGGCCGCCAGCCGCTTCGGATTGGCGGGATCGGCCATGACTTTCTCCATGTCGATCACGGCGTCGAACGCCTTCGCGGTGCGGATCCAGGCGTTGACCTGCACCCGCATCGCCTCGCCTGCGGGCGTCTGGTACATCGCGCCCTCATAGGGCAGGATCGTCATCGCATAGACCTTGATGCCGCGCTCCCGCGCGCGCAGCGCCAGCTGCTTGTAGCCCGCGAGGAGCTGGTCGGCGGTGATCGTGGGGCGCAGCGCGCCCTTCACCACGCGCCCCGAATTGCCGATGTCGTTGATCCCTTCGAGCAGCACGACATGGCTGACCCCCGGCACCGCGAGCACGTCGCGGTCGAAGCGCGACAGCGCGCTCGGGCCGGTGCCGTTCGCGAGGATGCGGTTGCCCGAGATCGCCTGCGTCACCACCACGTGCGGCTTGCCCGCCGCCGCCAGCCGCCGACCGAGCACGTCGCCCCAGCGGCAGCGCGGCATCGCGTCGTTGGCGCAGCCGACATTGTCGGTGATCGAATCGCCGAAAGCCACCACCACCGGCCGCGGTTTGTCGGTCAGCACGTCGAGCCCGGCGATCAGCGGCCGCAGGCGCCATTTCTCCACGGGCGCGGGGAAGTCCGCCTGGGTGTGATCGCCCGGCGGCGAGATCAATGTCTGCTCGCCGACCACGTCATGGACGGTGACCAGCGGCGTCGACTCGGGGAAGAACAAAGAGACCTCGACCACGTCGAACGCCTTGACCGGCAGCGCGATCGGATCGCTCACCAAAGGCGCGCCTTCGGGCACGCGCACCGACGCCTGCCCGTCGAAGGTCACCTTCACCGCCTTGCCCCCGGCCAGGCGGACCGACGCCGCGCCCACGGAGAGCGCCGGGCCATAGTCATTGGCGAGCCGCAGCCGGAGCTGGCGCCCGCCCGCGCCGACGCGCACCGCCGAGCGGATCGTGACGTTCTCGAGCGAGCGTACCTGGTCGTCGGCGACCTGCCACATGCTCGCGGTCCAGGCGCGGGTCCAGCGCTCCTTGGCCGGTGCTGCCGCCACCAGCAGCATCGCCGCCGCGGCCGCGATCGTCCGCATCCACCGCATCGCATTCTCCCCCGTTTCGATTGTCGTCAGCGCCCGCGCAGGCGCCTCACCAGACCTTGACGCGCTTCTCGGGCGTCAGGAACAGCTTCTGCCCTTCCCTGACGTCGAAGGCCGGATACCAGGCGTCGAGGTTGCGCACGGTCTGGGCGCGCCAGCGCGCCGGCGCGTGGGCATCGGTGGCGACGCGTCCGCGGAGCGCCTGCTCGCGCGACTTGTCGCGCCATGCCTGGGCGTAGGCGAGGAAGAAGCGCTGGTCGCCGGTCAGCCCGCCGATCACCGGCGCCTCCTTGCCGCCCAGCGAGGCGCGGTACGCCTCATAGGCGGCGGTGAGCCCGGCGACGTCGGCGATGTTCTCGCTCAGCGTCTGCTGGCCGTTGATGAACAGGCCGGGCAGCACCTCATAGGCGTTGAACTGCGCGACGAGCGCCTGCCCGCTCGCCTTGAACCGCGCAAGGTCCTGCGGGGTCCACCAGTTGCGCAGGCGGCCGGTGGCGTCGAAATTGGCGCCGAGATCGTCGAAGCCGTGGCTGATCTCGTGCCCGATCACCGCGCCGATCGCGCCGTAATTGGCCGCGGCATCGGCGCCCGGATCGTAGAAGGGCGCCTGGAGGATCGCGGCGGGGAAGTTGAGCGCGTTCTGCAGCGGCAGGTTGACCGCGTTGACCGTCTGCGGCGTCATCCACCATTCGCCGCGATCCACCGGTTTGCCGATCTTGGCGAGCTGGTGGCGATATTCGGCAAGTTGGGCGCGACGGAGGTTGCCCACCGGATCGTCGGCCTTGACCTCGAGGCTCGCATAGCTCCGCCACGCCTCGGGATAGCCGATCCCCACCTTCATGCCCGCGATCTTCCGGCGCGCCTCGGCCTTGGTCGATTCGGCCATCCAGGGGAGCGCCGCGACGCGCTTGTCGAACGCGGCGAGGATGCCCTTCACCATGTTCTGGATGTCGGCCTTGGACGAGGCCGGGAAGAAGTCCTTCACATAGAGCTGGCCGACCGCGTCGCCGAGCCAGTTGTTGACGCTGCCGATCGCTCGCTTGTCGCGCGGGCGGGGCTTGGGCTGGCCGTTCAGCGTATGGCTGAAGAACTCGAAATGCGCCTGGTCGAACGAAGCGGGCAGCACGTCGGTGACTTCGTTGATGCGGTGGAAGGTGAGCCAGTCCTGCCACGCCTGGAGCGGCTCGCTGCCCGCCAGCTTCGCCACCGCGATCACCGTTTGCGGGTGCCAGACGATGAAATCCTGCTGCGTGGCCAGGCCCGCGGCGCTCCAGAAGGCGTCCCAGTCGATCCCAGGCGCCTTCTTCGCGAAGTCGGCCTTCTTCCAGGGATTGTTCGCCTTGTGGATGTCCTGCGACGTGACGATGTCGGCGTGCGCGCGGGCGATCTTGGTCTCGAGCTCGAACACGCGCTGCGCCCGGGCATCGGGCTCGGTGATGTTGGCGAGGCTCAGCAGCTTGCCGATATAGGCGCGATACTGGTTGCGGATCGTCGCCATCTCGGGCTTAGCCGAGAGATAATAGTCACGCTCGGGCAGCCCGAGCCCGCCCTGGAGCAGATAGGGCACGCTGACATCGGGGCGGTCGAGCGCCTGCGTCACGAACAGGCCGAACAGGTTCTCGGTCTGGAAATTGGTGGCATTGAGCGGATCGACATCGGCGCGAATATTGGCGCCGAGCATCGTCGACAGCGCCGTCCTGTCCTTGAGCGCGGCGATCGCGTCCATCTCGGCGCCGAGCGGCGTCAGCCCGCGCTGCTCGATCGCGGCGGTGTCGGTGAAGGCGCTGAACCAGTCGGCGATGCGGCGCTGATCGGTGCCGACGGCGGCATTGGCCTTGAGCGCCGCCTGGACGATCGCGACGTTGTTCGCCTCAGCCTTGTTGTAGACCTCCAGGAATGCGCCGGTGCTCGAACGGTCCGCGGGGATCTGGGTCCGCGCGCGCCAGCCGCCATTGGCGAACTCGTCGAAATCGTCGCCCGGCTTCACGCTCTTGTTGAGCCCCGTAACGTCGACGCCGATTCCCGTGCCCGCGGCGACGGTGGCGTCGTTCCCGGCCTGCCCGCCGGGGGTGCAGGCGGCGGTTGCGAGAAGCAGGGCAAACAGGGCCGCGCGAGTCGTCACGTTGAGGCTCTCCCACTCAATCCAGTCGTGCTGCGTGCTACTCTGGCACGAAGGCGCGCGCCAGTCCTTCCCAAGCAGCTGGCCGCAGTGTAGGCAGGACTAAACTAGGACAGGAAGGATGCCCTAATGAGCGCTCCGGTGCTCGATACGAAGGTGTCGCCCGAGGGAGAGGAATATCGCGCCCGCGCCGCGCACAACCGCGCGCTGGCCGAGCGGCTGCGCGCCGATGTGGCGCAGGCGGCGCTCGGCGGCTCCGAGGCCGCGCGCGAACGCCACACCAGCCGCGGCAAGCTGCTGCCGCGCGAGCGGGTCGAGTGGTTGCTCGATCCCGGCGCACCGTTCCTCGAGATCGGCCAGCTCGCCGCATGCGACATGTACCAGGGCGAAGTCCCCGGCGCGGGGATGATCGCGGGGATCGGCCGCGTCTCGGGACGCACCGTCATGATCGTCTGCAACGACGCGACGGTGAAGGGCGGCACCTATTACCCCATGACGGTCAAGAAGCATCTCCGCGCGCAGGAGATCGCCGAGGCCAATCGCCTGCCCTGCATCTACCTGGTCGATTCGGGCGGCGCCAATTTGCCCCACCAGGCCGAGGTCTTCCCCGACCGCGACCATTTCGGGCGGATCTTCTTCAATCAGGCCAACATGTCGGCGCTGAGCATCCCGCAGATCGCCTGCGTGATGGGCAGCTGCACCGCAGGCGGCGCCTACGTCCCCGCGATGAGCGACGAGAGCGTGATCGTGCGCAACCAGGGCACGATTTTCCTTGCCGGCCCGCCGCTGGTGAAGGCTGCGACGGGCGAAGTGATCAGCGCCGAGGATCTTGGCGGCGGCGATCTGCACGGGCGCAAATCAGGCGTGGTCGATCATGTCGCCGAGAATGACGAGCACGCGCTGACGATCGTCCGCGACATCGTCAGCCATCTGCCCGCCGATCGCACACCCGACCTGGCACTGATCGGGCCCCGGCCACCCAAATACGCGCCGGAGGAGCTCTACGGCATCGTCCCCGAGGACGTCCGCGCGCCCTATGACGTGCACGAGGTGATCGCGCGGATCGTCGACGGCAGCGAGTTTCACGAGTTCAAATCGCTCTACGGCACCAGCCTCGTCTGCGGCTTCGCGCATATCTGGGGCATGCCGGTCGGGATCATCGCCAATAACGGCATCCTGTTCTCGGAGAGCGCGCAGAAGGGCGCCCACTTTATCGAGCTCGCCTGCCAGCGCCGCGTGCCCCTGCTCTTCCTCCAGAACATCTCGGGCTTCATGGTCGGCGGCAAGTACGAGGCGGAAGGCATTGCGAAACATGGCGCAAAGCTGGTGACCGCCGTCGCCACCGCGAGCGTGCCCAAGGTCACCGTCCTCATCGGCGGCAGCTTCGGCGCGGGCAATTACGGCATGTGCGGGCGGGCCTATTCGCCCCGCTTCCTGTTCAGCTGGCCCAACAGCCGCATCTCGGTGATGGGCGGCGAGCAGGCGGCCTCGGTGCTCGCGACCGTCCACCGCGACGCCGAGAAATGGACGCCCGAGGAGGCCGAGGCCTTCAAGGCGCCGATCCGCCAGCGCTACGAAGACGAAGGCAACCCTTGGCACGCCACCGCGCGGCTATGGGACGACGGCATCATCGATCCGGCGCAGACGCGCGACGTGCTGGGCCTGGCCTTCGCAGCGACGCTGAACGCGCCGATACCCGAACGTCCCGCGTTCGGGGTGTTCCGGATGTGATGGAAAACGAGCCCACCTCATTCCTCCCCGAGCTTGTCTCGGGGAGGGGGACCGCCCGGCGCAGCCGGGTGGTGGAGGGGCAGGCGCGAACGCGCCTCGGCCACTATTCCGCGGACAACACCATCGAGATCGCGCAAAACCTCGGTAGCAGGCACCCGAAAGGTCGAGATACCGCTAGCCGCCAACCAGGCATCACGGCGCGAATCCCGTTCGGGACGGTCACCACGGCCATGAATCTCGCCGTCGACTTCGATCGCCAGCCGCGCATCGCTGCAATAGAAGTCGAGGCTGAATTCTCCGGTCGGATGTTCGTGCCGAAACTTCAGGCCATCCGGCCTCGTACGCAGAACTCGCCAAATCAGTATCTCCGGCAGGCTCATCTGACGGCGTCGCGCCCGGCTTTGGTGCACCGCGCGTCTGCTTCCCCTCGGCGATCGGTCCTTGAACATCGCTCCCGCCCCTCCACCATGCTTCGCATGGTCCCCCTCCCCGAGACAAGCTCGGGGAGGAATTGAAAGGTCCGCTATGAAGCTTGTCGTCGCAGCTGCCCTCGCCCTGCAAACCACCCCCGTCGCCCCGATCGTGAAGGGCACCGCCCTGCCCCCGCCCGCTTCCGAGGAAGCCGCGGTCCTGGTGCCGATCAACGGCCTGTTCGCGGCGATCGCGAAACGCGACGGGCAGGCGGCGCTGCCCTTCGTCCGCGCCGAGGGCCGCATTACCGGGGCCGGCAACAGGCCGGACGGGTCGCCGGTGGTAAACGGTCGCGGCTGGGCCGATTATGCCGGCACGCTCAAGCCGGGCCCCGAGCGCTACGAGGAGCGCATGCCCAATCCGGCGATCGAGGTGGACGGCGACATCGCCATGGCATGGGGCGACTATGTCTTCCTGGTCGACGGCAAGGTCAGCCATTGCGGCGTCAACCATTTCGACCTCGTCCGCGAGAACGGCGCGTGGAAGATCCTCAACGTCACCTGGTCGCGCCGCACCACCGGTTGCCCGGGCAAGTGATGCGCGACCGCCTCTTCCTGCTCGAAAGCACGTTCGCCGACCCCGCGCTGCCGGGGCGCACCTTCTATTGCCGCGACTGCATCACGATCGAAGGCCTGCTCGCCGCTCTTCCCGATCGCGCCGCCAAACTCGAAGTGATCCGCATCCCCTATCCGCGGCCCCGCGCAGCGGTGATCGAAGCGATTGGTGAGGCGAACCAGAACCTTCCGGCGCTGGTCTGGGACGGCGGCTTCGCCAACGAGATCGAGCCGCTGCTCGCGGCGCTTCACACGCGCCACGGCTTTCCGGAACGCCATCCATGATCACTTCCCTCCTCATCGCCAATCGCGGCGAGATCGCCTGCCGGATCATCCGCACCGCGCGGGCGCTGGGGGTGCGCACGGTCGCGGTCTATTCGGATGCCGACGCGAACGCGCTGCACGTGCGGCAGGCCGACGAGGCGGTGCACATCGGCCCCTCGCCGGCGCGCGAGAGCTATCTCGTGGGCGAGAAGATCATCGCTGCCGCCCAGGCGACCGGCGCCGAGGCGATCCATCCCGGCTATGGCTTCCTCTCCGAGAATGCCGATTTCGCGCAGGCGGTGATCGACGCGGGGCTGGTCTGGATCGGCCCCAGGCCCGACAGCATCCGTGCGATGGGATTGAAGGACGCCGCCAAGGCACGGATGATCGCCGCGAGGGTGCCGGTCACGCCCGGCTATCTCGGCGAGGACCAGTCGCCCGAGCGCCTCAGGGCCGAGGCTGATGCGATCGGCTATCCGGTGCTGATCAAGGCAGTGGCGGGCGGCGGCGGCAAGGGCATGCGCCGCGTCGACGCCTCGGCCGAGTTCGATGATGCGCTCGCCAGCTGCAAGCGCGAGGCGGCCTCGTCCTTCGGCGACGATCGCGTGTTGCTCGAGAAGTACATCCTCTCGCCGCGCCACATCGAAGTGCAGGTGTTCGGCGACGCGCACGGCAACGTCGTCCACTTGTTCGAGCGCGATTGCTCGCTCCAGCGCCGCCACCAGAAGGTGATCGAGGAGGCCCCCGCCCCCGGCATGGACGAAGCGACGCGCGAGGCGATCTGCGCGGCGGCGGTGCGCGCGGCCAAGGCGGTGGACTATGTCGGCGCGGGCACGATCGAGTTCATCGCCGACGCCAGCGAAGGCCTGCGCGCCGACCGCATCTGGTTCATGGAGATGAACACGCGGCTCCAGGTCGAGCATCCGGTGACCGAGGAGATTACCGGGCAGGATTTGGTCGAGTGGCAGCTGCAGGTGGCGAGCGGCGAGATGCTGCCGAAGCGGCAGGAGGAGCTCGAGATCAGCGGCCACGCCATGGAGGCCCGCCTCTATGCCGAAGATCCATCCGCGGGCTTCCTGCCGTCGATCGGGCCGCTCACCGAGTTCGATCTCAACGACGGCATGGTCCGCGCGGACACCGGCGTGGAGGAAGGCGGCGAAGTCTCGCCCTTCTATGATCCTATGATAGCAAAGCTGATCGCGCATGCCGCGACGCGCGAGGACGCCATCGAACGGCTCTCACACGCGTTGCTCGGCAGCAGCGTCTGGCCGGTGAAGACCAACGGCGCTTTCCTGCTCAAGGCCCTCGCCGATCCCGATTTCGCCTCCGGCAACCTCGACACCGGGCTGATCGCGCGCAAGGGCGAAGCGCTGATGCCGTCGAGGCTGCCGGCGGAGGACACGCTGCGCGGTGCCGCCTGGCGCCTCGTCGAGGCCAGCGCACCGGCGCGCGCGCCGAACCTGCCCGGGTTCCGGCTCAACGCGCCCCCGCATCTCGCCACCGTGCTCGATGTCGACGGCGTCCGCGTGGTCGTCGATTTCCGCGAGCGCGCCGAGAATTGGTACATGGAGCTGCATGACGACCGCACGCGGCTCAACGAGGGCGGCCAGACCTTTTCGATCGGCTTCGCCCGTTTCGACGGTGCGGCCGGCGCCACGGCCGGCGACGGCGCGATCCTCGCGCCGATGCCGGGCCGTGTGACCGCAGTCGAAGTGACCGCCGGCGATGCCGTCGCCAAGGGCCAGCGCTTGCTCACGCTCGAAGCGATGAAGATGGAGCATGGGCTCGTCGCGCCGTTCGACGGTGTGGTGGCGGAGCTGGACGCAGTGGCGGGTTCGCAAGTGAGCGAGGGTACGCTGCTGGTGCGGGTGGAGCGACAGGAGTAACTAACCGTTCGCCCTGAGCTTGTCGAAGGGCGGTCTTTTCCTTGTCGAACCGAAGGACGGTGCTTCGACAAGCTCAGCACGAACGGGACTTGAATGATGGCGGGACGCTTCTTCGACGAATGGCAGGTCGGCGACCGGATCGAGCATAGCCTCCGCCGCACGGTGACCGAGACCGACAACCTCCTTTTCTCTACCCTCACCCACAACACCCAGCCGCTCCACATCGACGCCGAGGCGGCGCGGGCGAGCGAGTTCGGGCAGATCCTCGTCAACGGGACCTTCACTTTCAGCCTGATGGTGGGGATCACGGTGGGCGACACCACCGCGGGGACGCTCGTCGCCAATCTCGGCTATGACAAGCTCGTCATGCCGAAGCCCGTCTTCCTCGGCGACACGCTGCGTGCGTCGAGCGAAGTGACCGACGTCCGCGCGAGCAAGTCGCGGCCCGGCCAGGGTATCGTCACCTGGCGGCACCAGATGCACAACCAGCGGGACGAATTGGTGTGCGAATGCCTGCGCTCGGCCTTGCTCCGCGCGCGTCCCTAGGCGACGCGGCGCTCGCGCGGGGCGGGATTGGAAAACTCCATCTCCTGGTCGATCCCCCCGAACTTCAGCGCCATCACGTCGAGCGTGTAATTCTGGTGCACCCGCCACGGCTTCCGCGTGCCTTGTCGCGGCAGATGCGCGGCGGCGCGCTGGACATAGCCCGAGGTGAAATCGAGGAAGGGCATCTCCTCGACGGGCTCCTTCAGCCGCGGCGTGACCTGGCGCACGCCGCGCTTGCGCATCGCGTTGAGGAGCCGAGTCATATAGTTCGCCGTCAAATCGGCCTTCAGCGTCCAGCTGGCATTGGTGTAGCCGAACGAGATCGCGAAATTCGGCACGTCGGAGAACATCATGCCCTTGTAGGTCATGTGCTTGACGGGCTCGAAAAGCTTGCCGTCGACGGTGACCGGCATGCCGCTCAGCAACTGGATTTCCAGCCCGGTGGCGGTGACGATCAGGTCCGCCTCGAGCTCCCTGCCCGATGCGAGCCGGATCCCGCTTTGGGTGAAGCGATCGATCGTGTCGGTGACGACGCTCGCCTTGCCCTCGCGGATCGACGCGAACAGGTCCGCGTCAGGGACGAGGCAGAGCCTCTGGTCCCAGGGATTGTAGCTGGGCGTGAAATGCGTGCCGACATCGTAATCGGGGCCGAGCTCGTCGCGGACCATGTCGATGATCGCCTGCTTGGCCTTTTCGGGCCGCTTGCGCGCGATGCGGTAGAAATATTGCTGGAGCAGGACGTTCTTCCAGCGGGTCAGGCCATAGGCCGTCTTGGCGGGCAATTTGCTCCGCAGCCAGTTGGCGATCTTATCCTCGGAGGGCCGCGCGACGATATAGGTCGGCGAGCGTTGGAGCATCGTCACGTGCGCCGCCTGCCTGGCGAGCTCGGGCACCAGGGTCACTGCGGTCGCCCCGCTCCCGATCACGACGACGTGCTTGCCGGCATAATCGACGTCGTCGGTCCAGAATTGCGGGTGGACGATCTGCCCCTTGAAGTCCTCGGCGCCGGGGAAGTCGGGCGTGTAGCCCCGGGCGTAGTTGTAATAGCCGGTGGCCATGAACAGGAAGCTGCAGGTGAAGGTCACCTCGCCTTCCTCGCGCTCGGCGAGCACCGTCCACAGCGCGTCCTCGCTCGACCAAGCGGCGCTCTTGACGCGGTGGCGGTAACGGATGTGCCGGTCCACGCCGTGCTCGCGCGCGGTCTCGTCGAGATAGCGCAGGATCGCCGGGCCGTCGGCGATCGCCTTGGCGCCGGTCCAGGGGCGGAAGGAGAAGCCCAAAGTGTACATGTCCGAATCCGAACGGATGCCCGGATAGCGGAACAGGTCCCAGGTTCCCCCCAGCCGCTCGCGCCCCTCGAGGATCACATAGCTGCGATCGGGGCTGTTCGCCTGCAGATGATAGCCCGCGCCGATGCCGGAGATCCCGGCCCCCACCACCACGACGTCGAAATGCTCGGTCATGCGCCTCTCCTGGTTGGCTGCTTACAGAACTGTAAGTAGCTGAACCAGTCCATCCGCCACATTTTCGTCATCCCGGCGAAAGCCGGGATCCAGAGCCAAGCAGTACGACGGAGCAGAGCAACTCTGGGCCCCGGCTTTCGCCGGGGTGACGGGGAGCCTAGTAATCCCGCGAATAGCGCAGGCTGACGCTCGATCCGCCGAACGAGGCGGTTTGCGAGAGCAGGCTCAGCGAGCGGGTGAGCGAGATCTCGAGCTGGGTGGCGGTGAAGCCGCGGGCGTCGGTGATGATCTCGATATAGATGTCGTTGGTGATGTACTTGCCCGCCGCGAGCGAGGTGCCGCGGCCGCTGGTGTCGTCGGCGCCGAGGATGCGCAGGCGATCGATCCCGGTCGCCGAGCGGAGCTGGCCGAGCGGGTTCAGCCCGCCGCCCGTGCCGCTCAGCGAATTGACCGCCGCGGCGAGCTGGATCGCCTCGGTGGCGGAGAGGTTGGTCACGTTGGTGCCGAAGAACAGCCGCGCCAGCACTTCCTCCTGCGGCAGGCTAGGAGACGAGGTGAAGGCGATCCGCGGCTGCTGTGCGGTGCCCGAAATGTCGATGATCGCGGTGATGCCCTCGGCGGTGGTGCTCGCCTCGACGTCGATCGTCGGGTTCGACAGCTGGTTCCCCTGGAAGCGGATATTGCCGCGCGTGACGTCGAACCGGCGGCTGGCGAAGCTGTAGGTGCCGCGGATGATCTCCATCGAGCCGCGGACCTCGGGCGCCGCGGTGGTGCCACGCACGAAGACGCGCGCGCTCCATTCGGATTCGAGCCCCATGCCCGATACGAACAGCCGGTTGTCGGCGACGAGGCGCAGATCCAGGTCGAACACGTTGCTCGCCCGCGCCGTCGCGGAAGGCCTCGCCTGGCCGTTCGCGGCCATCTCGCTGCGGCGGCGGATGCCGGTGAGCTGCGGGATCTCGGCGGCGCCTTGGCGGATGATCTGGTAGCGCGCCTCGGGGATGGTCAGCCGCCCTTCGATCTTGGCGACCTGCGGGTTCTTGGTGATCGTGATCCGCCCCGTCGCCGTCGCGCCGAGCGCGTCGCTGTGCGCGAGCCGGGCATTGTTGAAGTCGGCGGTCAGCGTCATCGGATAGCCGTTCGCCGCCGACAGGCCGATGCGGCCCTGCGCAGTGATCGTGCCCTCGCCCGCCCGGCCATTGGCCTGCTCGAGGATCAGCTCGTCGTCCGAGAAACGGCCCGCGATCGACAGGTTCGTGATCTGCGTCCCATAGGTCTCGTTGCCGTAGGTGAGGTTCTCGCCGCGCACGACACCGGCAAGGTCAGGCTCGCGCACCCGGCCGGAGAAGTCCGCCGCGATGCCGATCGCGCCGGTCAAATGCTGGTTGGTCAGCCCCGCCAGCGAGAAGGGAACCGCGGCCGGGCCGTTGTAGCGGATGCCGCCCGAGAGCGGTGCGCCCATCAGCCGTTCGCTCCACGAACCCGCACCCGGGCCGAGCGGTCGCAGCGTCGCCACCACGCGGCCGATCGTCGTGGTCCCGCGCTTGATCAGCGCGCGGGCGTCGCCGCCGTCGGGAAGCACCTTGCCGACGAAGCTGATGTCGACCGGGGTCGAGACCATGGCAAGGCTGGAGCGCGTGAAATTGTCGATCTCCAGCCGCGCGTCGGCGCTGGGGAAGGCATCCGCATTTGACTGCGCGAAGTCGAGGCTGCCGCTCGCGATCCCGTCCACCCCGAGCCCGGGGACCAGACCGTTGACGACCTCGAGGTCGAGCTTGTCGAGCCGCGCCTGGAGCGCCATGCCGGTGCCGTAGCTGCCCGCCAGCCGCACGGTACCCTGGTCGAAATCGACCTGGGTCGGCAGCAGGCGATAGGTGTCGCCGGCGATCTGGATGCGCGCCGGATTGGCGGTGCGGAACTTGACGCCGCTCCCCTGCCCCTGCAGCGCCACCAGCCATTGCTCGGGCGAGAGCCGCGCATTCGCCGCGATCTGGAAGGGCACGCCCGACGAGCCGGTGGCAACCGCCTGCGCGGTGCCGCTGCCGCCCTGATAGTCGATCTTGGCGCGCGCGGTCTTGAGCACGAAATCGCCGCTGCGCAGGTTCGCCAGCTGGATATCGGCCAGGATCTGCGGCGTCTCGGTCAGCACCAGATTCGCCGAGACGAGCGCGCGCCCGATGGTGAGCCCGGCATCGCCGGGGATCACCGCGTTGAGCGCGCGCGCCTGGATTGCCGCCGCCTGGAAACGACCCTGCGCGGCGAGATCGGCGCTGCCGACGACGCCTGAGCCTTCGAAGCGCAATCGCCCGGTAAAGGGCCCGGCCGCGGTCTGCTGGAGGTTGCCGGCGATATCCATGCCGGCGAAGCGCGCGCTCTCGACGTCGATCGCGAGCGTTCGGCCGCTGCGCACCACGACATTGGCGTTGAACGGCCCGTATCGGGTCCCGCCCGTTGCCGCGACCGCCCAGGCATTGCCGCGCCCGCGGATCCGCGCCTCGAGGTCGACAAGCCCGACGCCCAGCCCCGGCCGGGGCGCGCGCAGCAGCACCTGCGGCGCATTGAGCGTCCCCGTCACCCGCGCGGTCAGCGGACCATAGGCGTTCGACACCGCATCGGCATTGAC
>NZ_JAPKNM010000003.1 GCF_026460985.1 Sphingomonas sp.
CCTTCGGCGACACCTCCCCCTTGTGGGGGAGGATCTTTTCGCGCCGCGCTTGTCCTATCCCACCCCCGACCCTACGTAACGGCTCCGTTTCGTTCTGGGGGCCATCCCGAATGCAATCCATCTTGTCGGTTTCGCAGGTCAGCAAGACCTATGGGTCGGGCCAAAAGGCGCTCGACCATGTCGATCTGGATATCCGCCGCGGCGAGATCTTCGCTTTGCTCGGCCCCAACGGCGCGGGCAAGACCACGCTGATCAGCATCATCTGCGGGATCGTCACGCCGAGCACGGGGACGATCCTGGTCGACGGGCACGACGCGATCCGCCAGCCGCGCGAGGCGCGCTCGCGGATCGGGCTGGTGCCGCAGGAGATCGCGGTCGACATGTTCTCCACCGTCGGCTCGACCTTGCGCTTCTCGCGCGGGCTGTTCGGCAAGAAGCCCGATCAGGCGCATCTCGACCAAGTGCTCAAGGACCTGTCGCTCTGGGACAAGCGCGACGCCAAGATCATGGAATTGTCCGGCGGCATGAAGCGCCGCGTGATGATCGCCAAGGCACTCAGCCACCAGCCCGACATCCTCTTCCTCGACGAGCCCACCGCCGGCGTCGACGTCTCGCTCCGCCGCGACATGTGGAAGATGATCGGCAAGCTGCGCGAGCGCGGCACGACGATCATCCTGACCACCCATTATATCGAAGAGGCCGAGGAGATGGCCGACCGGGTGGGGGTGATCAACAAGGGGCAATTGCTGCTGGTCGAGGAAAAGGCCGCGCTGATGAAGAAGCTCGGCAAGCGCGAGATGGACATCGCTTTGGTCGAGCCGATGACCGCGATCCCCGCCGAGCTCGACGAATGGCATCTCAGCCTCGAGGACGAGGGCCATTGCCTGCGCTACGTGTTCGACGCGCAGGCGGAGCGCACCGGCATCCCGTCGCTGCTGCGGAAACTCGGCGAGCTGGGGATCGGCTTCAAGGACCTCGACACCTCCAAGTCGAGCCTCGAGGACATCTTCGTCGACCTGGTCGAGCACAAGCAAGAGTCGCACGAAGGAGCCGTGGCATGACCGGCGTCAATTTCCACGGCATCTGGGCGATCTACCGGTTCGAGATGGCGCGCACGATGCGCACGCTCTGGCAGAGCGTCGCGACGCCGGTGATCACCACCTCGCTCTATTTCATCGTCTTCGGCGGTGCGATCGGCAGCAAGATCCAGTCGATCGGCGACGTGAACTACGGCAGCTTCCTCGTGCCGGGGCTGATCATGCTGTCGCTGCTGACGCAGAGCATCGCCAATGCCTCGATCGGCATCTATTTCCCCAAGTTCACCGGCACGGTGTTCGAACTGCTCTCGGCGCCGATCTCGGCGGTGGAGATGGTGATCGGCTTCGTCGGCGCAGCGGCGACCAAGTCGATCGTGATCGGGCTGATCATCCTGATCACCTCGGCCTTCTTCGTGCCGCTGCGGATCGATCACCCCGCGGCGATGCTGGCGTTCCTGGTGCTGACCTCGGTCACCTTCAGCATGTTCGGCTTCATCATCGGCATCTGGGCCAAGGGCTTCGAGCAACTGAACGTCGTGCCGGCGCTGCTGGTGACGCCTTTGACCTTCCTCGGCGGCGCCTTCTACTCGATCGACATGCTCCCCGAGCCGTGGCGGACGGTGAGCCTGTTCAACCCGGTGGTGTACCTGGTCAGCGGCTTCCGCTGGAGCTTCTTCGGCAGCGGCGACGTCAGCGTGGGCTGGAGCCTCGGCGTGACGGGGTTCTTCCTGGTGCTGTGCCTTGGGCTGATCGTCGCGATCTTCAGGACAGGGTATCGGCTGAAGAACTAGGCCGGGATTGCGCGGCATCGTGCTACGGAACACGGCATGACCACATTTCAGCGCTGGACCCAGACCGACATCACCGAGTTGCGGAGCCGCCTGGAGACGGGCGGATCCGTCGTGGACATCGCCGAGGCGCTCCAGCGGCCATCGGAGAACATCCTCGCAATGATGTCGCGGCTTCGTCTGCGTGTCCGCACCTGAAGCCCGTCCCGCGGTCTGGCGGCCGATGCGCGAGACCGATCTCGCGGCGGTTGCGACGATCTCGGACGCAGTGCACGGGCGTTTCACCGAACCGGTAGCGGTCTATGCCGAGCGGCTGGCACTATATCCGTCCGGATGCCGCGTGCTGGAGCAGGACGGCGAGGTTGCCGGCTATCTGATCACCCATCCCTGGCACCGCGACGAATCGCCGAAGCTGGGGGCATTGCTCGGCGCCATCCCTCCCCAAGCGGACACCTACTATCTCCACGACATCGCCTTGCTGCCCTCGGCGCGCGGGACGGGTGCGGGCAAGGCGGTGCTGGATTTCGTGATGGATCGCGCCCGCGCGCTCGGCTTCGCCGACATCACGCTGATGGCCATAGGCGGCGCCGACCGCTTCTGGGCCGCGCAGGGCTTCGTCTATGTCCCCCACGCCATGGACCCGTCCTACGGCGCGGGGGCGCATCGCATGCGAATGGCTATCTGACCACCGGCAGCGTCACCAGCGAGCCGCCGCACACGCGCTGGGTGGCTTTCACGAAATCCTCGGGCGCCGCCTTGTAGATGTTGGGGACGAACTTCTGCGGGTTGCGGTCGATCACCGGGAACCAGCTCGACTGGACCTGGACCATGATCCGGTGGCCCTTCTTGAAGACATGGTCATGGGCACGCAGCGGCACGTCCCAGGCCACCACCTTGTTCGGCACGAGCGGCGTCGCCTTCTCGAAGCTCTCGAGATAGCGGCCGCGGCGGACCTCCATCGCGATCGGGAACTGATAGCCGTTGAGCGTGCGCGGATATTCGCCGAGCTGTCCCTGCCGCGCGGGCTCGTAATCGTCGGGCAGCACGTCGATCAGCTTGACCACGAAGTCGCTGTCGGTGCCCGAGGTCGAGGCCATCAGCTTCGCCGCGACTTCGCCGGTGACGGTCAGGTCGGCCTCGAGCGGCGCGCTGACATAGCTGAGCACGTCGGGCCGGTGATCGACGAAGCGCTGGTCCGCCGCCTCCCACCAGCGCCATTCCTGCGAGGGATAGGTGCGCGAGATCGGGCGCTCGCGGAACGGCACCGGATTGGCGGGGTCTGAGACATATTCGCGGCACTGGGCGGCGTCGGCGGGCGGGGTGAAGGAGAGCGTGCCGTCGCTCTGGAGGTAGAGGTTGGTCAGCGTCGCGCCGGGGGCCGGCCATTTGGAATAGGTCTTCCACTCCCAGGAGCCGCTCTGGAACATCCGTGCCTCGCCCGTCGGCTTCGCGCCCTTGCCGTGCAGCCAATAAGCGAAGAACGGCGCCTCGATGTCGCGCATGAACTCGGTGCCGCTCTCCTTGCCGTGCTTGATATAGCCGACGTCCACGCCCATCGAGTGCCAGGTGCCGTGCGCCCAGGGGCCCGCGACGATCAGGTTGAGGCCGTCTGGGTCCTGCGCCTCCATCTTCTCGTAGATCTTCCACGTGCCGAGCGGATCCTCCTGGTCCCAGAAGCCGGCGACGTGGAGCGTCGGCACCGTGGTGCGGCCCAATTTCTCGGTCCAGCGCTGGCGCTTCCAGAAATCGTCGTAGTCGGGATGCTCGATCATCGCCGTGAATTGCGGGACGCTGCCCTTGAAGTAGAGCCTGTCGAGATTGGCGACCGGGCCGAGCTTGAGGAACCACGCGTACGTGTCGACCGGCGCCTTGCCGCCATAGTCGAAATCCGTGCCCTGGTCGTTGTTCTGGAGGCTGAACAGCCAGTCGGTGGCATAGGAGAGCCGCGCCGCGCCGTAGCGGTGGAGATCGTCGTTGATCCACCAGTCGTTCCACGCCGCCTGCGGGCTCA
Organism: Sphingomonas sp.; assembly: GCF_026460985.1. Classification (GTDB taxonomy): domain Bacteria; phylum Pseudomonadota; class Alphaproteobacteria; order Sphingomonadales; family Sphingomonadaceae; genus Sphingomonas. The sequence goes on from NZ_JAPKNM010000003.1 coordinate 3,837, forward strand.
CCGCCTTGAGCGCGGGGTGCGGCCGGGCGAGCGCCACCGCCGAGGCATAGCCGGGATAGGAGACGCCCCACATGCCGACCTTGCCGTTGTTGCCGGCGACGTTCCTCACCAGCCAGTCGACGGTGTCGTATGCGTCGGTCGCTTCGTCGACGCCCTTCTTGCCCTTGGCGTCGAGCGCCATCGACATGGTGAAGTCGCCGTCCGACTTGAACTGGCCGCGCATGTTCTGGAAGACGATGATGTAGCCGTCCTCCTCCAGGAAGCGGATCGAGTTCGGCATCCTGGGCGGTGCGCCGTCGGGAACACCGTAAGGGGTGCGCTGGAGCAGGATCGGCAGCTTGCCGGTCTTGCCCTTGGGCCGCCAGATCACGGTCTGCAGCTTCGCACCGTCGCGCATCGGCACCATCACCTCCTCGAAGGTGAAGGGCGATTCCGCCGGCGCGCTCACGGGCGCCGCTTGCCGGCGCGCGGCCGCCGCCATCGGAAGCGCGGCGACGCCCGCCGCGAGCACGATCATCAGCTTGTTCATCTTGATCCCCGTCCGGTTCTGACCGGACTAGAGAAGCGCCCCGCGCAGCTGTCAATCGGCGCGGGCCGACGTTGGTCGCAGAGACGTCCGGGTCAGTCGAGCCGATGCTCGCCCTTGACCCAGCGCACCGTGCCCGAGCTGGCGCGCATCACCACGCTCTCGGTGGTCATCTTGCCGCGGACGCGCTTGACGCCCTCGAGCAGCGAGCCGTCGGTCACGCCCGTCGCGGCGAAGATGCAGTCGCCCTTGGCGAGGTCGGTGAGGTCGTAGATCATGTCGAGATCCTCGATCCCCCATTTGCGCGCGCGGGCGCGTTCGTCGTCGTTGCGGAAGAGCAGCCGGCCCTTGAACTGGCCGCCGACGCAGCGCAGCGCCGCGCAGGCGAGCACGCCCTCGGGCGCGCCGCCCGATCCCATATAGACGTCGATCGTCGTGTCCGGATCGGTGGTGGCGATCACGCCGGCCACGTCGCCGTCGCCGATCAGCACCACGCCGCAGCCGATCGATCGGAGCTCGGCGATCAGTTTCTCGTGGCGCGGGCGATCGAGCACGCAGGCGATGATCTCGTGCGGCGCGACGCCCTTGGCCGCGGCGATCGCCTTGACGTTCTCGGTCGGCGACCTGGCGAGGTCGATCACGCCTTCGGGATAGCCGGGACCGACCGCGATCTTGTCCATATAGACGTCGGGCGCGTTGAGCAGGCAGCCCTCCTCGGCCACCGCGAGCACCGCCAACGCGTTGGGGCCGGCCTTGGCGCAGATCGTCGTGCCTTCGAGCGGATCGAGCGCGATGTCGATCTTCGGCCCCTTGCCCTGCGCGGCGCCGACCTTCTCGCCGATATAGAGCATCGGCGCCTCGTCGCGCTCGCCTTCGCCGATCACGACGGTGCCGTCGAGATAGAGCCTGTTGAGCGCCTCGCGCATCGCCTCGACCGCGGCATGGTCCGCCGCCTTCTCGTCGCCGCGCCCGACCAGGCTCGACGCGGCGATCGCCGCGGCTTCGGTGACGCGCACCATTTCGAGCACGAGGACACGGTCGAGAATATGGCTGGCGGTCGGCATCGGCTGGTAATCCCCTTGCAGAACTCCCGCGGCGATAGGCGGTGCATATTGCACTGTCGAGGCTGCTAGCGCTGTCAGGCGCATCGCATCTCCGCCACAGCCGTGCGGCAGCCTCGCTTCGTCGCAACCTTTTCTTCGTCATCCCCGCGAAAGCGGGGACCCATCTCGTGTGCGGGCAGCGCAAAGCGCCGGTGCGTTCGTGGCCAATGCGGGAGATGGGCCCCCGCTTTCGCGGGGGTGACGGCAGGTTTTTGGTTTCGGCCTATTCGCCGAGGATGTGCATCCACATCGGTTCGCCGACGAGGCTCTGCGAGCCGCGCAGCTTGTCGAGCGCCTGGGCGACGCTGCGCTCGGGCCCCTCGTGCGTGACGATCGCGACGAGCACGCTGCCGTCGGGATTGGCGCCGCGCTGGATCAGGCTCTCGATCGAGACGCCCGCGTCGCGCATCGCCGCGGCGATCTCGGCGAGCACGCCGACCTTGTCGGCCACGGTCAGCCGCACATAGGCGCGCGCGCGGCGCTCGCCGCTGTCGGCGGCATGCTGCGCGGCCAGCGCGTCGGCGGGCATGGCGTAGGGCGGGCCGAACTCGCCGCGGGCGATGTCGATCAGGTCGGCGACCACGGCGCTCGCGGTCGGGCCGTCGCCCGCGCCGGCGCCCTGGAACAGCAGGCGTCCGACGAAATTGCCCTCGGCGACCACCGCGTTGGTCGAGCCGACGACGTGCGAGAGCGGGTGGCTCAAGGGCACGAGGTGCGGATGGACACGCTGGAACAGCCCATGCGGCCCGGCATCGGCGACGCCGAGCAGGCGTACGCGATAGCCGAGCGCCGCGGCCTCGGCGATGTCGGCGGCCATAACGTGGCGCACGCCGGTGATCGCGACGTCATCGAACGCGGGCTGCGCGCCGAAGGCGACGCTGGCGAGGATCGAGAGCTTGTGCGCGGCATCGACGCCGTCGATGTCGAAGCTGGGATCGGCCTCGGCATAGCCCAATGCCTGCGCCTCGCTCAGGATCTCGGCGAAGTCGCGGCCCTCGGCCTCCATCTTGGAGAGGATGAAATTGCAGGTGCCGTTGAGGATGCCGTAGACGCGCCCGATCACGTTCGCCGCGGCGCCTTCGCGCAGCCCCTTGATCACCGGCACGCCGCCCGCGACCGCGGCTTCGAACTTGAGCGCGAGGTTCGCGGCCTCGGCGGCGCGCGCGAGCTCGAGCCCATGATGCGCGATCATCGCCTTGTTGGCGGTGACCAGGCTCTTGCCGGCGGCGAGCGTCGCGCGGGCGAGCGCGAGCGCCGGTCCGTCCGATCCGCCGACCAGTTCGACAACCACATCCGCCTGCGGATGCCGCGCCAGCTCGGCGGGATCGTCGATCCAGTCGAAGCGCGAGATGTCGACGCCGCGATCCTTGCTGCGCTCGCGCGCCGAGACCGCCACGACCTCGATCGGCCGCCCCGCGCGCCGCGCGATCAGCTCGCCATTGGCATCGAGGAGGCGAATCACGCCCGCGCCCACGGTTCCCAGGCCTGCGAGTGCGATGCGGAGCGGTTCGGTCATGTAGTCCTCGATTGTGGAAGCGGCGGCCGGGGCATCGAGCCCCGTCCGCCGCTGACCCACCCCTAGCCCCTCCCTTGCAGGGAGGGGAACTAGATTTTCTATTTCTTGATCAGCCCGATCTCGACGAGCCGCTCGTGGAGATAATCGTGCGAGCTGATCGGCTCGGGATAGCGGTTGGGCCGTTCGGCGCTGATGCAGCCGGGCAGCGTCTCGATCAGGAAATCGGGCGCGGGATGCAGGAAGAAGGGCATCGAATAGCGCGCATGGCCACGGCGCTCGGGTGGCGGATTGACCACGCGGTGCGTGGTCGAAGGCAGGACATGGTTGGTCAGCCGCTGGAGCATGTCGCCGACATTGACCACCATCGCGCCTTGCGGAGGCTTGACCGGCAGCCACTTGCCGTCGCGGTCGAGCAGCTCGAGCCCGGCTTCCTCGGCGCCGAGCAGCAGGGTGATCAGGTTGATGTCCTCATGCGCCCCGGCGCGGACCTCGGGCGCGTCGGCGGGGACCGGCGGGTAATGGAGCAGGCGCAGCACCGAATTGCCGTCCCTGACCGCCGGGTCGAACCAGTTCGGCGCCAGCCCCAGATAGCGCGCGATCGCCGAGAGCAGTTTGTCGCCGGCATCGTCGAACGCCTGGAACAGTTCGAGGAAGGTCTCGCGGAAGCCCTCGGGGCGATCGGGCCAGATGTTCGCCGGCATCTGTTCGGCGAAGCGGTGGCCGCGCGCCAGCTCGCGGCCGACATGCCAGAACTCCTTGAGGTCGACATGCGTCGCGCCCTTGGCGATCTCGGTCTTGAACGGCGTGTAGCCGCGCGCGCCGCCGCCGCCCTCGACGAAATAGCTGCGCTTCTCCGCCTCGGGCAGGTCGAAGAACGCCTTGGTCGTCGCCCAGGCGCGGTCGATCAGTGCCTGCGGGATGCCGTGATCGCGCACCACGGCGAAGCCGAAGCGCTGGAAGGACTGGCCGAACTGCTGGGCGAAGCCGTCCGGATCGGTTTGCTGATCGGCGAGCGAGAGCGCCGGGATCTCAGCGAGGGTATCGAGCATGCGAGTCTCCGAGTGTAGACTCCAGTTAGACCCGCAAGCCGCCGCCGAACAAGCGTGTCGCCGCCGCTATTTGTTGCCGACCTCGAGACGGCCCTTGGTCTTCCGGTCGCCATCGGCGCTCAGCTGGAGGCGGAAGGGTTCGCCCTCGTCGGTGGTGCCCTTGAGTCCGGTGCCGTCGGCCTCGACCTTGAAGCCGCGCGCGGTCATCTTGTCGCGGAACCAGCCCTGCACCGCGGGCACCGCGGCGGGGCTCTGGAAGGCGATGCGGACCTTGCCCTTGTCCTTGTCGCCGGCCCCGTCCTTGGCATCGACATTGAGTCCCTCGATCCGGGAATTGGGGTAGAGCTTGACGCCGTTGACGTCGAAATCCTCGGCGTCGACCTGGATTTGGGGGAGCTTGATCGCGCCTTCGAAGCCTGGCGCCCTGATCGCCATCTGGCCGTTGGCATCGGTCGAGATGCTCGAATTGCCGCCCTCGGACTGGGCGTTGATCGAGATGTTCGTGCCCGTCCCCGATCCGTCGCAGGCGGCGAGGGGGAGAAGAGTCAGCAGCAAGGCCGCACGGTGCATCGCAGGTCTCCGTAGCGTATTACGTATGCAATACACTAGGCCGCACCCGCCGTACCGTCAACCAAGGGGGTGACGCCCGCGCGCCGATCCGCCATGGGCATGGCCATGTCCCAGCCACATCTCTCCACCGAATCCGCCAATCGCGCGCCGCTTCGGTTCGGCGAGTTCGTGACGCTGATCGCCTCGATGATGGCGCTCACCGCGCTCGGCATCGATTCGATGCTGCCGGCACTGCCCGCGATCGGCGACAGCCTCGACGTGGCCGAGCCCAACCATCGCCAGTTCGTGATCACCGCCTTCCTGTTGGGCTTCGCCTTCGCGCAGCTCGTCTACGGGCCGCTGTCGGATCGGTTCGGGCGGCGGCCGGTGCTGGTGATCGCTTTGGTCTCCTACGTGCTCACCAGCGCACTCGCGGCGATCTCGGGGAGCTTCGAGCTGCTGCTGATCGCGCGCGCGGCGATGGGCGCGTCGGCGGCGGGCGCGCGCGTGGTGACGGTGGCGCTGGTGCGCGACTGCTTCGCCGGGCGGGCGATGGCGCGGGTGATGAGCCTCGCCTTCATCGTCTTCATGGCGGCGCCGGTCTTCGCCCCCGCCTTCGGCCAGGGCGTGCTCGCCGCGGGGGGATCGTGGCGGATGATCTTCTGGGGCGTCGGCGGCGTCTCGGCGCTGGTGGTGGCCTGGTTCTGGCTGCGCATGCCCGAGACGCTGAGCGCGGATTCGCGCCAGTCCTTGCGCCCGGCGCGGATCGTCGCCGATTATGGGCTGGTGCTGCGCGATCGCTATGCGGTGGGCTATACGATCGCCGCCGCCCTGCTCTCGGGCGGGCTGTTCGGGTTCATCGGCTCGGTGCAGCAGATCATGGCGGACGTGTTCGGCCGGCCCGAACTGCTCACCCTCGTGTTCGCCGCGGTGGCCGGCACGATGGCGGTCGGATCGTTCCTCAACTCGCGGATCGTGATGCGGATCGGCACGCGACGCATCTCGCACACCGCGCTCTCGGCGCTGATCCTGTTCGCGGGCCTCCACCTCGCTATCGCCTTTTCGGGGCATGAGACGCTGTGGAGCTTCGCGATCCTCCAGGCGCTGATGATGGCGAGCTTCGGCCTCGCCACCTCCAACTTCTCGGCGATGGCGATGGAGCGGATGGGCGAGATCGCCGGCACCGCGTCGAGCCTGCAGGGCTTCGTCTCGACGATGGGTGGGGCGGTGATCGGCGCGCAGATCGGCCAGTCGTTCGACGGCACCACCGTGCCGCTCTACACCGGCTTCGTCGCGGTGGGCGTGCTCGCCTTCGTCGCGGTCGCGATCGCGGAAAAGGGCCGGCTTTTCCGCCCGAGCTGAACGCGACGGGCACCGTCCACGGAACGGAAATGCCTCGATTTCCGTTCGCACATCGGACGGGGGGATGTTTCGCCCTCCAGAGCGAAAGAGGACAGGCGATGGGTGGTCATCAGGTTCCGGCACAGGGCCCCAACGGCGACGGCTTCGACGAGGACGGCTATGACGAGAGCCAGCGTGCCGAGATCATCGAGGCGACCAACGACGCCCCCAGCGACGGCAACGTCCTGACCGACATCCCGATCGACCTGGGCGACGATGGCGACGACGACAATGACGACCTCCGCATGATCGACGACGAGCTCGGCGAGGAAGACGACGATACCGATCAGGACGACGACGACATACGCGAGGACGAGATCCAGGCCGATCTCGACGACGAGGATATCGACGAAGAGGATCTCGACGAGGAGCTCGACGACGGCGACGACACCGCGCTCGCGCCCTGACCCCCAAGCCGTCCGACATCCCAATCCTCCCCCGCCAGGGGGAGGTGGCACGCACAGCGTGACGGAGGGGGCGGAAGCACTGCGCGCAGTTGGGGAGGGCGCTGCTTACCTCCCCCTCCGACGCCTTCGGCGCCACCTCCCCCTGGCGGGGGAGGATTCAGAATCCCCGCTCCCTGAGCCTGGAACTTGACCCGGCGCCGGGGCCGAACCAGCATGACCCCGCGACCAAGGAGGGGACGATGCCGCAGGACTCGCGCGTCGACAGCTATATTGCCGCCAGGGCGGCGTTCGCCCAGCTGATCCTCGGTTGGATCCGCGAGCGCGTGCACGCCGCCTGCCCCGAGGTCGAGGAATCGATCAAATGGTCGATGCCGGCCTTCACCTACATGGGGCGACCGCTCGCCCATATGGCGGCGTTCAAGGCGCACGCGACCTTCGGCTTCTGGTATCGCGACGCGATGGCGACGGGGAAGGAAGGCGAGGCGATGGGCCAATATGGCCGGATCGAATCGCTCGACGACCTGCCTGCGGCCGAGGTCTTCGAGGCCCAGGTGCGCGAAGCCGTGGCGCGGATCGATGCGGGGCAGAAACCGGCGCGTGCGGCGAAGCCGCCCAAGCCCGAGGCCGAGGTCCCCGCCGAACTCGCCGAGGCGCTGGCCGGTGATGCCAGGGCCGCCGCCACCTTCGAAGGCTTCCCGCCGAGCTGCCGCCGCGAATATTGCGAATGGGTCGACGAGGGCAAAAGGCCCGAGACCAGGGCCAAGCGCGTCGCCGAGGCGGTCGAATGGCTGCGCGAGGGGAAAAGGCGCAACTGGAAGTACGAGAGCTGCTGACCCCTTCGTCATCCCGGTGAAAGCCGGGATCTCGTGCCGTATCGCGCCTCCGCCTGAGGTCCCGGCTTTCGCCGGGATGACGGTTTAGGACTGTAGACATCCCGCTCCGTCATGATACGTTACATCATAAACAAGGAGGAGAGCTGTCATGGTCAAGGCCGCGCGTGTCCCCGAGCCGGTTCCGTTCAGCGCGATCAACGTCACGCCGTTCATCGACGTGATGCTGGTGCTGCTGATCGTGATGATCCTCAGCATCCCCATGGCCACGCACAAGGTGCCGGTCGACCTGCCTGGCGCCCCGAGGCCGGTCGCCGAGATCGAGCGGCCTTATCAGCTCGCCATCGACCGCGCGGGCACATTGTTCTGGGACGGCCGTCCGATCGCCGATGCCGAGCTGCCCGGCCTGCTCGCCACGATGCAGCGCGACGCCGCGGGCGTGCTCCACATGAATACCGATCCCGATGCGCGCTACGACCGGTTCGACGGCGTGCTCGCGGTGGTCAAGCGCGCGGGCGTCGAGCGGCTGGGCTTCGTCGGCAACCGGCCGCTGCCCGACTGAGGGGCGTCGGGCGATCGCGGCCATTGTAGGCGTCGAGCGCGGACCCTAGACCGTGCACATGGCGTCCTACACCACCCTGATCACCGCCGGGCCCGACGACATCGACATACTCGGCCACGTCAACAACGCGGTCTGGGTGAAGTGGATTCAGGACGTCGCGGTCGCGCATTGGGACGCGATCGCGCCGCCCGCGCACCGCGACGCCTATATCTGGGTCGTGACGCGCCACGAGATCGATTATCGCGGCAACGTCTCCGAAGGCGAGACGGTGACCGCCGAGACCTGGGTGCGCGACCCGCCGCGCGGCGCGCGCTTCGACCGCCACATGAAGTTCACCGGTGCCGACGGCAAGGTCCGCGTCGAGGCCAAGACGACCTGGGCGATACTCGACCGCGCCACCGGCCGCCTGCTGCGCGTGCCCGCGGAAGTGGCGGCGCCGTTTTTGGCGGATTGAAGAGCGGGCGGCGGAACGGCTTTGTCATCCTCCCCCGCCAGGGGGAGGTGGCGCCGAAGGCGACGGAGGGGGAGGAATCACGCCGATAATGAGTCGCCGTCCTCCCCCTCCGTCAGCCTGCGGCTGATACCTCCCCCTGGCGGGGGAGGATAAAGATCACCCGCTATTCCGCAGCGCCGTCGCGATCGCGTTGATCGAGAGCAGGATGCCCTCGCCGATCCGCGCATCCTCCTCGCCGCGGCGGTGGCGCTTGAGCAGCTCGACCTGGAGCAGGTTGAGCGGCTCGATATAAGGCAGGCGCAGCCGGATCGAGGTCTCGAGCCCCGGATGCTTCTCGAGCAGGCGGGTCTGGCGGGTGACGGTGAGCAGCCCGTCATGCGTCCGGTTCCAGCCGTCGCGGATGCGACCGAAGATGCCCTCGCGCAGGCCCGTGTCCTCGACCAGGGCGGCATAATGCTGCGCCACCGCCATGTCGGACTTGGCGAGCACCATCTCCATATTGGCGAGCGTCGAGGCGAAGAGCGGCCAGCCCGCGGCCATCTCGCGCAGCAGGCCCTTGTCCTCGAACGCCTCGATCGCCGCGCCGACGCCGTACCAGCCCGGCAGCATCACCCGCGCCTGCGCCCAGCTGAACACCCAGGGGATGGCGCGCAGATCCTCGATCGCGTCCGATTTCTTGCGGCTGGCGGGGCGCGAGCCGATCTTGAGCCCGGCGATCTCGGCGATCGGCGTGGCCTGGCGGAAATAGCTGGTGAAGCCTTGGGTCTCGTAGACCAGCCCGCGATAGGCCTTGAACGCCGTCGCCGAGAGCGCGTCCATCGCCGCGGCGAAGCGTGTCGCATCGGCCGGGGCGAGCTGCTCGGGCTCGAGGCTGGCGAGCAGGGTAGCCGAGGCCATCGCCTCGAGATTGGTCATCGCGCTCGCCCGGGTGCCGTATTTGGCGGCGATCACTTCGCCCTGCTCGGTGATGCGGATGCGGCCCTGTACCGTCCCCGGCGGCTGGGCGAGGATCGCCGAGAAGCTCGACCCGCCGCCGCGCCCCACCGCGCCGCCGCGGCCGTGGAACAATTGCATCGCGACGTCGGCCTTCTCGAACACCGGCTTGAGCGCCGTCGACCCGCGCGAGAGCTGCCAGGTCGAAGTGAGATAGCCGCCGTCCTTGTTCGAATCCGAATAGCCGATCATCACTTCCTGGTGCCCGCGCGCCGCGGCGATCGTCGCGACTTCGGGGAGGCCCAGCCAGGCCTCCATGATCGCCGGCGCGCCCTCCAGATCGGCGATCGTCTCGAACAGCGGGATCGCCATGATGTGCGCCTGGGGCTGCTCGCCGGGAATGTAGAGGCCGGCCTCCTTGAGCAGTACATGGACCTCGAGCAGGTCCGACACCGACTGGGCCATCGAGACGATGTAATGGGTGATGCACTGCCGGCCGTAGGTGGCATGGGCCTCGGCGGCGGCGCGGACGATCGCGAGTTCGGACGCGGTCTCCTCCGAATAATCGGCATAGGGGCTGGTGAGCAGCCGCGGGCTCGCCAGCTCGGTGCGGAGCAGCGCCACGCGCGCCGCCTCGTCCAGCGCGGCATAATCGTCGCAGACGCCGGCGGCCGCGAGCAGTTCGGCGACCACGCGCTGATGCACCGCGCTGTTCTGGCGCATGTCGAGCGTGGCGAGATGGAAGCCGAAGGTCTCGACCGCGCGGATCAGCCGCCCGAGCGCGCCGCCGCTCGCCAGCGGCCCGGCGCCTTCGGCCGCGAGCCCGCGCGCGATCGCGGCGAGCTCCTCGCGCAGCTCGGAGGGCTCGGCATAGGGCTCGCCCGAAAGCGGGGCGGGACGCGGGGCGCGCTTGCCGGTCAACTTCTCGTGCGTTGCCGAGAGCCGCGCATAGATGCCCGAGAGCGCGCGGCGATAGGGCTCGTCCTCGCGGCTGCGGCCGGTGTCGTGGCTCGCTTCTGCGAGCGTGAGCACGGCGTCGCTGACCTGGGTGTGCTCGGTCGAGATCGAGAGCTCGGCGCCGAGCGCGTGGACGGCGTCGAGATAATGAGCGAGCACCGTCTCGGCCGAGCGGGCGAGCGCGAGCTGCATCGAATCCGCGGTGACGAAGGGGTTGCCGTCGCGGTCGCCGCCGATCCAGCTGCCCGCGCGCAGGAAGCTCGGCGCGCGCTCGTCCAATGCGCGGTCCCAGCGCGCATAGAGCGCGGGAAGCACCGGCAGGAACACGTCGCGCAGATAGGAGAGCGCGGTCTCGACCTCGTCGGCGACGCCCAGTTTCTCGCGGCGCAGCACACGCGTCTGCCAGAGCAGGGCGATCTGGCGCAGGATCGCCTCGTCGACCTTGTCGCCGTCCTCGGTCTCGTCGACGCCGAGATCCTTGAGCGCCATCAGCTCGGCGATCCGGTTCTTGTGGTCGATCATCGACTTGCGCCGCACCTCGGTCGGGTGCGCGGTGAGCACCGGGGCGACGAGCGCATGGTCGAGCAAAGCCATCACCGCGTCGTGGCCGATGCCATGCTCCTTCAGCCGCGCGAGCGCCGAGGCCATGTCGGCATCGCTCTCGGCCTCGACTCCCTGGCGGTCTTCGGCAAGGTTGGCGAGCATCGAGAAGAGCATGAAGCCGCGGACGAAATCGAGCGTCTCGTCGAGCGTCAGCCGATCGAGCCCCGAATCGATCGCTCCCGCCCCGGCGACGCCGCGATGCCGGTCGACCGAAGTCGCGCGGATATATTCGATCCGCTTGAACAGCTCCTCGCCGCCATAGGCCCTGATCACGTCGCCGAGCAGGCGCCCCAGGAAGCGGATGTCGGGATTGTTTGCGATCGCCAGGCTAGCCATGGCCGGTGTTGCTGCACTGCAAGAAGGACTTGGTCAATCCACGCCTTGTTGCACCGCCACAACGTCCGCTTGTCGACCGTGATTGGGCGCGATTTGTCTGCGTAGGCGCTCGCATCGGCGCGCGATCCAGCTTGCGATGCGCCTTCAAATCCTCCCCCGCCAGGGGGAGGTGGCGCCGAAGGCGTCGGAGGGGGAGGTAAGCCGCGCACTCTGCAACTGAGCGCAGTGCTTCCGCCCCCTCCGTCACGCTGCGCGTGCCACCTCCCCCTGGCGGGGGAGGATTGAAAGGCCTCGCTCCCCTGAGTGTCGAGACGACCTAATTCTCCCTTCCCTGCAGGCAGGGAGGGGTGTTTGCGGTTGTGTGCCGATTCGCCCTAGCTTCGCATCATGAGTCCCACCGCCCAGGCCGCGCGCACGCTGAAGTCCGCCCTGATCGGGCAGGTGCGTGCCGTGTTCAACGACCAGGCCAGGGGCGAGAAGCCGGTCCAGCGCAGGCCCGAGCAAAGCCTGTTCGGGCCGCAATCGGTGGTCTGGCGCGTGCATGGCGACGTCACCACGATGATGGTCGGCGGCGTCGCGGCCTTGCTGCTCCAGATGCTGCACCCCGCGGTGCTGGCGGGCGTGTGGGATCATTCGAGCTTTCGCGGCGACATGCTGGGCCGCCTGCGCCGCACCGCGCGCTTCATCGCGGTCACCAGCTATGCCGCGCGCGAGGACGCCGAGGCGGCGATCGAGAAGGTACGCGACGTGCATGCCCGCGTGCGCGGAGTCCTGCCCGACGGAACGGCCTATGCCGCCGACGATCCGCGCCTGCTCGCCTGGGTGCACGTCACCGAGGCGGTGAGCTTCCTCGATGCCTGGATCCGCTACGCCGAGCCCGGCATGAAGCGGGCCGACCAGGACCGCTATTTCGCCGAGTTCGCCCGGATCGCCGAGGCGCTGGGCGCCGATCCGATCCCGCGCAGCCGGGCCGAGGCCGATGCGCTGATCGCCGCGATGCGCGGGGAGCTCGTCGCCGACGCGCGCACCCGCGAAGTCGCGCGGCTCGTCCTGTCGCAGCCCGCGCCCAATCTCGCGGTGAAGCCCTTCCAGGCGCTCGCCTTCTCGGCCGCGGTCGACCTCCTCCCCGATTGGGCGCGGCGGATGCACCGACTTTCGGGGCCCGGCCTCGCCGCGCCCGCGGTCCGGCTCGGCACGGGTGGCATCGCGCGCACGATCCGCTGGGCGTTTCGCGGCTAGCCACGCGACCGCCGCAGGTGGGGCTGCGGATATTTCCCTTCGAATCAGATCGTTCCGAAGCCGGTTCGGTCCAGATCATTTTCTATGGACTCGAAGTCATCGGCGAGTAACCTGCCCGTGTTCCGATACGAAATAAGATCGAGTCGCGCGGGGCAAAGTTTCGTTCGAGATTTCGAATGGCGCGATTGGGCAGGGGATTGGAGTCACAGCAATATTTCCGGAAAGCACGGGCCGCCATGGGCGGACGTTGCAATTGTGATTCCGTGCGCCTGTCGACGCGTACTGGCTGCGTTCTGCGTGACAACCAAAGGAGACGGATGTGCCTATCTACACCGGCAATAACAGCAACAACACCATCCACGGCTCCGGCGGTGACGACACGATCTACGGCCTGGGTGGCAATGACCATCTCTTCGGGCGCGGCGGACACGACACAATCTATGGCGGAACCGGCAACGACGATATCAGGGGCGATGAAGGCAACGACACGCTCTACGGCGAAGACGGCAATGACGAGATCGCGGGAGGCACCGGCAACGACACGCTGAGCGGCGGCAACGGGGACGACGAGCTGTCGGGCGAGAATGGCGACGACATTCTCTCGGGCGGCGACGGCACCGACATTCTCTCCGGCGGCATCGGCAACGATACGCTGACCGGAGGCGCGGGCTTCGACATCATCGACGGCGGCGCGGGCACCGATACCGCGGTCTATTCGGGATCGCTGTTCGAATATTCGATCTCCAGTTTCGGCCCGCTCGCCAGCGTGGTCCATAACGGCCCCGGCGGGCCGGGCACCGGCGCGGACGGCAGCGACCTGCTGGTCTCGGTCGAGCGACTGCAATTCGCCGACGTCACCATCGATCTCACCGCGAACAACGCGCCGATCGCGTTCAACGACCTGGCCGCGCTCGACGAGGACGACGTCTCCTACAGCAGCGGCGCCGCGAGCGTGCTCGACAACGATTTCGATTTCGAAGGCGACGCGCTCAGCGTCACCCCCGGCGTGTTCAACGGCACCTATGGCACGCTGACGCTCGCCGCCGACGGCACCTATAATTACGTGCTCAATGCCAATGCGCAGACGCTCGCCCAGGGCCAGGTCGCGCAGGACAGCTTCACCTATACGGTCTCCGACGGCAGCGCCTCGGACACGGCGAGCCTGACGTTCAACATCACCGGGCTGAACGACGCGCCCGCCGCCAATCCGGACGCCGCGGCGACCGGCGAGAATGCGAGCGTGCTGATCGACGTGCTCGCCAACGACACCGATGTGGACGATGGCGCGGTGCTGACGGTCACCACTGCCTCCGCGCCCGCGGGCCAGGGCAGCGCCTCGGTGGTCGCTAACCAGGTCCAGTTCGATCCCGGCAGCGATTTCGACCATCTCGCGGTGGGCGACAGCGCGGTGGTGACGGTCAGCTACTCGATCACCGACGAGCATGGCGCCGTGTCCGCCTCGACGATCCAGGTCACCGTGACCGGCACCAATGACGGCCCGGTCGCCAATCCCGACGTCGCCGCGACCGGCGAGAATGCCAGCGTGCTGATCGACGTGCTCGCCAACGACACCGACGCCGATGACGGCGCGGTGCTCACCGTCACCGCTGCCTCGGCACCCGCCGGGCAGGGAACCGCCTCGGTCGTCGCCAACCAGGTCCAGTTCGACCCCGGCACCGACTTCGACCATCTCGCGCTGGGCGACAGTGCCGTGGTCACGGTCAGCTACTCGATCGCCGACGAGCATGGCGCCACATCCGCCTCGACGATCGACGTCACCGTGACCGGCACCAATGACGGACCGGTCGCCAACCCCGACACCGCGACGACGAGCGAGAATGCCGGCGTCGTGATCGACGTGCTCGCCAATGACAGCGATGCCGATGATGGCGCGGTGCTCACCGTCACTACCGCCTCGGCCCCTGCGGGCCAGGGCAGCGCCTCGGTGGTCGCCAACCAGGTGCAGTTCGTCCCCGGCACCGATTTCGACTATCTCGCAGTGGGCGAGAGCGCTGTCGTGACCGTCAGCTATTCGATCGCCGACGAGCATGGCGCGACGTCCGCCTCGACGATCGACATCACCGTCACCGGCACCAACGACGCGCCGACGATCGACGCGGGCGGCACCGACGCCTCGGGCGCGGTCACCGAATTGCCCAACAACGATCCGGACGAGAACGCCTTCACGCACGAGGACAGCGGCGCGATCGCGTTCGACGACCTCGATCTCAGCGACACGCACAGCGCCAGCTTCGCGCCCCAGGACGTCGGCTATCTCGGCACCTTCAGCCTCGATCCCGTCAACCAGGCCGGCGACAATGTCGGCTGGCATTTCGAAGTCGACGACAGCGCGATCGACTTCCTCGACGAAGGCGAGACGCTCACCCAGACCTACACCGTCACGATCGACGACGGCAACGGCGGCACCGCGACGCAGGACGTCACCGTCACCATCACCGGCGAGGCCGACAACCTCCCGCCCGACGCGGCCGACGATAGCTATGCGGTGACCGGCAACGTCACCCTCACCGTCGATGCGAGCGAGGGCGTGCTCGCCAACGACAGCGACGATGGCGGCGTCGGCACCGGGCCGGGCGAGGCTTCGGTCACTGCCTTCGACGCGACTTCGGCGAACGGGGGCACGGTCACCGTCAATCCCGACGGCTCGTTCAGCTACGAGCCGCCCGCCGGCTTCAGCGGCGCCGACAGCTTCACCTATACCCTCACCGATTCCGAGGGCGAGACCGACACCGCGACGGTGACGATCGACGTCTCTGCCACCCAGGTCTGGTTCATCGACAATGCCGCGGTCGGCAGCGCCAATCTCGGTACCCAGGCCGATCCGTTCACTTCGCTCGCGGCGTTCAACGCGGCGCAGGGTACGCCCGACGGTCCCGGCACCGGCGACACCGTCTATCTGCGCGAGGGCACCGGCACCTATTCCGAGGCCGACGGCATCAACCTGCTCGACGGCCAGACCTTGGTCGGCGGCGGGCAGGACCTGGTGATCGGCGCCGAGACGATCGAGCAGGGCACCGGCCGGCCGACCATCGTCACCACCGGCGGCACCAACAACGGCGTCGACCTCGCCCAGAACAATGCCGTGTCTGGGCTCGACATCGGCGACACCACCGGCGCGGGCATCGCGGATGGCGGCGGCAGCGTCGGCAGCCTGACGATCAGCGACGTCGGCAAGTCGGGCACCGGCCAGATCGTCGATATCGACCAGGGCGGCACGCTCGACGTCACGCTCAACAGCGCGACCTCGACCGCCTCGACGGGCGGCGCGATCGACCTGGCGGGGGTCGGCGGCAGCTTCACCGTCACCGGCGCGACGACGATCACCGGCGTGCACGCCGACGGCGGCATCGACATCACCGGCGCCTCGCTCACCGCCAGCTTCGCCGGCGGCGGCACCGTCTCGACCGGCGCGGCCACCGCGGTGAACTTCACCGGCAACAGCGGTGCGTTGGCGTTGGGCGGCGGGTTCGACATCACCACCACCAGCGGTGCGGGCCTCAACGCCAGCGGCGGCGGCTCGGTGACCGCCACGGGGGCGGGCAACAACGTGACCTCGACCACCGGTGTCGCCGTGAACGTCAGCGGGACCGCGATCGGCGCCGCCGACCTTACCTTCGAGAGCGTCTCGGCCGATGGCGGCGCCTATGCCATCCGGCTCAACGGCACCGGCTCGGCGGGCGGGCTGCACGTCACCGGCACCGGGGCGGACGGCTCGGGCGGCACGATCCAGAATATCGGCGTGCGCGGCATCGAGCTGATCAACACGGCCGAGGTGAGCATCGCCGACATGACGCTCACCAACGCCAACCTGGTCCACGGCACCTCGACCGATCTCGACGTGAGCAATTCGAACGCGGCGATCTATCTGAGCGGAGTGAACGGCGCGTCGTTCGACAATGTCGACATCAACGGCGCCGCGGACAGCGGCGTGGTCGGCATCAACGTCGCCGACTTCGTGATGAGCGACAGCAGCATCACCCAGGCCGGCAACGCCGTGCACGAGAGCGGGCTCGAGTTCAGCAACCTCTCGGGCGATTCTTCGATCTCGAACACCGACATCTCCTTCTCGGAGACCAACGGCCTCGACATCGTCAACACCGATGTCGACCTCAACCTGGTGCTCGACAACGTCACCATCCGCGACAGCCAGACGGTGTTGGGCGGCGGTCCGGTCAATCCCAATGGCGATGGCGGCCTGCAGTTCCGCAGCTTCAGCAGCGCCGCGGGCGCGCCGGTCACCAACATCGACATCGTCGACAGCGATTTCGTACGGCTGCGGACGCAGGCGATCCAGGTCATCGGCGACCACGATTCGGTCGTCAGCGTCGACATCGTCAACAACCTGATCGACACCGAAGCCGACATCGGCAGCGGCATCGACCTCAATGCCGGCGGCACCGCGCAATATGCGTTCAACGTCATCGGCAACACCGTGCAGAGCCGCGGCGGCAATGCGATCAACGTCACGGCCTTTGGCGGTGCCGACATCGAGGGCCGGATCAACGACAACGACGTCATCGCCAATGCGAGCGGCTCGGGCATCCGCATCCTTCCGCAGGATACGGGCAGCACCGCGATCGTCGAGGTGCGCGACAACAATGTCACCATGGGCGCCGGCAACAACGCCTCGGCGATCGAGGCGCAGGCGCGTTTCGGCAATGCGCGGCTCGATCTCACGCTCGACAACAATGTCCTCGATTCGAACACCGGCGCGCTCGCCGACATCAACATCACCGCCGGTTCCTCGTCGGCGGGCGAGACCGCCCAGGTCTATGCCAACATCGTCAACAACGATGTCCTCGCCGGCGGTCCCACCAACCTGCTGCGGCTGCGCACCTCGGATCTGGACGGCTCGTCCGATCCCCGCATCTTCCTGCAGGGCTTCGTCGAAGGCGGAGCGGGGCTCGACGACGATGCGGTGGCGACCTGGAACGCCAACGGCAACACGCCGGTGGCGACGACGGCCAACATCGTCGTCTCCCAGACCGCCGGAGCGACCGCGCCGAGCGCGGGTGTCGCGCTGACCCCGGACAATCCGGTGCCGCTGATGGCGGGTTCGGTGGCGGACGGCTCGGCCGGCGACGGCCCCCTGCTCAGCCAGGCCGCGCTCGACGACATGGTCGAGGCCGCGATCCTGCGTTGGGTTGATGCGGGCGCGAGCGCCGAGCAGATCGCGGCGATGCGCGGCACGGACTTCGCGGTCGACGGGCTCGCCGGGCTCGATCTGGGGCTCCACACCAGCAAGGGCGTGCGGATCGACGATGACGGCGCCGGCTTCGGCTGGTTCCTCGACGCGACGCCGCTCGACGATCTGGAATTCGCGGCGACCGACGGGAATGGCCCCGCGGGCATCGACCTGCTCACCGTCGTGATGCACGAGCTCGGGCACGTGGCGGGGCTCGACGATCACTATTCGGCCGCCGGCAGCGATGATCTGATGCACGGCTATCTCGATGCGGGCGAGCGCCGCGCGCCGGGGGGCGACGCGGAGGCCGCGTTGCTCGCAACCGACCAGGACGAATGGGCCGGCATGGCGCTGCACCATTTCAAGATGCCGGAATACCATCCCGATCTCTGGCTGTAGGATCGGGCTTTCTGTCTTCGTGCCTTTGTGTCTTCGTGTGAGTCAAAAATGATCTCACACAAAGGCACGAAGCCACGAAGAGAAGAAAGCTGTTGAGGCGTGCCGCGCCGTGGATTTTCGACCAGGACGGAGCCGCGAGCGACGAAGCCGGCGGGCGCGTCTGGTGCCCGGCGGAGAAACTGTGGTTGAAAGGCGGCGGTCGGGTTGCGGAGCGTCCGGACGGTGCTCGCGAAGAGCGGCTGTGACTCAACCGCGAGGTGCGCCAGATGAACAGCACGGCCTATTTGGCGGACCATGCCGGCGACGAGATCCTGCGGCGAGGGCGAGCGATCCGCATACTGCTGGCGGATTGGCCGGGAGGCCTCGACCGGCTTCGCAGGATGCTGACCGCCATGCCGGGGGTCGAAATCATCGGCGCCATGCATTCGGGGGCCGATGCGCGCAAGGCCGTCGGCGCGATGCGGCCCGACCTTCTCATCGTGAACGTGGACATGCCCGACGGCAGCGGCTTCGACGTCGCTTCGGCGGCGCGGGACGTCGAGATCGTCTTCGTGGCGCGCTCCCGCGATTGGGCGGCGGACGCCTTCTCCTGCAACGCGGCCGACTATCTGCTCGAGCCCGTGGCGTTCGACCGCCTGTGCGCGGCGGTGGAGCGCGCGCGCTATAACAGGCTGGCGAGCCAGGGACTCGCCGCGGACAGGTCCAATGCCGATGGCGGCCACCGGCGCGAAGGGCTTTGGGTCAAGACGGTCGGTGGGGCGGTCTTCGTGCCGATCGGCACGATCACGCGGATAGAGGCGCAGGGCGAGTATGTCCTGCTGCACACCGAGCAGCGGACCCATATGGCGCGATTGAAGATGTACGACCTGGAGATGCGGGTCGATCCCCATGGCCTGGTGCGCGTGCACCGGTCGTCCTTCGTGCAGCTGACGCAGATCGCCGCATTCAAGCGGGACGGAAACAGGATCGTGGAAGTGGAGTTGCGCTGTGGGACCCGGCTCAGCGTCAGCGCGCGATATTCCCGGTTGCTGCGCGAACGGCTGGCGCGAACCGCGCGGCTGTAGCGCCTCGGCTGCGCGGGGTGCTGGTCGCCCATCCCGTCGTCTGACGGGCAAAAAGAAGGGGCGGCGATTGCCGCCGCCCCCAAGAGGTCGCCGATCCTTCTAGAGTCTGATGACTTTACCTTCCCCCGTTCGTTTCGAGCGAAGTCGAGAAACCTTACACGCGCTTGAGACCCGTTTCTCGACTTCGCTCGAAACGAACGGAGGGAGAATGGGTCCAGCTCAAGTCATCCTGCTCTAGAAGTCGAGCTTGACGCCCAGGCGGAAGTAGCGCCCGAGGATGTTCGGACCGGCCCAGGCCGGGTTGTAGCCATAGAGGCCGTACGCCGCGTTCGGATCGAACGGCGGATCGGTATCCAGCAGGTTGAGCACGTTGGCGTAGATGGTGAACTGCTCGCCGATCTTGTGCGATGCGGTGAGATCCACGTTCCAGATCGCCTTCGAACGGCATTGAACCGGGGACCCATCGGGATAGGCTAGCGCACCGGCCACCACCGCGCTCTCGCAGTCGCCCGGCGTGGCGCCGAAATCGACCTGGGCCACGTCGTAACCGGCGGTGTAATAGGCGGTCGCCGACACGGTGGTGTCGCCGAAGGTCAGCGTGTTCTGCCAACTGGCGCGCCAGCGCGGCGAACCCGAGCACGATGTGGTGTTGCACGGGCTCAGCGTGCCCTCGAATTTCAGCGGCTCGGCTGCTTCGCCCGTGAACGGGTCCAGGATCGTAAGGTGGTTCTTGTCGAGGTACGAGGCCTCGAACGAACTGGCCAGCTTGACGCCGTCGCTGATGTTGAAGCTGGCGTTTGCGCCGAAGTCGACGCCTTGCACCACCTGCTGGTTCGCATTGACATAGGATGCCTCGATGAACCCGATATGCGGCAAGGCGCCGGGGAAGGCCGTGTCCGGCGTGCCGGGCGTAACGACGATGCCCGGAATGTTCACGACGCCGTTGTTCAGATAATATTGCCGAACCGCGGGCCCCGTGTCGGTGATGCCGACGATCTGATCACGGACCTTGATCCGCCAGAAATCGATCGTGAAGCTGACATTGCGGATCGGCTCGAAGATCGCGCCGAAGGTGAGATTCTGCGACCTTTCGGGCTTGAGCTTCGGGTTGCCGGTGCTGACCAGGCCGATCGAGAACGGGTCGGTGGCATAGCTGTTGTTCTGGTGCGCCTGGCAGAAGGCCGCGAAGGTCGTGCAGAAAGTGCCGCCGCCACGGCTGACGAACCCGGTGGTCGGGAGACCAAATGCTTCGTTGAAGCTGGGGATGCGGAAGCCCTTCGACCAGGTGCCGCGGAACGCCACCTGCGGGATCGGCGTGAACTTTGCGCCCACCTTCGGCGAGAAGTTCTTCTGGCCGGTCGAATAGGAATCGTAGCGACCCGATAGGTTCAGCTCGAATTGCTTGACGATCGGCGCGCCGATCTCGCCAAAGGCCGAGAAGACGTTGCGGCTGCCCGCGGTGCCCACGGCGTTGACGCCGTAATAGCGATCATAGGGATGCGCATCGTTCTGCGGGTTGGCGCTGGGTGCATTGATCGATTCATGGCGATAGGCGACGCCCGCCGCCGCCTGAAGCGGCCCGCCCGGCAAATCGAGCACCGTGTGCGAGACGCTCGCCGTGCCTTGCCAGAGATCGGAGTTCGAATCGGTGACGCTTGCCGGCATGACGAAATCCCAAGCCGATTGGGGGTTCGCATCGGGATTGGCGAAATTGAACGTGCCCCGGGCAAGCGCGTCCATGATCCGCTGCGGGATCGCGTAGCCGTTCTGGACTCGATTGAGCTTGACGTTCGAGGCCGTGAAGTCGGCCGAATAGTCCCACCCTTCACCGAGCGACCCCGAAAGGCCGATCACGCCGCGCAGCGCGCGCGCCGAGGTCTCGTCGGTACGCGGACGATCCGGCGTGAACAGCATCTGCGCCGTCTGCCCCGCCGCGGCATAGGGATTGTAGGGATTGAGCCTGCCGTTGGCGGCGGTGCAGCCGGTGTTCGTGCCGTTCAGCGTGCCGACGCCGGTGGCGCAAACATAGACCGGGGAGATCAGATTGTAGAGGCCTGCGCCGCTGGTCGGGTTGGTCGGCGTTCCGCGAAAGCTGAGGGCCGACAGCGTGGCGAAGCTGTCCGTCTGGTAGAAATTGCCCTGGACGTAGAGCTGATGGTTCTCGCCAAGATTCGCCGTGAAGCGCGTCGAGACGCCGAAACGCTCGATCTCGGGCTGGATCATGCCATAGGCCGCGACGTTGTTGATCTCGCAGACGTTGCCGGCCGCCGGAGCGGTCGTCGATCCGGCCTGCTGCGCCGCCGTGAGTTGTACCGGCGACCACCGGCCGCATCCCAGCGCCGGATTCAGGTAGCTGAACCGCCCGCTGCCCGTTTCGGCCCCGGCGGTGGTGACGGGACGCGTCAGCGCGATGCCGGGCGGGTTGAAGAAGAGTCGGGCGGAACCGTCGGCACTGATGCCGTTCCCGTTCAGATTCGGCAGGCACGAGCCGGCGCCGTTGCAGATTCTGCTCCAGTCGGCGGTGTTGAACGGATAGCCGCGGTCGCGCGCCCAGAGCGTGTCCTGCTTCTGATATTCGCCGCTGATATAGAAGTTGAAGCCGTGCTCGGTGAGATCGCCATAGCCCCAGGTCGCGTCGAACCGGCGCTCGCCGGCGTCGCCGCGCTGCGAGATGCCCGCCGAGCCGTTGAGATGCAGCCCCTGCACCTCCTTCTTGGTGATGACGTTGACCACGCCCGCCACCGCATCGGCGCCATAGGTCGAGGAGGCGCCGTCGCGCAGCACTTCGATGCGATCGACGATCGCGCTGGGGATGGTGTTGAGGTCGACGAAGTTGCGCTGGCCGTCGTCCGCGAGCGGATAGGGCGCCATGCGCAGGCCGTCGAAGATGCTCAAAGTGGCCTGTACCGTCAGGCCGCGCAGCGAGATGGCGGTCGCGCCGGCCGCGAAATTGTGGCCGTTGTTCCATCCGGCCGTGATCGTGCCGGCATTGCCGGCCGAAACGCGCTGCAGCGCTTCGGCGACCGTGTTGAGGCCGCGCTCCTCCATCGATTGCGCGGAAAGCACGGTGACGGGCGAGGGCGTCTCGGTGTTGGTCCGGCGGAAGAGCGAGCCGGTGACGACGATGGTCTCGTCGGAAGCGGCGTCTTCCGCGGCGGCGGCCTGCACCGGCTCGGCGGTGTCGAGCTGTGCCGGCTGCTCCTGGGTAGTGGCGGCCGGAGCCTCCGCCGCGGGGGCGGGATCCGGTGCTGCCTGGCCGCCTGCATCCTGCGCATGAGCAGGCGCCGTCAGCAAGGCCGCGCAGATCGCAGTGGACCCGAGCAACAGCCGGGCCATCGTGGTGCTTCGATTGATCATTACCAGTCCTCTGTTTGTCTGCCGCGCCGCCTCTCGAGGCGTGCGTCGGCGGAGACGCTCGACGTTGTTGCGCGGCGCAGGCACCTGAAAGTCGCGCCCCCGGATCAGTGAATTTGTTTCAAGATCAGGTGGTTACGGTATCAGGTGTGCCACCGCGTCGTCGCTGGGCCGGTTCTCGGGAAAAGTTCGGACACAGTTGGAGTCGGAAGTCGCCAACGACTCCCTTTCCGCTGTGGCGCGGCGAAACCGGATCCTGGCGCGACGGATTCCGCCGCGGTCTATCGCCGCGGTCTATCGCGGAGACGGCGGTCGAACGGTCTCGAAGATATGGATGGTCGGCCCGGCGCGCCGGCCGTCGACGGGTGCTATGACGGCGCGGAGCGCGCTCCCTTGGGTGAGCGCCGCGTAACGCCGCCATTCCTGGGCATAGCTCGTCCGCGCGTCGCGATAGCGGTCATAGTGGCTCAGGATCAGGTAGCGGGCACGGCAGCCGGCGAGGCGTGGCATGTCGACGCTCGCCAGGTCGACGATCGGACTGCCCGAGCGCAGCTTCTCGACTTCGGCATAACGGATCCGTCCCGCCAGCGCGGCGCGCGCATCGACGCATCCGGCGCTGCCGAGCGGGAAGAGCAGCTTCCAGGGGCCGGAGACCAGGTCGATCGCCGCATGCTCGACCAGGATCGTGCTGTCCGCCGGCACGTGCGCATGGATCCAGGCCGAGGCCAGCTGGCGGGTATCGTTGGCCCGCGCGACCGCCCGGAGCTGGGTCGTGTGCAGCATCGGGAACACGAGCAACAGAGCGGCCAGCGGCTCGAGCGCGCGCAGCGGCCTCCCCGTGCGTGCGCGCACCATGTCCGCCAGCGCGTGTACGGCATAACCGCAGGCGATCGCCGTGAAGGGGAGCAATGGGATCAGCCATCGCTCCCAGCGCAGCGCCTGGATGCAGATCAGCACGGCGAAGGCGGCGATGCCCGGCAGCAGCGCGATCGCCGCCACGCGGTTGCGGAGCGGCAGCAGGATGGCGCCGAGCGCGGCGAGCGCGACGCCCGCCGCGCCGAAGGAAGTACGCAGGGGACCGGCATACCAGGCCAGATTGGCGAGGAAGCCGCCGCCGGTGGCGCCCGGATGCATCGGACGCGCCTCGCCGGTGAGATTGCGGACGACGGCGGGATAGTCGAGCAGGAGATAGGGCGACGCCACGAACAGCGTCGCCACCGCGGCGCCGGCGAACAGCAGGAGCTTGCGTCCATCCGGGCTGCCCCGGGCGATGCGCCAGATTCCCGCGGCGACCGGGCTCAGCGCGACCGTGGCGGCGGGCCATTTGGTGGCGCAGCCGAGCCCGACGAAGATGCCCGCCAGCAGATAGTCGCGCAGCCTGCCATGCTCGACGATCGCGAGCGTGGACGACAGGCAGAGCAGCATGAAGACGCTGGCCTGGATGTCGGTGCGGATGAGCTGCGAAGTGTCGATATGCACCGCGTTGACCGCGAGGAAGGCCGCCGCGAGCAGCCCCGTCCGCGTGCCGCCGATCCGTCGGCCCAGCCGCCAGGTGAGATAGACGCAGAGCACGCCGCAGGTGGCGATGAACAGCCGGGCGGGGAGGAAGAGGATCCCCGGGTCCGCATAGACCGCGCTCACGAAGGCGTCGGCATCGGCGTAGCGGCCGGTCGCGATGCCGATCACGCCGACGGCGAGGCTGATCAGCGCTAGGCAATAGAGGGTGATCGTGCCCGGATGGCCGAACCAGCCTGGGTTCAGGCTGTGGTTCCGCAGCATCTCGATCGCGGTCATCATGAACAGCGGCTCGTCGGGATCGTTGAGCGCGGGAAGCCCGAAGCCGATCCCGCGCACGCGCAGCCCCGCCGCGAGCAGCAGGATCAGGAGCAGCAGGCCTCGCTGCGTCCAGGAATCGCGGGGCGACTTACGGGCTGGGGGGGAGGGGAACGTCATCGTGCTGAAGTGATGACGTGGAGTGACGATGCGAACCGTAATCCTGGCCGGCGGTCTGGGCACCCGGCTCGGCGAAGAGACGTCGGTGCGGCCGAAACCGATGGTCGAGATCGGCGGGATGCCGATCCTCTGGCACATCATGAAGATCTATTCGGCGAGCGGTTTCAACGACTTCGTCGTGTGCCTCGGCTATAAGGGCTATCTGATCAAGGAGTTCTTCGCGAACTATTTCCTCCATACCTCCGACGTGACGATCGATCTGCGCGGCGGCAACGGCATGGAGGTCCATTATGCGCGCAGCGAGCCGTGGCGGATCACGCTGGTGGAGACCGGCGCGACGACGATGACCGGCGGCCGGCTCGCGGCGATCCGCCCCTATCTCGATCCCGGCGAGCCCTTCTGCTTCACTTATGGTGACGGCGTGGCGGACATCGACGTTGGCGCGCTGGTAAACTTCCACAAGGCGCACGGCCGGCGCGCGACGATCACTTCGGTTTCGCCCCCCGGCCGCTTCGGCGCGCTCGAATTCGATGCGGGCAAGGTGGTCGACTTCAAGGAAAAGCCCGCGGGCGACGGCGGGCAGATCAACGGCGGCTTCTTCGTCGCCGATCCTTCGGTGCTCGACCTGGTCGACGGGCCGGATACCGTGTGGGAGGCCGGCCCGCTCGAACGGCTCGCGCGCGGCGGTGAACTGATGGGATATCGCCACGACGGCTTCTGGCAGCCGATGGATACGCTGCGCGACAAACTCTACCTCGACGAATTGTGGAAGGCGGGCAACGCGCCGTGGAAGCGCTGGTGAACGGCTGGCGCGGGCGCCGGGTCCTCGTCACCGGCGATACCGGATTCAAGGGCAGCTGGCTGAGCCTGTGGCTGCACGCGCTCGGCGCCGAGGTCACCGGCTTCGCATTGCCGCCGCCCAGCGAGCCGAGCCTGTTCGACGCGGCGCGCATCGGCGAGCTGATCGAGCATCATGAAGGCGATATCCGCGACCTGGCCGCGGTGCGCGCGGTGGTGGAGGCGTCGCGGCCCGAAGTGATCTTTCACCTCGCCGCGCAGCCGCTGGTGCGGCTCTCCTATCGCGAGCCGGTCGAGACCTATGCGACCAATGTGATGGGGACGGTGCATCTGCTCGAAGCCGCGCGGCGCGCGCCCGACGTCAAGGCGATCGTCTGCGTCACCAGCGACAAATGCTACGAGAACCGCGAATGGGTCTGGCCCTATCGCGAGAACGACCCGATGGGCGGGCACGACCCCTATAGCAGCAGCAAGGGGTGCGCCGAGCTGGTCGCGGCGGCGTATCGCAGCTCATTCTTCGCCAAAGGGCCCGCGCTCGCCACGGTACGCGCGGGCAACGTCATCGGCGGGGGCGACTGGGCCGGCGACCGGCTGGTGCCGGACCTGATCCGCGCGTTCGAGGCGGGCGCCGCGCCGCTGATCCGCTCGCCGAATGCGGTGCGGCCATGGCAGCACGTGCTCGAAGCGCTGGGCGGCTATCTGCGGATCGCCGAACGGCTGCTGGCCGGGGAGCGCCAGTTCGCCGATGCGTGGAACTTCGGCCCTTCGGACGACGACACGCAGCCAGTTTCGTGGATCGTCGAGCGCATGCGCGCGGCCTGGGGCGGCGAGGCGGCCAGGCCCGTCGCCGATACCGCTTCACGCGTGCACGAGGCGGGATTGTTGCGGCTCGACTGCTCGAAGGCGCGCGCGGCTTTGGGCTGGCGTCCGACGTTGAACCTCGAACAGGCGCTCGACTGGATCGTCGCCTGGCACAAGGCGATCGGGCGGGGCGAGGATGCCCGCGTGGTCACCCTCGCCCAGATCATGGACTATTCGGCGGCAGCCAACCATCCCTCCGTCACCCCCGCGAAGGCGGGGGCCCATCTCCCGGACGTGCCGCACAATGCACCGGTGCCGCTTTCGCGGGGATGACGGTAGTTTAGGCGACAGTCGCCAAAGTTAACATGTTGCCCAGCCGCAGCCCGAGCGAGAAGGCGGGCAGCGGCACCCGATCGAGCTCGAGCCCGACGGTCCAGGCCGCCTGGCGCGCGAGGAACGCGACCGGGAAATAGTTGCGGCTGCGCGTCACGCGCGCGCCGGCATAGCCTGCGCGGCCGAGTAGCGCGGTGATCGTCGCCGGATTGTAGAGCTCGGGATGCTGGAGGCAGAAGGGCGGCCAGCGCATGCCCATCAGCCGGCGCAGCAGCGACTTCTCGTTGTGCGTCACGATCAGCAGCGTGCCGCCGGGCCGCAGCTTGGCGCGGATCTGGGTCAGCATCGCCAGCGGATCGAGCAGGTGGTCGAGCACATGCACCATCACCGCGAGCCCGACGGATCCGTCCGGCACCGGCGACAGGTCGTCCATGTCGGTGAGCACGCTTGCCGGCCGTCCGTCCACCGAGGCGACCAGCGTCTCGTGGATCGCGCGATTGGGCTCGAACAGCCAGAAATGCGCGAAGGTGCCGCGCGTCGCCGCCTCGCGGACGATATGGCCGGTATCGGGACCGATTTCGAGATAGCCGCCGTCGAGCTGCGCATGCGCCGCGGCTGCGTCGAAATAGCCCTTCTGGGTGGCCGCGATGGCATCGTTCGAGACGATCTCCATGTTGGGCGCCATGCTCGAATAGAGCTCACCGAGCCGCGCGCCGTCGAAGAAGCGCGGATTGTAGAGCAGCCCGCAGCCGAGGCAGCGATGATAGGTGAAGAAGCGCTTCTCGCTGAACAGCCCCGACCAATAGGGACGCAATGCCTCGACGTTCATCGTCTCGGCGCGGACCGGGCTGTGCGCTTCCTCGCGCGTGTGGCTGGCACCACAGGCCGGGCAGGCGCGGTGGAGGAATTCGCTCATGCCAGGTCTCCGGCGGATCGGAAGGTGACGCGGCTGTGCCAGAACCAGCTGCCGAGGATCAGCGCGGCGGTGAAGCCGAGTTGTGCGACGATCGGGGGCACGCCGCCCAATTCGACGAGCAGCGGCAGCGCGGCCCAGTTGGCGGCATAGTTGAACAGATAGAAGCTCGAAAAGGCGCCGAACTCGCGCGCGACGTTGCCGCGGGTGCGGAACACGCCGATTTTGTAGGTCGCGAAGGCGAAGCACAGGCTGATCGCCTGGGCGGCGGCGAGCGCGACCAGATAATGCGTATGGAACGCCGGCACGCTCCACAGCAGCAGCGGATAGATCGCCAGCCCGAACGCGGTGTTCGCCGCGCCGGCCAGCATGAAGCGGAGCGGACGTTCGGCGCGTGGCATCATTCCTCCTCCAGCAGCGCGACGCGCATGTTCTCGCGCAGCACCTCGCGCGGGAGGAAGGGCGAGAGATCCTCGAGCGGCGGCGAGGTTATCCGGCCGTCGGGATGCGCCTTGGCGCTGAGCTTTGGTGCGAAGGCGACATGTTCGTCGACGAAGATCTCGCAGACCACCGGACCGTCGGCGGCCAGCGCCGCCTCGATCGCGCCGGGAAGCTGGTTGTGCGAATCCGCGCGGAAATAGGCGAAGCCGAACGCCGCCGCGACCTTGGAGAAATCGGGGAAGGTGACGTTGCTCTTCGGGCCTCCGCCGACCTCGACGCCGTTGAAGAAATTGCGGTGGGTCTGGAAGATCGAGACATAGCCGTTGTTGTTGATCAGGAAGACCTTCACCGGCAGGCCGTAGCCCGCAATGGTCTGCATCTCCTGCAGGTTCATCATGATGCTGCCGTCGCCGGCGATCGCGATCACGCGTTGCCTGCCGCCGGTCGCGGCGCAGACGCCGATCGCGGCGGGCAGGTCGTAGCCCATCGTCGCGCAGCCCGAATTGGTCCAGAGCCGTTGGCCACGCTTGATCTCGGCGGCCTGGAAGCTGACCACGCAGGCGCTGCCGTTGCCGGTGACGACGACGTCGTCCTCGCCGAGCCGGGCGAACAGCGCGTCCATTGCGACATAGGGGTGCACGGCGGGGCCGTGGTTGCGATATTCGGGGAGCACGGCCGGGAAATTCCAGACGCGCTCGCGCGACCATTCCAGCCATTCGCCGTGCGCGGACGCGGGCCCCTCGTAGGGCGCTTCGAGGAGCGCCGGGATCAGGTCGGCGAGATCGGCGACGACGGGCATGTCGGGCGTGACGGTGGGCTTGCGCAGTTCCACGGGGTCGATGTCGACCCAGATCTTGAAGGCTTCGCGCGCGAAGGTCTTCCAATTGTAGCTGACCTGGCGGATGTTGAGCCGGCTGCCGAGGATGAGCAGCAGATCCGCGCTCTGCGTGACCATGTTGCCGCCGCGATCGCCGACCGTGCCGGGGCGGCCGGCATAGAGCGGGTGGGCGTTCCACAGCACGTCGTGCGCGTTCCAGCCGGTGACGACGGGGACGCCTAGCTTCTCGATCAGGCGCAGGAAGTCGGCATAGGCGCCGCTCAGCCGCACGCCGCTGCCGGCGAAGACGACGGGACGCTCGGCGGTCCGGAGCTTGTCGAGGATGGCGCGGGCGGTGGCGTTAAGATCAGTCGCCTTCCACGGCTCGTCGAGTTCGGCTGGATCGAAGCCCACCAGTTGCGATGGATCGATCTTCGCCGCCTGTATGTCGAGCGGGATGTCGAGCCAGACCGGACCGGGGCGGCCGGACTTGGCGAGGTAGAGCGCCTTTTCGAGATGGTAGCGGATGCTGAGCGGGTCGGTGACCATCGTCGCATATTTGGTGATCGGGCGGACGAGCTCCTCGATGTCGAGCTCCTGGTCGCCGAACTGGCGCAGCGGCAGGCCGGTGGCGCGCACCGTCGTCTCGGTCTTCACCTGGCCCGAGATCACCAGCATGCCGATCGAATCGACATAGGCGCCATAGACGCCGGTGATCGCGTTGGTGCCGCCGGGGCCCGAGGTCACGTTGACCACGGCAAGGCGATTGGTCAGCCGGTAATAGGCCTCGGCCGCCATCGCGAGCGCCTGCTCGTGATGGGTGAAGGTGGTGGCGAGCTTCGGATGCGTACCGAGCGCGTGGTTGAGGTGCATCGCGCCGCCGCCGGTGAGCATGAAGACATGGTCGACGCCGTGCGCGGCGAGCCTGTCGGCCACCCAGTCGGCGAGCTTCACTAGGGTCATGGTTTCCATCCGTTGGAGAGCGCGGTGCGGCGGATCGCGTCGTCGAGCTTGACCGTCGCGGCGACGCCGAGCTCGGCGCGCGCGCGTGCGGTCGAAGGCACGTAGCGGCCGGGATTCCAGCCGGGATCGGGCTTGCCGAGGATCTCGACGCCCGGGCCGCCGAGCAAGGCCGCGGTGCGGCGGGCGAGGTCGGCGATCGAGATCGCTTCCTCCGATCCGACATTGCAGACGGTACCGGGCTGACCGGCGATCAGCAGCGTCCAGAGCCAGACGGTGAGATCGGCGGCGTAGAGATAGGAGCGCACCGCCTCGCCCGACCCGACCACGCGGATCGTCCGCCCCTGCATCGCGTCGCGGATGAAATTGCCCGCCGCGAAATGGATGTCGAGTGAGAGCAGGGGGCCGAGCAACGCGAAGATGCGCGCATTGACGACGTCGAGGCCGAACTGCCTGGCATAGATCGCGCAGAGCATCTCCGCCGCGCGCTTGCCCTCGCCATAGGCCGAAAGCGGATCGCACGGGTCCGGCCCGCCGCGCCAGTCCTCTGCGACATGCGTCACGTGCGGCGGCTGGGCGCCATAGACCGCGCCCGAGCTGAGGAAGAAGAAGCGCGCATCGCCGCAGCTATTGGCGAGATCCAGCGCGTTCCGGGTGCCCTGGACGATCGTGTCGAACATCCGCCGTGGATCGCTGGCATTGAGCGCCGCGCTCGCATCGGTGGCGGCGTGGATGACGTGCGTATAGTCGGCGGTGGGCACGGGGAAGCGCGTCACGTCGCCGGCGACGAGCCGGAAGCGCGCGGCGAGGTGCGGTGCGCGTGCCCTGAAGCCTTCGGGATCGCGGCTGAGCAGCGTGACCTCGGCATCGATGCCCGAACGCGCGAGCGCCTCGAGCATCCAGCGGCCGATGAAACCGGTGCCCCCGGTCATGAAGATCCGCGCGCCGGAAAGCCGCGGCCAGAGCGGGGCGAGCGCGGCGCTGATCGCCGCCATGTCCTGCTCGAAGATCATGCCGGTACCAGCCAGAGCGACGGACGATGCGTCCGGTGCGCGCGCGCCACCCGAACGAGACTGTCGATCGCCAGCGCCCAGAGGATCAGCGCCACCAGCCCCGGCCGCACGAAATGGCCGATCGCGAGCCCGAAGCTCGGCGTCACCGGTCGGCCGCTCAGCCAACTGTTGGTCGAGAGTTCGAGCACGGTCGAGAGCGGCCAATCGGTGACGAGGCAGAGCAGATAGGCGCAGGTGATCGCGACGATCGGGCTGGCGCCCTTCCACGGCTCGAGCAGCACGAGGAAGAGCAGGAAGGTCTGGGTGTAGCCGCCGGGCGACTGCGTCACGAGATAGGCGGCGAGCAGGATCGTCGAGATGCGGTGGAGCGGCAGCGCCCTGGGCTGGAGCCACGCGCCCGCCAGCGCCAGCAACGCGACGAGCTGGCTCGCGCGGATCACGATGGGGACGAGGAACTCGATGGTCTCGACGGTGCGCGAGGGCACGAATTGGAGCACCGGGATCTGCGAGTTCCGCACCAGCAGCAGCGGCGCATAGCTGGTCGAATAATGGATCTCGTTCCACACCTGCCCGCTCTGGAACACCACCCAGTTGGCGGTGTTGGCGACCAGCTCCATCGGCGTGCCGGCGCCGACGATCGCCAGGGTGACGAGATAGACGAAGACCGTCGCGATCCCCGCCAGTTCGAGCGCCCGCCAGTCGCGCTTCACCGCGTGCGCGAGCACGGGGAGGAGCAGATAGGGCTTGAAGTTGATCGTCGCCGCTGCGGCCAGCCAGCGCCACGGGCCGCGCGTTACCAGCGGACCGTGCGCGATGACGAAGGCGGCGAAGGCGACGAGGATGAGGTTGCCGCGCTCGAGCGTGAACAACAGGGGGAGTCCCAGGCCGAAAGCGATCGTGCGCATCGGCGCGGTGCGCGGGTCGATGCGGCGGAAGCTCAGCCAGACGAGCAGCACGTCGAGCAGGTAGAAGGCGAAGATCACCGCCCGGCCGAGCCAGTCGCAGTCGCGGGCGTGGAAGGGCGACTGGAGATAGCAGCCTGGCAGGCTGAAGATGTCGAGGAACACGAAGGAGAGCGGCGGATAGATGCTCCGCCAGACGTCGTACGCACCCGGGTGGTTGGCCCAATAAGCGGTGTTGAACCAGTCCATGAAGGTGTCGTTGGTGTCGAACACGAAGGGCTGCGGCAGATAGCCGGTCGCACGAAACCACAAAGCGGTGGACGCCAGGCTCGCAACCACGGCGAGCGCGAGCAGCAGCTCGGGCAGGAGGCGCAGGCGCCCGTTCACGGCCGCCGGATCAGGGTGCGCATGGCGGGGCGCGCGCGCTCGGGGGGGAAGTTGATACGCTCGGCCTCGATCACCAGCGGCACGTTGCGGCTGCGCTCGGCGAGCATGCGCACCTGATCGCCGATCAGGCCGAGGAACAGCAGGACGATGGCGAACATGGCGAAGGCGATCGCGAAGCCGAGCAGGGCGAGGCTAGGGCCGCCGAGCAGAGCGGCGGTTGCCGCTGCGGCCAGAAGCGGCAAGGCGATTCCTCCCGCGACGAACGAGAGCGCTATCGGTGCCCGCAGCAACGACTTGGCCGATCCGGCCAGCCCCGACAGCGCGAAGGACGCGAGCGCGCCGAAGCCGTTCTTGCTCGTGCCCGCGACGCGTTCGGGCCGGTCGAAAGGCACCACGGCGAGCCGGAAGCCGCTCTCGACGAGCATGCCGCGGAAGAAGGGCTCGGGCTCGTTCCACGCCGCCAGCGTGTCGACCACCGCGCGGTCGAACAGGCCGAAGCCGGTCGCGCCGGGAATCACCGGATAGTCGCCGAACCTGCGCAGGAAGGCGTAGCCCAGCCGGCGCGTGGCGCCCAGCAGCGGCGATGCGCGCTCCGATCGCCGCTGTCCGAGCACGATCTGCGCGCCCGCGCGCCACTGGCGGACGAATTCGCCGATCATCGCGGGCGGATCCTGGAAGTCGGCGCACATGCCGATCACCGCCGCGCCCTCGGCCTGGTAGATGCCATAGGTCGGCGAGCGCATCTGGCCGTAATTGCGGTTGTTGAAGATCGCGCGGATACGCGGATCCTCGGCGCAGAGCGCGCGCATATGCTCGCGGGTGGCGTCGGTGGAGCAATTGTCGATCAGCAATATCTCGTGCGAGCGCGCGTGCCGCACCGCCTCGGCGGTCACCGCGGCGCAGATCGCGCGGACATTCTCCTCCTCGTTGTAGCAGGGGATGACGATCGACAGCTCGGGGGTCATTGCGCGGCCTTGCGTCCGAGACGGAGGTCGATACCGGTCGCGGGCGCGTAGAGCTCGGTGAACAAAGCGAGCGCGATCAGCAGCGCGAGCAGCGCGACTGCGGGGACATTGTACTTGCGGTCGGAGTCGAGCCGCGGCGCTTCGATCAGCTGCACGTCCGACGCGGTCTCCGCCGCGAGCGTCTCGACCGCGACCTCTTCGGACGAGCGCGCATAGACCTCGTACAGCGCCTGGGCGAAGCGATAGTCGCGATAGAGGTTTAGATATTCGCCCGAGACCTCGGACAGGCCGGCGACGTTGGGGCCGGCGACGCCCGCGCTCGGGCTCGCGGTGCGCGCGATCTGACCGCGCAGCGAGGCGACTTCGGACTGGACTGCCTGGAGCTGCGGATTCTCCTCGCCCTGGAAGCGCTGGAGCGTCTGCAGCTCGACGAGCTTCGCCTGGAGCTGCGCCTCGAGCCCCGCGCGCAGCGACAGCGCCGAGCCCAGTTGCGCCTCGGGCTCGGCGAGCCGGTTGCGGCGCCGGAAGTCGTTCAGCGCTGCCTCGCTCCTCACCACGCGACCGGCCGCCTCCTTGAAGCGCTCCTGCACCACCTCGCGCTTGCGGCGGACGCGGTCGCGCCCGAGCGCGATGATCCGGTCGCTGATCGCCTGGACATAAGCGCGCGTCATCGCCTCGGCCTGCGCGGCGTCGTGGGTGCGCACTTCGACCTCGACGATCCCGCCGGTCAGCGAGTGGATGTCGGCCTTCTTCGCCAGCGCGACGCGGGCGCGGTCCTGGCTGGCATAGCCGTCGGGGCCCACCAGCTTGAGCTTGCCGATCACGGCGTCGGTGACTTCGGTGCCGCGCGCGATCGCGAGGTACATGTCGATCGGCTGCTTGGCGCCGCCGAACAGCGCGGCGAAACCCTGGAGCTGGCCGCCCAGCGCGTTCATCATCGAGCCGAGCCCGATGCTGTTATTGTCCTGCGGCACCAGCTTGGCGCGGGCGACGAAGGGCTGCGGGAAGAGGCAGAGCAAAGCGAGGACGACGGCCAGCACCGCATAGCCGATCCGCCGCCGACGCGGCTCCGCCAGGATCGCGATCAGGCTCAATTGGCCAGCCCCTTGATCGAGGCCGCGCCGACCAGCCCGCCGAACAGGGTGCCGGTGATGTCGCGCAGCCGCGCCCAGAACTCGCCGCGGTTCGCGTCGATGGGGACATAGACCAGGTCGCCCGGCAGAGCGGGGGCGCGCAGCACGCGCTTGCCGTCCGCCAGCACGGTGCCGTTGGCGCGGACGACGAAGATTTCGCTCTTGTCGCCCAGCTTCTGCACGCCGCCCGCCGAGTGGACGAAGTCGCCGATCGTCGCACCCTCGCGCCAGGCGAAGGAAGCGGGCGTCGGCACCGCGCCGAACACGCCGACCGTCACCGGTCGCGGCGGGACGTAGATGGTGTCGTTATTCTCGAGGATCAGCTCGGCGGGCAGCGCGCGTGCGGTCACCGGCAGGTCGAACACCAGCCGCCCGCTGGGCTTGCGCTCGCGCAATTGCTCGACGATCGAGCGGACGAGCGCGAGATTGGCCGGCTGGACCAATTGGGCGCGATTGGCCGAAGTGACCGGCTGCGAGGTGAGCAAAAGCTCGACATCCTCCACGGCGCGCTCGAAGCTCTGCTGCTGCTGCGCCTTGACGCTCTCGCGCGTGATGACGCTGGCATAGGGGAAGGCCTGCGGCGTCAGCCCGCCGGCCTCGGCCACCACTTCGGAGAGGCTGGTGCCGGGCTTGAAATAATAGCGGCCGGGCTTCGACACTTCGCCGCTGATCGTGACCAGCACCGATTGCTGCGCGAGCGGGCGGGCGATGCCGACATTGGAGAGCACGCGGACGATGTCGCCGCGGCGCGCCTTCCGGGTTCCCGCTTCCGCCGCGCTCAATTGCTCCCAGCCGGTCTGCTCGCGGCCGAGCGAGTCGAACACCATCAGCCGGCTGGCATCGGCCACGGTGTTGACGCCGCCCGCGTAGCGGATCGCATCGTCGAGCGTCTCGCCGGGGCCGACCTCGAAGATCGCCTCGCGGTTGACGCTGCCGATCACCGCGACCTGCTCGCCTGCCGGGGCGATGTAGATGACGTCGCCGTTCTGGAGCACCGCGTCGCCGCTGCGGTCGCCCTTGAGCAACAGGTCGTAGAGATCGAAATCCGAGACCAATTGGCCGCCGCGGCGCAGCTGGATCGAGCGGAAGCTGCCGCCGGCGGCCGGGCCGCCCGATGCCAGCACGGCGTTGACCAGGGTCGACAGGCTGCCGACGGTGTAGGAGCCCGGCATCGCGGCGAAGCCGGTGACGTAGACGGTCACGCCGTGCAGCCGCGCCACGGTCACTTCGAGCTGGAAGCCGCGATATTGCCGCGAGACGCGCCGCGCGATCACGTCGTGCAGATCGCCGTAGCGCACGCCCGCGAGCGCGATCGCGCCGATCCGGGGAACGAAGATGCGCCCCTCGCTGTCGATCGTCAGCCGGAGATTGGCCGCCTGGACCGAGCCGGTGAGACCGAGGAGCAGCTGGTCGCCGGGGTTGAGGCGATAGTCGGGCGGCACGGTGGCGCTCGGCCCGGCGGTGAAGTCGCGCGCACCGGGCACGAGCAGCTCGGCGCCGAAACGCCGTAGCGGCGTGCCCGCCGCGGCCGATACGAAGGCCTCGAACTCGCTGGGAGGCGTCGGTGGTGTCGGCTTCGCGGGCACCTCCCGTGGTTGCTCGGACGGATCGGGAACGGGCGCCTCGATCACCGTCGGTTGATAAGGGGCGACTTCGCTGGGTGGGACGGCCACCTGCGCCGCGGCGGCGCCGCGCGCGAGCGGATTGGTCGCCTGCTGCGTCGTCGCGACCGGAGAGGCGATCTGCGCAGCGACGGGCACGGGCACAGCTGAGACGAGCGCGCAGCCCGTGAGAAGCTTCCAGCGAGCAATCATGCGGCGAGGCGATCTCTTTCGACGAGTCCGGCCGCCGGACTCAGCAGGACATCGGCAGCGCGTTCCCACAGCCGGGGAGTTGCGGCAGCGAGCACGCCGCGTCCAGGACCGCCGACGCGCCAAGGGGAGCCGTCCCAATGCGTGACCATGCCGCCGGCCTCGGTCACGAACAGTGCGCCGGCGGCGTGATCCCAGGGGAGGATGCGCTGGAACAGGGCGACGTCATCCTCGCCGCGCACGAGACGGGGATAGCTCGCGGCGGCGCAACGCGGGACGGGTACGACGTCGAGGTGCAGATCGGCCTGGGCGTGGACGCGCGCGCGCCGATCGGATGGGAGGAAGTGCGTGCCCAGCGCCGCGCGCGGGCGTATCGCGCCGGTCGGACGGGCGCGGACGACCGCGCCGTCGCAGGTCGCGCCCATGCCGCGCACAGCATGGCAGAGCCGGCCGCTCAGCGGATCGAGCATCCACCCCGCGACCGTGCTGCCATTCTCGACCAGCGCGATCATCATCCCGAAGGGTGCGCGCCCGGCGGCGAAATTGGCGGTGCCGTCGAGCGGATCGACCAGCCAGACCAGCCCTTCTCCGACGCCGTCGAGCAGGGCGGGATCCTCCTCGACCGCTTCCTCGCCGAGGACCCGAGCGCCGAGCCCGAGCGCCATGAGCCCGTCGTGCAGACGAAGCTCGGCCTCGCGATCGGCGACGGTGACGATCTCGCCCGCGCTCTTGATCGCAACTTCATGTTCGGCGAGCCCGCGGAAGCGCGGCATCACCACCTCGGCGGCTACGGCGCGCATCAGCGCCGAGACTTCTTCGTGCAGTGGCATGGGTCAGGCGGCCGCGCTCGCGAGCCGGTTGATCGTGGCGTCGGAACTGCGTTCCTGGATCATCCGGATGCGCGACAGGTCCTCGTCGGCGATCGCGTGATAATATTCGCGCTTGTTCTCGAGCCAGGCGAGCTCGAACGCCACGGCATTGGCGATGCCCGCATCGAACAGCGGCGATTCCGCCGCCGAACCGTCGAAGATCACCTTCCGGGTCTCGAACCGGTCGAGCCGGACGCCGCGGATCTCGCGGAGTGCAGGGCCCGCCTCGACCGCGACCGAGCCGCCGACCACGAGGGTGAGATCGTTGGCGGCGCATGCCTGCGCGACCTGCAGCACCGCATCGGTGATCTGACGCTCGTTGATCGCCTTGCGCGGCAGCCCGCGCGAGAGCGTGAAGTCGACGCGGCCGAAGACGATCCCGTCGAGCTTGGCCTTGGCGATCGGCAGCATCGCGTCGAGGTTGCGCAGAGTCGCTTCGGTCTCGAGGTTGAACAGGAACTGCGTGCCCTGCGGGTTGTCGCCATAGGTCTTGGCCTTGGCCTCGACGAACTTGGTCAGGGCATAGGGCGTCTCGACCATCGGCGCGATCACATGGTCGACGCCGTAGAGCTTCGAGGCGAGCAGGTCCGAAACCGCCTCGCACCCGCCGATCTTGAGCGCGACCTTCAGGTCGGCGCGATGCGCGAGCTCGAGCAGGCGCAGGAACTCGTCGGGCCGCGTGCCCTCCGCCTCGAACTCCGCCTTGACCGCGACGACGCCATAGCGGTCGCGACCTTTCTTGAGCATGTCGAGCATGCGGCGTTCCGTGGCATTCATCCGCGCCTCCCTGGCAAAAAAGCATGTACTGGCAGGGAGTGAGACGGAGCTTGGCGCGGGATTCCGCAAAGGTTCGGCCCACGGGATTTTTTTCATTTAATGTGTACGGGTCGGGCCGATCGGCTCCGTCAGGACAATGATGCCCGGCATTTTGTCCCTGGTTCTGTCGCTATGGTCCCCCCCGGACCTAGGACCAGTGGCGCCGGGCATCACCGAACTTCCCGGTGGTCGCGATGCGGCCTTCCGGGTGCCGCCGGTCGATCCGGCGCGCGCGGCGCCGACGGCTCCGATCGAGGCCGAGCCGCGACGATCGTCCGACGCCCGCATGGTACTTCCCAGGCTTTCCTCGCATTTCGGGCGCCGTGGCGATCCGATCCGCGGGGGAGCGGCGATGCACTACGGCATCGACATTCCCGGGCGGCTCGGCACGCCGGTGCTGGCGTCGGCGCCCGGCGTCGTGCGCTTCGCCGGCACCGCGGGGAGCTATGGCGGGATGGTGGAGATCGATCACGACGGAGCGTTCGGCACGCGTTACGCGCATCTGTCGCGCATCCTCGTGCGCCCCGGCGCGCGTGTCGAGCAGGGGCAGCCGGTCGCCCTGATGGGGTCGACGGGGCGATCGACCGGCAGCCATCTCCATTTCGAAGTGCGCATCCGCGGCCGCGCCGTCGATCCGTTGCGCTATCTGGGCGCGGAGGCGCCGGCGCCGGCCAAGGCTTGGATCGAGGCGGAGACGCCCCATGTCTCGGCCTTCGCCCGGGCTCGTGCCGCCGCTGAACCGCAGGGGCCCGCGCTCTGAACCATCATGAAGCCTCATTTGCGACCAAAGGGCGATCTTCCCGCTCCGAACATTCCGTACCGGGGTTGGCAAGCATCCCGGGGCGTGCTTTGCCGCGCCCGATGAGTCCGGCCGACGATATCAGTGGCCTCCAGCGCGTCATCCTGAACGAGCGCAGCCGGTTGCTGCGTTTCCTCGCCGCGCGCGGCGTGGGCGACGATGCGGAGGACGCGCTTCACGACCTGTGGCAGCGGGTCGCGGCCGCGCCTGCCCAACCGATCGCGGATCCGCTCTCCTATCTGTTCCGCGCCGCCGAGAATCTGGCCCGCGACCGGAGGCGGTCGAGCGTGAGCCGCGACCGGCGCCAGCAGGACTGGCACGACGCCAGCCTGTCGAACGAGGAGGAGCCGCCGGGCGAGCGTGCGCTCATTGCCCGCGAGCAGCTGCGCGAGGTCCAGTCGACGCTCGCCGCGCTCGGGCCGCGCGTCGAACGGGTGTTCCGCCGATGCCGGCTCGACGGTGTCGGCCAGGCGGCGATCGCGCGCGAGCTGGGGGTCAGCCTGAGTTCGGTCGAGAAGGACCTGCAGAAGGCCTATCGCGCGCTCGCGCAGCTCAGGGCGAAATTCGATGCGGAATAATCGCCCCGCCTCCGTCATAGGGACATGGCGATGAGCGCACAGGATATGGAAATCGAGGAGGCGGGCCGGCTCTGGGCGATTCGCGTCCGCGATCCGGCGTTCGCCGATTGGGACGGCTTCACCGAATGGCTCGAGGGCGACCCGGCGCATCTCGTAGCCTATGAGGCGGCGCTGGCGGACGAAGGCTGGGCAGTGGATTTGCTCGCTTCGGCACCCGCGCCCGTCGGGGTAGAGCAAGTCACGACCCGGCCGCGCCGCAGCTGGTGGCCTGCGGCCGGCGCGGCAGTAGCGGCGGCCATCGCCGCGATGGGGGGCTGGGCGGTGCTCGACCGCGACGCGCCGGCGCAGCAGATCGCCACCGCGCCGGGCGAGCATCGCACGATCGATCTTGCCGACGGCTCCCGCATGACGCTCAACGGCGCCACCCGCGTGACGATCGATCCCGACATGCCCCGCCAGGTTGCGCTGGCGCAGGGCGAGGCGCGGTTCGAAGTGCGGCACGACGCGAGCGATCCCTTCGTCGTCCTGTCGGGCGGGACGAAGCTGGTCGACGCCGGCACTGTCTTCAACGTGGTGCAGGATGGCGATGCGATCGAAGTCGCGGTGTCCGAAGGCGCGGTGATCTTCGAACCCGGCGCGAACGAGGTGCGGCTCGCGCCCGGGGACACGCTGCAGCGCGCGGGCAAGGGCGCCAGGCCCGTGCTCGGCAAGGCCAGTCCCCAGGCGATCGGAAGCTGGGCCTCGGGCGAGCTGCAATATGACAATGCATCGTTCGATCAGGTGGCGCGCGACCTGAGCCGCAGCCTGGGCCGGCCGATACGGCCCGCCGCGGGCAGCGAGCGGCTGACGGTCGGCAGCGGAACGCTGGTGCTGCGGGGAAGTCCCGACGAAGTGCTGGCGCGGGCCGGGCCGCTGCTCGGCGTGCGGTTCGTTGCAGAAGGGGAAGGATGGACGATGTCCCCCGCCCATGGTCCGCCCCGCTAGCCCCCTCGCCCTGGTTTCCTTGATGGTCGCGTCTCCTGCGCTTGCGCAGGAGCGAGCGGCCGAGGTCGACATCGGCGCATCGCGGCTCGACGCCGCGATAAAGTTGCTCAGCCGGCAGACCGGCGCCAGCATCGGCTTTCGCGAGCCGAAGCTGGCGCATGTGCGCGTGCGCGCGGTGCGGGGGCGGTTCACCGCCTCGCAGGCGCTCGAGCGGATGCTGGTCGGGATGGAGCTCCGCGCGCGCCGCGTCGCGCCGGCGACCTATCTCGTCGAGCGCTTTGCCGCCCCGCCCGTCGCCAGACGCACGCGGCCGGCGGCGAGGCCGGTCGTTCAGGCCGAATCCTCGTCCACTCCGGGCGACATCGTGGTGACCGCGACCAAGCGCGACGTGCCGATGAGCGCCTATCCGGGCGGGGTGCAGATCGTCGCCGGATCGGAGCTTTCCCCTGCCGAAGGCCTGCGCGGGACCGAAGCCATCGAGGCCCGGATCGCCAGCGTGGCCTCGACGCATCTCGGGCCCGGTCGCAACAAGCTGTTCATCCGCGGCATCGCCGATTCGAGCTTCGTCGGCCCGACCCAGTCGACCGTCGGGCAATATTGGGGGAACAGCCGCATCACCTATAGCGCGCCCGACCCCAATTTGCGGCTCTACGACGTCAAGAGCATCGAAGTGCTCGAAGGGCCGCAGGGCACGCTTTACGGCGCCGGATCGCTCGGCGGCGTGGTGCGCGTGGTGCCGCGCTCGCCCGATCTGCGGACGTTCGAAGGCGCGGCCTGGGGCGGGGTGCTGGCGGTCCAGCACGGCCAGCCCGGCGTCGACGGCGGCGCGATCCTCAACATTCCCCTGAAGGAGGACGTGATCGGCCTTCGCGCGCTCGCCTTCGGATCGATCGAGGGCGGCTATATCGACGATGTCGGCCGCGGGCTCGAGGACATCAACCGGGTCCGCACTTTCGGCGGACGCGCGGCGCTCCGCGTCGATCCGGGCGACGGCTGGACGGTCGACCTGAACGCGGTGGGCCAGCGCATCCATGGCGACGACAGCCAATATGCCGAGCGCAACATCGGCGAGCTCGATCGCGCGAGCGGCATCGCCCAGCCTTTCCGCAACGATTATTGGTTGGCCGATCTCGTCGCGCGCAAGAACTGGGGGTCGCTCGAGCTGACATCCTCGCTCGGTTATGCCGGTCAATATGTGTTCGAGCGGTTCGAGGGGCCCGCCTTGAGCGATGCGGGCGATCCCGCGATGCGGCCCGCGGTGAGCGCGCCGACGGCCGCCTATTCACAGGAAAACCGGATCTCGATGGTGACCGGCGAGCTCCGGCTGGCTCGGCGCGGGGAGAACGGCACCGGCTGGCTGCTCGCCGCCAGCCTGCTGCGCAACGAGGCACAGACCAATCGCCGCATGGAGGCCGCTCCGTCGAGGGTGCCGTTGACCGGGGTCACCAATCATGTCGAGGAAGCGACCCTCTACGGCGAGTTCACCGCGGAGCCGATCGAGCAGTTCACGGTCACCCTGGGAGGGCGGCTGACGCATGCGCGCCTGTCGGGCAGCTCGGAGGACGTGGCGGAGCTGATCGCGTTCCGCGTCGATCCGGGGGCGCGCGCATCGCGCTCCGAGACGCGCTTCCTCCCCTCCGTCGCCGCAGCCTATCGCGCCGCGGACCGGCTGACCCTGTTCGCGCGATACCAGCAGGGCTTCCGGCCGGGGGGCATCGCCGTCCGCCGCGAGTTCATCCAGCGCTTCGCCGGGGACCGGGTGTCGACCATGGAGGCGGGCGCGCGCTATCGCAGTCCGGCGCTCGATCTCGCGGTGAGCGCATCGGCCACGCGCTGGATCGACATCCAGGCGGACCTGGTCGACGGCTTCGGCTTCCCGACCACCGCCAATGCTGGCGACGGTCGCGTCCTTTCGCTCGGCATGATCGCGCGCTGGCGTCCGATCGCGGGGCTGGAGCTCGACGCGGCGCTGTACCTCAACGACAGCAAGGTGACCGAACGCTCGCTCGTGACCCTGCCGCTCGAACTGGGGACGGCGGAGATCGAGCGCCTGCCCAACGTCGCCGATGCCAGCGGCAGGCTGGGCTTCGCCTATACCGAATCGCTGGGCGGCGATCTCGAGCTCAGCGCCAACGGCTATGCGCGCTATGTGGGCAAGTCGACGCTCGGGATAGGTCCGATCCTCGGGCGGCTGCAGGGCGACTATCTCGACACGGGCGTCGAGGCCCGCGTCGGCGACGCGCGGCGCGGGATCAGCCTGGCGCTCACCAATCTGCTCGATGCCCGCGGCAATCGCTTCGCATTGGGCTCGCCCTTCCTCATCCGCGATCGCGACCAGACCACGCCGCTCAGGCCGCGCAGCATCCGGCTGGGCTTCGACCTGAGCTTCTGAGTGCTTGCGAGCCGGGTGGGGCGCTGTCAAAGTCCTGCCAGCTCCCTCTCTCCGCAGGATCCGACATGCGCCTGACCTTCATTCCCGTCCCTTCATCGTTCGGGAGAATCGGTCGATGACGGCGCTGCGCCTTTCCGACTTCGCGGCCGGCACGGTGTACGACGTTTCCGCAGGCGACGGGGTCTTTCCGCTCGCGCTCGACAAGACGCAGGCGCTCTCCGATTCGGGGCGCGAAGGCGGGTCGTTCCGGCTCGAATTCCTCGGTCCGAACGAGCCGGTACTGCCGCAGGCGATCTATCGCTTCGCGAGCGGCGAGGCCGAGCACGAGATCTTCATCGTGCCGATCGCCCGCGGCGAGGGCGGGGTGCGCTACGAGGCGGTCTTCTACTAGGCTGTATCGACATTCAGGCGAGCGAGGCGTTTCAATCCTCCCCCGCCAGGGGGAGGTGGCACGCGCAGCGTGACGGAGGGGGCGGAACCACTGCGCTCAATTAGAGAGGGCATTGCTTACCTCCCCCTCCGACGCCTTCGGCGCCACCTCCCCCTGGCGGGGGAGGATTTTGAATGTCGATCCGTCCTAG
>NZ_JAPKNM010000004.1 GCF_026460985.1 Sphingomonas sp.
TTCGACGCCTGCTCGCTGAGCGCCGCGACTTCGCCGTTGAGATTGCGCGCGGCGGCAGAGGTTTCCTCGACCATCGCGGCATTCTGCTGGGTCGACTGGTCCATCGTCCCGATCGCGACGCTGATCTGAGCGATCGCGGTCGACTGAGCCTGGTTGTCGGCTGCCATCTGGCCGAGCAGCTGGTGCACCTCGCCGACGTCGCCCGAGATGTCGGCGAGCGCGTGATCGACCTTCTGGACCATCTCCACCGCCGCGACGATGTCGGTCTGCGTGGCGGTCAGCTGGTCGCGGGCGCGGCCGGCCTCTTCCTCGGCACGCATCGCCAAGGCCGAGACGAGGTCAGCGACCACCGCGAAGCCGCGGCCGGCTTCACCCGCGCGGCCGGCCTCGACCGCGGCGTTCATCGCGAGCACGCGGGTCTGGAAGGCGATCTTGTCGAGACCCTCGATCACGCTGTCGATGCCTTTCGCGCTGTCCGCCACGCGGGTCATGGCCTGCACCGCCTCGTCGGCGATGCTGCGCCCGCCCGACACGGTGGCAATGGCGCCGTCGGCACGCGCGACCGTTCGACCAGCGGCTTCCGCGGTAGCCTGGAGGCGGCCGTTCATCTGCGAGACTGCGGCCGAAGTTTCCTCGAGGCTCGCGGCATTCGCTTCGGTGCGGCGGGCAAGGGCCTCCGACGCCTCTGCGATCTCGCCCGATCCGCTCCGGATCGCCGTAGTCGACTCCATCACCGAGCCGATCAGATTGCGCAGTTCGGTCACGGCGCCGTTGAAGTTGACCTTCACCGATTCATAAGCGGGGGAGAAGGCCTGGTCGATCTGGCTGGTCAGATCGCCCTGGGCGAGCTTGCTCAGATTGGCCTCGAGCGTCTCGACCACGCGCTGCTGCTCGGCATCGGCGATCTTCTTGGCCGCGTCGGCCTTTTCCTTCTCGATCGCCGCCTCGCGGAACACCAGTACCGCCTTGGCCATCGCGCCGATCTCGTCGCCGCGATCGGCGCCCGGCA
Organism: Sphingomonas sp.; assembly: GCF_026460985.1. Taxonomy (GTDB): domain Bacteria; phylum Pseudomonadota; class Alphaproteobacteria; order Sphingomonadales; family Sphingomonadaceae; genus Sphingomonas. The sequence continues at coordinate 1,010 of NZ_JAPKNM010000004.1, forward strand.
CCTCGGCTGTATTATCGCCCTCGGCGAGCGTCTTCATCCGCGCCTGGAGGTGGGCGATCGGCGCCGTGATGCCCAGCCGCGATACGAGCAGGCCGATACCGGTGGCGATCGCTATCGCGATCAGGCTGAAGACCAGCATCGTGGTCGAGGTACCGCTCGCTGCGGCCGACAGCTTGCTCGAAAAGGCCTGGGCGTCGGCGATGCGCGCGTCATTCGCCTTGGTCAGGTCACCTGCCAGCGTGAGCGCCTTTTTGTCGAGTTCTGCAAGGATCGTCCGCGCCGCGTCGTTCTCGTCGCGTGCGCCATGGTGGATCGCTTCGAGCGCGCCCTTGTGGATATCTTCGATCTCGGCGCGAAGCGTGTCGATTTCGCCCGCCAGGCTGGGATCGAGCTGCTTGACCTCGTCGAGGATCTTGACGGCGTTGTCGTACGAGATGCGTTCTTCTTCGGCGGCGTCGCGATTCTCCGCCGATCCGCTCGGATAGGCCATCACCCGATAGCTGGCGTAGAGCATCTGGCTGCCGAACCGGTTCACGCGCGCAAGCCTGGTGGTGATCGGCAGTTTCTTGTCGACCAGCACCGAATAGTCGGCGGCGGTGCTGGTGAGCGCACGCGATCCATAGAAGGATACACCGAGCGTAACTAGGCCGAGCATCAGCAATAATCCCAGGATCTTCATGGGAATTTTGATGCGGGCGAGGAGGGCCGCCATGGTAAATCCTTGTTCTGTAAGGCGTGCTTCGGCACTTGCTGCGCGCCATAGGGGTTCACTGTCTTATAGGATGCAGGGACCGGCGGCGCGGCGCCGGCGCGGCACATCGCGCCTAGGGATTTCCCCTTAGCCATGGAGTGGCCGACGCCCGCGCTTCGCTGTGAAGCGATGATTTCCTGACCGTGTCGAAGCCGTCGGCGCGCGCCGCAGGCCTATAAAGGGGATCAGTCCATTCTATCCCGGAGCATATCGTGATCTCGACCTCCCCCCCCTCCGCGTTGCGCGGTGCCTTCCTGGGCTTCTGCGTAGTGGCGGCGGTGCCCGCCTACGGGCAGGCCGCGGGCGAGAAGGAAGGCGGCGTCCAGTTCAGCGTCGACGCCACCACCCGGGCGCGCCTCGAGGTGATCGGCGGCCAGTTCCGGCCGGGTGCGGCCGCCGACGACGCGTTCGTCTCGTTCCGCACCACCGTCGCGGCGAAAGCCGAGCTCGGGCCGGTAGCGTTGGGCGGCGAGATCGTCGACGCACGCGGCTATGGCCAGCGCGACGGCTCGTCGGTGCGCACCGGCGAGGTCAACGCGCTCGAGCCGATCCAGGCCTATGTCGCCTATCGCGCGTCCGACGCCTTCGCCAAGGGCGCGACCGCGACCGTCACCGGCGGCCGCTTCGCGCTCGACATCGGCTCGAGCCGCCTGGTGAGCCGCACCGACTTCCCCAATACCGTCCAATCCTATCTCGGCGGGCTCGTCGACTGGCGCAGCAAGGGCAAGGACCGGGTGGTGGCATTCTGGGCCAAGCCCTTCTCGACGCTGCCCGATTCCGTCGCGGACATCGAGGACAACAAGTTCGAGCTCGACCGCGCCGGGGGCAACATCACCTTTTTCGGCGCGAGCGCCTTGGCGGCCAAGGCTCTCGGCAATGTGAGCGCGGAAATCTATGGCTATCGCCTTGCCGAGGACGACCGGGGGACCCGCGCGACGCGCAACCGCCACCTCGTCACCACGGGCCTGCGCCTGCGCCGCGCGCCCGCCAAGGGCAAGTTCGATTTCGAGGGCGAGGCCGCCTGGCAAAGCGGGACCGCGCGCGCGACGACCGCCGCCAGCGACGTGCGCGACCTCGACGTGCGTGCCGGCTTCACGCATCTCGAAGCCGGATGGACGGCGCCCAAGGGCTGGACGCCGCGCGTCTCGGCGATGTTCGACTATGCCTCGGGCGACGGGCGCGACGCCGGCACCTATGGCCGGTTCGACTCGCTGTTCGGCGCGCGCCGTGCGGACTTCGGCCCGAACGGGCTCTATGGCCCGGTCGGCCGGTCGAACCTGATCTCGCCGGGAGTGCGGCTCGAGGCCAAGCCTTCGAAGCGGCTCGACCTGATGGCGTCGGTGCGCGGATTGTGGCTCGCGCAGGCGACCGACAGCTTCGCCTCCACCGGAGTGCGCGATCGCAACGGCGTCTCGGGGCGCCATGCCGGAACCCAGGTCGAGGCGCGGGTGCGCCGCTGGCTGGTGCCCGAGCGCCTGCGCATCGAACTGGGTGGGGCCTGGCTCGCCAAAGGCCGTTTCCTCGAGGTCGCGCCCAACGCGCCCGCCACGGGCGACACGCGCTACGGCCATTTGGATCTCGCCGCCAGCTTCTGAACCAGGCCGGCCGGCGGATCCGTAGGTACAAGACCTGACTGATCCGGATCCGTCGACGGGTCTAGCTGAAACACCCGCCTCATCGCGGGCTTGACCGGAGGGGCTCGTGCCCGGGACCAATCCGCTTCTCGTGCTGATCGTTCGGGAAGCCGCCCTTCGCAGTACGCTGGTCGCGCGCCTCGCGATGCACGGCGCCACCGTGTGGACCGGACGCGCCTTCGACGAGAAGCGCCCGGCATCCGTTCGCGCGCCCGCGGTGCTGATCACCGACGAGGAGTCGATCGAGCACCATCCCGGCGGGGCTGCTGCGCTTTCCGGCGATGCGCAGTGGCGCAAGGTGGTCGTGCTCACCCGCGGCGGCGAGCCCGCGAGCGAAGATGCGCGGCTCTTCTACCTCGCACGCGGCGGCGCCGCGCCGGCGCTGACGCGCCTGCTCGAAGACTGGGCCGCCCAGGACGCCTGAAGGGCGACCTCAGTTCTTCGGGAACAGCCCCGCCGCGAAGGCGATGCGCAAGGCTTCCGAAAGACTGCGCACTTCGAGCTTCTCCATCAGATTGGCGCGATAGATCTCCACCGTCCGCGGGCTGATGTCGAGCTCATAGGCGATGATCTTGTTCGAGCGCCCTTCGATCAGGCCCTTGAGGACATCCGTCTCGCGCGGGGACAGCTTGGCGATCTTCGCCTCGGCGGCCCCGATCCGGTTGGCGGCCTCATTGTCCTCCTCGAGCCGGGCGAAGGCATTGTCGATCAGCTGGAGCAGGGTCTCGGCCTCGTACGGCTTCTCGATGAAATCGAGCGCGCCGGCCTTCATCGCCTGCACCGCCAGCCCGACATTGCCCTGGCCGGTGAGGACGATGGGCACGAAGCGCGCGCTGCCGTCGAGCGTGTTGAGCACGTCGAGGCCGGTGGCGCCCGGCATGTGGAAGTCGAGCAGCAGCACGCCCGGGTCGAGCTCGCCCATGTCCTGGAGGAAAGCATCGCCGGACCGAAAGCCGCGGACGATCAGGTCCTGCCGTATCGACAACAGGCTATGGAGCGAGGCGCGAACGGCATCGTCATCGTCCACAATGTAGATCGTTCTGCTCATCCTAATCTGCACCCTCCTCTACGGCGGGCAGAGTGAAGCGGAAGCTCGCTCCTCCCTCTGGCCGGTTCTCCGCGCGCAATGTCCCGCCATGTGCCTCGATGATACGCTTACTGATCGAAAGTCCAATACCCATTCCGCCTCCGTTACCTTTCGTGGTGGTGAAGCGCGAGAATAGTTGCTCCAACACATGGGAGGGTATTCCGGGTCCGGAGTCGCTCACGGCTAGCTCGATCATCTGATCGCTTAGCCTGTGCGAGGAAATCGTGATGTGACGATCCTCGCGTCCCGAAGATCGCAAGGCCTCCATGGAATTTCTAAGAAGGTTAACCAGAACTTGCTGCACCTGAATACGATCTGCAAATATATAAGGGGCTTCCAGGTCCAACTCATAGCTTACACGGATATGAAATTGGCCCGTACCGACCAATACGAGGTCGGCAGCGTCGCGAACCGTCTGTTCGACTGACTCGGTGCGCATCTCTACTTCGCCGCGCGCCATGAATGCGCGCATGCGGCGGATGATCTCGCCGGCGCGCTGGGTCTGCTCGGATCCCATGCGGAGCAGGTCGACGACACGCTCGGTGCCTTCGCCCTTCTCGATCAGCATGCGGGCGGCGGCGAGGAAGTTGGAGGTGGCGCTGAGCGGCTGGTTGAGCTCGTGCGCCAGGTCGGCGGCGAGCTCGCTCATCGCGCTCTGGCGAGAGACATGCGCGATCTCGGCGCTCAGCTCGCTCAGCCGCTCCTCGGTGGCGAGCTGCTCCGAGAGGTTGCGGATGAAGATCGTCAGCAGGACCTGGCCGTCGCTCCGCGCGACGCCAGCGCGCAGCTCGATCGGAAAGCGGTGCCCGTCGGCGGCCTCGGCGGTGCCGGTGAGCACCTCGCCGACGATCCCGTCGCCGGTCTTCAGGAAATGGCTGAGCGTCGCCATGTGGAGCGCCCGTCGGTCCGCGGGCACGAGCATCGTCGCCGATCGGCCGAGAACGTCGGCGGCGCGATAGCCCCACAAGGCCTCGGCGGCGGCGCTGAACTGCAGGATGCTGCTGTGCTGGTCGATCACCACCATGGCGTCGGGCACGGTCTCGAGCACCGAGCGGAGCTGCGCCTCGCGCCGGCGCAGTGCCGCTTCGCGCTCCTCGCGCTCGGTCACGTCCAGGATGACGCCCACCGTCCGCAGCAGATTGCCTTCGGCGTCGTAGAAGGCTCGCGCCGATCCCTCCACGGCGCGCACGCCTCCCTGCGGCTGCAGGAAGCGATAGCGATAGCTGAACTTGTCGGCGCGATCGCGGACGGCGCGCGCGATCGTGTCGAGGATGCGCTGGACGTCCTCGGGCTCGACCTGGGCGCGCCAGGATTCGAAATCGGAGATCATGCCGGGCACCATGCCGAGCCGCTGCTCGGTGCCCGGGGACCATTCCATCCTCCCACTCACGACATCCCATTCGACGATGCCGAGTTCGTGCGCCGAAGTCGCCAGTGCCAGCCGTTCCTCGCTGACCTTCAGCGCCTCGACAGCCACCACCCGCTGGGTGATGTCGGTCACCTTGAGCAGGACGACGTCGGGCTGTCCGGGGCTCTCGACCTGGCGGGTCCGTTCGAGCACCGAAACCTCGCGCCCGTCGCGACAGATCTCCACCAGTTCCTGCCCGTCCTCGAGGAGTTCGCCGTGCATCGCCTCGTCGAGGCGGCATTGCGAGCGGAGCAGCAGATATTTGTTCTGCCCAAGCGCCTCGCCCGAGGTCCAGCCGTAGAGCTCCTCGCACCCGCGCGACCAATGCGTGATGCGGCCCTCCGCATCCGTCAGGACGACCGTCGTATGGTCGAGCGCCTGGCTGAGCTCGACCATCGCCGCCTGGCCGCGCGCCACCCGGACGATGGCCCAATAGGCCACGAACGCCACGATCACGATATTGAAGAGCGCGACCAGCGCCCCTGCCGCCAGCGGCGACAGCCGATCGGGCCTCGCGATCAGCAATTGCAGGGCGGACGGGATCACCGGCACGATCAACACGATGGGCAGGAGGACCCGGATGATGCGCCAATCGCCGCTCCGCATCGTCAGCAGCCGGACCCATTGCAGCCTGCTGTGAAGGATCAGGAAGGCGACCGCCAGCAGCAGGGTCGCGATCGCCGCGGGCAGCGAGGCGGAGAGGATGCGGGCGGTCGCGCCGCCGGGGCTCGAGAACAGGACGAGCACCGCCGTCGCCGCGGCCAGCGCCATGGTGATCGCCGCCAGCAGCGTGCCGGCTTCGCCCGACAGCCATTTGCGCATCCGCGCGCCATAGCCGGCCGCGGCGAGCAGGACGAATATCGTCGAAGGGCTGGGGCCCGGCCTGCCGGGGTGCGGCGCGTCGAATTCCGCCAGCATGGCTCCGAACAGGAGCTGGTCGGTGCCGAGGTCGATCCCGGCCGCATTCTGGAAGATCGAGGCCAGCGCGATCAGCAGCGGCACGAGCCAGAGCGCCGAGGCCAGCCTGTCCCGGTCGAAGATCGAGGCGAGGAAGCCGAACGAGAGGCAGATATAGCCGACCGCGGTGAGGGGCCAGATCGGATAGTCGTTGAAGCCGAACCCGCGCAGCACGGGGATGTCGAGCACCCAGCCCGAGAAAGAGAGAAGGCTGCACAGAGCCGCGAGCGCAACAAGGACTGTCGCGACCTTCTTTGCCGGAGGTGGCTGCCCCTCGGCAGATCCACCGGAACGGTTACTGACTCGCAAAATACCTGCCCCTGTACAGGGTAAGCGAATTGCCCCTGCCTTAACACCGATCAATTCTTCGTGGAAAGCTCCGAACGTCCACTGTGGGTGTGTCTCGTTGGGTCGCAATTTTCCGACGGGATTTCAATGGTCAGGGCGCGCTTGCCAAAAATGGCGTTTGCCACGATCAAAGCGCGGCGCCGCGAGCGCAACGAACAGGGAAGGATTCGCGCTTGTTTCGACCGGTCTTGATCCTCGGCGCCGCGCTGGCGCTGGCTGGCTGCGCGGAAAACGCCGGCGAGGCGAAGAGCAGTTCCTCGGAGCCCGCCGCCAGGGGCCCCGGCAAGGGCAAGGGCTATTCGCACGATCCGTTCCCTTCGACCTATCGCGCCTATCCCGGCGCGCCGACCCTGGTGACCAACGTCACGATCTTCGACGGCGAGGGTGGCCGGATCGACAATGGCGCGGTGCTGTTCCGCGACGGCAAGATCGTCGAGGTGGGACAGGGGCTCAGCGCCGGGGCGGGCGTTACCGTCATCGACGGGCAGGGCAAATATCTCACGCCCGGCGTGATCGATATCCACAGCCATCTCGGCGACTATCCCTCGCCCGGCGTCGAGGCGCTCTCCGACGGCAACGAGATGACCTCGCCGGTCACCGCCGAGGTCTGGGCCGAGCACAGCGTCTGGCCGCAGGATCCCGGCTTCGGCCGCGCGCTGGCCAATGGCGGCGTGACGACGCTCCAGATCCTACCCGGCTCGGCGAACCTGTTCGGCGGGCGCTCGGTCACCGTGAAGAACGTCTATGCGCGGACGATGCAGGGGATGAAGTTCCCCGGCGCGCCTTATGGGCTCAAGATGGCGTGCGGCGAGAACCCGAAGCGCGTCTATGGTGGCAAGGGCCGCGCGCCCTCGACGCGGATGGGCAATATCGCCGTCGATCGCGCGACCTGGGCCAAGGCGGTCGAGTATAAGCGCCGCTGGGACAAATATGAGGACAAGGGCGGCGAGCCGCCCGCGCGCGACCTCGCGATGGATACGCTGCGCGGTGTGCTCGAGGGCGAGATCCTCGTCCAGAACCATTGCTACCGCGCCGACGAGATGGCCGTCGTCATGGATATGGCCAAGGAGTTCGGATACCGCGTCACTGCCTTCCACCACGCGGTCGAGGCCTACAAGATCGCCGACCTGCTCAAGGCCAACAACGCCTGCGCCGCGGTCTGGGCCGACTGGTACGGCTTCAAGGTGGAATCCTATGACGCAGTGAACGAGAACCTCGCCATCCTCGAGAAGGAGGGCGCCTGCGCGATGATCCATTCGGACGACGCCAACGGCATCCAGCGGCTCAACCAGGAAGTCGCCAAGGCGCGCGCATCGGGCATCAAGGCCGGCTTCGACATCTCGGAGGCGGCCGCGTGGCGCTGGCTGGCGATCAACCCGGCCAAGGCGCTGGGGATCGCCGACCGGACCGGCAGCCTCAAGCCCGGCAAGATGGCCGATGTCGTGCTGTGGAACGGCAATCCGTTCAGCGTCTACACCCGCCCGCAGATGGTGTGGGTCGACGGGGCGCTGCTCTACGACGCCAACAATCCGAAACTCCGGCCCGTATCCGATTTCGAGCTCGGCCAGCCCGGCGAGGGGGACGTGAAGTGATCAAGAAGCTGCTCCTCTCGGCGAGCGCCACGCTCGCGCTCGCCGCTCCCGCCGCCGCGCAGACCGTGGCGATCACCAACGCGAAGGTCGTGATCGGCGACGGCGCCGGACCGGTCGAGGGCGGTACGGTCGTGATCCGCGACGGCCGCGTCGTCGCCGCCGGCGCCGGCGTGGCCGCGCCCGCGGGCGCGCGCGTCGTCGATGCCGGCGGGCGCTGGGTGACCCCGGGCATCTTCGCCGGCTTCACCCGAATGGGGATCGTCGAGATCGATGCGGTCGAGGGGACCAACGATACGGCGGCGGCAAGCTCGCCGTTCAACGCGGCGCTCGACGTCGCGCCCGCGGTCAATCCGAAGAGCAGCCCGCTCGCGATCAACCGGCTCGAAGGCGTGACTCGCGCCGTGGTGGCGCCGGACAACAGCAAGGGCTCGATCTTCGCGGGGCAGGGGGCGATCATCGACCTCGGCACCGACATGGGCCCGGTCGCCAAGCCCCGCGCCTTCCAGTTCATGGAATATGGCGAAGCGGGCGCGCGTGCCGCAGGCGGCAGCCGGCCCGCCGCCTATGCGATGCTCAAGAACGCCTTGTTCGAAGTGCGCGACTATGTCCGCAATCCCGCAGGCTTCGCCGATCGCGGCAAGGACGCGCTGCTGACGCGCGCCGACGCCGAGGCTCTGGTGCCGGTCGTGCAGGGGCGCGTACCCCTGCTCGTCCATGTCGAGCGTGCGTCCGACATCCTGACGATCCTCGCGCTCAAGCGCGAAGTGCCGACGCTCCGGCTGGTGCTGGTCGGCGCCAGCGAGGGCTGGACGGTCGCGCGCGAGATCGCCGCGGCGGGCGTTCCCGTGATCGCCTCGGCGCTGGCCGACCTGCCCGAGAGCTTCGAGCAGCTTGCCGCGACCCAGTCGAACATCGGCCGGATGAAGGCGGCCGGGGTGCTCGTCGGGATCGGCACGATCAACCAGGACGAGGCGCGGCAGGCGCGCTGGGAGAAGCAATATGCCGGCAACCTGGTGGCGCTGCGCCGCGTGCCTGGTGCGAGCGGGCTCGAATGGGGCGAGGCCTTCGCCACGATCACCTCGCGCCCGGCAGAGGCGCTCGGGCTCGGCGACGAGTTCGGTTCGTTGAAGCCCGGCCGGCGCGGCGACGTGGTGATCTGGGACGGCGACCCGCTCGAGATCGGCACCTCGGCGGTGAACGTGTTCATCGACGGCGTCGAGCAGCCGATGGCCAGCCGCCAGACCCGCCTGCGCGATCGCTATTGGAACCCGGCGGAAGGTTCGCTCCCCAAGGCGTATCAGCACTGATCCCGGTTGCGGAACCCGGATGGAGGATGCAGCATTGCCGAAACGCCGCAGGTGCGGCCACGAACGGGAGAGACGCAGATGAGGAAGCGCATTGTCCTGCCGGCGCTCGCAGCGCTGGCGCTCGCCGGTTGCGGGTCCACCGGTGAAGGCGGCGGCGCGGCGAACGACGTGACGCCGGCCAACGCCGCCGATGCGGAGGCGAACGCGACCGGCAACGCCGCGGGCGGCGAGAATGCGCTGGCCGCGGTGCTCGGCATGTCCGACCGCCAGCGCAACGTCGTCTTCATCCGGGCCCTGCTCGACGCCGGGATCGACTGCCAGTCGGTGGTCTCGTCCGAACGCCTGCCCGACCAGGACGGCAAGCCGCTGTGGCGGGCCAATTGCTCGGACAAGCGCTCGCACATGATCAGCGTCACGCCTGACGGCACCGCCAACATCGTCAGCCGCACCGACCGCTGAAAGAAAAGGGGAGGCGCCTTGCGGAGCCTCCCCAGTCGGGCCGAAAGGGTGGCCGTAACCCTTAGAGGGCGATCACGCCGCCGTCGTCCTTGGTGATCACGGCGATCGCCGAGCGCGGGCGGACGCTCGCCCCCGCAGTGCCGGTCGCCTGGCTGTCGGGCCAGTGACCGCTCGGAGCGGCTACCGTGCCGCCGTCGCCCGGATGCTGGATGCCGACGAACAACGTGCGGCCGTCCGGCGTCGTGTCGACTCCCGTGATCTCGCAGTCGACCGGGCCGACGAGGAAGCGCTTGAGCGTCGCGGCGGTCGGCGCCGCGCCGACGCGGGTGGCCTGGGTAGCCGTCGCGCCGCCGGTGCCGGTGTTGGTGATCGTACGCGCCCCGCCGTCGCCGACGGTGCCCGGCATCGCCGCGAGCATCATGCAATTGGTCACGTCGGTATAGGCGCCGTCGTCGGTCTGGATCCACAATAGCGGCTTGACCAGGCCCGAGGCATTGGTCGGACGGCTGAACCACAGCCCGTCGGGGCTCGAGAAGTCCTGATCGGCAGTGAGGCCGGAGACGTTGATGTTGGCGGGATCCAGATCCACGCCTGCGCCGAACAGATAGATGTCCCAGGTGAAGCCGGTCGCCTCGGTCGAGTCGCCGGTTTCGCGCAGGCGGATGATGTGGCCGTTGGGGTTGCCGAAGGACGCGGCGTTGGTCGGGCCGAACGGGTCGTTATAGTGGCGCGGATTGGCGGCATCGGTGCCGTTCAGCGGCCGGCCGGCGGCGTTGTTGTTGGTCAGTGTCAGATAGACATGACCGTTCGCCGGATTGACCGCGGTCCATTCCGGCCGATCCATCGGAGTGGCGCCCACCACGTCGGCGGCAAGGCGTGCATTGACCAGCACGTCGGCCTGGTCGGCGAAGGGATAGGCAGCGTTGGCCGCGGTGATCCCGTTCTGGCCGAACACCAGCGGCACCCAGGTGCCGGTGCCGTCGGCATTGAACTTCGCCACGTAGAGCGTGCCGCTGTCGAGATATTTGTCGCCGATCGCCAGGCGGTCGGTTGCAGTCGCGTCGGCGGCCACCCAGTTGGTCGCCGAGACGAACTTGTACATATATTCGCGCCGCGAATCGTCGCCCATGTACCAGGCGGGCTTGCGGCCGGCGACGAACAGGCCGGGCCACGCGCCTTCATGGCCGAGACGGCCGAGCGCGGTGCGCTTGCGCGGCGTCGAGGTCGGGCTGTACGGATCGATCTCGACTACCCAGCCGAACTGGTTGGGTTCGTTGCGATAGTCGGTGGTCGCCGATCCGCCCACCGTGG
>NZ_JAPKNM010000005.1 GCF_026460985.1 Sphingomonas sp.
CTGGTGGCAGCGGCGGCGGTGCTCGCGGTGCTCCAGCTCTGGGCGGGCGGTGGCCCCTCGCGGGCCAACATGACCGTGCTGATCCCGCAGGGCGCGACGCTCAGCCGGGCGGCGACCGAGTTGGAGAAGGCGGGCGCGATCCGCTCGGCCCGGCAGTTCGTGCTGCTCTCGAAGGTCTTCGGCGGCGGCGCGCCGATCAAGGCGGGCGAGTATCGCCTGCTCGCGCGCCAGAGCCAGTCGGACATCCTCAAGGACCTGCAGGGCGGCAAGACGCTCCAGCGCAAGATCACCGTCGCGGAAGGCGTGCCCTCGATCCTCGTCCACGAGGCGCTGATGAAGGCCGAAGGGCTCACCGGCGAGGTGGCGGTGCCAGCCGAGGGCAGCGTGCTGCCCGACACCTATGCCTATAACCGCGGGGAGACGCGCGCCGCGTTGCTCGCGCGGATGCAGAAGGCGATGACCGACTATCTCGCCCAGGCCTGGGCGCGGCGGAAGCCGGGGATCGCGGTGACGACGCCGGCGGAGGCGCTGACGCTCGCCTCGATCGTCGAGAAGGAGACGAGCAAGCCCGAGGAGCGCCGGACGGTCGCCGCAGTCTATTCGAACCGCCTGAAGCAGAACATGATGCTCCAGGCCGATCCGACGATCATCTACCCGATCACCAAGGGCAAGCCGCTCGGCCGGCGCATCCTCCAGTCGGAAGTGCGCGCGGTGAACCCGTACAACACCTATGCGATGACCGGCCTGCCAGTGGGCCCGATCGCCAATCCGGGCCGCGAATCGATCGACGCGGTGCTAGATCCGGCGCAGTCCTCGGCTTTGTACTTCGTCGCCAAGGGCGACGGCGGCCACGTATTCTCCGACACCTATGAGCAGCACCAGGCGAACGTGCAGAAATGGTATGCTATACGTAAGGCGCGCGGGGAGATGTAGCTCGTCCGCGAAGGGGGGACGTATGAGCGGACGCACGAAGACTTCTCTCGCTGTAGTAGCCGCATTGTTGATCGCTTCCACCGCGCGAGCCGTGCCGGCCGCGAACGAAGTTCAGCAGGGCCAGAATCTGAATGTCGAGGATCGCGTCAAAAGGATCATCGTCGAGCAATTGGGTGTCGAGCCGAAGCGCGTCACCCTGGCGGCCAGGTTCAAGGAGGATCTAGGAGCCGACAGCCTCGACGTCGTCGAGCTGGTCATGGGTTTCGAAGAGGAATTCGGTATCACCTATCCGGACGACGCAGCCGAGAAGATGCTCACCGTCCGTAGCGCGATCGACTTCATAAAAGCTACGCTGGCCAAGCGTTAGCGCGCCAGCCCCGCCGCTTCGCGCGCCAGCGTCTCGACCTGCTCGAGGCTCGCGCCCTTGGGGGTGATCCAGCTGCCGCCGACGCAGAGCACCGGATCGAAGCCCAGCCATTCCGGCGCGGTGGCGAGGCTCACTCCGCCGGTCGGGCAGAAGCGCGCCTGGTAGAAGGGGGCCGCGAGCGCCTTGAGCGCCTTGAGCCCGCCCGAGGTCTCGGCAGGGAAGAACTTGAAGTGCGTCAGGCCAAGATCGAGCCCGCGCATGATGTCGGCCGCATTGGCGACGCCCGGCAGGAAGGGCACGCCGCTCGCGATCACCGGCTCGGCGAGCCGCTCGGTCAGCCCCGGCGAGACGATGAACTCGACATCGGCGTCCATCACCTGCTTGAACTGCTCGGTGTTGACCACGGTGCCGGCGCCGACGATCGCGCCCTCCACCTTCTTCATCTCCCGGATCGCCTCGATCGCCGCGGGCGTGCGCAGCGTCACTTCGAGCACGCGCAACCCGCCCTTGACCAGCGCCTCGGCGAGCGGGCGCGCGGTGGCGGCATCGTCGATCACCAGCACCGGGATCACCGGGCTGGTGCGCATGATGTCTGCAATCGTGGTCGTCACAGTGCGTGCTCCTGGGCGAAGGCCGCCGCGGCGCCGTAGAGGCCCGGCTGCGGATGCGTGATCAGCTTGACGGGGATCGACGCCATCAGGTTCCGGAACCGGCCCTTGGCAACGAAGCGCTCGCCGAAGCCCGATTGCAGCAAATGGTCCTTGAGTCGCAAGCCCAGACCGCCTGCGATCACCACGCCGGTCGGCCCATGCGTCAGCGCGAGGTCGCCCGCCACCGCGCCGAGGCTGAGGCAGAAGCGGTCGAGCGCGGCGACGGCGAGGCTGTCCTCGCCTTCGAACGCCAGCGCCCAGATCTTCTTGTCGTCGAGGCGCGGCACCGGCCGCTTCTCGAGCTCGGCCAGCGTCTCGTAGATCGCGACGATCGCGGGGCCGGCGACGATCCGCTCGGTCGAGACGCGGTTATATTCGCGCCGCAGCCTTTTGACGAAGGCGTCCTCGATCGGATCGAGCGGGGCGAAGTCGACATGCCCGCCCTCGGTCGCGATGATGTCGTAGCCGCCCTTGTGGCGGAACACCTGGGCGACGCCGAGCCCGGTGCCGGGGCCGCAGACCGTGATCGATCCGCGATCGGGCAATGGTGTCTCGGGTCCGCAGAGGTGCAGGAAGTCCGCGTCGTCGAGCTGCGCGACGGCGTGGCCGATCGCGGCGAAATCGTTGACGACGGTCCAGGTTTCGGCGCCCAGTCGCTCGGGGATCAGGGCAGGGCGGATGATCCAGGGATTGTTGGTGAGCTTGATCACCTCGCCGCCGACGGGCGACGCGACCGCGATCGCCGCGGCCTTGGGCAAAGGCCGCCCCAGCGTCTCGCCGAACGCTTGCCAGGCGAGCTGGAGGCTCGGATGCTCGGCGACCTTCTGCGTCACCGGCTCGGCCATCGTGACGACGCGCCCCTCCGCCACTTCCGCAATCGCAAAGCGGGCGTGGGTGCCTCCGATATCGACCGCGACGACTTCCATGCCTTCTCCCTGAACCTCCCGTGCCTGCATGCCTGTCAACGTTGGCATACAGTACGCGGCCCTTCTCTGCGCTGGGCCGCGAGATGTAAAGCCGCTGCTAGAGTCCGGCCTCCGCGAGCATCGCCGAACCGCCCATCTCGGCCTCGCTCGCATGGTGGCGCATCATCGCGAACAGCTCGCGCCCCGTGCCCTCGGCGGGCGGCGGCGCCACGCACTGTTCGCGGGCTGCCCACTCGGCCGGATCGACCAGGGCCTCGAGCACGCCCTGCTCGGCACAGACGCGCACCACGTCGCCGTCGCGTAGCTTGCCGATCGGCCCGCCGCCCAGTGCCTCGGGCGACAAATGGATCGCGCACGGCACCTTTCCGCTCGCCCCAGACATGCGCCCGTCGGTGACCAAAGCCACCCGGAAGCCGCGATTCTGCAGCACGCCCAGCGGCGGAGTGAGTTTATGCAGCTCGGGCATGCCGTTGGCCTTCGGGCCTTGGAAGCGGACCACGACCACTACGTCGCGTTCGAGCTCGCCGGCCTTGAACGCCGCCTGCACCTCATTCTGGTCTGCGAACACCCGGCACGGCGCCTCGATCGTCCAGCGGTCGCGCTCGACCGCCGAGACCTTGATGCAGGCGCGGCCCAGATTGCCCTTGAGGATGCGGAAACCGCCTTCGGGCGAGAAGGGCGCGTCGATCGTGCGGACGATGCTGTCGTCACCGCTCTTCTCGGGATGCTCGTGCCAGACGAGTTGCTCGTCCTCGATATCCGGCTTGCGGCCATAGGCCGGCATGCCGTCCTTTGCGATCGTGAGCGTGTCGCCGTGCATCAGCCCGCCGCGCAGCAGCTCGCGGATCACGAAGCTCGGCCCGCCGGCATCCTCGAAGCCGTTCACGTCTGCCGAGCCGTTGGGATAGACGCGGGTCAGCAGCGGCACGGTGCGCGAGAGCCGGTCGAAATCGTCCCAGTCGATCAGGATACCCGCCGCGCGCGCGAAGGCGGGAAGGTGGATCAGGTGGTTGGTCGATCCGCCGGTGGCGAGCAGCACGATCGCGGCGTTCACGATCGCCTTCTCGTCGACGACGTGGCCGATCGGCCGATAGTCGTTGCCGTTCCAGCCGATCTCGACGAGCCGCTGCACCGCCGCCCGCGTCAGCTCCTGGCGCAGCTTGGTGCCCGGATTGGCGAAGGCGGCGCCGGGCATGTGGAGGCCCATCGCCTCCATCATCATCTGGTTCGAATTGGCGGTGCCGTAGAAGGTGCAGGTGCCCTTCGAATGATAAGCGGCGATCTCGGCGGCGAGCAGTTCCTCGCGTCCGACCTTGCCCTCGGCATAGCGTTCGCGGACCGCGGCCTTCTCCTTGTTGGGAAGTCCCGAGCGCATCGGGCCGCCGGGGATCATCACCATCGGCAGGTGGCCAAAGCGCAGCGCGCCGATCAGCAGGCCGGGAACGATCTTGTCGCAGATGCCGAGCAGGGCCGCGCCCTCGAACACGCGGTGGCTGAGCGCGATGCCGGTGGAGAGCGCGATCGTGTCGCGGCTGAACAGGGAGAGCTCCATGCCGGCATAGCCCTGCGTCACGCCGTCGCACATCGCGGGCACGCCGCCCGCCACCTGCGCGGTGGCGCCGGCCTCGAGCGCCCAGACCTTCATCTGCTCGGGGTAGCGATAATAGACCGCATGCGCCGAGAGCATGTCGTTGTACGAAGTGACGATGCCGATGTTCATCCGGTTCGCCGGCGTCAGCAGGTCGCGCTGCTCGTCGGTGCCGGCATAGGCATGCGCCAGGTTGGCGCAGCCGAGCTTGGGACGATCCGCGCCGCTTTCGCGCTCGCGGCGGATCAGGTCGAGATAGGCCGCGCGGCGGTCCCTGGAGCGCTCGATGACGCGATCGGTGACCGCGGCGATTTCGGGATGGAGGGTCATGGTTCGATCACTCATTTTCGATCGCCCTCACCCTTCCGCGGCCTTCGGCCGCTCCCTCCCTCTCCCATCGAGAGAGGGAAGGGGCCCGCCGCCGTCAGGCGGTGGGAAGAGTGAGGGCGATCCGCATTTCTACGCCGCCCAGTGGATATCCACCGGCAGCTCGACATCGGCGAGGACGCGGCCGACCGGATAGTTCGACGACGCACCCTGCTCGA
Organism: Sphingomonas sp.; assembly: GCF_026460985.1. Taxonomy (GTDB): domain Bacteria; phylum Pseudomonadota; class Alphaproteobacteria; order Sphingomonadales; family Sphingomonadaceae; genus Sphingomonas. The sequence goes on from NZ_JAPKNM010000005.1 coordinate 5,010, forward strand.
TCGCCGTTTCGAGCACGTCGCGCTTCGCCTGGCCCGTCACGGCGATCATCAGCGCACGGGCGGAGACGATCGCCGAACGGCTCAGCGTCACGCGCGCGACGGGCGCCTCGGGGGGCAGCGGATCGGGCGTCACGCCGAGCGCGCGGCGCTCGCGCGGGCCGTTGAGCGCTTCGTCATAATCGGGGCCGGGGAAGATCGACGCGCAATGACCGTCGCCACCGACGCCGAGCAGGCAGAGGTCTAGCGGCCAGTGCAGGTCCTGCAGGATCGCGTCCGCCGCGCGGCCCGCGGCCTTGTAGTCGGCGACGGTCGCGCTGATCAGCGGGATCACCCGCGCGCCCTTGGGGATGAACACCTTGCCGATCGCGGTGACGTTGGACAGCGGATCGCCCAGCGGCACGAGCCGGTCGTCGCCGGGGACGATCGTCACGCGCTTCCAGTCGAGCTTCGCCTTGGCCAGCTTCTCGTAGATCGGCAGCGGCGTCTTGCCGCCCGCGAGTGCTATCACCGCGGCGCCGCGCGCGTCGATCGCGCTCTCGATGATGAACTGCACGTCGCCCGCGACGGCCTCGGCCATCTCGTCGGCGTCGTCATATTCCCACCATTCGATTTCGGTCGTCATTCTGGCTCCTGCGTGTTCGGTGGGTTCGTCATGGATATGGGGCGGGGCGGCTATTCGTTCCACGTCACGCCATCGCGCTCGGTGAGCGCGATCGACGCAGACGGGCCCCAGCTGCCCGAGGCATAGGGCTTGGGCTTCATGTCGTTGGCGTCCCAGCCGGCGCGGATGCCGTCGATCCACTCCCATTGCGCCTCGACCTCGTCGCGGCGGACGAACAGGGTCGGGTCGCCTTCGATCAGGTCGAGCAGCAGCCGCTCATAAGCGATGCGACGGCGCGTGCCGGCGAATTCGGTGTCGAGGCTGAGGTTGAGCGGCACTTCGCGCAGCCGCACGCCCTCGCGGTCGAGCCCCGGCTGCTTGGCCATCACGAGCAGCCGGACATATTCCTCGGGCTGCAGCCGGATCACCAGCGTGTTGGGCTGGAGCATGCCGCCGCGATCGGCGAAGATCGAATGCGGCACGGGCTTGAACTGGACGACGATCTCGCTGCGCCGTTCGCCCAGCCTTTTGCCGGTGCGCAGGTAGAAGGGCACGCCCTGCCAGCGCCAATTGTCGACATGCGCCTTGATCGCGACGAAGGTCTCGGTGTTCGAGGGCTTCTCCAGATCGCTCGCATAGTCGCGGACGATCTCACCCTTCACCGCGCCGCCGCCATATTGGCCGGTCACCGTCAGCTGCGGCGCCTCCTGCGCGCTGATCTTGCGCAGCGAGCGGAACACCTTGACCTTCTCATCGCGGATCGCGGTGCCGTCGAAGCGGGCAGGGGGCTCCATCGCGATCAGCGCGAGCAACTGGAGCATGTGGTTCTGGACCATGTCGCGCAGTGCGCCGGTCTCGTCATAGAAGCCCGCGCGGCCTTCCAGGCCTACGGTCTCCGAGACGGTGATCTGGACGTGATCGATCCCCTGCGCGTTCCACACCGGCTCGAACAGCGAATTGCCGAAGCGTAGCGCGAGGATGTTCTGGACCGTCTCCTTGCCGAGATAATGGTCGATCCGGAAGGTCCGCTCCTCGGGAAAGGCGCCGGCGACGAGGTCGTTGATCTCGCAGCTCGAGGCGAGGTCCTTGCCCAGCGGCTTCTCGAGGCTGATGCGGACATTGTCGCCGGCGAGCCCCGCACCCTTGAGGCCCTCGATCGTCGGCCCGAACAGCCAGGGCGCGGTCGACAGGAAGATGGCGAGCCCGCCCGAGATGTCGCCCAGCTTGTCCTTCAGCGCGGCGAAGCCCTCGCTCTTCGACGCGTCGAGCGCCTGATAGTACAGGCGTTCGAGAAAGCTGCCGACAGCGCTGTCATCCTTGCGGTCGGCGGGGAGGAATTCATCGAGCGCGTGGCGGGCGAATTCGCGGAAGGATTCGTCGTCCTTCTCCGAGCGCGCGGTACCGGTGATCGTCAGTCCGGCCGGCAGCAATCCGTCGGCATGCAGTGCGTAGAGCGACGGCAGCAGCATCCGCTGCGCGAGATCGCCGGTGGCTCCGAACAACAGCAATTTGCCCACGGGTTGGTGCATCTTTTGCCTCGCGTCGACTGGTTTCGAACGCGAGACACCAACGGGCGCCAAAGATCAAGCGGGTGTGGGCATTTCCATCATCCGGAGAAAGGGAGAGCTTCTGGAGAGAGATTGTTCGCGCAGAGGCGCAGAGAGCGCAGAGAAAGGTATTCGCCGCTTCAGCGGCGCTCCAAGGCACCGGAATGCAAAGCCCGCCATCGGTGCAATCGGACGCCATCTCTGCGTCCTCTGCGCCTCTGCGCGAACCAGATTTTCCCGAACCGGAAGTTTAGAGCACCAGCCCCGCGGTCGGATCGAGCCCGGCCATGATGTTGAGGTTCTGCACCGCCGCGCCGGCGGCGCCCTTGCCGAGATTGTCGAGCGTCGCCACCAGCCGCGCCTGGCCGCGCTCGGCATTGCCGAACACGCGGATGCTCAGCCGATCGGTGCCCGCATCCTCCTCGATCGAGACCGTCGAGACGTTGCCGGGCAGCACGCGGAGCAGCGGGGAATCCTTGTACGCGTCGCGCAGCGCGTTCTCGATCGCCTCGAGCGAAGGCCGGCGCGTGAAGGCGTGGAGGGGCAGGGGCACCTCGACCACCATCCCGCGATAGGTCCGCACCACAGCGGGCTGGAAGATCGGCGGGTGCTCGATACGCGCATGCTTCTGCATCTCGGGCACATGCTTGTGCTCGAGGCCCAGGCCGTAGCCGCGGAACGCCGTGGCGGTGAAGCTGTCCGAATGCTGGTCCTCGAACTCGGCGATCATCGACCTGCCGCCGCCCGAATAGCCCGAGACGGCGTTGACGGTGAAACTATGGTCGAGCGGCACGAGCCCCGCACGCACGAGCGGGCGCACCAGCGCGAGGAAGCCGGTGGGATAGCAGCCGGGATTGCTCACCCGCCGCGCCTCGGCGATTGTCGCCGCCTGGCCCGGCTCGAGCTCGGCGAAGCCATAGACCCAATCGGGCGCGACGCGGTGCGCGGTCGAGGCGTCGATCACGCGAACCTTCTCGGCCTGGATCATCGCCACCGCCTCGCGCGCCGCGTCGTCGGGCAGGCAGAGGATGACGAAGTCGGCCGAATTGAGCGCATCCTCGCGCTTCTTCGGATCCTTGCGATCGGCATCGGCGAGGATGATCTGCTCGATGCCCGCGCGGCCGTCGAGCCGCTCGCGGATCTCGAGGCCCGTGGTGCCCACGGCACCGTCGATGAAGACGCGGATGGTCATTGCGGGTCCGCCAGCGCCGCTGCGGGGAGGTAGCCGACAAGGCCCGGCCCGGGCGCTACGCCCCACGCATGGTTGCCGGCGAGCTCCAGCACCTCGAACACGTCGCCGGCGGCGAGATCGGCGAGCACTTCCGAATCGATCGCGGCGCTGGCGCGCAATGCGGCGGGGGTGGCGAGGGCTCGTGGCATCGGCGCGGCATAATGGGGCGCGAACACCCGGTCGGCCAGCCGCACATCGGCAAGGTCGCGCCGTACGGCGTCCACGCGCGAATCGATGGTCGCAGAGCGGCCCTTCAGCGAGAAGCGCTTACGCGTTGGCCCTGCGGGCGGCTGGCTGGCCGATGTTGTCGCCAGCGAGGAAATGCCCGAACTCTGCAAGAAACTCTGCCCCTTCAGCGGTACGCGCAACGAAGATGTTGCGTTTGTCGGTATCGTCACGTTGACGGCGCAGATAGCCGAGCGTCCCCAGGCGATTCAAGGCGCGGGTAACTACGGGCTTTGAAACGTTCAACGCCCGCGCCAGCCCGCGGACCGTATGCGGTCCAGGATCGAGATACACAAGCATCAGGAGCGCCATCTGCCGATTGGTGAGGTCGGGCTCGCCCGAGCGCACATAATCGATCAGCGTGTTCTTCCAGGACGAAAGCGACTGGTCGGGCATCGCGTTCACGGCATCTACTCATCCGTTACGTTCCCGGTTTCGTCCGGGAGCACTCACACAAACGCAGCTTGAGCCCACTGGTTTCAGTGCGATGGCGAAATGTTACGTTATTGTTTTGAAAGGGCCCTGTTGCACCGCGGCATGCGGCGCGGCAGACGCAGGTTGATCCCCGGCCATGGCTCCCCTATGTCGCCGCTTTCGCAACAGGTCCGGTCTCAATGTTCACCTTTCTGCTCGTCGTCCACGCCATCATCGCGGCACTGCTCGTGACCGTGATTCTCATGCAGCGCTCGGAGGGCGGCGGTCTCACCACGGGCGGCAGCCCGTCGGGCCTGATGTCGGCACGCGGCGCGGCGGACTTCCTGACCCGCGCGACGGCGATCCTCGCGACCTTGTTCATCGCGATGAGCATCCTGCTGGCGTTCATCGCCGCGACTCGCCACTCGACGACGATCGACACCTCGCTCCAGCGCGCACCCGTTGCGCCGGCCGCGGCGCCGACCAGCGCGCCCGCGGTGCCGTTCGCGGTCGGCAACACGACTGCTCCGGCCGGCAGCGCGGAGCCTGCGAACGCGACCGCGCCCGCCAACGGCTCGGTTCCGCTCGCGCAATAATCTTCCGCCGCTCTCCGGCGACGGCGGGCATATGAAAAAATAAGTGAGTCGCGCGCTTGTCGGCGCGCGCTCAATCACGTTAGGCGTTTCCTCCCATGGCGCGGTATATCTTCATCACCGGCGGCGTGGTCTCCTCGCTTGGCAAGGGTCTCATGGCAGCGAGCCTCGCGGCTCTGCTCCAGGCCCGGGGCTATCGGGTCCGCATCCGCAAGTTCGATCCCTATCTCAACGTCGATCCCGGCACGATGTCGCCGCACCAGCATGGTGAGGTCTACGTCACCGACGACGGGGCCGAGACCGATCTCGACCTGGGGCATTACGAGCGCTTCACCGGAGTCGCCTCGCGCCAGTCGGACAACGTCACCTCGGGGCGGATCTACAAGACGATCATCGAGCGCGAGCGCCGCGGCGACTATCTGGGCGCCACCGTCCAGGTGATCCCGCACGTCACCGACGCGATCAAGGCGTTCGCGCAGGACGAGACCGAGGACCTGGATTTCGTGCTCTGCGAGATCGGCGGCACGGTGGGCGACATCGAGTCGCTGCCCTTCATCGAGGCGATTCGCCAGCTCAGGAACGATCTCGGCCGCGGCCAGACGGTCAGCATCCACGTCACGCTGGTTCCCTTCATCGCCGCCGCGGGCGAGCTCAAGACCAAGCCGACCCAGCATTCGGTGCGCGAGCTTGCCGCATTGGGCGTCCAGCCCGACGTGCTCGTCTGCCGCTCGGAGCGCGATCTCCCCGCCGGCGAGCGCGCCAAGATCGCCCAGTTCTGCAACGTGCCCGCCTCGGCGGTCATCCCCGCGCTCGATGCGAAGAGCATCTATGCGGTGCCGCTCCAATATCACCGCGAGGGCCTCGACTCCGAAGTGCTCAAGGCGTTCGGCATCGATCCCGGCGCACCGCCCCGGCTCGATCGCTGGGAAAACATCATGCGCCGCCTCGACAACCCCGAGGGCGAGGTCACGATCGGCGTGGTCGGCAAATATATGGGCGTGCCCGACGCCTATAAGTCGCTCCACGAGGCGCTGGTCCATGGCGGCATCGCCAACCAGGTGAAGGTCAACATCCGCTGGCTCGACGCCGAACTGTTCGAGCGCGACGCGGAGGAGATCGCCTCCAAGCTCGAGCCGATGCACGGCATCCTCGTCCCCGGCGGCTTCGGCGAGCGCGGCAGCGAGGGCAAGATCGCCGGCGTGCGCTTCGCCCGCGAGCGCGGCGTACCCTTCTTCGGCATCTGCCTCGGCATGCAGATGGCGTGCGTCGATGCCGCGCGCGACCAGGGGCTGGCCAATGCCTCGACCACCGAATTCGGCCCGACCGAGGAGCCGGTGGTCGGTATGATCACCGAATGGATGACCGCCGAGGGCATCCAGAAGCGCGAGGAAGGCGGCGATCTCGGCGGGACGATGCGCCTCGGCGCCTATCCGGCCAAGCTCAGCGGCAACAGCGTCGTCGGCTCGATCTACGGCGCCAATGAGATCAGCGAGCGCCACCGCCATCGCTACGAGGTCAACACCCGCTACAAGCCGTTGCTCGAAAAGGGCGGCCTCGTCTTCTCGGGCATGTCGCCTGACGGTACGCTGCCCGAAATCGTCGAGCGGCCCGATCACCCCTGGTTCGTCGGCGTCCAGTTCCACCCGGAGCTCAAGTCCAAGCCGTTCGATCCGCACCCGCTGTTCGCGAGCTTCATCGAGGCCGCCGTCAAGCAGAGCCGGTTGGTCTAGGTCGTATCGACGTTCAGGCGAGCGAGGATTTTCCATCCTCCCCCGCCAGGGGGAGGTGGCACGCGCAGCGTGACGGAGGGGGCGGAAGCACTGCGCTCAATTGGAGAGGACACTGCTTACCTCCCCCTCCGACGCCTTCGGCGCCACCTCCCCCTGGCGGGGGAGGACTTTGAATGTCGATACGCCCTAATCCCCGGTCGGAGACGCCGGCGGCCGGCTTGCCTGCATCATCAGTTCTGCCGCCGCGCGATAGCGGGGATCGCGCTTGCGGCGCAGCAACGTGTCGGCGGTCAGTCCCGTGGCATCGGCGATGTCGCTTCGCGCGCCATGCAGGGCGAAGAGCTGGAAATGCTCGGGCGCGCTACCCTTTCTGAGCATCAGGTGCAGCGCGGTCGCGCCTTCGGCGTTGCGGACGTTGGGATCAGCACCCGCCTTCAGCAGTTCCTCGGCAGGGCCAAACTTGCTCCAGGCCACTGCGCCGAGCAGCGGCGTATCGCCTCGCTCGGCGCCTTCCTCGATGTTCGCGCCATATTCGAGCAACAGCCTGATCGCGTCCCGGTCCTCGTTCCAGACCGCGGCGAACAGGCAGTAGTTCGGATCGGCGCCGAGCTTGAGCAAATGCTCGGCCAGCTTGAGGTTCCGTCCTCGCGAGATCGCATGCCATAGCGGCGTAGCGCGCCATGCGCCTTCGGTGAACGCGGCGGCGTCCAGCCCGAGACCTGCCGTGAGCAGCACCTCTGCGGTCCGGATGCTCGCTTCGTCCTCGCCGGGGCTCATGCAAGCGTGGTGCAGCCAATTCCGCCCGCGCTCGTCGGACATTTCGGTCAGGTCCGGCCGCTCGGTCAGTCCCTTCTCGACTTCCCGCCAACGATGCGCCCGCACCGATTCGCGCAAGCTCGTCTTCGAAACCATCGTCGCATTCTACATCGATCCGGTTTGCGGCAAAACGGGCGCAGCCTCTGCTGCGGATCGTCGACGGGTGCAGCAACCCGACAAAGGCCCTCCCGCCGCATTGCAGCATCGGCTAACGGGGGCGGATGCGTATCTTGCTCGCCGCGCTGGCGGTTCTGTTGCTTTCGCCCGCTGTCGGGCCCGCCGCTGCGCAAGACCGGCCGCTCCCCGGCATGGTTCGTGTGCGGATCGAGACCAGCGAAGGGCCGATCGTCCTCGCGCTCGACGCGAAGCGTGCTCCGAAGACTGTCGCGAACTTCCTCGCTTATGTCGATGACGGGCGGCTCGACGGTACCGGCTTCTACCGGGCGTCGCGTCGCACGGGGAATCCGAAGTTCGGCTTCGTCCAAGGCGGCGTCGCCAGCGATGCGCGGCGTATCCTGCCGTCGCCGCCGCTCGAGCCGACCAACCAGACCGGCATCCGTCACACCGACGGCACGATCTCGATGGCGCACGGCGCGAATATCGATGGAGCGACCGGCAACTTCTCGATCATGGTCGGCGACAATCCGTCGCTCGACGCGCGCGGCAGCGGCCGCAACGGCTATGCCGCGTTCGGCCGGGTCGTCTCGGGCATGGACGTCGTGCGGAAGATCCTCGCCAGGCCGACCGGCGGGGGCAGGGGGCCGATGCGCGGCCAGATGATCCAGCCCGGGCCGGTGAAGATCCTCCGCGCGGTCCGGCTCGACGGCACGCCCAAGCCCAGCGGCCAGGTCAAGCCCTGGTTGCTCGGCCCGACACGCTGGATCCAGCCCAGCTGAACGCTTCTCTCGGCAAACCAAAAGGCGCCCGGGCGTGTGCCCGAGCGCCCCTGCTGCAGCGCCCAAAGGGAGAAAAGCGCCGCTAGCCGTGGTGAGGATTATGCCGCGTCGCGATGCGCGATCGGCGTCGGCTGGCTGCCGGCATTCACGGCGATCTTCTTCGGCTTCATCGCTTCGGGAATCTCGCGAACCAGCTCGATGACGAGCAGGCCGTCGGCCAGGTTCGCGCTCTCGACGCGGACGAAGTCGGCGAGCTCGAAGCGGCGCTCGAAGCTGCGATTGGCGATGCCGAGATGCAGGAACGAGCTCGGGTTGTTCTCGTTCTCGTTCGCCTTCTTGCCCTGGACCAGGAGCAAATTCTGCTGCGCGGTCACGTCGATCTCGTCCGCCTTGAAGCCGGCGACAGCGAGCGTGATGCGATAATGGTCCTCGGCGAGGCGCTCGAGGTTGAAGGGAGGGTAATTCTCGCTGCCCGCCTGGCGCGCGCTGGCCTCGAGCAAGTCGAACAGCCGGTCGAAGCCGACGGTCGAGCGACGGAACGGAGTAAAGTCGAACTGACGCATTTCAAAACCTCTGATGAGCAAGTTGAACGTCTCTTGCGCTGCGCCCGGAAAACCGCGGCGCTGCTTGCCCCGGCCCAATTGGCACCGTGACAATGTGAATGTGGTTCGGCCCTTCGCATATTCAAGAGCGCCGGATCGCCCCCGTCGCGCGGCGAGAAACGGAGCTTCGGCTTCCCAAAGATTCGCTTGCTGGCTAATACCCACTAAATCCATCGACATTAGGGGTATTAGGACAAGGGGACGTTGATGAGCCTATCTTCGCTTACGCTGCTGCTTCTCGCAGGCGCTTCGCCGCTGGCGACCACCGCGCCCGACAGGGACGATCCGCCCGCCGTGGAAACCGCGGTCGAGGATCCCGCGGCGCAGGGCAATGAGGACATCGTCGTCACCGCCCGCCGCCGCGAGGAGCGCGTGCAGGAGGTGCCGATCGCGCTCTCGGTGCTGAGCGGCGAGGATCTGGCGGCGAGCGGCGCGTTCAACGTCAGCCGGCTCCAGCAATCGCAGCCGACGGTGCAATTCTTCTCGAGCAACCCGCGCAATTCGGCGATCAACATCCGCGGTCTCGGCGCGCCGTTCGGGCTCACCAATGACGGGATCGAGCAGGGCGTCGGCTTCTATATCGACGGCGTCTATATCGGCCGCGTCGGCGCCTCGACCCTGGACTTCGTCGATGTCGAGCGCGTCGAGGTGCTGCGCGGGCCGCAGGGCACACTCTACGGCAAGAACACCACTGCCGGCGCAATCAACATCACCACGCGCAAGCCGAGCTTCGAGCCCGAATCGCGCGTCGAGGTGAGCCTCGGCAACTACGAGTTCCTTCAGGCCAAGGCGTCGGTCTCGGCGCCGCTGAGCGAGAATCTGGCGTTCCGCCTCTCGACTTCGGGCACGACGCGCGAGGGCACCGTCCTCAACGTCCGCACCGGCGTCGACCAGCACCGGCAGCGCAATCTCGGCGTACGCGGCCAATTGCTGTGGCGCGCCACGCCCAATCTGGATTTTACCCTGTCGGGCGACTTCAACCGCCAGAATCCTCTGTGCTGCGTGCAATATTATGCGCGGGAAGGCGCGACCCAGCGCCCGCTCAACCGCCAATATGCCGCGCTCGCCGCGGCGTTCGGCTATGCCCCGCCGAGCAAGGATCCGTTCGATCGCGTGACCGATCTCGATGCCGCGTCGAACTCGCGGCAGGAGATCGGCGGCGCCTCGCTGGTCGGCAATTGGGACATTGGCGGCGCGACGATCACCTCGGTGACCGCCTGGCGCTATTGGGACTGGCTGCCCGCCAACGATCGCGACTTCACCGGCCTGCCGATCACCACCGTGTCGCAGAACCCGTCGCAGCAGAAGCAGTTCTCGCAGGAGCTGCGCGTCGCCTCGAACGGCTCGGGACCGCTCCAGTACACGTTCGGCGCCTTCTACTTCCATCAGACGATCGACACCCAGGGCTCGCAGGTCCAGGGCCCGGCGGCGAGCCGCTGGCTGCTCAATCCGGGCGCCTCGGTGCCCCCGGGATCGAGCGGCTGCGCCACGCCGACCACTGCCGCGTGCAACCCGGCGGTGCTCAACGGCCTTACCTCGCGGAACACGATCAGCTTTGACAACACCAGCTTCGCGGTGTTCGGCAAGCTCAACTGGGAAGTCGTCGAAGGACTGCACATCCAGCCGGGCCTGCGCGTCAATTACGACAAGAAGAGCGGCTCCTACGTCTCGGTGGTCACCACCGGGAGCGGCAGCACCACGCTCACCGCAGACCAGCGCGGCGTGCTCGCGCCGCAGGCGTACGATCCCGAGTTCAGCGACTGGAACGTCTCGGGCGACTTCACCGTGTCGTACGATTTCAGCCCCGACATCCACGCTTATGCGACCTATGCGCGCAGCTTCAAATCGGGGGGCATCAACTTGTCGGGCCTGCCGCTCGACGCGTCGAACAACCCGATCCTCGCCTCGGCGACGGTGAAGCCCGAAAAGGTCAATCACTATGAGATCGGCCTCAAGACCCAGTTCGCCGATCGCAAGGTGACGCTCAACCTCGCGGGCTTCTGGACCGAGGTGAACGACTATCAGGCGACGGTGACCAACGGCCAGCTCGGCGTGATCCGCGGCTATCTCGCCAATGCCGAGAAGGTGCGCGTCCGCGGTTTCGAGCTCGACAGCAGCTTCCGCCCGAGCCCGCGCTTCAACGTCTACGGCAATGCCGCCTATACCGATGCGATCTATGTCAGCTTCAAGGACGCGCCGTGCCCGCCCGAGCTCTCGGGCGGGGCCGCCGCGACCGTTGCGAACCCGGCGAGCGCGCCGGGTACACCCGGCGGCTTCAGCCCGGCCAATTGCGACATCTCCGGCCAGTGGCTTCCCGGCATTTCCAAATGGTCGCTGTCATGGGGCGGCGAGGGCAATGTCCCGGTCGGCAACGGCCAGGTCTATCTCGGCTATGACGGCAGCTACCGCTCGAAATTCTCGTCGAACCCGTCGCGTTCGCTCTACACCGACATCGACGGCTATTCGCTGCACAACTTCCGCCTCGGCTATCGCGAGGGAGACTTCAACATATTCGCATGGGTCCGCAACGCCTTCGACCAGGAGTATTTCGAGCTGCTTTCGGCGCAATCGGGGAGCACCGGCCTGATCGTCGGCCAGCCCGCCGATCCGCGCACTTATGGTCTGACGATCAGCAGCAGCTTCTGATCGTCGCACGCGCTAACGTCTCGCCATGGCCGGGGGACGTTAGGGAGAGGGAGGCGGCGCCCGCACCGCCTCCCTCTTTCCCCACAGTGAAGGGTGAGGGAAGCGCATCGAGAGCCCCGGAAACGGCAAACGCCCGGACCGTTTCCGATCCGGGCGCCTGCGTGACGACTGCTCGTCAGCCCCCTTTGTCAGGCTCTGCCCGCGCGCCCGTACTTGCCTACGAGCGGGGCGGAGCCCTCCCCGAACCACGGCCTTTGCTGCCTGCGTTTCGACACGGATTTGCTACGTCGCCGGGCTTAGTTTGTCACCGGGTTTACAAGGGCTAGTCGCAGATTGGTGGCACCCTGTGTTGAATCGGCAACATAGCGGACATACGGCACGCGGCGGAGGTCCATTGCCAGCT
>NZ_JAPKNM010000006.1 GCF_026460985.1 Sphingomonas sp.
TGCGAAAGCATCCGACCCATCCACGCCGGCCTCCTTCACCAGCAGGAAGCGTGAATCAGAAAACTACGCCCTTGGGAATCCCTAACGATTCACGTCGCTCGGAAAACGCTCTAGCTCAGGGCCGCCAGGTGTAGTTGGGCGCCGCCGTCACCTCGGGCACGGCGCCCTGCAGGTTGGCGCCGCGCGACGCATCGCTTCCGGCCGCCTGGTCGACGAAACCGTAATAGGCGCCCTTGTCGAACGAGGCGCCGCGCTGCTCGACATCGCCGATAAGCTGCGCCGTGCCCGAGAGCACGATGTTCTGCTCGAGCTCGCCGAGGCCGAGAAAGACCGTCGCCGCCCGTGCCTGGTCGCGCAGGATCGTGTTGCCGCGGATCACCGAGAGCGCGCTCGCACGGGCATCCCCGAGCACCTGCCCGCCATAGACCATTGCATGGTCCTCGATCCGCGCATTGCCGCGCACGCTGCCCGAGAGCACGCGCGCAAAGGGGCCGACATAGGCGCTCGCGTCGACCGTGGCACCGGGCGCCACCCAGCCGCCGCCGTTCGGGTGCCTGTGGCCGCCTGCGACCGGATCGGGCGCGCCGGGCTGGTACCCCGCCGGCATCGCCCCGGCGAACTGCGCCATCCAGGGATAGCGATAGATCGAATAATAAGGCTGTTCCCAGCGGATGTGCTGGAACAGCGACGGCGCGCCCATCACGATCATGTACAGGCCGGTATCGCCGGGCTGGATCGCGATGGTCGCGCTGCCGTCGGCGCCGCGCTGGAGCGCGGTGTAGCGGCTCTTGCCTGCCGCATCGACCGCGACCAGCCCCCAACGCCAGTCCGAGGCGGGCGCGGGGATCGCGGCCGGTTCGTCGGCGAGGCCGGGCAGCGTCGCGGCGGCCGAAGCCGATTGGGTCACGCCGCGGAAAGTGACCGTGACGCCGGCCGCTCCGGCATCGGCGTGGAGCCTGACGAGATTGTAGCCCCAACGCTGCGGCGCCCAGGCCGCGGGCACGGCGAAGCGGCGCTGGGCGAGATCAATGGGGTCAAGCGCGGTGGTGCGCAGCAGCCGGTCGCCCAGTTGCGGTTCGTAATTGCCATATTCGCGACGATAGACTGCGCCCTGATCGGATCCGTCGGGATTGATATAATCCCAATTGGCATTGTGCAGCGCCCAGTCGCCGAACGCATCGTTGAGCTCCGCGACGTTCCAGCCGCGGTTCTGCATCAGCACTTCCATCGGATCGGCGATGGCGGCGCCGGCGGCGCCCTGTTTGGGCGCGTTGCGCCACAGGTCGTTGATCGCCTGGTAGCCGAACCGGTTCTTGATGTGCTCGAGGAACTGCCAGTTGCAGTAGCGCACCCGGGTCGAGCCGAAATAGAGGTGCGGATAGTTCACCGACAGCACCGAACAATGCGTGTTCGCGCGGAATTCGGGGAGTTGGACCGCCATCCAGTTGGCGTGGCTCTCCCACAGCCAGCCGCCATAGGGCGTGTCGCGGAACGCGCCGGTCGAGCCCTGGAGCGCGTGGGTGAATTCATGCGCCAGCCCGAAACGGTCGCGCATCCCGCCCGGTCCGATCCACATCCCCATGTTGCCGATGCCGTCGACGCCGCCGCTCAGCCCGTAGTCCGCGCCGACATAGATGTTGGCCTTGCGCTTGGTCGCGTTCGTGCAATCGGGCTCGGGGAATCCGATCGTGCCGATGAACTGCGTCCAGACATATTCGAGATGATCGCCCGCGGCCTTGGCGTCGGCGTCCGACACCAGCCCGGTCGTCCAGTGGAAGGCGAAGTGCTGCGTCTCATACTGGCGTGGGAGCGCGGCGTTCACGCGGTCGCCGGGATCGGCCGCCACCGCGGTCCAGGTGCCCGCGACGCACGGTGCGCCGGCGACGCCCGGTGTCGGGGTGGGCGTGGGTGCGGGAGAAGGCGTGGGCGACGATGCCGTGGGCGTCGCGCCCGAGCCGGTCGCACCTCCCCCGCCGCAACCGGCAAGCAGGATGACGGCCATTGCGGTGGAGGAGCGAAGACGCACGTCGCGGTTCCTTGAGGTCAGCGTGGTGTGAGGGTGACGCTCGTCGGCGCCGCGCCGAGCGCGATGGTATAGCCGCCGCGCTCGAACGTTCCGGTGGACGGTGCCAGCTTGCGCCCGCCCGCGGTCGTGGTCTCGACGAACAGCCGCGCGGCCGGCGTCGCGGTGGAGGCGGGATCGAGCGTGAGCGTGATCCGGCCGGTGGCGGGCGCATAGCTCGCGCTGGCGATCTTGCCCGCCTCGAGCGTGATCCAAGCCCCCGCCGGCGCGACGAACAGCCGCGCACGCGCGCCATCCTTCGGCTCGATCCGGATGCTGCCGCGCGCCTGGCTGACATTGCCGCCATAGCCGACCCATCCGAAGGTCGCGTCGTTCACCAGATAGGTGGCCGCGGCATAAGCGTGCCCGAAAAAGCCCATCCCATAGTCGCCGCTATAGGGGTCCCATTTCATCATGTCGGGCCAGGCGTGGAAGGCCGCCGACGAAAAACCGGTCTGGTCGATATTGGTGATGCCGCCCATCAGCCCGCCATAAGCGACGCGGAGCAGATGCGTGTCCGCCGGATTCTGGCGATAGGCGTCGAATAGCGGCACCGCGTTCAGCGTCGAGCCGTAGTGATGGATCTGGCGCTCGATGCGCGGATATTTGCCGCCATAGAGGAAATCCCAATAGCGGCGGGCGTTGCCGTTATAGCCCCAGCTCGGGATCGTGGGGTCGTAGCCCAGGATCACCTCGCGGGTGACGTCGGCCTGGGGCTGGTAGCCGAAATAGCGCATCCAGGCGTAGACTTCGGGCTGGCCGGTCGAATCCCACGGCATTTCCGAGCCGAAAGGGTAACGGAGCGAGCGCCAATGCTCGGCGCGCTTCTTCATCAGCCGCTCCATCTCGGCCGCCTGATCGGTCAGTCCCTCGCGCTTCAGGTCTTTGAGGATGTCGACGAAGACGTCGCCTTCCATCAGCCCGAACTCGGCATAATAAGGCGCGTCGCGCATCATCGCGACCACGGTCGCGTGGGCATGATCGAGATACCAGCGCCAGTCGTGCCGCGTGACCAGCCCCGGATGGTTGCGCGCGGTCCGGTAAAGCACCCAATGGCCGATCGCGACGTGCGGATAGTTGTAGGCGCGGCCGAGATCCCCCGCGTCCTTCTCCTTCCACGAGGTCCACGACTTCCACTTGTCGGGATCCGCGTAGAGGTTCGGGAATTTGGCCGGGTCGTAATAGAACAGGCTCTTCTTGACCGCTCCGGCCTGCGCGCCCTCGGCGACCTGGAGGTTGCCGACCACGGTCTCGTCGACCAGCCGCTCGATCTTGGCCACCTCCGCCGGATCGGGATTGTCGAGCTGCTTCATCGTCGCGGCGACCCAACTGCCGCCGCCGCCCTCGTCGCTCATGCCGGCGATCCACACGCGCGGCTCGACGTCGACGATCTTCTTCGCCTCGTTGTCGTAAGTGAGGATCGCCGGCGAACGGCCGAACGGATCGCCCTTGCCCTCATACCATTGGCTGGTGGTCGAGAAGCGGCCGAGATCGGCCATCGCCTGGTCGAGCGGCTTGGTGATGAAATAGCTGACCGTCTGCACCTGGCCGTCGGCATAGGTAATCGACAGCCGCGCCTGCCCCCATCCCCGGGTACGGATCGCGAGCTTGGTCCAACCCTTTGCGGTGCCCGCGCGCGTCGCCTCGATGGCGCCCGCCGGGTAGCTTTCGATCCTGGCGATCGGGCTCGGCGCCCTGACGAACAGCGAGGCGGTCTGGTCGGTCGGCACGACATAGCCGGGGAGCCCGATCGCGACGGGGCGACGGTTGGCGATGAGCGTGCTCTCGATCGTGCGGATCGACGGTGCCTGGACCAGCTGCAAGCCGATCTCAAGCGCCTCGCCCGGCGCGAGCGTGCGGCTGGTGGGCGCGTTCCACTGCTCGCCGGCATTCTTCCATTCGCGATCCGCATAGCCGGCCGAATGCACGGTCCAATCGTAGAACCCCTCGGACGTCTGGCCGCGCTGGCTCTTGTCGGTGAAGATCGAGCCCACAGCTTCGCGCGGGTTCTTGAGCGGCGCATAAGCTTCGAGCGGCGTGCCCTTCTCCGGCAGGACCAGCAGCGCGGATCCCTTGCCGTTGAGCCGCGTGACCTGGAGATAGCCGGCGTCGCGGCCGATATAGGGATCGACGAAGCTCGCCTCGGCATGCGCCTGGTCGAGCGTGCGATCGGTGATGACGTTGTCGAACACCATCGGCATGCCGAGCGCGCCGATCTCGAGGCTGTGGCTCGAACTATTGGTGATGCGGAAGCGCAGCGCGAGGCGCCCCGCTTCGTTCACCCAGCGGCGCTCGACCTTGAAGGGGGCGCCCTCCCCCATGCTCGCGGTGATGTCGGCCGCGGCGATCGTGGCCCCTCCGGCGGGCAGGACACGGATCGGCCGCCGCGCATGCGCCGAGGCGAAGTCGCGCCACTCCCCGCCCGGATTGCGGACGCGCAGGTTCAGGTCGCCGACATGGTTGTAGCCATCCCCGGCGCGTTCGGGCTCACGCGCGGTGGGCACGAAGCTGAACGCCGGTTCGCCGGTCGGGGAGAGGCGCGCCAGCGTCTGCGTGTCCGTGCGCAGCGCGACGTGGAAGGCGCCGACGCGATGCTCGCTGGTGGAGATCGGAGCGTAGACCGGCTTGGGCTGCTCCTGCGCCATCAGGGCGGGCATGCTCGCCCCCGAGAGGACGGCGAGGACCAGGGCTGCACGGGCAAGGCGTCGGGTTCGGATCATCGGATTTCTCATTTCAGGGCCGCGCCCGCGGCATTCGGGGAAGGGGAAACCGGCGCCGGTTCGGGCTTCGGCAGTGGCAATGCGGGCGGCTTCTCGTCGAGAAGATGCCGCGTGAAATAGTCGCGCAGCTTGCGCCAGTAGAACGGCTGGGCGACGCGGTGCGTGGTGTTGGGCAGGATCACCAGGTCCACGTCGCGGCCCGCGGTGATCAGCGCGTTGGCGAGCCGCATGCTCTCGGTGACCGGGACGTTGTCGTCGATGTCGCCATGGATCAGCAACAGCTTGCCGACCAGGTTCCTGGCAACCGACATGTTCGAGTTGCGCTCCCACACCGAGGGATCGGGATTGCCCATCGAGACTTCGGGCCACCAGGCCTTGTCCAGCCGCAGGTCGTGATTGCCCGAGGAGGCCACTGCCACCTTGAAGAAGCCGGGCCGCCGGAGGACGAAGCGCGCGGCGTCATAGCCCCCGGCCGAGCCGCCATAGACCCCCACCCGATCGGCATCGATATAGGGATATTTCGCCGCCATCTGCCGGATCATCGCGATATGGTCGTCGAGCCCGACCTCGCCGAGATTCTGGTAGGCCGGCATGCGGAAGGCCTGGCCGCGCCGCGAAGTGCCGCGCCCGTCGATGTTGACGACGATGGCGCCGATCTGCGCCACGCTCCCCGCCCCCGCCGTGATGGTCTCGCGCCACGATGTCGGCACGTTGGTGGTCGTCGGGCCGGTATAGACCTCTTCGATGATCGGGTAGCGACGGCTGGGATCGAAGTTCGCCGGCCGCCAGATCATGCCGTAGAGCGGAGTCTTGCCGTCGGCCGCTACGCCGCGGAACGGCTCGGGTGGGCTATAGCCGGTGGCGAACAGCGCACTCGCATCGGCCTTGGCCAATTCGGCGACGATCCTGCCGTCCCGCGCGTCGCGCACCACCGTCCGCGTCGGCGTGTCGGGGCTCGACATCGCATCGACGAACCATTTGCCGTCCGGCGAGACGCTGGTCTCGTGATCGAGCGGCTCGGGCGTGAGCAGCACGGGCTGGGTGCCGTCCAGCGGCACGCGATAGAACGACCGGTAATAGGGATTGCGGCCGGGCTCGCGCCCCACCCCGGTCAGCAGGATCGTGCGCGCGCCGGCGTCGACATGGTCGATGCCGAGCACTTCCCAGGCGCCGCGCGTGAGCGGGATGCCCCCGTCCGGATCGTCGGGGCGGACCAGATAGAGCTGCGCCCATCCGGAGCGCTCCGACACGTTGAATTCGCCGCCCAGCTCAGGCGCGGGCTGGAGGAAGCTGGAGGTCACCGTCACCACCGGCTTCCCCGTCTCGCGCGCGACGATCCGCGACTTGCCGGTTTCCGGATCCGCCTCGTACACGACCAGTTGCTTGTAGCCGCGCTCGGTCCATTGCGCGCGCGCCTTGTCCCCCGCCCAGCCGATATCGGGATCCGCCGGGTAGAGCAGCGATTCGCTGGGGATGTCGAGCGGGATGAGCCGGGCGCGGCGACGCTCCAGCGCGGCCGTGACATCGATAGCATAGCGCGTCGCCTGCGGCAGCCGCGCGGCGCCCGCCAGCGGATAGATATATTCGAAGCTGCGCGGGTACAGGCTGCCGGGCGGGTTCTCCTGCGTGATCGACAGCCGCGCCACGTCACGCGTATCGAGCCGCCAGGTGAGGATGCGGCGGCTGTCGGGCGACCAGCGCACCGAGACCGGCATCTTGGGTTCGGCAGTCCCCGATTTGAGGATGTCGGCGAGTTGCGGGATGCCGCGGCCATAGGGCTGCTCGCGCGTCCCGTCGCTGGTCAATGCGACTTCGCGCCCGGATTTCCGGTCGTGCGCGATCAGATTGTAGTCGCGCGCCAGTATCTCGTAGCGGCCGTCGGGCGACACCGCCCCTTCCCCGTCGGGGGGCCCTTTCTTCGCCTTCGCCAGCGTGCCCGCGGCGTCGAGGGTCCATCGCCGTTCGCCGACCCCGAAGGTCAGGCTGGCGTCCTTCGCGGCATAATCGGGGTCCTCGATCCGCAGCTTCAGCGGATCGACCTCCTCGCCGGTCGCGACGGCGAGGAGTTTCGCGAGCGCGGGCTCGCCGATTATCGCGCGCGACTGGCCCGAAGCGAGATCGAAATACATGATCTCCCGCTGCCCCAGCGTGCCGAGCCGATAGAGGATGCCCGCCCCGTCGCGCGTGAAGGTGGCGCGAACATCGCCGTTGGCGATGCGCTTCTCGAGCTCCGCCCCGAGATAGCGATCGGCGCGATCGTAGCGTTCGGCGGTCGACAGAGACGGCGCGGGAGTAGCGGTTGGATCCGGCGCCTGCACGCTTGCGACCAGGAACAACGCCATCGCAGGCAGCGCACCCGCCTTTGCCCTGCGCTTGCCACCCGAACTATGTTGCATTTGCGCCTCCCGATGGACGCATACTCTGTGCTAAGATCGGTCTCAAGATAAATTATACGGTATATTGTACGACGCTAAACGGGCTCACTGCTATCCTAGCGGTGCAAGGGATGGAGAGGAACGACGTGCCACTGCCCAAGCCAGGCGCCCCTGCGATGGCCGGGTCCCTGATCCGGAGTTCGCGCGGGCGGCGATTGAAGATGTCGCTGGCCCAGCAATTCGCGGTCCAGATCCTCTCGGGCGAGCTCCCCGAGGGACATGTCTTCCCGAGCGAGATCGATTATGCCCACCAGCTCGGCATCTCGCGTTCGGCGTTGCGCGAGGCGCTCCGGATCCTCGCCGCCAAGGGGCTGGTCGAGAGCCGCCCCAAGGCGGGCACGCGGGTGACGCCGCGGCGCCAGTGGAGCCTGCTCGATCCCGACCTGCTGGCATGGCAGTTCGAAGCCGAGCCGAGCCTCAAATTCCTCAGCGACCTGTTCGAGCTGCGCCTGCTCGTGGAGCCGTCCGCGGCCGCGCTCGCCGCGGAGCGCCGCACCGCCGCGCATGTGACCCAGATGCGCGAGGCGCTCGCGGCGATGGCGGCGCACGGCCTCTCGACCGAAGCGGGCCGCCACGCCGACCAGCGCTTCCACATGATCATGCTCGAGGCGACTCAGAATGACGCGGTGATCGCGCTGGCCAGTTCGATCATGGCGGCGATCGCCTGGACGACCATCTACAAGCAGCGCAAGCGCGCGCTGCCGCGCGACCCCATTCCCGAGCATCGCGCATTGCTGGACGCCATCGCCGCCGCCGATCCCGAAGCGGCGCGCGCGGCGATGACCGAATTGGTCCGCCTGGCGCATGCCGATACCGAGATATCGATCACCGACGCGTGAGGCGGAAGCCATCCGGCTGCCTCACTTCACTCCGGCGGGTCCGTGGAAGTCGGCCTCGACGATCCCCAGCCGCCAGCCCGGCGGAACCGCGTCGGCGCCGGTGTCGCCGGCCTTCCGCGCCGTGTCGAGCTCCACGATCTTGCCGAAGCCGTCGCGATCCTCGACCGGGCCGATCTGCGTGATGCGCAGCACGCGCCCGGTCGCCGCGGGGAACGCCACATTGGCATAGCCGAGCTGCCGCTCGGTCTGCCCTTCCCACACGACCCGCCCGTCGAGCGTGATCCGGAGCGGATAGCTGCGCGAGCGCCAGCCGACGAGCTTGAGGTCGATCTGACTCAGTGTCGCCGGAGCATCGAAGCGGTATTCGATCCATGCCGAGTCCGGCCGGCCGTCGCTCGTCCAGCGCGACAGTTCGTTGTCGTCCACGCTGTGCTGCGCCTCGGCCTGGTTCGAGCCCGCGACGATCGATGCGGGCACCATGGTCGTCCGGCTCGGCCGGAACGACGGACTCGCCGGCGTGGGCCCGCGCGTGAGCAGCCCCGGCTGATGGTTCTCTGGAAAGTCACGCGAAAGACCGCCCGCCGTCGCGGCAGGCCGTACGGTCCCGATCGTCAGCGTGGCGCTTTTCAGCCCCGCCGCGGTCGCGGTCACTCGCACCGCCCCGGTCCGCGTTCCCGCGCGGAGCAGCACCCGGTTTACGCCCCCTTCGACCGGCAGGTCACGCGAGAGGACGTAATTGTCCTCCTCGCGCGCGGTGCCGGCATATTGCGTAGTCTGGTCGGCGCCCGCGGGCTTGGTCGGCTCGGCCGGGCCGGTCGCGACTTCCGCGCGCGGCTTGCCCGACGAATCCCCCTGCGCGATGCCGCCGCGCCATTCGGCCGGGCCGTCGAGCGCGAAGGCGATCTTGTCGTTGGCAGTCGGCACGCGCCGCCCTGCCGCGTCGACCACCTCGACATCGACCAGCGCCAGATCCGCGCCGTCCATCACGAAGCCGCGCGGCGAGACATGTGGCGTCAGGCGCAGCGCCACCGGCGCGCCGGTGGTTTCGACGCTATATTCGGACTTCCGCCCATCGGCATGCGTCGCGACCGCGCGGAGCGTCCCGGGCGCCCATTGCACATTCTTCCAGTTGAACAGGAAGCCGCTGCTCCGCTCGCCCTTGCCCAGCGAGCGACCGCCCAGGAACAGCTCGACGCTCTCGCCGTTCGAAACGACGCTGACGTCCTTGGTGGTGCCCGCCGCATAGTTCCAATGCCCGATGATGTGCGTCGCGGGCGTCACGCTGTCGACCCAGTCGCTCCACATCACCTTGTGCGCGAAAAACCCTTCCTTGGGCAGCCGCACCGCGTCGACCTCGCCCGAGCGACGGTAGTTGTTGTCCCCGCGATAATGGGTGTTCGAGTCCGAGAAGATGATGTTGACCCCGCCCGAACTGACGCGTTTGCCCGTCCCCGGCCGCACGCGATAATAGTCCCACCAGCGCCGAACGTCCTCGATCGCATGACTGTCCTGGTTGCGGTTGTAGTCCGGCGAGTCCTTGTGGAACGGCGGGGTCAGCGCGTCCTGGTAGAGCCGCGCGCCCTCGTCGCGCGAATATTCCATCGCCCAGACCGGCTTGGTCCCGCTCTTGTTGATGTAGAGCATCTCGCCGCCATATTCGGCGACGCGGCTGTCGAGCATCTCGCGCGATCCGATAGCGCGGCCGCCATGCGGATCATATCGGTCGCGGATCACCTTCAGCTCGGCCATGTGCGCCTCGCTGATATTCTCGTTGCCGCCCTCGTAGAACAGGATCGAGGGGTTGTTGCGATTGTAGACGATCGCGGCCTGCATCAGCTCCTTGCGCTGCTCCCAGCGCCGGCCGGTGACGTCGCTTTCGGCATCACCCGCGGGCATCGCCTGGATCAGCCCGACCCGGTCGGCCGATTCCACGTCCTGCTTCGATGGCGCGATGTGCATCCAGCGCACCAGATTGCCGCCACTCTCGACCATCAGCGCATTGGAGAAATCGCTGATCCAGGGCGGGATCGAGACGCCCACCGCCGGCCACTCATTCGAGGTGCGCTGCGCATAGCCGTGCATCTGGATCGCACGCCCGTTGAGCGTCACTATCCCGTCGGCGAACCTGGTCTGGCGGAAGCCCGTGCGGGTATCGACGCTGTCGATCACCTTGCCATTCTCGATCAGGCTGGTCGTCGCCGTGTAGAGATAGCCATAACCCCAGCTCCACCAATGGAGCCCTGCCACGCGCCCTGCCGCGGCCAGCGTCCGCGTCTCGCCCGGGGCGATGCTCGCCGTCCCGCCGTCGAACCGTGCGACGATCCTCCCGCTCCGGTCGCGCAGCTCGACGCGATAGCCGATCCGCCGCGGAGTCGTGCCCGCGTTGCGCACCTCGGTCTCGGCGTGCACCGTCGCGCTGCGCCGCACGAGGTCGAACCCGTCGGCCCAGACATATTGCCCCGTGGTGCCCAGCCCGGCCTGGAGCGGCAGCGTCTGGTAGACCGGGCCGGTCAGGTGCAGCCGGACGTTCTTGGTGATGCCGCCGTAATTGACGTTGAAATTGTTGTTGTTCCACTGGAAGCCGCTGCCGGTGGCGCGTTCCTTGTACTTCCAGTCATTGTCGACGCGCACCGCGATCAAATTCTCGCCGGGCCTGAGCGCCGCGGTGATGTCCGCGCCGAACGCCATCGCGCCGTTCTCCGAAAGCGCCACCGATTGGCCGTTGACCCAGACCTCGGCCGCCTGACGCACGCCTTCGAACTCGAGGAAAGCGCGTCCGCCGGCCGGCCGTGCGGGCAGCACGATCCGCTTGCGATACCAAGTGATGCCCGTGGACAGTGCCTTGATGTCGCGCGCGAAAGCCTCCTTCTCGTTGAAGGCATGCGGCAGCGTGACGCTGGTCCAGCCGCGATCGTCGAACCCCTCGCGCTCGGCTCCCTGCTGCTCGCCGGTGGCCATGCGCCAGTCGGGATTGAGATTCCAGGTGCTGCGCGGCGAGGCGACGACGAGGGAGGCGTCGTGCGCCATGGCGGGGTTCGATCCGAACGCCGCGACCAGCACGGTGGCAAGGGCAATGCTGCGCGCTCTCAAATGGAATCTCCTCCCCAGGGAAGCGCGAGCGACCGGCGGACCGCCAACTCGCACCGTTCTACTATCTGACCTTTGAGTACAATATGTGGACGAAACTGGTCAAGCCACTCTTGACGATCCTCTCGTATTGGCCTTACCAAATTCGGCAACGAAAGCGGGCAGGCGCGAGATCATCCGGAGCATCCCGGCCCCCGCCGTCCGTCGTAGTTCTGTGCCGCCATGGGGCACGCAAAATTGGCCAGTTTCGCTCCCGCTTGCGCGGACGGAAAAAGCTGGTAATTCTAAAAGCTGAATTAGCGTTTCATATTGTGGGAGATTGGAGCGGGGCGCTCCGGATCTCCCGAAAAAGAAGCCCGATCGGGGACATCGGCAACAGCCGGGACCCGCGCCGGGCCAGTGCGTGAACAACACGGTGGAGAGGGGAAATCATGGCAAAACGATCGAATTCGCGCATCCGTATCGGCGCGACCGCTTCCTGGGCGGTTCTGGGGCTGCTGCTGGCCTCCAACGGCGCGCTGGCGCAGACCGCACCCGAGCCCGATGCGCAAGAAGCGCAGGACGCCGACGGCGTTTCCCTGGCCGGCGACACGATCGTCGTCGTCGGCTCGCGCGCCAGCCAGCAATCGGCGAATGCGCGCAAGAAGGGCGCGAAGACCGCGACCGATTCGATCGTCGCCGACGACATCGGCTCCTTCCCCGACCGCAACGTCGCCGAGGCGATCTCGCGCATCCCGGGCGTCGCGCTGGGCCGCAACGAATATGGCGAAGGCGCCGACGTCTCCATCCGCGGCAACGGCCCCGACCTCACCCGCGTCGAGCTCGACGGCGTCGGCATGACCAGCACCACCGGCCTCGCGATCAGCGGCGACGGCGCCCGTAGCGCCGATCTGCGCGAACTGCCCGCCGACCTCGTCAAGAGCATCGATGTGGTCAAGGGCTCGACCGCCGACATGACCGAAGGCTCGCTGGGCGGCACGATCCAGATCAAGACCCGCACCGGCCTCGACTTCTCCAAGCCCTATTTCACGCTGCGGGCCGGCGCGAACATGAACTCGCTGGGCAAGGACTGGATGCCGGACTTCAACGGCGTCGCCTCGCGCAAGTTCTTCGGCGACCGGCTCGGCGTGATCGTCAGCGGCAGCTATACGAAGCTCCAGAACAACGGCCACCTTTACGAGCAGACGACCAGCAACAGCCTCAACTATGACCGCCGGTTCGATTTCGACAATTCGCCTGAGAAGACGTTCGAGTATAATCTCGAAACGCTCGGCACTGACATGGCCGATACCGTCTTCGCAAACAGCACCGAGACGCCGCGCTCGGTCCTCACCAAGTCGATCGCGGCGCAGACGAAGGCCGACTGTTACGCCGCCTTCCCACAGCCCGCTCAAAACGGCAGCAATGCGGCCAAGTCGCAGAAGCTGAACGAGCTGCAATCCTGCCTCAATCAGTGGAACGACTATACGCCGTCGCTGATCCGGAACTTCATGAACGAGCAGACCGACGAGCGCTATGCGTTCGACGCGCGGCTCGATTATCAGTTGATGGACAATCTCACGGTGTTCGTGAAGGGCACCTATAGCGGGCGCAACGTGCACGACCAGAATCGCAGTCGCACTCCGGTGTCGCTGCTCGACGCGAACGTCGCCGGCACATATCAGGATTCGACCACCGGCTATCCACGCGTCCGCTCGCTTTCGTCCAACGCGCCCGCGGGCTATTATATGTACGACGCGGTCAGCCTCGTCCGCATCGGCAACACCGATTTCCTGACGAACGGCGCAACGCTGAACGTCAATCCCGCCAGCGTGACCGTGGACGACAAGCACAACGTCACGCAGATGACGCTAACCAACAACAGGGTCGGCATCGATCAGATCGAGAACCAGTTCAATACGCGAACCAAGTTCGCGCAGACGGGCTTCGAATATAGCGGCGAGCGGCTCCAGATCGAAGGCTTTGCCGGCCTGACCTTGGCCGAATCGACTCGCGCCGATATGCGTACCTCGCGCAACTCGGCCTATGGCGACGCCGTCCTCACTTTGCAGGACAACGGGCTGTGGGATATCCAGCTTCCGGCCAATTACGACGATACCAATCCCGCCAACTTCGTGCAGCTCAGCGCGGCGCCGTGCATCGCGGGCGGCACCAATCCGGCAACCTGCATCGCGCAGCGGGCGGTGACCGCCACCGTCAACAACCCGGCGAGTCCGAATTACACATCCAATCAGCTGCCGCTCACCACGCCGAACTTCAGCGTCTCCTATTCGCCCTCGCTCGCCGAGACTTCGGAACGCCTCGCCAAGCTCGACCTCTCCTACAAGACCGACGGGCTGATTCCGTTCATCACTCGGGTCAAGGTCGGCGGCCAGTATCGCAAGGCCGTGATCGATCGCTGGGCCGGCAACGGCAATGACGGCTACATGGTTAAGGAGGCGGTCGGCAACTATTTGTTGGCGAACGGCAACCCCAATCCCGACTATCAGCCGCCGATCGTCGTGCCGACGGCGCTCGTCCGCGGTTCGCTGCGCGCATGCCAGCCGACCGCCACTTCGACGGTTTCGTGCAACTATGGCTTCGTCCCGAGCACGAGCCTCGGGCGCGTTCGCTATGGCGTCGACACGGTAACTCCCCAGCAGTTGCTCGATCTCTTCTCCAGCACGTTCGAGGCGCCCACTTCGCAATATTTCGGCGACCTGCCGAACCGCGGCACCCTGCCTGACGCCTGGAGCGGTATCCGCACCGACAAGCTTTTCGAGCAGCTCGGCGCGTATCAGTTCATGAATTTCGACTGCCTGAAGGTCTGCATGGGCAGCGACGGGAAGATGTACGAGCAGCCGAAGACGCATACCGAGGAGACGATCAAGAACCTCTACGCCATGGCCGAATTCGAGCAGCAACTGCCCTGGGGCCTGCTGTTCAACGGCAACGTCGGCATCCGCGGAGTCTTCTCCACGGTCAAGGCGGACGGCCTGCTCACACTGCAGACGATCCAGGTTCCCGATCGAAGCAACCCCACGGTGACGGTCAGCCAGATATTCCGCCAGAATGCGACACTGAATGCCTCGACGACGGACTGGCTGCCGACGGTGAACCTCAACCTCTGGGGATTCAACGAGTCGGTCGCGCTGCGTCTCTATGGCGGCAAGACCATCGCACGCCAGCCCATCAGCCGGCTAATGCCGGGCGGCACCTGCGTCATCGACGAGCAGATACTGCTGAACACTGACGAAGACGACGTGTATGGCTGCACCGGACGCGTCGGCAATCCGGGGCTCCAGCCCTTCACCGCCTGGAACTACAACGCCAGCCTCGAATGGTATCCCAACAAGGATACCTTGCTCTCGGTGACTTACGGCAAGCTCGACGTGAAGGTCGGCAACGCGATCGCGGTGACCCGGGAGTACCGGCCATTCGAGGGCAGCTCGGTCACCGACCCGGTGACCGGCCAGCCGCTTAGCGACATCGTGTTCAACGTCCCGACCTGGGAAAACGGTCCCGGCTACAAGCGGAGCATCTGGGAGTTTCAGGCCAAGACCGCCTTCACCTTCCTGCCCTGGTTCCTGAAATATACGGGCGCCGACGTGAACTATTCGCGACTGGCCTCGGCCGCGACCACGGGCCAGCAGGATCCGCTGACGGGGGACATCATGCCGCCGGCGGGCGAATCCAGGGATTTCTGGAACGCATCGCTCTGGTATGACGATGGCGATCTGAACATCCGCGTCGCCTATCAGAAGCGTAGCGAGCGGTTCTCCTGCATCTCGCCGTGCAGCGCCAACGGAAACGGCTCCAACAGCAACAATTATCCAGGCGAGCAATGGACCAGCGTTCGACTGCCCTACAATCCGGGTGTGCCCCGTTATTTCGACGGCACGACCTTCATTGACGCCAAGATCTCGTATAACATCAACCGGAACTTCCAGGTCTATCTCGAGGGCCGTAACCTGACCCGCGAGTCGCAGATCACCTCGACCGGCGGCTACGAGAATTTTGCCGAAGGCGCGCCGAAGATCATGCGCATGTCCTATGGCGGTCGCCGCGTCGCGGGCGGCGTTCGCATCCAGTTTGGCGGGAAGAAGTGAGCAGGCATTCCCGCCCGTGCTCGGGAGGGAAGCTGCAGCGCCACCGCTTATCATGCTAGGCTGCACAGCCCGGAGCCACGTGCTCCGGGCTGTGTCATTTTAGCCGGGAGAGGTCGTGATGCACCGGATCTGCCTGCTGCCGCCTGCACTGCTCGCGGCAACCGCCTGCACACCCAGTCCGTCCATCACCCCGCCGCAGCCAGACCGCGCATGCTTCTGGGGCTCGCAGGTCACCGGCTTCAGCGACGCCGGACCCGACCGCGCGATCCTCAACATCGGCCAGCGCGAGAGTTGGGAGCTGACGGTCGCGCCGGGCTGCCCCGATGTGAACTGGGCGCTCGACATCGGCATCCGCGCACGCGGCGGCGAACGCATCTGCCCCGGCCGGCCGGCGGACCTGTTTGTCCCGAACGCGAGCGGCAGCGGCTTTCGGCGCTGCCTTGTCCAGAATGTCCGTAGGCTCTCGCCCGAGGAAGCCGCTGCCGCGCGCGGGCGAACACCCGCCAAGTGATCGCGGACCTCGACAGACCCATCCCGCAACCCGCGCCGGACGCGGCGCCTGCTGCCGTGCGGAGCCTGCTCGACCACTCGCCACTCGGGACGGTCGAGCTTCCTCGTCCACCGCTCGGCGAACTGCCTTATCGCGATCTGGTCGATGCCCTGCTCGGCAGGCAGGGCTTCAAGCTCGATTTCAACCGACTCGATCCCGACGCGGCGATCGCGCTGGTGTGCGACCGTCTTCTCGGGCCTGACGCTTTCCAGAACGCCCGAGCGTCGTTCGCCGCCGACATCGCCGCGCTCGCCCGCTTCGTGGGCGAACTGGCGGGTGCGTGGCCCGCAATCGCGATCCGCACCTATTTCGCTCCCGGCGATCTCGTCTGGCATGTCGATCGAGTCAACGAGCGGACCGCCTTCCGCCTGGTCTGGCCGATCGGCCGTCCCGCCGGTATGCGCGTGACGCGTGCCGACAATATCGATCCCGACGTCTACCGCGCGTTCATGCGCAGGGAATATCCCCAGCTCTGCCGGCTCGACACGCGCGTGATGCGCACCGGCGAGCCGGTCGAGCGGCTCTGGGCGCATCGGCCCGCGCAGCTCGAGGCGATGGCGTCGGGGCGCTTCCCCTTCCTTCGCGATCCCGGGCTGGAGTGGGAAATCACCCCCGGCGCGGCCAGCATCCACCGTGTCCAGACCCCCGGGCAGCCGGGCACCTGGCATCGCTCGTCCTGGGCCAATCGCCACGCGCCGGGGCTGCAGGTCGTGATCACCGCGGCGTCGGACTCGTGATGCGGCTCCGACGGCTGGGGCGAACCGGCCTCGACGTCTCCGAACTGACGATCGGCACCGCGACGCTCGCCACATTGGCAAGCGACATGCGCGAGGCGAGCGCGGCGCTTGCGCTCGCGCTCGAACTCGGGGTCAACGCGGTCGAGATCGACGCCGGTGATCGCGACGCGGCCA
This sequence comes from Sphingomonas sp., assembly GCF_026460985.1. Taxonomy (GTDB): domain Bacteria; phylum Pseudomonadota; class Alphaproteobacteria; order Sphingomonadales; family Sphingomonadaceae; genus Sphingomonas. The sequence goes on from NZ_JAPKNM010000006.1 coordinate 16,693, forward strand.
GCCTGCTCGGCGCGATCCTCCGGCGCGAAGGGGCCCGCAACCAGGTCCACGTGATCGCCCGCGCCTCCTCGCTGGTGCGGTTCGATCTCCCCTCCCCGCACGTTCCGGCGCAACAGGCCTATCCCGGCGCGCATATCCGCGCCGAGACCGAGACGCTGCTCGCGATACTCGGCGTGGAACGGCTGGCACTCCAGCAATTGCATGCCTTTTGTCCCGAATGGCGCGGCGAGGGCGATTGGCACGAGACGTTCGAGCGGCTGCGCGCGGAGGGGAAGATCGCCGGCTTCGGCGTCTCGCTGTTCGATCACGACGTCGAGGCCGGGCTGGAAATCGCCGCAAGCGGCACGATCGATGCGGTCGAGGTGATGTACAATATCTTCGACCAGAGCGCCGCCACCGCGCTGCTCCCCCTGTGCCAGGGTCATGGCGTCGGCGTTATCGCCCGGTCACCGCTCTATTTCGGCGCGCTCGCCTCGTCCCGGGGAGGAGATATGCGCGACTTTCCCCCCGAGGACTGGCGAAGCGCCTATTTCTTCGATGCGCACCGGCGCGAGACCGAGGAACGCGTACGGCGACTGGCGCATGAGGTCGAGCCGCCCGATCGCTCGCTGTCGGACCTGGCATTGCGCTTCTGCCTGTCGCACCCGGCGGTCTCGACCGTCGCGGTCGGCATGCGCACGCGCGAACAGGTCGAAGCCAATATCGAGGCGTTGCGCCACGGCTCCCTCGACGCGAGCAAGTGCGCGTCGCTCGCCGGTCACAAATGGCTGAGCTGAGAATGGACGGCGGCGACCGGCGCCGCGCTTGGCTCACCAGCGCGCCTGGACCGAGACGATGGGCCGCGCGCCGGAACGCAGGCGTTCGAAATCAACGCGCACGGTCCGCATGTTGGAACGGGCGAGCGCGTCTGGGCCGGTGCAATTGCCGGAGTCGACCACACGCCGGATCGGCAGCACCTGCGGTCCGCCGCGCGCGAACTCGATCCTCGCGCTGTTGATCCTGACGGGCCGGCGCTCGACGCACAGCCGCACCTCGCGATAGCGATCGGTACCGCGGACGCGGACCATGCCCTGGCTGGAATTGAGCCGGAGCGTGGTGGTGCCGAGAGTGATCCAGCGGCCGCTTTGCGGCTCGGCGGGACCCGTCGTGGCGACCATCGACAATCCGATCAAGAGCGCGATACTTTGCACGGCGTTTCTCCTGTTGAACAGATCCTCCGCGGCAGCGCATCGGCAAGTGCGATGCTTACGGGTTTGTCCGGATGAATGGTACCGGGACTGCCGCCGAGCATTCGATACGCACAGAATAGGAGATGGCTATCCCGAGTTGGTATCGGGACTTTTCTCGATACCCCGACGGACTGGCCCCCATCTATGAACCTTCCCGAGAGCGGCCGGCGCGCGATCGCTTTGCCGGCCGCTCATTGCGGGAGTTCGCGATGCCCATCAGCTCCACTCTCAAATCCTCGCCCCTCACCGGCTTCGACTCGCGCGCGGGGCAACAGCTGTGGTTCGTTCTGCTCGGCATCGTTCTGGCGCTGTGCGGCGCGTTCGCGGTACTCGCGCCGCTGCTTTCGACGCTGGCCACGACGGTGATCGTGGGCACTGCCGCGGCGATCGCCGGAGTGGCGCAGGTGATCCAGGCGTTCCGCGCGCCCGCTTGGAAGGGCTTCTTCCTCAACATCCTGCTCGGGCTGATCTACCTCGCAGCGAGCGCTGCGTTCCTGCTGAGCCCGTTCATCGGCGCGATCGCCATCACCATGCTCCTCGCCTGGCTGCTGCTGATCACCGGCGCGGGCGAGGTTCTGCTGGCCTTTCGCATCCGCCCCGAGAGCGGCTGGCGATGGCTGCTCTTCTCGGGTCTCGTGGCCCTCGTCGGCGGCATGTGGCTGCTGCTGCGCCTGCCGATCGCCGGATTCTTCATTCCGGGTGTCGCGCTCGGCATCGCGCTGCTGTTCGAAGGCTTCGCCTTCATGGCGATCGGCGTCGGGAAAGGCGGGCGCTCGGCCCCCGAGCCCGCACCGGAAAAGCGCGAAGATCCCGACGCTGGTGAAGCGGCCGGCTCCACCGCCGCCGATTGATCGCCGTCCCGCCATTCGGGCGAAGCGTGGAAAGGAGTGCCGAGATGCGCGGAGCGCAAAAGCCTGGCGGAATCCTCCTGGCAATGGTGGCGGTCGCTGCCCTTGCCGGCTCGTGCCGTTCGGGGACGAACGAGCGGCAGCCTTCGCCTGCGCCGACACCGACCTCCGACACGCGGATCGCCGCGCCGGGCAACGCGGCGAGCTTCGCCGCGCTGGTCGACAAGGCGGCGCCGGCGGTAGTGAGCATCGCGGTGGTCCAGGCCGCCCCGGCCGAGCAGAATCCGCTGCTGCGCGATCCGTTCTTCCGGCGCTATTTCAACGTCCCCGACGCCGGCCAGGTGCGCCTGTCCTCGGGCTCGGGCGTCATCGTCGACGGAGGGCGCGGGCTCGTGCTGACCAATCACCATGTCGTCGCCGATTCCCGGACGATCGAAGTGGTGCTCCCCGACCAGCGCCGGTTCGAGGCGCAAAAGCTCGGCAGCGACGAGCCGTCCGACATCGCCCTGCTCCGTCTGCCCGCGTCGAACCTCCCGCAGCTCCCGCTGGGCGATTCCGACGCGGCCCGGGTAGGCGACCAGGTCCTCGCGATCGGCAATCCCTTCGGCCTCGGCCAGACGGTGACCTCGGGGATCATCAGCGCGCTCGGGCGCGGGCTCAGCCGCGAAGGCTATGAGAGCTACATTCAGACCGACGCCGCGATCAATCCGGGCAATTCGGGCGGCCCGCTGATCGGCATGGGGGGCACGGTAGTGGGCATCAACAGCGCGCTCTTCGGGCCCGGTGCCAATGTCGGGATAGGCTTCGCAGTGCCGGCGAGCACCGCCCGCTTCGTCATGAACGAGATCCTGCGGCACGGCACGGTCCGCCGCGGGCGCCTCGGCGTCGGCCTGCTCGATGCTGCCGCGGTCGCCGGAACCGGGACCAATGCACCGGCCCAGGGCGCACTGATCGCCTCGGTCGAGGCGCGGTCGGCCGCGCAGCGCGCAGGGCTCCGCCGGGGCGACGTCGTCGTCTCGGCGGGTGGAAAGGCGACCCCGACGGCATCGGCGCTTCGTGATCTCGTGGGCCGCACCGAGATCGGCACCAATCTCGTGCTCAGGGTGCGCCGCGGTTCGAACACGCTCGATGTTACGGTGCCGATCGAGGGCTGATTCCCCTCACTCCACCGAATAGCGCTGCTCCACCCAAGGGTCGCCGCGCATGTGATAGCCATTGGCTTCCCAGAAGCCGGGCCGGTCGCGGCCGAGCAACTCGATCCGCGAGATCCATTTGGCGCTCTTCCAGAAATAGAGGTGCGGCACCACCAGCCGCACCGGCCCGCCATGCTCGCGCGCGAGCGGCCTGCCCTCCCAATGATGGGCGAGCAGCGCGTCGGGGTCAGCGAAGTCGGCGAGCGGCAGGTTGGTGGTATAGCCGTCATAGGCGTGGAGCATCACCGCCACGGCTTCCGCTTTGGGCCGGACGAGGTCGAGCAGGTCATGGGTCGCCACGCCCTGCCAGCGATTGTCATAGCGCGACCAGGTCGTGACGCAGTGGATGTCGCTGGTCCGCTCGCTCTGGGACAGCGCCTGAAACGCTGCCCAGTCGAGCGTGGCGGGGCGCTCGACCAGCCCGTCGATCTTCAACTGCCAGCGCGCCGTCGCGACGTCGGGCTGACGGCCGAGATCGAGCACCGGCCAGTCGCGGACGAGATGCTGGCCGGGCGGAAGCCGTTGTGCCTCGGGCGAGACCGCGTGGCCGGTGAGGAACTTGCCCTGCTCAGCCCAATTGCGCTTCGAGCGCGTGAGCTTGCTGTCTTCGGGCGGCGCGTCCTCGGCCATGGGCGTGGCTTATTTCCCGTCCCTGCGATTGCCTCGCCAGAAGAGCAGCCCCGCGACGATCGCGGCCGAGCCGATGCCCACCGCGGCGCCGATCCCGAGCTGGCGCGCGCTCGGCGCACGACGCGCCTTGGCCGCGGCGATTTCGCGCACCGCCGCGACGGTCTCATTGTCCTGAACTTGATCGTGCGGCGGCTCCTCGATCGGATAGGGAGACTGGTTCTCGGCGGGTACCGGCGGCTTTCTGGTCATGGTCTTCCTTCTGATGCGCCATGTTTCAACGAGCATGCTAATGCGGCGGTTGCGTGGTTGGTTGCAAGCGGCCAGAATCCGAGGATGAACCCGCTATACGCGCAGATGGGCACGACGATCTTCGAGGCAATGTCGGCGCGCGCCCGCGAAACCGGCGCTATCAACCTAGGCCAAGGCTTCGCCGACGATCGCGGCCCCGACGCGGTGCTCGAGGCCGGGGCGCGAGCGCTGATCGAGAAATCGAACCAATACCCGCCCATGGCCGGCCTGCCCGAGCTCCGCCAGGCGGTGGCCGATCATTATCTCCGCCACCAGGGGCTCGACCTCGCGCCCGAGGAAGTGATCGTCACCTCGGGTGCGACCGAAGCGCTGGCCGCGGCGCTGCTCGCGCTGATCGAGCCCGGCGACGAGGTCCTCCTCTTCCAGCCGCTCTACGACGCCTATGTCCCGCTGGTCCGTCGGGCGGGCGGAGTCCCCCGCTTCGTCCGGCTCGAGCCGCCGCACTGGCGGATCGACGCGGCTGCGCTGGAGGCCGCCGTCACTCCGCGCACGCGGCTGCTCGTTCTCAACAATCCGCTCAATCCCGCCGCCACGATGTGCAGCGCCGCCGAACTCGCCACGATCGCCGATTTCTGCGTCGCGCACGATCTGGTCGCGATCTGCGACGAGGTCTGGGAGCACGTCACCTTCGACGGCGCGCGCCATCTCCCGCTGATCGGTTTCCCCGGCATGCGCGAGCGCACCGTCAAGATCGGCAGCGCGGGCAAAATCTTCGCGCTCACCGGGTTCAAGGTCGGCTGGATGTGCGCCGCGCCGCCGCTCGCGCGCGTGCTCGCCAAGGCACACCAGTTCCTCACCTTCACCACGCCGCCCAACTTGCAATGGGCGGTCGCCGAGGGTCTCGCGACGCAGGACGCATGGGTGCAGGAGGCGCGCCATCGCTTCCAGCAGGGCCGCGACCGGCTCGCCGCCGGCCTCTCCGCGTCGGGCCTCGTCGTTTTGCCCAGCGCCGCCACCTATTTCCTCTCTGTAGACCTCGCCGCCTCAGGCATCGCGCTCGACGATACGGCCTTCTGCGAGCGCCTGATCGACGCCGCGGGTGTGGTCGCCATCCCCGTCTCGGCCTTCTATGCCGAGGCGCCGGTGACCAGCATCGTGCGCTTCTGCTTCGTCAAGCAGCAGGCGACGCTCGACGCGGCAATCGCACGCATCGCCGCGGCCGGGCTCGCCTGATCGACGGCCTGCCCCGGCTCGCCGCCGTTTGGGCAACCGCTTGTCGCACGCAGCCGTTCGCTAGTGGGGCAACCAAGGAGTTGCAGACATGCGATACATGGGAGTCATCATGCGCGGCGTCGGAATTTCGGCGCTGCTGATCGCGACGCCGTCGCTGGCCCAGAGCCGGATCGACCGCGCGCGCACCGCCGTCGCCGAGGCGACCGCCAAGGTCGAAGCCGCCGAGAAGGTCGGCGCGACCACCTATGCGTCCGAACCGATGGCGCGCGCGCAGGAAGCGCTGCGCGTCGCCCGCGACCAGCTCGCGCGAGACCATCGCGATTCGGCGATCAACGAGGCGCGCCGCGCCTCCGGCCTGGCCGACGAGGCGCTGACGATGGCCGAGCGCAACAAGACCGAGGCCGCCTCTATGGAGCGCGACGCCCGGCTGAACGCCGAGGCGCAGGCCGCGACCGAAGCCAGCCAGCGCGCCGCCGCGCAGGATGCCGCCGCCTCGGCAGAGGCGCGCGCGGCGCAGGCGCAGCAAGCGGCCGCCACCGCCGCAGCTTCCGCGGAAGCCGCGGCGGCCCGTGCTGCCGCTGCCCAGCAGGCGTCCACCGTGACGACGGTCGAGCAGACCACGACCGCGCCGGCGCGCAGCTATTCGAGCCCGCGCAAGAAGACCACGGTGCGCCGCACGACGCGCAAGGCCACGCCCGCGCGCCCGGCCAGCACCACGACCACCACGACCACGGTCGAAACCAAGCCCTATTGAGGCGGGCCGGCTCCGCCCGGCGGCATTACGTCGCCGGGCGGCTACGCCCGAGGTCCCTCTTCTCCGAAATTCTAACGCGAACGGCGCTGCCCGGCCGGCGGCGGATCGCCGCCCATCGTCAGCACGTCATAGGCCGCGCCGCCCAGGTCACGCATGTCCGCCGCAAGCAGGGGCGCGGTATAGCTCGTCGCCGACGTGTTCAGACTGCCCGTATCCGCCATGAGCATCGGCTCCGGCGGCAGATAGAGCGGCGCATCGGCCACGTCGTCGACCACCATAACCGTGCCGCCCATCGCGGTGAGGTCATAGAGCTGCCTCGCGAAATCCCGGGGAAGCCGGATGCAGCCGTGCGAGGCGGGATAGCCCGGAAGCTGCCCGGCGTGCAGCGCGACGCCGCCCCAGGTGAGCCGCTGCATATGCGGCATCGGCGCGTTGCTGTAGAGATTCGAGCGGTGGAACACCTTCTTCTCAAGGATGGTGAACTCGCCAAGCGGCGTCTCGTAACCGGGCGCTCCCGTCGAGACCGTGGTCACCCCGAGCAGCCGATTGCCCTGATAGACGAGCGCCTGCTGCTGCCGGATCGCGACAACCACCTTGATCGGCGTACCGACGGTGCTCGCCTTCACCAGTTGAGGCGTCTCGAACCAGATCGATTGCCCGGCCTTGAGGCTGGGGATCGCGGGCCGGACGGCTTCGCCCGGCGCCTGCGCGGCCGCGGGCACCGCCGGGGCAAGCGCCCAAGCCGCCAGAAACAGAGCGCCGCGGAGACCAGAGATCATCGTCATCGCCCTTCCGAAACCGGCAGGCGCTTCGCCCGCACGTCGCTTAAACATAATTAAGCATAAACTGCGTCCGCGCGCGATGCGAATCGCGGGGCATCCGGGTGTCGTTGAAGTGATTTTGTTTCCCCATCCGGGGCTTAAGTCGGCGAAACGGGTAGCAGATACGGCGAATCGCGCCCGAAGGGGTCGATGTTCATCCCATATGAAAGGACCTCTGATATACATTCAGGGGCATGAGTTCAGCGGGTTGGGCATAGAGTGACTGAGAATCCGAATTCGGTGCAGACGCGCCGTGCGCTGATCAGGTCGGCGCTTGTCATGGCTAGCGGGGCGGTGGTTTCTGCCTGCGCCACGCGGACGATGAGCATCGCGGCAGCGCCGCTCCCGGTTCCCGTGCCCGCTCCGGTCCAACCGATCCCCGCCGCGCCGCAGGTGGCGAAGGCCGCCCCCCGCAAGGTGCCCGGCAACATCCGTCCCGAGCTGTTCAAGCGCGCGGTCGCCGCGCTCGATCGTCATTCGATCCGGGTGCCGTCGCACGATCGCATCGCCATCGCCGATTTCGCGACGCCTTCCTATCGGCCGCGCTTCCACATCGTGAACCTCGGCAGCGGCGAAGTGCAGAGCTTCCTCGTCGCGCACGGCATCGGCTCCGATCCCGAGCATACCGGCCTGCTCCACAGCTTCTCGAACGAAATCAACTCGGAGGCGACCAGCGAAGGCGCCTTCCTCACCGCCGATTATTATGTCGGCAAGCACGGCGATTCGCAGCGCCTGCTCGGGCTCGATCCGACCAACAACAATGCCTTCGACCGCGCGATCGTGGTCCATTCGGCCTGGTATTCGAACACCGACATGGTCGCGAAGCACGGCAAGCTCGGCCGCAGCCAGGGCTGCTTCGCGGTAGGCGAGAACGAGCTCGCCAAGGTCTTCGAGCGCCTCGGCCCCGGCCGGATGATCTACTCCGCCAAGGTCTGACGCGGATCGAAAGCGGGTCCACCGGGTTGGCATTAGCCCCTGCCCCGGACTAGGACCCTTGCATGACCGAAACGCTTTCGCCGGCCCTCCCGCAGGAGGTCGACGCCGCAGTGCGCAAGCTGCTCGAGCACGCGTGCGACAAGGACCTGTCGATCGCCACCGCGGAGAGCTGCACCGGCGGGCTACTGGCCTCGCTGTTCACCGATGTCGAAGGGGCCGGCCGCGCATTCGAGCGCGGCTTCGTGGTCTACACCAACGAAGCCAAGGCCGAGATGCTCGGCGTGCCGCCCGACCTGATCGACGCCGAGGGCGCCGTCAGCGAGGCAGTCGCACGGCGCATGGCCGAAGGGGCCTTGCGCTACAGCAAGGCGCAGATCGCGCTGGCGGTGACGGGCTTTGCCGGTGCCGGCGCGCCGGGGGACGAAGCGGGGCTTGTCCACTTCGCCTGCGCGCGCGAAGGGCGCCCTACCCTGCACCGTGAAGAACATTTCGGCGATATCGGCCGGGGTCCCGTGCGGATCGAATGCCTGCGCGTCGGACTGGAAATGCTTTCGGAGGCGCTGTGATGGCGAAGTCCCACCCCTTTTATTCGCTCCACCGCCAGGGGATGATCCGCGCGGGCGTGTGCACGCCCTCAGTGACGGTCGCCGATCCCGCCGCCAATGCCGCGGCGACGATCGAGCTGGCGAAGAAAGGGGATGCCGAGGGCGCCGACCTGCTTGTCTTCCCCGAGCTCAACGTCACCACCTATGCGATCGACGATCTCCATCTGCAGGACGCGATCCTCGACGCGACCGAGGCGGGCATTGCCGCGATCGTCGAGGCGAGCACGAAGCTGAGGCCCGTGCTGCTCGTCGGTGCGGCGCTTCGGCGCAACGGCCGGCTCTACAATTGCGCGCTGGCGATCGCGCGCGGCCGCATCCTCGGCGTGGTGCCCAAGCAGTTCCTGCCCAATTACCGCGAATATTACGAGAAGCGCTGGTTCGCCTCGGGTCTCGGACTGGCCGGTCTCGACATCACCGTCGCGGGGCAGACCGTCCCCTTCGGCTCCGACCTGATCTTCGCCGCGTCCGACCTGGAGGACTTCGTCTTCCATATCGAGATCTGCGAGGACTATTGGGCGCCCACTCCGCCCTCGACCGATGGCGCCCTCGCCGGCGCATTGGTGCTGTGCAACCTCTCCGCCTCGAACATCGTCATCGGCAAGGGGCGCGAGCGCGAACTGCTCTGCGCCTCGCAATCGGCGCGGATGCTCTCGGCCTATCTCTATTCGGCCTCGGGTCCGGGCGAGAGCACGACCGATCTCGCCTGGGACGGTCAGGGGCTGATCTACGAATTCGGCGAGTTGCTCGCCCGCTCCGAACGGTTCGAGCTGACCACCGGGATCGTCTATGCCGATCTCGACCTCGAGCGGCTGCGGCTCGAGCGGATGCGCAACGGCACCTTCAACGACGGCGCGCGCCACGCCGGCCATCCCGAGACGCGCTTCCGCCGCATCGCCTTCGAACACCAGCCCGACATGGCCGATCGCGGGCTGGTCCGCCCCTTGCGCCGCTTCCCTTTCGTGCCCAACACGCCGTCGCGGCTCGAGGAAGATTGCTACGAAGCCTTCAACATTCAGGTCGAGGGGCTGCGCAAGCGCCTCGAAGCGACGGGCAGCAAGCACCTGGTCATCGGCGTCTCGGGCGGGCTCGATTCCACCCATGCACTGATCGTCGCGTGCAAGGCGATGGACCGGCTCGGTCGCCCGCGCTCGGAGATACTCGGCTTCACCATGCCCGGCTTCGCGACCGGCGAGGCGACCAAGGCGAATGCCTGGGCGCTGATGCGCGCATTGGGCGTCACCGGCGAGGAAATCGACATCCGGCCCACCGCGCGCCAGATGCTCGCCGATCTCGGCCATCCCTTCGCCGAGGGCGAGCCGGTCTATGACGTGACCTTCGAGAACGTCCAGGCTGGGCTGAGGACCGATTATCTCTTCCGCCTCGCCAACCAGCGCCAGGGCTTCGTCGTCGGTACCGGTGACCTCTCCGAGCTGGCGCTCGGCTGGTGCACCTATGGCGTCGGCGATCAGATGAGCCATTACGGCGTCAATGCGGGTGTGCCGAAGACGCTGATCCAGTATCTCATCCGCTGGACCGTGCAGACCGGCCAGTTCACCGGCGACGCCGCCGCGACGCTGAATGAGATACTGGACACCGAGATCTCCCCCGAGCTCGTCCCCGCCGACGCCGAGGGCAAGATGCAGAGCACGCAGGACCGTATCGGCCCCTATGAGCTTCACGACTTCTTCCTGCACTATGTCGTGCGGCACGGCCTGAGGCCCTCGAAGATCGCCTTCCTCGCCTGGCACGCCTGGCGCGATCGCGAGGCGGGGCTCTGGCCGATCGATTTTCCGGAGGCCGGACGGAACGAGTACGATCTCGCGACGATCGCGAAGTGGCTCGAGGCCTTCCTGTTCCGCTTCTTCCAGACCAGTCAATTCAAGCGCTCGGCGCTGCCCAACGGGCCCAAGGTCTCGGCGGGCGGTGCGCTCAGCCCACGCGGCGACTGGCGCGCGCCCTCGGACAGCGTGGCGACGGCGTGGATCGAGGAACTGCGCCGCGCGCTCCCCTAACGGTGGAGCAGGCCGGAAACCTTGCGCAGCAATTCCTGCGCCTCGAAGGGCTTCCACAACACCGCCACTTGCGGGCCCGTAACGGCGTCCAGCGTCGCCGATTCGGCGAAGCCGGTGACCAGCACCACGGGCAGGTCAGGAAACTCCTCGCGCATCTGGCGGACGACCTCGGCGCCGGTCAGCCCCGGCATAGCGAAATCCACGATGAGCAGATCCGGGCGAAGGCTGCGTACGAGCGCGATGCCCGCGCCGCCCTCCGCCGCTTCCTTCACGGTCGCCCCCGCCGAAGTGAGCGTGTCGCGCAGCGAGCCGCGGACCTGCTCGTCGTCATCGACAAGCGCGATCGTGCAACCGGCGAGATTGACGCGCGCGTCGGAGCGGGCATCGTCGCCCACCACGCGCCGCGGCTGGCTGGTCGCGACGCGCAGGTACAAGGTGATCGCGGCACCCCGGCCCTCTTCGCTCTCGATCGCAAGCGACCCGCCCGACTGGCGCATCACGCCCATCGCCATTGCGAGCCCCATGCCGGTGCCCTTGCCGGGGCCCTTGGTCGTGAAGAACGGATCCGCCGCGCGCGCGCGTACTTCCGGAGACATGCCTACGCCCGTATCGGCCAGCGTCAGCGCCACATAGTCGCCCGCCGGCAGATCGGCGGCGACCGTGCCGCTGCGGCGCTCGGCGGAGACCGTCAGCGTCCCGCCTTCGGGCATCGCATCGCGCGCGTTGAAGGCCAGGTTTAGCAGCGCCAGCTCGAGCTGGAGCGGATCGACTTCGACATTGAGGCTCGGATCGATGCGTTCCACACGCACCTGAGCGAGCGGCGCGACCGCACGCTCGAGCAGATCCTTGACCCCGCCGACCAGCTCGACCAGCCGCACCGAGCTGAGGTCCACCCGCTGCTTGCTGGAGAAAGCGAGCAGCTGACCGGTCAGCGCACGGCCGCGCTCGACCGCGTTGAGCGCGCTCGCGCTCCAGCCGACCACGCGGTCGATGTCGTCCGGCTTGCGCGCGATCAGTTCGAGATTACCGGCGACGGCCTGGAGCAGGTTATTGAAGTCGTGCGCGATGCCGCCGGTAAGCTGCCCGATCGCCTCGAGCTTCTGCGACTGGAGCAAAGCCGCCTCGAGCTCCTGGCGCTGCTGGCTATGAGCGCGCAGTTCCTCGAACGCCGCATCGCGCTCCTTGATCAATACTTCCAGCTCGGCATTGGCGGCAGCCAGCTGTGCGCGAGACGGCAAGGAAATCACCCTGGACATGAGCTGCCAGAGCGCGACGGCCGTTGCGATGGACGCAACCGCGGTCAAGGCCTTCAGCACGGCGACGACGCCATGAATCGGATGCCAGAGCGTCACGATGCTCAGCACATGGAGCAGGCCGCCCGCCATGATGAAGAAGGCGAAGCAACGGAACATCCAGCCGAAGGCGAAATCCGGCCGGCGCCGGATAAGCATCGCGAGCCCCAGGGCAATCGAGAAATAGGCGAGCGCCAGAATCGCGTCGCCTGCGACATGCGCCCAGAGCAATTCGGGCTGCCACGCCATGGATGCTCCGTGCGGCGCGTAGCTGGCGTTCGACGACGCAGCCAGGAGGCTCAGCATGCAAGATCCCTAATCTACGGCCGCGGCCGCCGAAACACTTTGGTGTAGGCGCATTCCAGCATCGCCGAACCTAAGGGAAATGCCCGAGTGCGATCATATCAGAACGGTAACGATCGGCCTTCGCGCGCACTTTGGCGGGCAAGCTCGACGATCCTGAGCCCCGCCAGCGCATCGGCGGGCGAGACCGGAGCCACACCACCCTCGCCGATCGCCTGCGCGATGCCGGCGTAGAAGCGGCGATAGTCGCCGCGCTCCGAGACCACCGTCCGGCGCGTGCCGTCGGCGCCGATCAGCGCGCCGTGCTGCGCCGGGTCCTCGACCCCATGCCCGGGCGCATCGGCGCGACCGCCGTCACGCAGCTGCACCTCCTGCGGATCGAGCCCGTGCTTGACGAAGCTCGCCTTGGTTCCGTGCACCGCGAAGCGCGGCCGCGGGGCCGGCACGATCGAGGCCGAGGACAGCACCGCGCGCATCCGGCCGTAATGCAAGGTCAGCTCGAAATAATCGTCGACCTGCGATCCCTCGCGCTGGGCGGCGATGTCGGCGGTGATCGACTGCGGCGGACCGAACAGCGCCAGCGCCTGGTCGATCAGGTGCGGGCCGAGGTCGATCAGCACGCCGCCGCCCGGACCGGCATCCTCATGCCAGTTGCCGCGCAGCGCGGGGCGGAAGCGGTCCCAGCGGGCCTCGTAGAGGGTGATCTCGCCGAGCGCCCCTTGATCGAGGAGCTTCCGCACAGTCAGGAAGTCACTGTCCCAGCGGCGATTGTGGAAGACGCTGAGCACCCTGCCCTGCGCCTCGGCGAGCGCGACCAGCACCTCGGCCTCGGCGACGCTGGTCGCGAAGGGCTTGTCGATCACGACGTGCTTGCCCGCCGCCAAAGCCGCCCGCGCCAGGGGGAAATGGGTGTCGTTGGGGGTGGAGATCGTCACCAGCTCGATCCCGGGATCGGCCAGCAGCGTGGCGACTTCGGGCACAACCGACACCTGCGGATGGCGTTCCTGCACCGCATCGGCGCGCGAGGTGACGATAGCCGCGAGCTCCAGGTCGGGCGCCGCATGGATCAGCGGCGCGTGGAACGCCATGCCGCCCAGGCCATAGCCGATCAGTCCGGTGCGGATCATAAAATGGGCTCCTTTGGGGCCGGTTACACGTTGCTGGGGCGCGGGGGCAAATCGTGGAACATGTCGACGCCGATGTTGGCACCGCGCGCGCCGAGCGGTTCCACATTCGGCCGGGCAAGTGGAACAGGGGCTAGATCGCGTAACGGGCCCGCTGCGGACGGCTGAGCATCGCATTGGCCTCTTCGTCTCCGACAAAGTGTTCGGCCTTCGGATCCCATTTGAGCCGCCGCCCGGTCTTCATCGCGGTCCAGTGGAGCAGGCAGGTCGAGCAGGCGCGATGTCCGACCTCGGCGGGCGCACTCAACGGCGCGCCGGTCAGGATCGCGTCGAGCCAGTTGCGATGCTGCTCGGGCACCTTGAGCAGATGGACCTCGTCCGGACCGATGACGCTCCCGAGGATCTTGGGGTCGCTCGCCTGGAGCGGATCGATCTGCGGCCCGCTGGGGTCCGAAGGGGTCACGGCGCCGCTGCGCGTGACGAAGATCCACCCCCGGTCGCCGATGAACTTCACCCCGTTGGGCAAGGCGCCCGACACGGTCATCGTCACGCCGTTGGCATAACGCGCATGCGTCTCGAACGCGCCATGGACGTTCCACAGCCCGCTCCTGGGGAACTCGGCCTTGCCCCAGACCTCGACCGGCCCCGAATGCTCCATGTCCATGCCCCAATGGGCGGTGTCGATATGATGCGAGCCCCAGCCGGTGATCATCCCCGCGCCGTACTGCTCGATCCGCAGCCAGCCCGGACGATCCTCGAACGCGCCCTGCGGATGGACCCCGATCTCGGTATAGGGCACCTCGGGCGTGGTGCCGAGCCAGGCGTCGTAATTGAGATTGGACGGCACCGGCATCGGCGGCGCCTCGGGGCCCGAGGGATCGCCGGGCAAGCCCACTTCGACATGGCGGAGCTTGCCGATGCGCCCGTTGCGAACCAACTCGCAGGCGCGGTGGAATTGCGGCCAGGGATCCTGCGCGCGCTGCTGCGAGCCGATCTGGAGCACGCGCCCGCTCGCCTTGACCGCATCCGCCATCGCGCGGCCCTCGGCGATGGTCAGCGCGGCGGGCTTCTGGAGATAGACGTGCTTGCCTGCGCGCACCGCGTGCACCGCCTGCGGCGCGTGGTGATGATCGGGCGTGGAGATCAGGACCGCGTCGATCTCCTTGTTCGCGAGCAGCTCGCGATAATCGGTGTACATCCGCGTGCCGGAATAGGGCTTGCCGGTGCTGGCGGTGTAGCGCGCATCGACCAGCTCCTTGCCCGCGCCGAGGCGGATCGTATCGACGTCGCACACGGCGACGATCTGCGCGTCGGCGTGCTTGTGAATCTCCTTCATGTCGTGGATGCGCGAGATGCGCCCCACGCCGATCGCGCCGATGACGACGCGGTTCGAAGGCGCGTTCCGGCCGAAGACGGTGGCGGGGACGATCGTCGGCGCGGCGATCATGGCGCCGGTCTTGAGGATGGTGCGTCTGGAAAGCATCTTCTCTCTCCTAAAAACTCCGTCATCCCCGCGGAAGCGGGGACCCATCTCCCGGACGCGCCACATTGACCCACCGCTGTTGGGCACCTGGCACGGGCAGGAGATGGGTCCCCGCTTTCGCGGGGATGACGGTAAAGAGTGTGGCGATGAACGAAGATCACCCCAGCTTCGGCCGAGTGGCGTTCTTCTGGGCGGTCAGGACGAGTTCGGCAGCGAGCAGCGCCTGGTCCTGGTCCTGCGCGATCGACGAGCGTTCGACCACGTCCGTCACGAATTGCGGTCCGAACGGCAGGTGGACCTTCGAGCAGTCGATATAGCGCACGCCCTTCCTGTCGGTGAGGAAGAGGTGGTTGCCGCCCGGCCGCCCCGCGACGTCGACATATTTCCGGAGCTCGATCGACCCCTCGGTGCCGACGAGGAACAGCCGGCCGTCGCCCCAGGTCGGCAGGCCGTCAGGGGTGAACCAGTCGACGCGGATATAGCCGGTCCCGCCGTTGCCGGTGGCGATCATGTCGCCGAAATCCTCGAACTTCGGCTTGTCGGGCCAATGGAGATTGCCGGTCTGGGAGGCGACGACCTGCGCCGAGGTCGAGCCGGTGTAGAAGAGGAACTGATCCGCCTGGTGGCTGCCGATATCGGTGAGGATGCCGCCATAGCGCGCCTTGTCCCAGAACCAGTCGGGGCGGCTGGGCGCGCTGACGCGGTGCGGGGCGAGATTGACCGTCTGGAGCACCTTGCCGATCGCGCCCTGCGCGACGAGCTCGCCGGCATGGACCGCCGAGCGCACCTCGAGCCGCTCCGAATACATGATCGCGAACTTCCGGCTGGTCTCCTTCACCGCGCGGCGGACCTCGGCGAGTTGATCGAGGCTGGTGATCGCGGGCTTGTCGCCGAGATAGTCCTTGCCCGCCCGCATCGCGCGGATGCCGAGCGGCGCGCGCAGATCGGGGATCGGCGCACCGACGATCAGCTGGATCGCCTTGTCGCCGAGGATCTCGTCCTCGCTGCGGGCGAGCTTCACGCCATTGCCGTAGCGCGTCTGGAAGGTCGCGATCTGCTTCGGATCGGTCGCGAAGAAGGCGACCGGAGTACCGCCGCCGCGGATCATCGCATCGGTCATGCCGTAGATATGCGCATGGTCGAGCCCGATCACGCCGAACTTGATACGATGCTTCGCCGTCGGCTCGGGCCCGGCCGGCGCCGCGTCGGCCGAGACCGCATTCCCCTGCGACTGGGACTGGGCGAGGACGTCGGCGGGCAAGGCGGCGGCGAGCCCGGCCATCCCCGCCCCGGTGAGCATCGTGCGGCGGTGCATTCGGTTCTCCTCAGTTCGCGGGCGTTGCCGCCGTCTTCCAGTTGATCACGTGATAGGTCGCAGGTGTGTCGCCGACATTGCGGAGCGCGTGCGGCGAATTGGACGCGTTGAAGATCACCGAGCCGGGGCCGAGGCGCTTCCATGCGCCGCCGTTCAGGACCTCGACCGTGCCTTCGCGGACGATCACCAATTCCTCGTTGGGATGCGTGTGCGGCGGATGCGAGGCGAGCCCGGGGTTGAGCGTGGTGATGTGCATCTCGAGCTCGTCGAGCGTCGCAGTGGGCTGGCGGACGAGGTTGCGGATCGCGCCGACATCGGTCGGCTTCGCTTCCATCTTCGTCCAGTCGAACACCGCCGGGCCGAGCGTCGCGGGAGCGATTTGCGCGACCGCGCCCATCGCGCAGGTGGCCGATATCGCGCCCAGCGCCACCGCCACGTCCCGACGCGTGATCCTCATCGTCGCTCTCCCAGAATGCGCGGTCTGCGCCGCCGATTCCTATCCTCCCCCGCCAGGGGGAGGTGTCGCCGAAGGCGACGGAGGGGGAGGTAAGCGACCAAATGGCCGTCGTGCTTCCGCCCCCTCCGTCAGCCTGCGGCTGCCACCTCCCCCTGGCGGGGGAGGATTTGAGGACCCACCCTAATCGAAAAGCCGAAGCTGTGAACCCTATTTGTCTGAGAATATTGCCACAGCGCCGCCGCTCGCCGCGAGCGGCAGTTCGAGCGTATCGGCGCTGGTCACCTTGCGGCTGGCGAGCGTGACGGAATCGGCCTTGTCGCCATCGGTCCAGATCCGCGCGGTCACCGGCTTTCGGCCGAGGAAGCCGAGGGGCACGCGCACCGTCCGCGCGGTCTCGCCGTTCATCGCGCCGAGATACCAGCGCGTGCCCTTGCGGCGGGCGAGGACGATATACTCGCCCGTCTCGCCGGCGAGGAAGCGCGTCTCGTCCCAGGCCGCGGGGACCTGCTTGACGAAGTCGAACCCCGCGGGGCTCGCGGCATAGGTGTCGGGGCTGTCGGCGACGCTGCCGAGCGGCGAGAGGAACACGACGTACATCGCCAGCCCGTGCGCGCGCGTCGTCTGGACGAAGGGCAGATCATTGCGGATCCTGAACTCGGCCGGCGTCACGTTGCGGAAGCCGCCGGGGGTATAGTCCATCGGCCCGAGCAGCCCGCGAGTGAAGGCGAGCATGACGTTGTGGCGTGCGGTGATCCGGCGGCTCCACTTGTTGTACTCGGCGCCCATCACGCCTTCCTGCGTCATGAAATTGGGCCAGGTCCGCGTGGTCCCGCGCGGCGGATAGGCGCCGTGCAGGTCGACCATCAGATGGTGTCGCGCCGCCGCGCCGAGCAATTTGGTGTACCAATTGACCATCCACTGATCGTCGCGGTCCATGAAATCGACCTTGATCCCCGCGATGCCGAGCTTTTCGTAGAGCGCGAGCGCGTCCTCCATCTGCTCGTCGAGCGCCTGCCAATGGGTCCAGAGCCACAGCCGGACCTTCTTCGCCCTGGCATAGTCGACGACTTCCTGGAGATTGATCGCGTCGGACCATCTGGTGACGTCGACGCCCGGGCGGCGCACCCCGCCCCCGCCCGCGCCGGCATACCAGCCCTCGTCGATCATCGCATAAGGCAGGCCGTTGGCGGCGGCGAAGTCGATGAACGCCTTGGCGACCGCGGTGCTGGTGCGCTGGCCGGGAAGGCTGGCGATGACCGGGCCGTTCCACCAGTCCCAGCTGGCGATGCCGGGCTTGATCCAGCCGGTGTCCTCGATCCGGCTCGGGCTGGAGAGGTTGGTGAGCAGGGTGGATTCGCTGAGCTTGCCGAGCTGGTCGGCGAGCATCACCACGCGCCACGGCGTGACGATCGGGCTGCCGATGCGGGTGTGCACCGCGATGCGGAAATCGTCGAGCGAGGGCGAGAGCTTGAGCTGCAGCCCGAGCCCGCCGTCGCCGCGCCCGGTCAAATACATACCGGCGAAATCGATCAGATCGGCCTCGGCGAGCGCGAACGCCGCGCTGCCGGTCTCGCAGGCGAAGGGCAGGTCGAACAGATTGTGGTCGCGCATGCGACTGGTGTCGACGGGGTCGAACTCGCCTTCGTGGCTCGAGCCGAACTTGCCGACGTTGAAGCCCCAGCATTTGTACGCTTCAGGGAAGTAGAAGCCGGTGCGCTCGTAGCGGATGATCGCCGCGGCGGTGGCGGGCTGGACCGGGATCACGCTGCGGAAGGCGACGCCGTCGTCATAGGCGCGCAGCACCACGTCGAGCTTGCGCTTCGCTCCGCCCTTCTCCTGCAAGTGGACGGTGAGCTGGTTGTACTGGTCGCGCCCTTCGGCCGCCTTGCCCGCGACGATCGGATAGCGCGTATCGCCGCTCGCCTGCTCGGAGCCGGTGATGGCGAGGTTATAGCCCAGCGTATCATTGTCGAGATCGAGCAGGATCGGCGAAGGTGCCAGCACCGGCGCGCCGCGGCGGGCGACGGTGTAGACCGGGGTACCGGTGGCGCTGACCTGGAGGGTGATGCGGTTGGTGCCGTCGGGAGAGGCGAGTTCGAGCCGCTGGGCGGCGGCGGGGGTTGCCAGGGCGAGGACGACCGCAAGAAGCGCTCCCCTCCCTGCAAGGGAGGGGATGGGGGTGGGTGCGCGGCGCCAGCCGCGCCCTGCGCCCGCCAAAAGAAGCGCCAGACGGGGCATCGAGCCCCGCCTGCCGCTGGACCCACCCCTTGATCCCCTCCCTTGCAGGGAGGGGAAAAGGAATGCCTTCATATTTTCCGCGCCCGCAGGAACGGTTCGATCACCGTCGCCATCCTGTCATAGCCCTGCTCGGTCGGGTGGACGCCGTCGGTCGCCATTCCGGGCTTCATCGCGCCCTTTTCGTCGGCGAGCACCGGCCAATAGTCGATCCAGGTGGCGCCGGCGGTCTTGGCATGGCCCTTGAGCCAGGCGTTGATCGCGCGGATCGGCTCGACCGTCGCCAGGCCCGGCCGCCAGGGAAAGTGATCCGCGGGCGGCACCGAGGCGATCAGCACCTCGATGCGGTTCGCCTGGGCGATCGCGGTCATCATCCGGAAATTGTCGCAGGTCTGGGCAAGCGTGATCTTGCCGGTATTGCCCGCGACGTCGTTGGTCCCCGCCATGATGTGGACGTAGCGCGGCTTCAATGCGACCACGTCGGCCATCATCCGGAGCACCATCTGCGGCGTGGTCTGCCCGCTGATCCCGCGCCCGACCCGGCCGGGCTTGAAGAAATCGGGCCGCTGGCCGCGCCATCCCTCGGTGATCGAATCGCCCATGAAGACGATGTTGGTCTTCGCCCCCGAGGCGAGGAGCTTGCGGTCCTCCTCGGCATAGCGTTCGAGCCAGGGCCAATCCTCGCGGAGCTGGCGCTGGCGCTTCTCCTCCCAGCTCTCCTGCGGCTGGGCGCGGGCGACGAAGGGCAATGCGAGCGCGCCGGCGAGGAAGCCGCGGCGGACGATCGGGTTCATGGTCTCTCCTGTCTCGGCGGGCGGGGACCCCGCATTCCGGGCGAGCTTAGCGGGACGCGAAGAAAGCTGGCAAGCGCGCGCGATGCCGGTCGTTCTTGAGGAGGAGCCCGATCGGGCGCGGGTTCCGGGCTCGGGTTCGGACAGCGATCCGCGCCCCTGTTTGACCCGCGGCCGGCATATCTTGGCCGCGGGTCAATAGTTGCTCGCACTTGCACCCGATATTCGCCTATTAGCACCTCGATTCAACTGATGCGCCGGGGGGCGGACAGTCGGGCAGGAGTAATGAGTGTGATATCGCGAGCGACTTTGGGGCAGTCGGTGGGACTGGGCATCGCCATGGCCGGGACGATCGGCCTGGCGAGCGCGCCCGGCTTCGCGCAGCAGCAGCCCCCCCGCGCGCCCGGCGTGGCGCAGCAGCAGATTCCGCCTGCGCACCCGATGGTGCAGGTGGTCCCGCCGGTCGCCCCCGTGCAATTGGTGCCGCCGCCGACGCTCAGCGCCAGCCAGGCCGAGCAGCTCGGCCAGCTGCTCGCCGATGCCGGCTTCGCGCAGGGCCTGCGCCACGACGGCACCGCGCAGCCGCGTCCGCAGGGCAACGACGCCCTGGTCCGCGCCGCGCTCGATTATGCGCATGCGGTGCATTCGGGGCGGCTCGACGCGAGCGACTTCCAGCAGGACTGGGGCCTGCGGCCCGCCGCCTACGACCCCCTCCCCGCCTTCGCCGATGCGGTGAAGCGCGATCGGATCGCCGCCTGGTTCCGTTCGCTGCCCCCGCCCTATTCGGGCTATGACGGGCTGCAGAAGGGGCTCGCCACCTATCGCAAGATCGAGGCGAACGGGGGCTGGGCGACGCTTCCCGCGGGTCCGGACATGACCGTCGGCGCCAGCGGCCCGCGCGTCGCGGCGCTGCGCAAGCGGCTCGCGGTCGAGGACGGCGAAGTCGTGGCCACGGGGAACAAGTTCGACGCGGAGCTCAAGGACGCGGTGGTCCGCGCGCAGAAGCGCTACGGGCTCAACCCCACCGGCGTCGTCTCCACCGGCACGCTCGGCGCGCTCAACGTGCCGGCGGGCGACCGCGTCCGCCAGATCATGGCGAACATGGAGCGCTGGCGCTGGCTGCCGGCCGAGCTCCCCGCCAAGCGCATCCAGGTCAACATCGCCGCGGCGGTGCTGACGGTGTTCGAGGGCGACGCCCCGATCGCGTCGATGAAGGCGGTGACCGGGCGCCCGGGCAACGAGACGCCGATGCTCCAGTCGCGCATCCACTCGATCGTGCTCAATCCGCCCTGGAACGTGCCGGCGGGGATCGCGGCCAAGGAGCTGTTCCCCAAGGGCGCGGCCTATCTGGCGCGCAACAACTACAAGATCATCGGCACGGGCGCGGGCCGCCGCATCCAGCAGCAGCCGGGCCCGAAGAGCGCGCTCGGGCTCTACAAGTTCGACTTCGACAACCCCTATGCCGTGTATCTCCACGACACGCCGTCGCAATCGACCTTCTCGAGCTTCAGCCGCCTCGCCAGCCATGGCTGCGTCCGGCTGGAGAAGCCGGGCCCGCTCGCCCAGCTGCTGCTGCGCAACGACCCCGCCTGGCAGCCCGACGAGATCCAGACGGCGCTCTCGACGGGCAAGACCCAGCGCGTGCAGCTGCAGCCGCAGGACCAGGTCCATGTCTATCTGCTCTACTGGACCGCGTTCGCGAGCGCGAACGGGACGATGAACTTCCGCGGCGATCCCTATAGCTGGGACAAGACGCTCGCGGCCAAGATCGAAAGGCGCTCGGCGATCACCGCCGTCGCCGCACGTTGAAAAGGGAGAATTCGATGAACATCAAGCGTATCGCGCTGCTCGCCTCCGCGGCCGGCGCCCTTGCGCTGGGCGCGTGCTCGGGCGGGAACGACGAGGCGACCGCGCCGACGGGCAATGTCGAGAACATGACGCCGATCGAAGTGACGAACGAGAGCCCGGTGGCGATCGAGACCCCGGCCGCGGCCCCGACCGACAACCTCGCCGCCACGACCGATGTCGAGCCGACGCCCTCCACGCTCAGCCCGGACGAGCAGACGCAGGACGACGCCGACGCGACCGGCATGACCGCCCGCGTCTCGCGCGACGAAGGCGGCAACGAGGCCCAGCCGGCGCAATGATCCCTTCCCCGCTGGCGGCGGCGTCAGGCGTCGCCGGCGGGGCAGTATTGCGCCAGGAACTCCTGGTGCGACGGCATCCGCGCGACCGCGGCCTGGATGTTCGACTTGAGCGCCGCCAGAGCGCCCCGGAGTTCGCCCGGGTCCATCATCCGGGCCAGCCGATGATAGCTCGCCGGCGCGAGCCCCTGGCCGAGCAGCACCTGCACCCAGCTATCCACCCGGAACAGATCGTTGCCCTCCTGATAGGCGTGCGCGGCGTCGCGGAACAACGCCATGCGCTCGGCGAGGCTGTCCGGGATCTCCATCGTCCGGCAGCGATCCCAGAAGGGTGAATCGTCGCGCCGGGTGAGATGGTAATGCAGCGTGATGAAGTCGCGAATGCCTTCGAGCTCGTGGCGGGACTGGGCGTTGAAGCGGTTGGCGACCGCCTCGTCGCAGCCGCCGAAGGGGAAGAGCTGGACCAACCGCGTCACCGCCACCTTGACGAGATGGATGCTCGTCGACTCGAGCGGCTCGATGAAGCCGCTGGCGAGACCCAGCGCGACGCAGTTCTTGTTCCACACTTTCCGCCGAGCGCCGGTCTGGTAGCGGATCAGCCGAGGTTCGATCAGAGCATCGCCCTCTATGTCGTTGAGAAGCTTCGTACGAGCATCCTCATCCGACATGAAGTCGCTGCAAAAGACGATGCCGTTGCCGACCCGATGCTGGAGCGGAATCCGCCAGCGCCACCCGGCTTCGTGCGCGATCGCGCGGGTCAGCGGGATCGCGGGCCCCGTCGAGCGCGTCTGCACGGCGAAAGCGCTGTTGGTCGGAAGATATCGCGACCAATCCTCATATCCGCTATGAAGAGTCTGCTCTATCAGCAGGGCACGAAACCCGGTGCAGTCGAGGAACAGATCCCCTTCCACGCGCACGCCCGATTCGAGCACCAGCGCTTCGATGAACCCGGTTTCCGGATGCTGCTCGACCTGCGCGATCTTGCCCTCGACCCGGCGCACGCCCGCGGGCTCGGCCAGCCCGCGCAGGAAACGGGCGTAGAGCGTCGCATCCAAGTGATAGGCGTAGTTGATGGCGAGGCCGTCGGCCTTGGCGAATTTGCCAGCCGCGGACGCCTGGAGCTCGAAGCAATAATCGGCGAGGCTGCCGCCGAAGCCCTGCGCCTGCGCCTCCAGCCAGAAATGGTGGAAATCGGCCATCCAGGTCGAGCGCTTGCCGATCTCGCCGAAGCTGTGGATGTAGCGGTCGCCGATCTGGCCCCAATTCTCGAAGGCGATCCCCAGTTTGAAGGTCGCCTGGGTGGCGCGCATGAACGCCGGCTCGTTGATGCCGAGGAGCTCATGGAAGCTACGCGAGGTGGGGATGGTCGATTCCCCTACCCCCACCGTCCCGATCTCGTCGGACTCGACCAATGTGATGTCGATCAGCGGCCCGAGCTGCTTGACCAGGGCCGCCGCCGCGACCCAGCCGGCGGTGCCGCCGCCGGCAATGACGACGCGCTTCACGATCTGTTCGCTCATCGATTCAACCTGTTGAGCAGCTGCGCCCGCAAGCGGCGCGCCTTCATTTCGTCGAGCGGGCCGAGCGCGCCGCTGGCATGTTCGGGGAGATGCGCGCCGGCACGATCCGCGGGCCCGAAGACATAATAATCGAACAGCGCCCGCCACCCGCGCTTCTCCGCCTCGGGCCGGTCGCGCAGGCTGAGCAGGGCATGGAGAAGCGTGTTCTGCGGCGTGTCCATGAAGGCCGGCGAGGTGTTCCACCAATAGTTGATCATGGCGTTGAACGGGTCGAGCGCATCGACCTGGTGCCACCAGAGAGCCGGATAGAAGAGCACGTCGCCGGGCTCGAGCTCGGCGACCTGCGCGGCGTCGAGCGCCTCGCGGAAGCGCGGGAAGCGATCGAAATCGGGCGCGCGGAAATCGACCATCGTCACCACCTGCCCGCCCGGCGTGGGCTCGAGCGGGCCGGGATAGAGATTGGCGACCTGTTCGGGCGGGAAGAGCGTGAACCGCCGCCGCCCGACCATGCAGCAGGCCAGGTTGTTCGACATGTCGTAATGCGCCGCGGCGGTGGTGCGATTGCCAATCCAGATGCTCGCCAGCGGCGGATTTGCCGCGAACATCGGATCGTTCAGCACCAGATCGTTCCCGGCGCGCAGGCCGGGCAGATAGGCGTCGAGATCGGTCGAGCCGACATAGAAGGACGGCGGCGCCGCGTCGTCCAGATGCGCGCGGATCCGATCGAGGAACGCGGCCAGGAGCACGCGCTCGCTGGCGAAGTTTAGGCCGGTCAGATCGTCGGCATAAGCGAAGCGGCCGCCGATCCCGGGCGCGCCGGTGAAGCCCGTGATGCGCGCGCCCCCGTCGAAGCCCGCCAGATAGGCGATCGCCGCCTCGGCGCCTTCGAGCCCGCGCTGCACGAGCGGCCAATGGCGGGCCACGCCCTTGAGGATCGCCGGCTCCTGCGCCTCGAGCAGCGCGGCATAGGGAATCGCGTCGGGGGCGATCCCGCCGATCTCCTTCGTCGCGCGCAGGGCGGTCACCCGGCGGCGGCCAGCGCGAGCTTTCGCTCGATCAGCCGGTTCACATTGGCGGTCGAAGCCACGACGAGGAACGCGGCGTAGAGGAAGCCCGACCGGTGCAGCCGCTCGAGCGCCGCGCCGTCCAGCGCGCCCAGCCGCTCGGCGGAGATGGTGCTGTAATCGGGCAGGTCATATTGCTCGGTGTCGCTGAGCTGGACCTGCACCGCCACGGGCTCGATCAGCCCGGCATCCTCGAACGCCTCGAACATCGGCCGGATCAGGTCGAGCCCGGTATAGATCGTCCGCAGCACCCCCGCGACATGCTCGAGATAGGGCGCGTTGCCGCCATGCGGCAGGAACAGGGGCTGGCCTTCGCCCGCGCCGCGGCGGACGCGGGCGTGCTCGGGATCGACATGGATCATCGGCTCGCCGCCCTCCTCGCCCATGCCGATCACGAACGGGCCGCGCTGCTGCGCCGCGGGCACGTAGCGCGCCTGCCAGCCCATATCGTCGAGAAAGAGATTCTCGTCGCGATCGAGCCCCAGCAGCGCCACCGCCTGGAGATCGCCGCTCGCGTCGAACGTGAAGAAGATCGGATATTCGCGCTGGATCTCCTCGAACTCGGTCGGGAAGATCAGCACCTGGTTGACCGCGTCGCCAAATTCGGCGGCGTGGCGCGTGATCACCCGCAGATCGTGGTGATCGACATTGTTGAGCTGTACCGTCCTGGTCATCTGGAAAGCTCCGGGCCACGCGGGCCGGATATGAAACAAAGCGCCCGAGCACTCAACCGCCGGGCAGGAAAAGGGCCGCTGCGAACAGCGGCCCTTCCCCCTCCTATCCCAATCGGCCGGACCGTCAGAAGCGGAAGCGCGCACCCAGCAGGTAACGCGGCTTGAGCTCCTGCGCGAAGTACAGGTTGGTCTCGGTGCGGCCATAGGTCCGTACCGGCTCGCCGGTCAGGTTGATGCCTTCGAACGACAGCGCGATATTGTCGGTGACGTCCCAGCTGACATTGACGTCGAGCGTGCCGAACGGCGCGACGAACACCGGGTTGCGGTTCGAGCCGTCACGGTTGGTCGCCGACAGATATTTGTCGCGCCAGTTATAGGCGACGCGCGCGGAGATCCCGCCCTTGTCGTAGATCGCCGTGATGTTGAAGCTGTCGCTCAACCCGAGCAGCGCGAACTGATCGATGCTGGGATCGGCGCCCGGATCGATCTGCACGTCGCCGCGCACGATCGTGTACGAGCCCGCGATGCCGAAGCCGGTATTCCCCAGGAAGTAGGAGCCGGCGAGCTCGAACCCGTGGATCTTGGCCTCGCGATTGTTGATCGGCGAGGTCACCACGAAGTTGAACAGCGGATCATTGGCATCGGCGGTGATGTCGACCGCGGCGAGCACCGAGTCGACGAAGCCCTGGTTGAGGTCTCCGCTCGGCCCCTGGTTCGCCTGGAACTGGGTGGTCGCGGCGCCGACATTGCCGTTGTTCTGGATGATCAGCGCAGTCATCGTGAACAGGTTCACGTCGCTCAGATTGGCGTTGATGCCCGTGAGCGCCGTGCGCGCGGTTCCCGAGCGGCTGCCCGCCGCCCCCGAGCTCGGGTCACGCAACCCGAACAGGTTCTGGCGGCTCTGGCCGCTGCCGACGAAGTTGCGGACGCGCTTCTCGAAATAGCCCGCCGACACGTAGCTCGACGGCGCGAAATACCATTCGAGCGAGACGTCGAAATTGTCCGAGATGAGCGGCAGCAGCCCGGGGTTGCCGGTCGAGCCGGTCGCCTCGCCGCCGAGCGCGGTCGGGCGGCCCGGAGCGCCTGCGGTGGTCGACGCGAACAGATTGCCATATTCGGGCCGGGCGAGCGTGCGGCTGAACGAGCCGCGCGCCTTGAAATTCTCGAACGGCTCGATCGAGAAGTCGAACGCGGGCAGCAGATTGTCGTAGCTGCCCGAGCCCGTCACCGGCTGCACGGTAGCCGAGAAGCTGCGCGTGAAGTCGTTGTCCGAGACCCACACGATCCCCGTCGGCAGCGCCTGCAACGCGAGCGACGTGACGTCGGTCTTCTCGTAGCGCACGCCGGCGACCATGTTGGTCTTCATGCCGGCGATCTCGCCGTTCCACGTCACCTGGCCGAAGATCGCCCAGGTCTTCTCGCGGACATTGTCATAGTCGTTGCCGGTGACGCTGACCGGCCGCACCGGCGTCTGCACGCCCGCCACCAACGGGTTCTGGTCCGCCGCGAAGGCCGGCGAGAGCGCGTTGTAGAGATCGACGGCGTTGCCGCGGAAGGCGATCAGCGACGCGCCGGTCGAACCCGGATCGAAGTGATCGAACTTGCAGGTGAGGCAGAACTGCTCGACCAGGCCCGGCGCCAGCAGGGCGATGTCGCCCGGATAGGTGATGCCCCAGTCGCCGAGCGTCTGCTGGGTCTGGGTGCGCGTGCTGGTCATCGACGAATCGATATAGTTGCCGCCGAAGTCGAAGCGGCTGCCGCCGCCGGCATCCCAGCCGAATTCGAGGCGGGCTTCCTTGATGCGCTGGCGCTGCGCCGACGCGTTGGTGCGCGCGACCTGGCTGCCCAGATCGCCGACATCGAGCACGCCGTTGTTGTTGCCGCGGAGCGCATCGTTGATCGTGATCGACTGGACCGGGAAGCCGCTGCTGAAGTCGACCGAATGCGCCGCGATGACCGGCGCGCCGAGGCTGACCAGAGTCGCGCTGGTGCCGTTGGGCGCATCGGGATCGCTTCGCGCGGTCGAGATGTGGCCGTCGAGCTTGACCGAGAAGGTGTCGGTGAGATCCCAGATCGCGTTGAGGCCGTAGGATTCGAGCTTGTCCTTGGTCGCGCGATATTGCTGTTCGAAGCCGGTGTCCTTCACCCCGGCGATGTTCTCCTGGAGGAACTCGGTCGTCGAGACGACGTCATTGCCGTCGAAGCGGACCTGGTTGAACGGACGGTTGAACCAGTTGGTCTGGTCGGTGCGCGCCTCGTTGCTCTTGTTCTGCACCCACAAGGCGTCGCCGGTGATGGTCAGCCCGTCGAACGGGCGGAATTGCAGCACGCCCGAGAAGTTGATGCGCTCGCGCTCCGATTCGGAGAAGTGGTAGCGGCTGTCGTTGGGCACGGCGATCAGGTCGTTCGCGCCGGGCGCGTTGGTGACCTGGGTGGTCCCGTCGGTGCGGACATAGGTGCCGGGCGCGAGGAAGGTGCTGCCCCGCATGATGTTCCATGCGTTCGAGGTCGCGCTGGCGGCGGCGCTGTCGCGCTTCTGGTAGGAGCCGAACAGCGAGACGCCGACCGTGTCGATCTCGTTCGACCAGCTGACCAGGCCCGAGACTTCGGGCGTCACCTTGTCGCCGCGATCGACGCTGGTGTCGATCGACGCCTTGGCGCCGACGCTGCCGCGGAAGCCGCTCTCGCTGCCGTCGAGCGGCTTGCGGGTGACGACGTTGATCGAGGCGCCGATGCCGCCCGAGGGAATCGCCGCGCGGCCGGTCTTGTAGACCTCGAGCCGGCTCACGCCTTCGGAGGCGAGGTTGGAGAAGTCGAACGAGCGGCTGGTCGCGCGGCCGAAGTCGACGCTCTGGTCGCCGCCCACCGCGACGACGTTCGCCGCGGGAAGCGTGCGGCCGTTGAGGGTGACGAGGTTGAACGCGCCGCCGAAGCCGCGCGCGGTGACTTCCGATCCTTCGCCGTTGACGCGGTTGATCGAGACGCCGGGGATGCGCTGGAGCGATTCGGCCAGGTTGGTGTCGGGGAACTTGCCGATGTCCTCGGCCGAGATCGCATCGACGACGCCGCTCGAGTTGCGCTTGATGTCGATCGCGCGATCGAGCGAGGCGCGGATGCCGGTGACGACGATATCCTCGCCGGGGTCCTCCGCCTGGGTTTGCTCCGCCTGCGCGACTTCCTGTGCCAGCGCCAGGCCGGGCATCATCAGGCACGCCGTGATAGCGAGAGCGGAAGCCGAGCGCGCGAGCGCCGGCGTTAGCCGAATCCTAGTCATCTATCCCCTCCTCGTCAGCGCGCTCACACGCACCGCATGGTTTTTTATATGGGTCGGCGTGGTTGCCGCCCGATGTTAACGCTACCAACTTGTCTCACGTTGTCAACCGGTGCGCAGCCAACTTGGACATTTCAATTCTATTGGCGATATCTACTGATTCTCAGTAGCTTGATTACATTGCTGCATTGCAACAAGAACGAAACTCGTCAGCTGCGATAAAAATGGCACAGTGTTCGCGTAACATCCGGAGTCGCGCGGTCCGGGTTGCGTTCGCACCCGAACCTGTCGAGGGCGGCCATGGCCGAGGGGTTGCGGCGGGAGGCGCGAGCGCCGAAGCTTGCTCGACTATCGGTTCCATTTTATGGCATGGCATATCACGCGATGAGACGAGCAGCTTCCACCCTTGACTATCGCGAGCTCGCTCGCCGGCGGCTGCCGCATTTCCTGTTCGAATATATCGACGGCGGCTCGTACGCCGAAGTGACGCTTCGCCGGAATGTCGAGGATCTCGCGGCGATCGCGCTGCGCCAGCGCATCCTGCGCGACGTCTCGGCGCTCGACCTCTCGACCCGGCTGTTCGGGCAGGAGCTGAAGATGCCGGTGGCGCTGGCGCCGATCGGGCTGGCGGGGATGAACGCGCGGCGCGGCGAGGTGCAGGCGGCGCGCGCGGCGGAGAAGGCGGGCGTGCCCTTCTGCCTTTCCACCGTCTCCGCCTGTCCGCTCGGAGAAGTCGCACGCGGCACGAGCGTGCCCTTCTGGTTCCAGCTCTACATGATCCGCGATCGCGGCTTCATGCGCGAACTGCTCGACCAGGCGACCGCGGCGGGGTGCAATGCGCTGGTGTTCACCGTCGACATGCCGGTGCCGGGTTCTCGCTACCGCGACTATCGCTCGGGCCTCGCCGGCGCGAGCGGCATGGCCGGCGGGCTGCGCCGCACATGGCAGGCGATGAAGCGTCCGGGCTGGGCATGGGACGTGGGCGTGCACGGCCGCCCGCACCAATTGGGCAATGTCGCGCCGGTGCTCGGCAAGAATACCGGGCTCGAGGACTTCTTCGCCTGGATGCGCAACAATTTCGATCCGAGCGTGAGCTGGCGCGACCTCGACTTCATCCGCGAGCGCTGGCGCGGACCGCTGATCATCAAGGGCATCCTCGACGCCGAGGACGCGCGCTCCGCCGCCGAGCTGGGCGCGGACGGGATCGTCGTCTCCAACCATGGCGGGCGCCAGCTCGACGGCGTGCCCTCGACCGCGCACGCCCTCCCCGCGATCGCCGACGCGGTGGGGGACCGGCTGACCGTACTCGCCGATGGCGGGGTACGATCGGGGCTCGACGTGGTGCGGATGCTTGCGCTCGGCGCCAAGGGCGTGCTGCTCGGCCGCGCCTGGGCCTATGCGCTCGCGGCGCAGGGCGAAGCCGGGGTCAGCCACATGCTCAAGCTGGTCGAGGCCGAGATGCGCGTCGCGATGGCGCTGACCGGGTGCACCAGCGTCGACCAGATCAGCCGCGACGCGCTGGTGGAGACGGCGCGCGGCTGACGTTCGAAGAGAAAAGCTCGGGCACAAAGCCCGGCCAGGAGAGGATGGAGCATGGATCGTACGGAAGGGACCGCCGTCCGGCGGCGTGACGTTCTCGGCGGGCTGGCGGCGGGTACCGCGCTCGCGGCTGCGCTCGACGCCAATGCAACGGTCGACACGCGCAAGCGCTACGTCTCAGTCGGCGTCGGCAGCCGCAACCGCATGTTCCAGGACGCGCTCTGGGGGCCGCACAAGGCGCATGGCGCGCTGATCGCCGCCTGCGACACCAATCCCGGCCGGCTCGATCATGTCGCCCAGCGCGCGATCCAGGCGGGCGTCAAGCCGCCCAAGCCCTTCCTCGCCGCGGATTTCGACAAGATGCTGCGCGAGCTGAAGCCCGACGCCGTGATCGTCACCACCCCCGACGCCTTTCACGACGACTATGTCGTCCGCGCGCTCGACGCCGGCTGCGACGTCATCACCGAGAAGCCGATGACGACCACCGCCGCCAAAGCGCAGCGCATCCTGGATGCTTGTCGGCGCAGCGGGCGGCATATCCGCGTCACCTTCAACTATCGCTACTCGCCCTTCCGCAGCCAGGTGAAGGAGCTACTGATGGCGGGCGAGATCGGCGACGTGCTGTCTGTCGACTTCCAATGGCTGCTCAACACCGTCCACGGCGCCGACTATTTCCGCCGCTGGCACTCGAACAAGGCCATTTCGGGCGGGCTGATGGTGCACAAGGCGACGCACCATTTCGACCTGGTCAACTGGTGGCTCTCGGACCTGCCGGTGAGCGTCGCCGCGACCGGCAAGCGCGAATTCTACACCCCCGAGATGGCGCGCCGCTTCGGCCTCGATGGCCCGCACCAGCGCTGCCGGACCTGCCCGGAGAAGGCCAAGTGCAGCTTCTTCTTCGACCTCGCCGCCGATCCGGGGCTCAAGGCGCTCTACCTCGATAACGAGAAATATGACGGCTATTTCCGCGACCAGTGCGTCTGGCGGCCGACGATCGACATCGAGGACACGATGAACGTCGTGGTCGGCTATGCCGGCGGCACGACGCTCAGCTACAGCCTCAACGCGTTCAACGCGTGGGAAGGCTATCACATCGCCTTCAACGGGACGAAGGGACGGCTCGAGCACAGCGTGATCGAGCAGGCCGGCGTCGCGGGCGCGAGCGGCCATAGCGACGAGGACCGGATCAAGACGCGGATCGTGCCGATGCGCGGCAATCCGCGCGACGTGGTCCCCGCGACCGGCACGGGCGGGCATGGCGGCGGCGACGCGGTGATGCTCGCCGACATCTTCGATCCGAATGCGCCGAAGGACCCGCTGCTGCGCGCGGCGGACGAACGCGGCGGCGCGGCGTCGATCCTGGTCGGGGTGGCGGCCAATCGCTGCTTCGAGACGGGCAAGCCGGTGAAGATCGCCGAGCTGGTGACCGGGCTCGACTGGCCCGACTATCCGAAGATGCCGGGGCACAAGGACCCGGTGACGCAGCCGCCGCGGATGGTGCGCGGCTAGGGTTGGTGGACGCGCCCGCTCCTATTCCGTCACCCCCGCGAAAGCGGGGGCCCATCTCCCGGACTATCCACAATCGCACCGGCGCATTCCGCTGCTCGCCCAGGAGATGGGTCCCCGCTTTCGCGGGGATGACGGTTTTTTGTCTGGCCGCGACCTCCCCCGCCCCCGCCCAGCCGATCGACCGGCACGCGCTGGTGACGCGCCACAATGTCACCCTCACCCGCATCGACCCGCATGCGCCGCTGATGCTCGGCAACGGCAATCTCGGCTTCACCGCGGACATCACCGGGCTGCAGACCTTTCCCGAGCAATATTCGCCGATCGCGCCGCTGCTCACCATGGCGCAATGGGCGTGGCACAGCTTTCCCAACCCCAACGGCTATACCGAGCGCGACGGGCTGGTGA
Organism: Sphingomonas sp.; assembly: GCF_026460985.1. Lineage (GTDB taxonomy): Bacteria > Pseudomonadota > Alphaproteobacteria > Sphingomonadales > Sphingomonadaceae > Sphingomonas. The sequence continues at coordinate 48,329 of NZ_JAPKNM010000006.1, forward strand.
TGGTCCCCGTCCCCGGCCGCGGCGAGCAGCCCTTCCCCTGGATCCGCGACTGGTCCGAGCTCGACAAGCGCCCCGCGCTGCAATGGCTGCGCGAGAATCCGCACCGCTTCTCGCTCGGCCGGGTGAGCCTGGCGTTGATCCGACGCGACGGGACGCAGGCGCATTTCTCCGACCTGAGCGCGACGCGGCAGCACCTCGATCTCTGGTCGGGATCGCTGACGAGCAGCTTCGTGTTCGATCGCGCGCCGGTGACGGTCGAGACCCGGGTGCATCCGACGCGCGACATGGTGATGGTGTCGATCCGCTCGCCGCTGGTCGCCTCGGGCCGGATCGGCGTCGATGTGCGCTATCCGGGGGTCTCGGCGAAGCTCAACCCCGACCCGTCCGACTGGACGCGCGACGACGTGCACCGCACCCGCGTGCTGGAGCGGCGCCCGGACCGGTTGGTGGCGGAACGCAGCCTCGATGCGACGCGCTACTACTCGGCGATCCTTGCGCTCGACGGCATTGTGACGCGCACCGGGCCGCACGGCTTTCGCGCGCTGCGTCGCGGGGGCGAGCGGCTGGACGTCACGGTGCGCTTCGACCGCGAAAGGCGCCCGCCCGGTGCGCAGGATGCCGGCGTGGTCGCGCGGCATTGGCACGACTATTGGACCCGTGGCGGCGCGGTGGACTTCAGCGGCAGCACCGATCCGCGCGCGGCCGAGCTCGAGCGGCGCGTGGTGCTCTCGCAATATCTCGCCGCGATCAACCAGGCGGGCGAGATCCCGCCGCAGGAGGAAGGGCTGTTCTCGAACAGCTGGAACGGCAAGTTCCACCTGGAGATGACGCTGTTCCACGCGGCGCATTGGGCGAGCTGGGGCCGGCCCGAGCTGCTCGAGCGCAGCCTCGGCTGGTATCTGGAGATGCTGCCCCAGGCGCAGGCGCAGGCGCGGCGCCACGGCGTGCGGGGCGCCTGGTGGAGCAAGATGACCGGGCCGAACGGCTGGAACAGCCCGAGCACGGTCAATCCCTTCATCATGTGGCAGCAGCCGCATCCGATCTATCTGGCCGAGCTGGTCCGGCGTGCGCGCGGCGGGGATCCCGCGGTGCTGGCGCGCTATGGCGAGATGGTCGAGCAGACCGCGCAATTGCTCGCGAGCTGGCCACGGCGGGAGGGCAGTCGCTACGTGCTCGGGCCGCCGATCATCCCGGTTCAGGAGAATCACCCACCGCTCACCACGGTGAACCCCGCATTCGAGCTCGAATATTATCGCTGGGCGCTCGGCACCGCGCAGCTTTGGCGCGAACGTCGCGGGCTGGTGCGCAATGCCGAATGGGATCGCGTGATCGCCGGGCTCGCGCCCTTGCCCGAACGCGACGGGCTCGTCCTGCCGGTGGAGAGCGCGCCGGACTTCTGGCGCATCGCCGCCTCGCCCGAATGCAGCCGCAACGCGACGCCGCCGCGCTGCCTGAACCGCGACCACCCCTCGTTCCTGATGGCCTTCGGGCTGATCCCCGGGCGAGTCGACTCGGCGGCGATGCGGCGCACGCTGGAGGCGACCGAGTCGCACTGGGACCTGCGCCAGACCTGGGGTTGGGACTTCCCGGTGGCGGCGATGACCGCGGCGCGGCTGGGCGAACCGGACAAGGCGGTCGACTGGCTGTTCCGCGACCTGCCCAACAACCGCTGGGGCGTGAGCGGGATGACGCCGCGCGTCCATCTCGAGGCGGAGAGGCAATTGGTAGGCCCTGCCGCGGCGAATGCAGGCACCGGGCCGGACGGACCGGGCTATGCGCGCGCGGCCGAGACCTATTTCCCCTCCAACGGATCGTTGCTGCTCGCCGTCGGGATGATGGCCGGCGGCTGGGACGGATCGGCGGGAGCGGCGCCCGGCTTTCCACGGCGGGGATGGACGGTCCGCGCCGAGGGGCTCACGCCGTTGCCTTAGGGTTGGGACTTCCGTTCAAACCCGTCATCCCGCCTGCGCGGGACGACGAAGGGAATTTTGTCTCCCAATTGTCCCATTACGGTGTTTTTGCGTACTGTTCGGAGCACGTATTCAGGAGTATGAAGGTTAGGCTCCGGAGGGTTCCCCCCTAAGGGGTGCGGTCGGGCGGCGTTTAACTCCCTTTTCCGCCGTCCGGCCGTCCTTCTACAGCCGGTACGCCCGTCGCGCATTGGCGCCGAACACCGCATCATGATGCTCGGGCGGCACCAGATCCTCCGCCATCGCCAACCATTCGCGATAGCCCGCCGCAAGCGTCAGCACCGGCCAGTCGCTCCCCCAGATCAGCCGCTCCGGGCCGAATGCTTCCCAAAGCGTGCCGAAGACATGGCCGACCACCGCATTGGGCTCGGTGAGCAGACCCGAGAATTTGGCATGGACGTTGGTGTGCCGCGCGATCGCGCGCATCGCGCGCTCCCAGGGTGCGAGATCGCCGAAATCGGGCTTGGCGGCATGATCGATCACCACGGTGAGGCCCGGGTGACGCGCGGCAAGGCGTGCCAGCGACTCGAGATGGCGGGGACGCACCAACGCATCGAGGACGAGTCGCGCCTCCCCCATCGCGGCGAGCGCCGCATCGTCGGCGCGGTCGTACCAATCGGCTTCGCGATCCTGCACCATCGGGCGCAGGCCCTTGAGGCGATCGTGCCCCGCGAGCGCGCGGACCTGCCGCTCCGAGTCGGGCGCCTGCAGATCGGCCCAGCCGACGACGCCGCGAATCAGCGGATCGGCAAGGCCGAGCAGCCAGCTCGTGTCGGCGGCATTCTCCTGGCTCTGGACGAGCACCACGCCCTCGACCGCGTCTCCCGCCGCCTCGCGGAAATCGACCAGGTCGAAATCGCGGTAGATCTCCGGGAGATCGACGCCGGGCCATACGCAGCCATGCTCGCCGATCCGCCAGACATGGACGTGCGTGTCGATCAAGCCCGCGCTCCCGCGCGCAGCGCGAAGCCCAGCACGACGAGGAAGCAGCCAGCGGGCACGAGCATCGCCCACAGGATCGAGCCGCTCACGTCGGAGACATAGCCCATCAGCGCCGTGAGCACCGCGCCGCCGATGATCGCCATCACCAGCAACGCCGCCGCCGACTTGGTGCGCGGCCCCAGCCCCGCCACCGATTCGGCGAAGATCGTCGGGTACATGATCGACATGAAGAAGCTCGTCGCGATCAGCGCGCCGATGCCGGCATAGCCGCCGATCGCGGTGGCGGCGACGCAAAGCAAAGCGGCGATGCCCGCGAAGCTCGCGAGCAGCGGCAAGGCGGCGATCCGGCCCATCAGCGCGGCGCCGGCGAAACGGCCCACCATGAACAGGACCAGCGAGGCGGTGAGGAAGGCGGCGGCGCGATGCTCGCCGGTGCCGGGTACCGCGACCTGGGCGTAGCGGATCAGATAGCTCCAGATGCCGACCTGTGCGCCGACATAGAAGAATTGCGCGGCCACGCCCGACAGCAGGCGGCGATTGGCGAGCAGCGCGCGGAAATCGTCGAGCGCACCGACGCCTTCGTCGACGTCGCTCTCGGTCGCCACCGGCGGGAAGCGCACGACGCGGATGAGGACCGCCCAGCCGATCACGACCAGCCCGATCAGCAGATAGGGCAGTTGCACCGCGGCGGCCTCGCTCGCGCGCCACGCGTCGAGCGCCGCGGGCGCCATCGCCGCCTTCTGCTCGGGCGAGAGCGACACGCCCGAGAGGATGAACTGGCTGCCCAGCGCAACTCCGGCGATCGAGCCGAGCGGGTTGAAGGCCTGGGCGAGGTTGAGGCGCCGCGACGCGGTCTCCTCCGGCCCCAGGCGCGCGATCAGCGGATTGGCCGAGGTCTCGAGAAAGGCGAGCCCGCCGGCGATCACGAACAGCGCCGCGAGGAAGAAGGGATAGCTCTGCGCGCCGGCGGCCGGCCAGAACAGGAAGGCGCCGAGGCCGTAGAGCCCGAGCCCGGTCAGCACCGCCGCGCGATAGCCCTTGGCGCGCATGAACAAGGCGGCGGGGATCGCCAGGCAGAAATAGCCGAGGTAGAAGGCCGACTGGACCAGCCCCGCCTGCAGGTCGCTGAGCGTGAACAGCTTCTTGAAATGCGCGATCAGCACGTCGTTGAGGTTGTTCGCGACGCCCCAGAGGAAGAACAGGGCCACGATCAGCACCATGGGGAGCAACCCGGCGGCGACATGGCCGCCACGCGGCGTGGTGCCGGTCGCGGCAAATGGAGTCTGGGCTTCCATGCGGCTTACTCTCCTTTGCGGCACCGTGTTCGGGCTTGCGCATATAAAAACATTCTTCACCTACGAATGCAATCGTATCGCCGCGCCTTCTGTGCGCCCCATCTTCATTCCGGGGCCGGCAACAGATACACGGTGCGGGCTGGAACACCATGAGGGGGTGCCGTGAAGAAGGCCGAAGACAAGAGCGAGATCGACTCGCGCTACCGGGCCCCTGCGCTCGAAAAGGGGATCGACATCCTCGAGCTGCTGGCGACCGAAGCACGGCCGATGACGCTGACCGCGATCGTCAACCGGCTCGAGCGCTCGCATGGCGAGCTGTTCCGCATGGTCCAGGTGCTCGAGTTCCGCGGCTATATCGAACAGGATTCGTCGAACGAAGGCTATCGGCTCACCGACCGGCTGTTCTCGCTGGGGATGCAGCAGCCGCGGACGCGCAACCTGATCGAGGCGGCGCTGCCGGTGATGCGCCAGCTCGCGGCGAGCGTCGGCCAGTCGTGCCACCTCGCGCTGCACACCCAGGGCGAGATGGTCGTCGTCGCGCGGATGGAATCGAGCGAGCAGCTCGGCTTCTCGGTGCGCGTCGGCTATCGGCGGCCGCTGGTGCAGGCGGCGTCGGGGCTCGTGCTCTACGCCTTCCAGCCCGAGGACGTGCGGCTGCGCTGGGAGAGCCTGCTCGACCCGCCTCTGTCCGACGAGGAGCTGGCGACGTTCCGCGCGCATGCCGACGAGATCCGCGAGCGCCAGGTCGAGCTCACGCCGAGCAAGTTCGTGGCGGGCGTCACCGACATCTCCGCGCCGGTGATGCGCGGCGGGATGGCCGCGGCGGCGCTCACCGTGCCCTATCTCAAGAAGCTGCAGCCCTCTGTATCGCCCAAGGAGACCGGCGAGCTGGTGCGGCTGGCGGCCGCGCAGATCTCCGAGCAGCTCGTCGAGGGCGACAGCCGGGTTTAGGCGTGGCCAAGCTGCGCCGATTCTGATCCTCCCCCGCCAGGGGGAGGTGTCGCCGAAGGAGACGGAGGGGGAGGTAAGCGACCCACAAGCCGTCGTGCTTCCTCCCCCTCCGTCATGCTTCGCATGCCACCTCCCCCTGGCGGGGGAGGATCAAGAAGGCTTAGCTCAGACCGTCCAGCCGCCGTCGATGATGTGGATCTGGCCGGTGGTGAAGGCCGATTCGTCCGCGCCGAGATAGAGGGCGAGCGCGGCGATCTCCTCGACCCGGCCGAGCCGGCCCATGGGCTGGCGCGCGTTGAAGTCGCGCAGGGCGGTCTCATAGTCGCCGGTGGCGCGCAGCCGCTGGTGCAGCGCCGGTGTGTCGACGGTGCCGGGGCAGATCGCGTTGCAGCGTATGCCCTGCGCGACGAAATCGGAGGCGATCGCCTTGGTGAGTCCGATCACCGCCGCCTTGGACGCGCCATAGGCGAAGCGATTGGGCACGCCGATGATCGAGCTCGCGACCGATGCCATGTTGACGATCGAGCCGCCGCCATGGGCGAGCATGCGCGGGAGCGCCGCGCGGATCATGCGGTACATGGCGGTGACGTTGAGGTCGAACGAGGCGTTCCAGTCCTCCTCGCTGCAGTCGAGGATGGTGCCCGCGGCGACCATGCCGGCGCAGTTGAACAATATGTCGAGCGGCGGCGCCTCGGCGACGAGCGCTGCGATCGCATCGGGATCGAGGATGTCGACGCGGCGGGGTACGCAACCCTCGAGCGTCTCCAGCGCCTCCGCGTCGCGATCGACCGCCCAGACCGTCGCGCCCTCGGCGAGGTAGAGTTCCGCCGTGGCGCGGCCGATACCGTGCGCGGCGCCGGTGATCAGCGCCGTCTTGCCTGCGAGCCTGTTGCTCATGCCGTTCGAATCTCCGATTTGCAGTCTTCGCCCGGTACCGGCGCGTCGGCGCGAAGCAGACGCGCGTGCCGGAGCTCTTCCCAAAGTGCGGCGGGGATGACCGCCGAATAGCGTGCGGCGGTCTCGGCGACCTCGGCCGCGCCGGCGAGCCCGGGCACGACGCTGACGACCGCCGGATGCGCGAGCGCGAACTGGAGCGCCGCCGCGCCGAGCGCGACCTGATGCCGCGCGCACACCGCCGCGATCTGCCGCGCCTTGTCCAGCACCGGCGCGGGCACGACCCCGTAATCGTAATGCGCGTCCGCGCGCGGGCCCTGCCCCGCCAATATCCCCGAATTATAGGGGCCGCCGACGATCACGCCGGTGCCCAAGGCCCGGCAGCGCGGCAGCAGCGCATCGAGCGCGCCCTGTTCGAGCAGCGTATAGCGGCCGGCGAGGAGGATCAGGTCGAGCGGGCCGCGATCGAGCAGTTCGAGCGCCACGTCGCATTCGTTGACGCCGATCCCGAACGCGGCGATCGCGCCCTCGTCGCGCAGCCGCTCGAGCGCGCGCAGGCCACCGCCCTCGACGAGCTGCGCGAGCATCTCGGCATGGCGCGCGCCATGGGTCAGCCGGCCGATATCGTGGACGAGCAGGATATCGACACGGTCGACGCCGAGGCGCGCCAGGCTGGCCTCGTGCGAGCGGAGCACGCCGTCGTGCGAATAGTCGTAGACAGGGGCATAGGGCTCGGACGAGCGGAAACCGTGGCGTTCCTCCGGCAACGGCGCCGCCGGGTCGATGGGTTCGAGCAGGCGCCCGACCTTGGTCGACACGATCGCGCGCTCGCCGCGCAGCCCGGCGCCGAGCCGCTTCTCGGCGAGGCCGAAGCCGTAATAAGGCGCGGTGTCGGCGAAGCGCATGCCCGCGGCGAGCGCCGCGGCGATCGTGGCGGCGGCATCGGCATCGGATATGGCGCGGAACAGATTGCCGAGCGGCGCCGTACCGAACCCGAGCTCGGGTAGCTGCAGGTCACGGCCCGCGAGCCGCCGCAACGCGATCATTCGCCGTCCCCGAACACGAAGATGCGCTGCATCGGGACCCATTTCTCTCCCGGGGCCGCATGCGGGAGCGCGCGCTGATAGCGCCACATGAGCTTCTCCCATTCGTCGGTCTCAGGGGGGACCTCCACCGCGCGCGGATAATCTTCCGCCACTTCGGCGATCATCACCATGCGATCACCGGTCCGCCAGATCTCCATCGACTCCACGCCCTGGGCGCGCAGATGCGCGAGCACCGCGGGCCAGGCGGCGCCGGGCGCGTGCCGTGCCTCATATTCAGCGATCAGCGCGGCATCATCCACCAGGTCGAGCGCGAAACAGTGCCGGCGTGCCATGGTTCTCTCTCCGTGATTCTGGCAAGGATCTGCTCGCCAATCGCTTCGCCGGCGCTCTTATCACAACAGGAAACTTGCGCCACAGCCAATTCGCACCTATGAAAACGCTACTCATCTGCAAACATGCGATGCCATAGCTCGGACATATCACGCCGGGCCATGCGAGTGAGAGGGGCAGCAGGATCGATGGTTGAGAGGGCGCTCGCGACAGGCCGGCACACGCATCGGCACCCCCGCCAGGAGCCGGGCGCCACACGATGACCAAGATCAGCAAATTGCGCGTGCTCGACGTCCGCTTCCCGACGTCGCAGATGCTCGACGGATCGGATGCGATGAATCCCGATCCCGATTATTCGGCCGCTTATTGCATCCTCGAGACCAGCGACCCGGCACTCGAGGGGCACGGCCTCACCTTCACGATCGGGCGCGGCAACGACATCGTCTGCGCGGCGATCGAGGCGCTCGCCCCCTTGGTGGAAGGGCTCGACCTCGACTGGATCCGCGAGGACGGCGCGCGCTTCTGGCGGCACGTGACCGGCGACAGCCAGCTGCGCTGGATCGGGCCGGAGAAGGGCGTGATCCATCTCGCCACCGGCGCGGTGGTGAACGCGGTCTGGGACCTGCTCGCCAAGGCCGCGGGCAAGCCGTTGTGGCAGCTGATCGGCGAGATGAGCCCGGCCGAGCTGATCAAGCTGATCGACTTCCGCTACATCACCGATTGCATCACCCCCGAGGAGGGCCTGGCGCTGCTCGAGGCGCGCGCCGCGGGCAAGGCCGAACGCATGGCGACGCTGCGCGCCAAGGGCTATCCGGCCTATACCACGTCGGCGGGATGGCTCGGCTATTCGGACGCCAAGCTGGAGCGGCTGTGCCGCGAGGCGGTGGCCGAAGGCTTCGACCATGTGAAGCTCAAGGTCGGCCGCTCGGTCGAGGACGATGTCCGCCGCGCCGGGATCGCGCGCGCGGCGCTCGGCCCGACGCGCAAGCTGATGATCGACGCGAACCAGGTCTGGGAAGTCGGCGAGGCGATCGCGCATCTCGGCGCCCTCGCCTTCGCCGATCCGTGGTTCATCGAAGAGCCGACGAGCCCCGACGACGTCGAGGGGCATCGGCAGATCCGCGAGGCGGTGCGCCCCATGCGCGTCGCGACCGGCGAGATGTGCCAGAACCGGGTGCTCTTCAAGCAGTTCATCATGCGCGGCGCGATCGACGTGGTGCAGATCGACGCGTGCCGGCTGGGCGGCGTCAACGAAGTGCTCGCGGTACTGCTGATGGCCGCCAAATACGAGCTGCCGGTGTGCCCGCATGCCGGCGGCGTCGGGCTGTGCGAATATGTCCAGCACCTCGCCATGGCGGACTATCTCTGCTTCGCAGGGACCACCGAGGGGCGCGTGATCGAATTCGTCGACCACCTCCACGAGCATTTCGTGCACCCCTGCGAAGTGCGGAACGGCGCCTATCTCGCGCCGACCGCGCCGGGCTTCTCGATCGAGATGAAGCGATCGAGCCTTGCAACCTACAGCTATCGCAAGGATGAAGCACCCGGGCGGATCGCGGCGGACGCGGCCGAATAACGGGAGGGGGATCGATGAAGCAGGTGCTGGGTCTGATGGCGGCGCTCGCCGCGCTGCTCGCCGTGCCTGCCGCGGCGCAGGACGTGCCGCGCATCGTCTCGCGCGACGGCAAGCATGCGCTGATGGTCGACGGCGCGCCCTTCCTGATGCTCGGCGCGCAGGTCAACAATTCGAGCAACTATCCCGCCGCCTTGCCCAAGGTCTGGCCGGTGATCGACCAGCTCAAGGCGAACACGCTGCAGGTGCCGATCGCCTGGGAGCAGATCGAGCCCGAGGAAGGCAAGTTCGACTTCTCGTTCGTCGACACCCTGCTCGAGCAGGCGCGCGAGCATGACGTGCGGCTGGTGCTGCTGTGGTTCGCGACGTGGAAGAACACCGGCACCGCTTATGCACCGCGCTGGGTGAAGTTGAACAACAAGCGCTTCCCGCGGATGATCGGGCGCGAGGGCAAGGTCCATTATGCCTTCTCCCCGCTCGCCAAATCGACGCTGGAGGCCGACAAGAAGGCGTTCGTCGCGCTGATGCGGCACCTGCGCGAGCGCGATCCCGGCAACACCGTGATCATGATGCAGGTGGAGAACGAGCCCGGCACCTATGGCAGCGCGCGCGACCATTCGCCCGAGGCCGACCGGCTGTTCGCCGGACCGGTGCCCGCAGCGCTCCTGAAGCAGACGGGGAAGAAGCCGGGAAGCTGGGCGCAAGTCTATGGCCGCGACGCCGAGCTGTTCTTCCACAGCTGGTACGTCGCGAGCTATATCGACGCGGTCGCCGCGGCCGGAAAGGCGGTCAAGCCGCTGCCGATGTACGCCAATGCGGCGCTGACCGGCAGCCCGTTCGGCTGGCAGGATCCCAATACCTATGCCAGCGGCGGCCCGGCGCACACGGTGATCGACGTCTACAAGGCCGCAGCGCCGCATCTCGACCTGGTCGGCCCCGACATCTACAATCCCGACCACAAGGCCTATCTGGGCTTCCTCGACGCCTATACGCGCGCCGACAACCCGCTGTTCGTCCCCGAGACGGGCAATGCCCGCGGCTATGCGCGCTATTTCTTCCCGACGATCGGCCGCGGCGCGATCGGCTGGTCGATGTTCGGGATGGACGCGAGCGGCTATTACAACTTCCCGCTGGGCGCGCCCAAGCTCGACCAGGCGACGATCGACCTGTTCGCGCGCAACTATCGCCTGTTCCGGCCGATGCAGCGCGAATGGGCGCGGCTCGCCTTCGAGGGCCAGGTCTGGGGCGTCGCCGAGCCGACCGACCCTGAGGCGAAGCACAGCCAGACGATCGATCTCGGCGCACACAAGGCGACGGTGACCTTCGGCCGGCTGCAGTTCGGCTTCGACCCGGCCAAGGGCAATGCCGAGCCGCTGGGCGGCGTAGCGATCGCGCGGCTGGGGCCGGACGAGTATCTACTCACCGGCTTCGACGCGCGGGTCGAGTTCGCGCTGACCAACCCGGGGGACCGCAACCTGATGTTCGACCGCATCGAGGAAGGCCATTTCGAGAACGGGAAATGGGTGTTCGAGCGGGTGTGGAACGGCGACCAGACCGATTACGGGCTGAACTTCACCGACCTGCCGCAGGTGCTCAAGGTGAAGCTGGCGACCTGGCCTTGAGATACACGAATCCTCCCCCGCCAGGGGGAGGTGTCGCCGAAGGCGACGGAGGGGGAGGTAAGCGACACATTGGCCGTCGTGCTTCCGCCCCCTCCGTCATGCTGCGCATGCCACCTCCCCCTGGCGAGGGAGGATTAATGAATTACCCCGCGGGCGCGTCGAAGGTGAAGCTGTGGGTTTCGCCGGCGACCATCACCGTGACCACCAGCCCGCGCTCGCGCTTGTTGCGGAACTTGATCTTCTCCGAGACCAGCTGACCCGCGGCGACCTGGCCGGGGGCGATATTGGTGTCGGCGAGAATGCCGGCCTGGAGCGCGGCGATCTGCTGCTCGGCCGCCGCGACATCGGCGGACTTGCGCGTACGCTTGCCCGTCGGCTGCGCGACCGGGCCCGAGGTCATGCCGCCGGTGAAGCCGCTGACGTCCTTCTGTCCCGAAAAGGTGGTGTTCATCGCCGGGGCGCTCTGCTGGGCGGCAACCGTGGGCTCGGCGCCGCCCATTCCGGCCGCCGCGCGCACGTCCTGGATGAGCGCGGCCAGGGGACGGACCGCGATCGTCTCGCCCGCGGCAGTCGCGATCCGCACCGAGGCGGGACCGAAGGCGACCGGCTCGCGCGTGCGGTTCTGCGCGGCGATCCGCAGCACCAGCCGACCGTCCGACAGCGCGGGGTCGGCACTGACGCTGACCGCGCTCGCCGTCTTGGTCGAGGTGATCCCGGCATGGATGTCCTGCAGCGCGGCCGCCGTGAGCGGGACCGCGGCGCTCGCCAGCAGCAGCGGGAAGATCGCGGTGCGCAGCTTCATCGTCTCGGCTCCTATCCTGCGGATGCGGCTTTGATCGGCTGCCCGGCAGCGGCGCTGCAGAAGCGGTCGATATATTGCTGGTGCGTGGGCATGCGATCGGCGGTCTGTGCGATCACCTGGCGCATGCCGCCGAGGATCGCGGCAAGCTCCTGCGGCGCGACCGTGTCGGCGAGCGGATCGTGCGCGGCGGGCCAGACCCCCTGCCCCATCAGCACCGCGAGCCAGCTGGGGGGATGGAAGAGCTCGTACTGGCGCTCGATCAGCCGGCCGTTGGCGCGGAACATCTCCATCTTGGCCGCGAGCGTATCGGGGATCGGCATCGCCGCGCACTGGCGCCAGAACGGCTCGTCGCGCTGGTTGGCCTGGTAATGGAGCACGAGGAAGTCGCGGATCGATTCCATCTCGGCATCGACCAGCCGGTTATACTCGGCCGCGAGGAGCGGATCGAAGTTGCGATCGGGGAACCAGGACAGGAGCTTGGAGATGCCGGTCTGGATCAAGTGGATGCTGGTCGATTCGAGCGGCTCGAGGAAGCCGGAGGCGAGGCCGAGCGCGATGCAGTTGCGGTTCCAGGCGCGACGGCGGCGGCCGGTGGTGAAGCGCAGCGGGCGCGGATCGGCCTCGGGCGCACCGTCGAGGTTCGCCATCAGGATCGCATGCGCCTCGTCGTCCGAGATCGCGCCGCTGCAATAGACATGGCCATTGCCGGTACGGTGCTGGAGCGGGATGCGCCATTGCCACCCCGCCTTGCGCGCGGTCGAGCGCGTGAAGGGCGTCGGATCCTCGACCCGCGCGCAGGGCACCGCGATCGCGCGATCGCAGGGCAGCCAGTGCGTCCATGCCTCGTAGCCGGTGTCGAGCGCCTCGGTGATCAGCCCGCGAAAGCCGGTGCAGTCGATGAACAGATCGGCCTCGATCGACCGCCCGTCGGCGAGGGTGAGCCGATCGACGAACCCGTCCTCGGGGCGGAGCACCACCTCGGCGATCTTGCCCTCGACGCGCACGACGCCGCGCGCCTCGGCGCGGGCGCGGAGATAGCGGGCATAGAGCGAGGCGTCGAAATGATAGGCGTAGGAGAAGGTCGAGAAGACCGGCGGCGACTGGGGCGTCGCGATCTCGAACCGGCCGCGATACGCCGCCTGGTGCGTGAGCGAATAGGCGTCGAGCGGCGTGGTGCTGCCCAATGTGCGCGCGCGGAGCCATTGCTGGTGGAAGGGCGTGAGCCCGAAATCGTCGCCATAGCGGCCGAAGGGATGGAAATAGCGTTCGCCGGGACGCAGCCAGTCGACGAACTCGATGCCGAGCTTGAACGTGCCCTGGGTCGCGCGGACGAACTCGTGCTCGTCGACGCCGAGGATCTTGTTGAACAATTGGATCGGCGGGATCGTCGCCTCGCCCACGCCGATCGTGCCGATCTCGTCGGATTCGACGAGCACGATACGGCACTGGTCCGGCCGGAACGCAGTGGAGAGCGCGGCGGCGGCCATCCAGCCCGCGGTGCCGCCGCCGGCGATCAGGATCGAGCGGATGCGATCGTCGGCGCTCATGCGGCCTCCGCCTGGCAGCAATGCCGGATGAAGATTTCGTGCGGCGGCATCGCCTCGGCCGCGCGGACGAGCTGCTGACGGCGATGCGCGAGGCCGGCGCGGAGCCGCTCGGGATCGAGCCGATCGACCAGGGGATCGTAACGATCGGGCAGGAAGCCGTTGCCCGCGAAGATCGCGACCCAGCTCGGCTCCTGATAGCTCTCCTCCGAGAGAAGAGGCACGCGGCCGGTGGCGCGGAACATTTCGATCTTGTGGCGCAACGTGTCGGGCACTTCCATCGTGCGGCAATAATCCCAGAGCGGCGCGTCGTCACGGCGGGTGAGACAGTAATGGAGGATCAGGAAGTCGCGGATCCGCTCGAACTCGCTGGTGGTGACGCGGTTATACTCCTCGGCGATGCGCGGATCCCAGTTGCGGTCGGGGAAATACTCGATCAGCCGCGCGATCCCCGTCTGGATGAGCTGGATGCTGGTCGATTCGAGCGGCTCCATGAAGCCGCCCGCCAGCCCGATCGCGACGCAATTGCCGTTCCAGAACTTCCGCCGCCGCCCCGTGGTGAAGCGCAGCACGCGCGGATCGGCGAGGAGCTCGCCCTCGACGTTCGCGGTGAACAGCTCGCGTGCGCGCGCATCGTCGGTGAAGCGCGACGAATAGACATAGCCGTTGCCCATCCGGTGCTGGAGCGGGATGCGCCATTGCCAGCCGGCCTCGCGCGCGGTGGAAACGGTGTGCGGCGTCGGGGGCCCCGCGAGCGTGCTCGGCGCGACCACGGCGCTGTCGCAGGGCAGCCAGTGGCGCCAGTCCTCGTACCCGGTGCCGAGCGCTTCCTCGATCAGCAGCCCACGGAACCCCGAACAATCGACGAACAGGTCGGCGGCGTGGCTTTGCCCATCCTGCGTGACCACCGCGGCGATCCGGCCGCTCTCGCCATCGAGCCGGGCGTCGACCACCCTGCCCTCGATCCGGCGCACGCCGCGCTTCTCGGCATAGTTGCGCAGGAAGCGGGCGTAGAGAAGCGCGTCGAAATGGAAGGCGTAGCGATAGAAATGCTGCTGGCTCGCCGGATCGGGCGACGGTGGGGCAAAGCGGCCGCGACGCGCCATCGCGTAAGGCAGGCTGTAGTCGTCGATCGGCGTCGTGTCGCCCTGCCCGCGCAGCTTGAGCCAGTGATGGTGCGGCGCGATGCCTTCGATCGCATCGCCATAGTCGCCGAAGCCGTGGAAATGGGTGTTGCCGATCGTGCCCCAGTCGCGGAACTCGATGCCGAGCTTGAAGGAGCCCTGGGTCGCCTTGACGAACTCGCGCTCGTCGATCCCGAGCAGGCCGTTCAGGTGCTGCATCAGCGGCACCGTCGCCTCGCCGACGCCGATGGTACCGATCTCCTCGGACTCGATCAGCGTGATCGTGCAGCGCGCGGGATCGAGGAAGCGCGACAGTACGGCCGCGCTGATCCATCCGGCGGTACCCCCGCCGACGATGAGGATCGATTGAATCGCCTGATCGGACATGCTGCCCCGGAGGTTAGACGCGACGGGACCCGGAAAAAAGATGGCGGCGCCCCCGAGGGGACGCCGCCAAGTTTCTGGGATCAGAAGCTGGCCCGGATGATACCGGCGATGCGCCTGTCGGTATCCGTCCAGCTGTAGCGCGGATGGAGGACCGCACCTCCGACGTCCAGGAACGTGCGCGTGTTGAGCAGATTGGTGCCCTGCACGCCGATCTTGATGTTGTTCGTGATGTTGACGAGGATCGAGCCGTCGAGCTGGCCGTAATCCTCCGACCAGACCGGGGCGTTGAGGTTCGCCGCCGAGGTCGTCAGCAGATATTCCGACCGCCAGTTATAGGCGAGCCGCGCCGAGACCCCGTACTTCTCGTAGATCGCGGCGACGTTGTAGCTCCACTTGGACATGCCCTCGAGCGGCAGCGTCGTGTCGTTCGCGTTGTTGATCTGGTTGGGATCGAGCGTGTTGACCGGCTGGTTGGCGCCGCCGGTGCTGTCGACATAGGTCAGGTTGCCCGAGAAGCCGAGCCCGCCGAGCACGCCGGGCAGCATGTCGAAGAACTGGGTATAGGCCAGCTCGAAGCCCTTGATCTTGCCGTGCTCGCCATTGACGGCGCGCGTGACATTGAACGTCATCGACTGGCCGTTGCTGGTATAGGTCTCGTTGGCGTTGCCCGAGATGATGTAGTCCTTGATGTCCTTGTAAAAGGCCGCGAACGTCAGGCTGTTCGACTTGCCGAAATAATATTCGGCGCTGAAGTCGAACTGATCCGACTTGGTCGGCTTCAGGTACGGATTGCCCGCCTGCCCGGTCAGCCCGTTGGGCTGCGCGCGCAGCTGATAGCCGTTGGTCTCGAGGCTGAAGCCGAGCGTCGCATAGGGCCGCAGCTGCGAGAAGTTCGGCCGTACGATCGCCCTGCCCGCCGCGAGGCGCAGCTGGAGCTGATCGGTGACGAAGAACCGCAGGTTCAGCGTCGGCAGGACGTTGGTATATTCGTTGGAATAGGTCTGGTCGGCAAGCCGGCCGCCGGCGCCCGCGTTCGAGAAGGCAAGCGCCTGGATGAGGCCGGCGCAAGCCGCGGCACCGTTCTGCGCGATGCAGGCGGCAGGCGTCATCGCGTTCGAAATCGAGCCGACGCTGAGATAGCCGGTCGCCTCGTTCTTGGTACGCACGACGCGGACGCCGATATTGCCGTCGAAGTGCAGCGGACCCTCCGAACCGAAGCGCAGCATGCCGTAGCCCGCCAGCGTCTTCTCGCGCTGGACGGCGATGCCGCCCGAGGGATTGTCGCCTGCGGGATTGGCGGAGGCGTAGCTGTTCTCGGTCAGCGGGGTCCAGCCCCAGCCCGACGTCTCCGTGGCCTTGAGATACTCATAGGCATTGGCGGTGCCGTTGGTCATGAGATCGACCGACGGGAACCAGCCCACGC
This sequence comes from Sphingomonas sp., assembly GCF_026460985.1. Taxonomy (GTDB): domain Bacteria; phylum Pseudomonadota; class Alphaproteobacteria; order Sphingomonadales; family Sphingomonadaceae; genus Sphingomonas. Next base: position 64,232 of record NZ_JAPKNM010000006.1, read on the forward strand.
CCGGAACGGCGATGTTGCCGCGGAAGAAATCGTCGTAGTTGAACTGTTCCGACTGCGCCGGCAGGCCCGGGTTCGCAGGCGACCCGGTCTGGTTCAGGAAGACCGGCGCGCCGCCGCCATTGCCCCAGAACTGGTTCGAGAGCAGGCCCCAGTTATAGCCGGTCTGGCGGGTGACGGCCTCGCGATCGGTGGCGCGGACGCCCGCGCGGAACGACTTGAGGAAGCTGTCGTCGTTGAACTTGTACTCGACATCGAGGCGCTCGGCCCACTGGCCCGCACGATTGTCCTCGATGTGGTCCATCGCCGCGGCCCACCAGTAATTGGCCTGGCCGGCGAGCGACGCACCGTTCTCGGTGGTCGTGACGCTGGGCGTGTTGCCGCTCAGATCGAACGCGATATTGGGACGGCGCGCATCGAAGAAGCCGGGCGCGACACCGAATTCGCTGAAGGCGGTGAAGCTGAGCACGTCCGAAGTCGAGTGCACGCGCTGGACGTCGGCGCTGACCGCCCAGTGATCGCCGGGGGTCCATTTCCAGTTGATCGAATAGTCGCGCGTGACCTTGTGCGACTCGCCGTAGCGCGTGTCGAGGTCCATGTTGGCGTTGCGATAGGTGCCCGCCTGGAGCACGCCGTCGCCGTTGACCTGATAGGTCGAATCATAGTCGGGGAGCGAATAGACGCCCTCGGCATGCTCCATGTCCTTCGGATCGGCCGAAGAGACGAAGCCTTCGAAGGTGAAGGTCATGTCGGGATCGGGACGAAGCTGAACCGATCCGTTGAACGAAGTACGACGCTGCTGCCAGTCGATCCGGCGCCAGCCGAGCGACGAGGGCACCAGGATGTTCTGGAACCCCGCCGGCGCGCCGGCGTTCGCGCGCACCGTGTAGGTGCCGAGCTGGATGCTGTCGGTACGATTGCCGATATTGTTGATGCTGCCCGAGAGCAGGATGCCGATCTCGCCCAGGCCGACGTCCCAGCGGTTGCTGTAGAGGCCGTTGGCGGACCAATAGCCCTTCTGGCGCATATCGGCATAGTTGTAGTCGCCCGACACGGCGATGACCTGCCCGGCTTGGTCGAAGGGCTTGCGCGTGCGCAGGTTGACGATGCCGCCGACACCGCCTTCGATCATTTCGGCCGAGGGGTTCTTGTAGACGTCGACGCCGGCGAGCAGATCGGGCGAGACGTCCTCGAAGCTCAGGCCGCGGCCGTTGTTCGCCGAGAAGACGTCGCGGCCGTTGGTTTCGGAACGGACCCAGGAGAGGCCGCGGATGAAGACGCCGCCGCCTTCCGCCGCGAGGCGGGCGGGATCGCGATTCTCGTTGGTGCGCTGGAGCGTGATGCCGGGGATGCGCTGGAGCGCCTCCGAGACCGAGCGATCGGGAAGCGCGCCGATATCCTGTGCGGAGATCGAGTCGACGATCTGGTCGGCGTTGCGCTTGATGTTGCGCGCGCTGGTGAGCGAGGCGCGAATGCCGGTGACAACGACGTCGTCGTCCTGCGCGGCCTCGCTCGCGGGCGCCGTCTGATCGGCAGGCTGGGCCTGATCCTGCGGCGGCGCGGCGGCGACGATGGGATCATCGGCGGCGAAAGCGGGCATTGCCCAGCTGGTGGCGACCAGCGCGAGAGTGGAAACACCGCGGCGAATCAATCCGGCGCGCGATCCGCCAAAACCCGAACGAACCTCAGTCATCAAATTCCCCCTCCCAATCCGCAGAGGAGGAATCCGGCCCCATGCCGCGACTCGACCCATCCGCGCTTTTCCCGCCTCTGACGGGCGGGTTCCATGCATGTTTATTAGCGCTAACAATTTTCACATACAAGTACAGATTGTGTCTGGAATCGTGCTCCCGGCGAAAACGTGGCTCCAGAGCAACAGGGTGTCAGCCGCCCCTCCGCGCGAGCGATATATTCCGCCAAGCTATGCCGAGACCACTTCCGGCGGGCTGTACGCCCCTCCCCGCCCACGCCATAGCTGCGGGCGATTTCTGCGAGGTACCCGATGAAGAAGCTCGTCCTGCTTGCCCTGCTCGCCACCACCGCCTGCGCCGCCTCGCGCGCCGCGCCGGGCGAGGATGCCGATCTGCACAAGCGGCTGCTGACGCTCGACACCCATCTCGACACGCCGGTCCATTTCAGCCGTCCCGGCTGGAGCTTCGGCGAGCGGCACGATCATGCCACCGATCCGGCGCAGGTCGATCTGGGCCGCATGGACGCGGGCGACCTCGATGGCGGGTTCTTCGTGATCTACACCGCATCGGGTCCTCTGACCCCGGAAGGCTATGCCGCCGCCAAGGACTTCGCGTTCAGGCGCTCGGACGAGATCCACGCGACTTTGGCCAAGTTCCCGGACCGGATCGGGCTGGCGACCAAGGCGAGCGACGCCGCGCGGCTCGACAAGGCGAGCAAGCGCTTCGCCTTCATCAGCATCGAGAACAGCTATCCCTTGGGCGAGGATCTCTCGTTGCTCGGCGAATTCTATCGGCGCGGCGTGCGCATGGCTTCGCCCGTGCATTTCCGCAACAACCAGTTCGGCGATTCGGCGACCGACAAGCCGAAGTGGAACGGCCTCAGCCCCCTGGGCAGGCAATGGGTCGCCGAGATGAACCGGCTGGGAATGGTGCTCGACGCGAGCCATGCCTCGGACGCGGTGCTCGACCAGATGATAGCGCTATCGAAAACGCCGGTGATCCTGTCGCACTCGGGATCGAAGGCGATCTTCGACCATGCCCGCAACCTCGACGATGCGCGCCTGCGCAGGCTCGCCGCATCGGGCGGGGCGATCTGCGCCAACGCCGCCTATCTGGGCGCGTCCAACCCCAATGCCGAGCGCTCGGAGATCTCCGACAAGCTGGAAGACGCCGGCAAGCTGGGACTGACTTCCGAGCAGGTCGCCGCACTCACCCGCCGCTTGCGCGAGATCGAGGCGACGGCGCCGTCGCAGCAGGCCGATTTCGAGACCTATATGCGGCTGGTGCTCCACCTGATCGAAGTGGCTGGCGTCGACCATGTCTGCTTCGGCGCCGATTGGGACGGCGGCGGCGGCGTCCCCGGCTTCGAGGACATCGACGCGCTGCCCAAGGTCACCGCGCGGCTGCGCCAGGCGGGTTATTCGAAGGCCGACATCGAGAAGATGTGGAGCGGGAACGTGCTGCGCCTGCTGCGGACGGCGGAGGAGCGGAAGGGGCGGTAGGCCACGCCAGCCACAACCCATACGTCATCCCCGCGAAAGCGGGGACCCATCTCCCACGCTATCCCCAAATGCACCGGTGCATTTTGCCGCTCGCTCAGGAGATGGGCCCCCGCTTTCGCGGGGGTGACGATCAAGTGCGTGCGGTTTGCCACCCTCCCCCGAGCGCCTTGAACAGATCGACCTGCGTATCGGCGATCTGCGCGTCCGCAGCGGCGAGGGCCGCCTCGGCATCGGCGAAGGTGCGTTCGGCGTCGAGCAGCGCGAGCGAGTCGATATCGCCTTCGCGCTGGCGGGCGCGGGCGATGTTGACCGCGGCCTGCGCCTCGGTCTGCGCGGCCTGCAACGCGGCACGGCGCTCGAGCGCATGGGCGTAGGCCGAGAGCGCGGTCTCGGTCTCCTGCAGCGCGCCGAGCACAACCCCGTCGAAGGTGGCGAGCGCGGCCTGCGTGTCGGCCTCGGCAGCCTGCACGCGCGCCCGTGCCGGTTCGGGGTTCACGGCCCAGTTTAGCAGCCCGCCGAGCAGCCAGCGCAGCGGCCCGCCGCCGAAGATCTCCCCGACGTCGTTGCCGGTCGAGCCGACCGAGCCGCCCAAGGTGATGCGCGGATAAAGGTCCGCGGTGGCTACGCCGATCCGGGCCGTATTCGCCGCAAGGCGGCGCTCGGCGGCGCGGATGTCGGGACGGCGGGCGAGCAAGGCCGCGCCGTCGCCGACCGGGATCGGCTGGTTGAGTCGCAGCGTCTCGGTCCGCGCGCGGGCGGTGTCGGGCAGGTCGGCGGGGGTGCGGCCGGTGAGCGTGGCGAGACGGAACAGCGCCGCGTCGCGCTCGGCAGCGAAGGCGGGGACCTCGGCCTGGCGCTGGTTGCGCAGCGCGCCGATGCGGGCAGTGTCGAGGCGGGTAGCGAGGCCGACATTGCGGCGGCGCTCGGTCAGGTCGATCGACTGGTCGAGCAGCTTGACGATGCGCTCGGCCACTGCGAGCCGCTCGGCGGCAGAGGCGGCGTCGGCATAGGCGCGCGCAGTCTCGGCGGCGACGATCACGCGCACCGCATCGGCATCGGCTTCCGCCGCGGCGACGTCGCCGCGCGCCGCCTCGACCCCGCGCGAGACGCGGCCGAACAGGTCGACTTCGTAGCTGACATCGAGCCCGGCATCGATCTGCCAGTCCTCGCGCGGCGCGCCGACGGGCCGCTGGCTTTCGGGGACGCGGCCATAGTTCGCGCTTCCGCTCACACTCGCCTGGGGCAGCCGGTCGGCATTGGCGCCGCGCAGCGCCGCGCGGGCGCGGGCGATGCGCGCGACGGCGACGCGGACGTCGGTATTCGCGGCGAGAGCGTCGGTGACGAGCTGGTCGAGGACCGGATCGTTGTAAAGCCGCCACCAGTCGCCCTTGACGGGCTCGGGAGTGACCGCGGGGCTGGTGGCGACGAAATTGCCGGCAGCGGTCTGGGGATGGACCGGGGCGACATAGTCAGGGCCGGCGGCGCAGGCGGCGAGCGCGAGCGCGGAGGCGGTAATCAGGAAATTGCGCATGATGTGCGTCCTTAAGCTTCGATCGCCCTCACCCTTCCCACTCGCTTCGCGAGCGGGCCCCTTCCCTCTCCCGACGGGAGAGGGAGGGAGCGGCCGAAGACCGCGGAAGGGTGAGGGTGACAACATCGGTTACTCCGCCGGCTGCAGCACGGGTTCGGCCTCTCCGCCCGATCCACGCCGCCTGCGCGCGAGACGCTGTCCAAGCTCGCGGCAGACGACGTAGAAGGTCGGCGTGAAGAGCAGGCCGAACGCGGTCACGCCCATCATCCCGAAGAACACTGCGGTGCCCAGCGCCTGGCGGAGCTCGGCCCCCGCCCCGCTCGCGATCAGCAGCGGCACCACGCCGAGGATGAAGGCGAACGAGGTCATCAGGATCGGCCGCAGGCGATCGCGCGCGGCGCGCACCGCCGCCTCGACCGGCGACAAGCCATCCTCCTCCTCGGCCTGCTTGGCGAACTCGACCACAAGGATCGCGTTCTTCGCGGCCAAAGCGATCAGCACGACGAGGCCGATCTGGGTGAGGACGTTATTGTCCATCCCCCGGAGGTTCACGCCCGCCATCGCCGCGAGCAGGCACATCGGCACGATCAGGATGATCGCCAGCGGCATGGTCAGGCTCTCATATTGCGCCGCCAGCACAAGGAAGACGAACAGCACCGCCAGCGCGAAGACGAGGCCCGCGGTGCTTCCCGCCATCTTCTGCTGATAGGCGATACCGGTCCACTCCGCGCTGTACCCAGCGGGCAGCTGGCTCGCGAGCTGCTCCATCGTGTCGAGCGAGCGGCCCGAGCTGTAGCCCGGCGCGGTGTCGCCATCGACCTCGACCGCCGGGAACAGGTTGTAGCGCGTCACGCGATACGGCCCGGTCTTGTTCTCGAAGGTCGACACCGAACCGATCGGCACCATCGCGCCCGAGTTCGAACGGGTCTTGAGGTTGGCGATGTCCGCCTCGGTGGCGCGGAACGGCGCATCGGCCTGCGCGGTCACCCGATAGGTGCGGCCGAGCATGTTGAAGTCGTTCACGAAGGCCGAGCCGAGATAGACGTTGAGCGCCTCGAACACCCGCTCGGGCGGAATGCCCAGCATGTCGGCCTTGCGCCGATCGATATCGGCGAAGACGCGCGGGGTGGCGGTGTTGAAGAAGGTGTAGATCTGCTTGAGGCCCTCGGTCTGGTTGGCCTGGCCGATCAGCCCATAGGCGGTCTTGCCCAGCGCCTCATAGCCATGCTCGCCACGGTCCTCGATCATCATCCGGTAGCCGCCGGCCGAGCCGATGCCCTGGATGACGGGCGGCGGCACGACGAGCAACATCGCCTCGTTGATGTCCGCGGTGCGCTTGCGCGCCTCGCCCATGATGTCCTCGAAGCTGACGCCGAGCTTCTTGCGCTCCTCGAAGGAGAGCAACGGCACGTACGCAGCAGCCGAGTTCGGGGCGAGCGTCTGCGATGGGCCGTCGAAGCCGGCGAGCATCACCGAGCCCTTGACGCCCTTGATCGGCAGGATGCGCGCGACGACCTTGCGCATCACTTCGTCGGTCCGCTCGAGCGAGGAGCCCGGCGGCAGCTGGATCACGGTCAGGAAATAGCCCTGGTCCTGCTGCGGGATGAAGCCGACCGGCGTCACCCAGAACATGCCGATCGTCGCGGCGATCAGGCCGACATAGGTCACCATCATCCGCTTGGGCCGCATCACCAGCACGCGGGTGAGCTTGGCATAGCCGACGCTCAGCCGTTCGAAGCCGGCATTGAACAGATCGGCGCCACGGCGCAGCACCCGGGCGATCGGCCCCTTGGGCTCGCCCTCATGCCCGTGCAGCAGCACTGCGGCGAGTGCGGGCGAAAGCGTGAGCGAGACGAGCAGCGAAATCGCGGTCGCGGCCGAGATCGTCACCGCGAACTGCTTGTAGAAGGCCCCCGACAGCCCGTTGAGGAACAGGGTCGGCAGGAACACCGCGAGCAGCACCAGCACGATCGCGACGAGCGCGCCCGACACCTCGTCCATCGACGTCTTCGCCGCCTGGAGCGGGGTCATGCCGCGCGCGAGGTTGCGCTCCACATTCTCGACCACGACGATCGCGTCGTCGACGACGATGCCGATCGCCAGCACGAGGCCGAACAGCGAGAGGTTGTTGAGCGAATAGCCGAGCGGCAGCAGCACCGCCATCGTGCCGATCAGCGACACCGGGATCGCGATCACCGGGATGATCGCCGCGCGCCACTTCTGCAGGAAGACGATGACGACGAGCACGACGAGCAGGATCGCCTCGGCCAGCGTATGATAGACCGCGTCGATCGACTGGGAGATGAACTCGGTCGGGTTGTAGATGACGCGATATTCGAGGCCCTTGGGGAAGGTCTTCGACATCGCCTCGAGTTCGTGCTCGATCGCCTGCGCGGCGGCGAGCGCGTTCGAGCCCGGGCGCTGGAAGACGCCGAGGATCACCGTGGGCTCGTTCGAGAGATAGGTGTTGGAAGAATAGTCGGCCGCGCCGAGCTCGACGCGCGCCACGTCGCTCACGCGCACCTGGCGGCCGTCGGCGTCGGTGCGGATCACGACCTGGCTGAACTCGCCGGGATTCTTGAGACGACCCTGCGTCTCGATGTTGAGCTGGTAGGCGTTGCCGCTGGGCGTCGAACCGGGCTGGCCGAGCGAACCGGCGGCGACCTGGATGTTCTGCGCGCGCAGTGCCTGGACGATGTCGCCCGCGGTGAGGTTGAGCGCCGCCGCGCGGCCCGGATCGATCCAGACGCGCATCGCATAGTCGCGCGCACCGAACATGCGCACGTCGCCGACGCCCTCGACGCGGGCGAGGCGGTCCTTCACCTGGGTGAGCGCATAGTTGGAGATATAGCTGCGATCGACCGACTTGTCGGGCGAGATCAAATTGACCACCATCAGGAAGTCCGGGGTGGTCTTGCGCGTCACGACGCCGAGCCGCTGTACCTCCTCGGGCAGGCGCGGGATGGCGACCGCGACGCGGTTCTGCACCAGCACCTGCGCGTTATCGAGATTGGTGCCCGACTTGAACGTCACGGTGATGGTGACGTTGCCGTCGCCGGTCGACTGCGACGACTGGTAAAGCATGTCGTCGACGCCGTTGATCTCCTGCTCGATCGGCGCGGCGACCGTCTCGGCGACGGTTTCGGCCGATGCGCCGGGATAGGAGGCGGTGACCGTCACCGTCGGCGGGACGATGTCGGGATATTGCGAGACGGGAAGTCCCACATAGGCGATCGCGCCGATGATGGTGATGATCACCGCGATGACCGCGGCGAAGATCGGGCGCGTGATGAAGAAACGCGAGAGGCGCATGGGCCTACTCCTCGCTGGAGGGATTATTCGATCCGTTCGCCCTGAGCCTGTCGAAGGGCTCTAGCCACGCGCGCAACGCATGCGGCACCGGGCCTTCGACAAGCTCAGGCCGAACGGAAGGTTTTGGGTCCTGCCGCCGGGCCTTGGGGACCGCCCGGCGGCAGGTCGGTCAGCGCGCGAAGGTCGCTTCGCCCGTGACCGGAGCCGAGATGACCGGGGTCTCCGCCGCCTTGAGCGGCTCGACCTTGCCCTGTTTGATCTGAGGCTTGATGCCGGGCTGCTGGATAAGCTGGGCGCCGGCGATGACGACGCGATCGTTCCGGTTCAGCCCCGAACGGATCACGCGCAAACCGTTGACCACCGGCCCGACCTCGACCGGCCTGGGCTGGAGCGTGCCGTCGGGCCCGACGACCATCACCAGCTTGCGCGCCTGATCGGTGCTGATCGCGGCATCGGGCACCATCAGCGCGGTGGCGGTGCCGCCCGCCGAGAGCCGCATGTTGCCGAACATGCCGGGGGTGAGGAACATCCCCGGATTGGTCAGCACCGCGCGGCCGCGGATCGTCCCCGAGCGCGGATCGAGCCCGTTGTCGGTGAAGTCGAGATGGCCCTTCCAGCGATAGTCGGTCTCATCCTGGAGGCGGATCTCGACCGGCGATTCCTTGCCGCCCGCCGCAGCCGCGCGCTTGGCCTTGAGGAACAGGGCCTCCGATCCGTCGAAGGTGAAGTAGATCGGATCGAGCGCGTTGATCGTGGTGAGCAGCGAGCCGCCCGCCCCTTCCCCAGCCGCGACCAGATTGCCGGCATCGACCTTGCGGTCCGAGATGCGGCCGGCAATCGGAGCGCGGACCTGGGTGAACTCGACGTCGAGCGACCGGGCGCGGACCCGGGCCTGCGCCGCGGCGACCGAGGCGTGGGCCGCACGGACGCGGGCCTGGAGCCGCTCGACATCGCTCTTCGACACCGCCTCGGCCGCGACCAGCCGTTCGGCGCGGCCGAGATCGGACTGGGCGAGCGCGAGGTCGCTCTGCGCGGTGGCGAGACCCGCCCGCGCCTCGGCGAGCGCCGCGGCGAATGGGCGCGCGTCGAGCGTGAAGAGAAGCTGGCCCTTCTGAACGATCGCGCCGTCGGTGAAGTGGATGCCGACGACCTGCCCCGAGACGCGCGGGCGCACCTCGACGCTGCGGCTCGCCTCGAAGCGACCGACATAATCGTCCCATTCATTGACTTCGCGGACGAGCGGCTGGGCGACGGTGACGGTGGGCGGCGGCGGCGCGGCGATCGCCGGCGCCTGGCGGTTGAAGAAGCCGACCCCACCGGCGACGAGGAGGACGGGGAGCGCAACGAAGGCGCCCTTCTGCCAGAGCGGTCGGCGCTTGCCGTCGACGGGACCCGGCTCGGCCGCGTTCGGCTCGACCGGATCGATACGCGTGATCATGTTCATGCACGATTTCCCTGATTGAGGGCTGCCCGGCCCCGGCTGATGCTGGCGAGCAGCGTTTCATATTGTTCGAGAGTGAAGCCCGCCTCGTGGAAGGCGCGGATCGCGGCGCGCGGCACCGAATAGCCCTTGTGCCAGGCGAGGACGGCGAGACGGCGGAGCGCCTCGAGACGCGAATCGGCGAGCGCGGGATTGGGCCGCTGGCCGCCGAAGATCATGGTGAGCGCGGTGGCGAGGCGGCCCGGCCTTTCGAGCGAGGACAGCCGATCGTGCTGGGCGATCGCCACGACCTGCCATTCGAGCGCGGAAAAGCCGGTCTGGGTGCGCGGCGCCGAGGCGACGTCGGTCGGCACGGCGACGGGGCTGCCCTGCAGCGCGGCGAAGTTCAGATAGGCCATGGTTCTTCTCCCTTCCTGCCGGCGGCGGACGTACCGCTCCCCTGCCCGCGGCACCTGACCACGGGATCACCGGCGATTTGCTGTCGCGAAGGCACGGACCTCCCCTCGCCCGGGCAATGCCCGCACGCCGAAAAGGCTGGCCTCGAATGTGGATCGGCACCGCGAGGCGCCGATGGTTCAGGCCGTGGCCCGATCCCGCTGGTTGCAAGGCTGACGCATAGGCGGCTCCTTCGTCTGGTCCCGGTTGCGAAGGTGACGGATCACTTCCATACCGACTGGTATAGAAATCGCGCTGCGGTGCGTCAAGAGCTTTCTATACTGGCCGGTATTTTTATTGTCGAGGGGGTTTTACGCCTCGCCGCGTCAGGGCTCGCTATCGCCTTCTTACGAGCTTACCTCGCCCCTTCTACAAGCTTGAAATGACCGTGTCGGGAGGGAGGATGCGATATCCGGGGCGCCCCTTCCCTATTCTTCCCCTGTATCCCCCTCGAGATTGGCCGACGGGTCGTCATTCGTCGCGAAGCCGCGGTACGGCCGCAATTCCTTGAGCGCATCGCTCGCATCGGCGCCGGACGAGGTGAAGCGGACGAACAGGCTGCCGGGTGTGACGGTCAGCAGATAATTGGCCGAGAGCGCGAGGTTGCCCTGGCTGATCGCATAGGCCCCGGGCTGTTCGCCGGGTGCCCGCGTGAGCGCGCCGGTGAAGGCGTCGCCGCCGACCAGCGAGCCGGCGGTGACGCGCCAGGTGAAAGCGGGGTCGGGCTGACCGAAGAGCTTGACGAGGTCGTCCGCCATGACCGCGACCGGACGTCGCAGAATATCGGCGGTCACCGGGTTGTTGCTCAGCGTTACGCTATAATTGCCGGCATCGGCGCCGCCGATCGTCAGTCCGTTCACCGAGACGATACGGTTCGTGCCCGCATTCGGATCGGCGAAGGCATAAGCGGCGGCCGCCGAGACAACGTCGCCCGCCAGCACGCCGTCGAGCGCGATGCGTCCCGTCGCTGCCGCGGTGCCGTCGTAGATGCGGCTGTCGGCGATGGCAGTGCCGGTGATCGCGCGCCGCAGGATCGTCGCGATATCGGTGGCGGTGCCGCCGACGACATAGTTGCTCGCATCCGCGCCGGTGAGCACCAGGCCGCTGGCGGTCGCGATACGCTCGCCCGCGTTGCGGCTGTCGAACGCGATGCTGCCGGTGACGCCGGCCTGGTCGCCGGCGACCAGGCCGGCGAGCGACAGCGTGCCGGTGGCCCCGGTCGTTCCGTCATAGGTTCTGTCGTTGGCGGTCAGCGTCACCGTGATCGCGCGTGCGAGGATGTCTGCGAGGTCGGTCGCGGTCGCGTTGACGACATAGTTGCCCGCATCCGCGCCGGTGAGCGCGATGCCGGTGGCCGTGGCCGTGCGGGTGCCGGCATTGCGGCCGTCGAACGCCATGCCGCCGCTGGTGACGCCCACCGTGTCACCGGCGATCACCCCGTTGAGCGCAAGCGTGCCGGTGGTAGCGGTGGTACCGTCATAGGTGCGGTCGTTGGCGGTCAATGTCGCGGTGATCGCTCGGGCGAGGATGTCGGCCAAGTCCGTCGCGGTTGCATTGACCACATAGTTGCCCGCGTCCGCCCCCGAGAGAGCGATGCTGCTCGCCGTGACGGTGCGACCAGTGCCGGCATTGCGGCTGTCGAAGGCATAGTTGCCGCTCGCGCTTACTTGATCTGCGCCGAGCACGCCGGCCAATGCGAGCGTGCCGGTGGCGTCGGTCGTGCCGTCATAGGTACGGTCGCTGGCGGTCAGCGTCGCGGTGATCGCCCGGGCGAGGATGTCCGCCATATCGGTCGCGGTCGCATTGACCACATAGTTGCCCGCGTCCGCGCCGGTGAGCGCGATGCCGGTGGCCGTGGCGGAGCGGGTGCCCGCGTTGCGGCTGTCGAACACCATGCCGCCGCTGACGAGGGCGACATCGTCTCCCGCCAGGACGCCGCTCAGCGCCAGCGCGCCGGTGGCGGCGGTCGTACCGTCATAGGTGCGATCATTCGCCGTCAGGGTGGCCGTAACGATCCGGGCGAGGATGTCGGCGAGGTCGGTCGCGGTCGCGTTGACGACATAGTTGCCCGCATCCGCGCCGGAGAGCGCGATGCCCGTCGCGGTGACCGTGCGGGTGCCCGCGTTGCGACTGTCGAACGCATAATTGCCGCTCGCGCTCACCTGGTCGGCGCCGAGCACGCCCGCGAGCACGATATGACCGGTGGCGTCGGTATTGCCGTTATAGGTCCGGTCGTCGGCGACCAACGCCGCGGTGATCACGCGTGGATCGATCACAAGGGTGCCGGTACCGAAGGCGAAGGCATAGTTCATGTCGGACGCCAGCGAGCCGAGCGTTGCGTCGACCGCGTAGCTGCCGGCGTTGCGGCCCGCGCCCGAGAAGCCCGCCGCGCCGGACCAGGCATTGGCGGCACTGTCGCCATTGACCAGCCCCGTGACCGTTGCGGTGAGCGCGGGGATCGCGCCCGCATAGGTGACGCGGAGGCTGTCCGGGGTCACCGTCAGCACCGGGCGATAGCCATAGATGAAACGGTTGCCGGCGTTCGGCGCGGCGGCGAAGCTGCCGGTGTCGAAATCATAGGCTGAACCGTAATAGCTGCGGCCGGCGAGCCCGCCGAAATCGTTGGCCGGATCCGAGGCTCCCGCATTGCCGGCTGCCTGACTGTAGACCAGCCAGCGGCCATCTTGCGCGTCGAGCGCGTCGGCACCGGCGAGATTGCGGAACGCGCCGTCCGAGGCGAGCAGGATCGCATCGCCGGATGCGCCCGACCGCACGCTGCCGGCGGCGTCGATGGTCATGCCGCCATGGGAGCGGATCGTGACCGCGCCGGTCGTGCCGTCGACGAGTCCGCCGATCGCGAGCGCGGTGCGGTTGTTGAACACCAGGCCCCGCGTGGCGAAAGCGCCGAGCGTGTCGACCTCGTTGTCGCCGCCGAGCGTGGCCATGCCGGCGACGCTGCCGGTGAGACGCTGCGCCAGGATGACGCCGCTGCTCTGGGTGAGATTGCTGCCCGGATCGGTCAGCCGGAGGTCGACGGCGCCGTTCCGCACATCGAGCGTGCCGGCGATATCGAGCGAGGCGAGGTTGGTGAGCGAGAAATCGCCATTGGCGACGGCGATCGTCCCGAGCGTACCGATGCCGCTATTGCCGATGCCGACATCGCCGTTGGCGGTGAGGTCGAGCCGACCGGCCTCGATCGTGCCGATCGAAAGGTCGCCGTTCTGCACCGCGATGCGGGCGTTGCTGCCGCGCAGTTCGTAGAGCTCGCCGGAGCTCGCCAGGTTGACGACGAGGTCCCCGCCCGCGTTCAGGATCGCGCGAACCGAGCTGCCCGCACCGGTGAACACGTTGCCGGCGGTGATCGAGGCCGCATCGACAGAGCCGAGCCGGACGGTGCCGGTGTCGGCGGTCAGGCTCAGCACGTTGCCGACGGTGCCGGTGAAGCTGGCGGCGCCCAGGCCGATATCGCCGGTGGCGGTGCGGATATCGATCGAGTCCCCGCCCTGGGCCCTGGCGATCGTGGCGCCTCCGTTGCCGGCCTGGATGCCCAGCTGCGTGCCGGCGGAGAGCGCACCGAGATCGACGCCCTGCGCGGTCAGCTGGATGCCGCCGCCCGCGCTGATGTCGCCGCCGCGGACCGCGCCAAGGCTGTGGACGAAGACGTTGCCATTATACTGGAGGTGAACCCCGGCCAGGTCGAAATCATTGGCGGCGTTCACCGACATGGTGCCGGTGCGCGAGCCGCCCGGGGTGAGCGCGGCGACCGAGAAGCTGCCGCCGGTCAGGCTATAGTCGCGATCGACCGTGGCGGTGCCGACCAGGTCGATGGCGGCATTGCCCGCATCGAGCGTCACGTCGCGACCGGCGACGTCGCCGAGCCGGATGCCCTGCCCGGTCACGCCGACATCGCCGCCGGCGAGCAGCCGGAGCGTGCCGGTGAGGCCCCCGCCCTGTGCCTCGACATGGATGTTGCCCGCGGCAGTGAGCGTGCCGTTCGCGCCGAGATCGCCGAGCAGGTCGATGATCGTGAGGTTGCCGAGCGCGGTCGCGGTGCCGCCGAAGCTCGGGTCCAGCGCATTGCCGGCGAAGTCGCGCGCGGTCAGCGCATAGTCGCCGCCGCTGCTCACCGGCGTCATCACGGTGAGCGTGCCGCCCGGCAGCGTGACGGCGATGTCATGGCCGGCGAGCGCGTTGATGCCGAGATCGCCGGTCGCGACATGGACGATGGCGTCGCCGTCGATCGCCGAGGCGATCGTGTCGAACACCCCGGTCGCGGACAGGAGGTTGACCCGGACGTCGCCGCCGAGCGCGGTCACGGTCGCGCCGCCCGTGCCGCAGGCGCAGCCGCCGAGGCTGCCGCCGGTGACGAGCGTGTTGCCGCCGGTGATCAGGTCGACCGTATCGGCGCCGAGCGTGACGCCGCCGAGCGCGACGAGCGCGAAGCCGTCGGGCGCGGCGATCGCGCGCAGCGTGGCGTTGCCGCCCGCCTGGAGCTGCCCGCCATTGGCGACGACGCTGCCGAGGTTGAGATCGGCATGGGCGCTGAAGATCGCATCGCCGCCAGTCGAATGGACGCTGTCGGCGCTGAGCGCGCCTGCAGTGCTGATCGCGTCGATATCGCCGCTCGATTCGAGCGCGCCGGCGCGGATCTCGCCGCCGGTCAGCTCGAGATGGTTGATGCCGGTGACCGCGGCTGCGCGCGTGTCGAGCAAGGCCCCGGCGGTGAGATAGGTGGCGAGACCGCCGAGCGCGCCCTGCGCGACCAGGTCGCCATCGGCCTGGAGGTCGAGGACGCCGCCGGTCACGGTCGCGCCGCCGATGGTAAGCGAGCCGTTCTCGACATGGACACGGCCGCCATCGGTGCCCGTGAGCTGACCGAGCGTCAGGTCGCCATTCGCGATGGTGATCGCGACGTCCGCCCCGCTGATGCTCCCGATCACGGCGGAATGATCGAGGTTCACAAAGGCACCGACATCGCCCGTGATGAAGGCCGACCCGGCCGATCCGGCCGCGCTTTCGAACCAGCGGTCGGTGCCGATCCCAACGGCGGTATCGGCGCCGAGGATCGCGGTGCCGCCGTTGGCCTGGAGCGTCAGGCTACCGAACGCGCCGGTGAGGTTGGCCTGGCGCAGGACCGCGTCGCCGTTCGTCGCGCGGATCTCCATGTCGCGGCCCCACGTGGCGTAGCCGGCCCGCGCGTCGCCGTTCACGCCGACGAGCCGAATGTCGGAGGCCGCCTCGACGCTGCCCAGCACGTCGACCGAGGTGCCCCGGACCGAGACGAAGCCGGCGTCCGACGCCATGTGGAAGACGCGGAACGCACCGTTCCTCGCCAGCGAGTCGATCTGGTCCGAGGCGCGGATCTCATCGAGATCGACCGCGTCGGCCAGGCCCGAAACCCAGCTGCCGGTCGACCGGAGCGCGCCGTTGCGGAGCAGGCCCTGGACGTTGAACGTGATGCCGCCCGCATAGACGAGCTGCCCGCCGCCCAGGTCGAGATCGCCCGCGCTGCTGAGGTTCAGCACGCCGGCCTGCGCGCCGACCGGAGCGAGCGCGCCATCGAGGATGCTGGTGCCGGAAAGCGTATAGTTGCGGCCGACCGAGACGATATGGGCATCGATCGTGCCGGTGGCGACGAGCGCCACATCATAGAGGCCGCTCGCCTCGAGCAGCGCGATGTTCGCGCCGTTGACCCTGAGCGTGCCGTCCTCGCCGAGCCCGGCGCCGAGCCGCGCCGTCGCACCGAGCACATCGCCTGCCTGCGCAGTGACGGTGAGGTCGCGGCGAGCGGCGATCGCGCCGGACAGATTGAGGTCGCCCGACGTGTCGGTGATCGCGATGTCGAGCGGGTTGCCGAGGATGTTGAACGCACCCGCGCCGAAATCGGCGGCGGTGATCGAATAGGTGCCCGGCACGGTGACCGAGTTCGCCTGCAGGTCTGCGCCCGCTACGAGCGTGACGTTCGCGCCCGAGACGTCGCCGAGAAGCAGTTGGTTGAGCGAGCGCGCGTCGACGTCGCCCGAAGCGGTGATGCTGGTCACCGCATTGAGATCGTTGAGCGCGACACGCGCATTGCCGGTCGCCTCGATCGAAACCGAGCCCGGGGTGATGCCCGCGGCGTAGGTGAGGTAGTTCGCGCTCGTGATGGCACCCACGGCGCCCAGCGTGATGTCGCTGCCCGTCACCCGCACATTGAACCCGTTGCCGGCACCGTCCATGCCCAGCATGTCGATCGCGCCGATGGTGACGGGGCCGGAGCCGAGAACCCAGAGGTCGCCACTTGACGTGAGGTGGCCGAGGTTCACGGCATGCGTGCCGCCATAGAGCTCGAGCCTGCCGCCCGCCTCGAGCGCACCGGCGTCGATGCCGTTCGCGGTGATCGCCAGCCCGGCGCCCGCACGAATGCCGGTCGCGGCGGTGAGATCGCCATCGACCCACAGCATCACCGTGCTGGCCGCGTCGAGCAGGCCGCTGAGGGTCAGGTTCTGTTCGTTGTTGAAGACGAACCCGCCGGAGGGGATGGCCGAGACGCCGAGCGTGTTGACCCGGTTGTCATTGGTCATCCACACGCTGCCGATCGTGGTCAGGTTCAGCGTGTCGGCGACCACATGGCCGCTGTTCTGCATGAGGGCGCTGTCCACCACGAGCGACATCGTGCCGCTGACGTTCTGGATGCCGCTCAGGGTGAGATAGGCGGTGTTGTGGAGGGCGAAGCTGGTGGCGGAAACGTCTCCGAGATACCCGAAATTGCTGTTCACGCCCGACAGATCGACACTGCCCGCCGCCGTCACGCTCAGCGTGCCGCCGGAGAGCCCGCCGCCGCTGGCGCCGATGTTTCCACCCGCGGTCAGCGTCATGGTCGAACCAGTGCCGGCGGCGAGCGCGCCGGCAATGTCGAGGGCGCCACTGGTCTTGAAGGCCAGGTTGCCCGTCGCGGACAGCCCGTTGATCGTGCCGACCAAGTTGTTGCCGCCCAGCAGCATGTCGCCGCCCGTCGCCGAGCCCGCAACGCTGGCGGCGGTGATGACCGAGCCGGCGGACTGCGTGACCGACCCGCCCGTCGCATCGGCGCGGAAGCCGCCCAGCGCGACCACGTTGCCGGCCAGGCTCACATTTTCGGCGCTGAGCGAGACGGTGCCAGGTCCCGCCGTGATGTTGCCGAAATGGCCGACGCGATCGGCGCCGAACAACAGGCTGATATTGCCCGAAAGGGCCGTGGCATCGAGCGTGCCGCTGATATTGGCGCCGGCGCCGGTGTTGGTGATGCCGTTGCCGCCGCGGATAAGCAGGTCGCCGTCCACGATCGCATTGTTCAGGCTGAGCGCGCTGCCGAACGCCGAGATCGACGCATCGCCGTTGAAGTTGAGGTTGAGCTCGAGCGTGCCCGAGGGCGTGGCGATGTTGTCCAGCGTCGCCGTGCCGGCGGTGCCGGTGTTGCTGAGGCTGATCATCGGCGTGGTGATCAAGCCGCCGGAAACCATGGTGAGCGCGAAGTCGCTCGCAAGCCCCGAGCGAACGAAAGCAATGCTGTTGGTGCCTTGCAGCCAACCGGTGATGTCGGTCTCGCCGACCGCCAGCGAGATGTTGTCGCCGGAGATATTGCCGAGATGCGCGATGACATTGTCGCCGGTCATCTCGACATCGCCCGCCGCATCGACGTTGAGCAGGTTCGCCACCACCGCATCGGCGGTGATGCGGCCGACGGTGAGGTCCGCCGTGCCGTTCGCGGCCGAGATCAGATTGGCGCTGTAGATGTCCGAGTTGGTGACCAGCGTGACGTCGCCATGGGCCGAAACCACATTGTCGATATAGTTGAACGCATTGCCGCTGCTGGTCAGGGCGATGCTGCCGTCGGCGGAGAGATCGACCCGGGAGGTCAGTATCCGGCCGCCATATTGGGTGATGCTGCCGGTATCCGAATGCAGCCCGGCATATTGGCCCGTGATGTCGCTGAAGACCTGGATGTCGCCGGCATTGCGGAACGTGAAGTCGCCGGCCACGCTGATGCCGCCCAGCACGTCGACCGCATTCGCCTGGTCGAGATACGCATTGTCCGCGCTGAGGTTGAGCGTGCCCGTCCGGATCGAGCCGCCGGTCTGCGTGATGGTGCCGGCATCCGAGGCCAGCTGAACCACCGCAGCGGCGACGATGTCGCCGGTGAGCGCGAAGTCGCCGTGACCGAGAAAGTTCACGACGCCGCCCTGCGCGATCAGGTCCCCGATCCGAGCGACATGGTTGTTCCCGGCGAGTTCGAGCTGGTTGATCCCCCGGGCGGTCAGGAACGCGCCGGTGATGCTGCCGCCGTTCACCTGCGTGATCGATCCGTTGACCGAGGTCAGATCGATCCCGCCGGCCGTGCCGCTCTGGGCGATCGTGCCGAGCCTGACGCTGCTGTCGTTCCGGAACTCGATATCCGAGCCCGACAGCGACACCGTGCCGCCGGCCGCCACCAGGTTGGTCATGCCGAGCGAAACGGCGCCGGTGGCGGCGACGTCGAGCGAGCCCGTCTCGATATGGCCGCCGCTCTGGTTGAGCGAACCGGCCTCGAACGTGACGGTGCCGTTGCTCGCCTGGACGAGATCGCCGAGATCGAGCGCGCCGCCGGTCTTCACATGGACATTGCCGGTGGTGGAAACGGTCCAGCCCAGCCCGGCGATCGCGTTACTGCCGTCGAGCGCGACATCGCCGCGCGCGCGCGCGATGAGCCGGTCGGCGGTGATGGCGCCGCCCGATTGCGTGATCATGCCGCCGGTCGGGTTGGTGACGCTGGGGGCGGCGTTGGACAGGAGCTCCACGTTGCGCGCGGTGATGTCGCCCGCGATGTCGAGCGCATGGTCGGACGACAGGCTGATATCGGCGCCGGGGCCCGCCGAGAGCCCGTCGATCCGCTCGATGGTGCCGGCCAGCGCGATGCCGTCGCGGCCATAGGCAGTGAGCCCGCCGAGCGCGACCAGCGCGTTGCTGTTCTGCGTGATCGCGCCCTGCTCGCTGCGGAGCGAGACGTCGGCACCGGGGGACACGATCATGTCGATCAGGAGGTCGCCCGTATTGGTGAAGGCGAGGTCCAGGCTGGACGTATGCGCATTGAGCGTGCGGACGTTGTTGGCGGTGGTGAGATCGGCACCGAGCGCGAAGAAATAGAGGAGGTCCGCAGTGATGTTGCCGCCGTTGATCGCGCCAGCGCTATTGTTGAGCGACACCTGATGACCCGCGGCGTCGATCCGGTCGACGGTCATGATACCGCCATAGCCGCTGCCGCCGGTGGCGATCCCGACGTTTCCGCCGCTAGTCACGTCGAGGTGCTCGATCTGGTTGTTCGTCGCCAGCAGGTTGACGGCACCGGCCGCGCGGACGGTCAGCGAGCCGATCAGCGCGCCGGTCGTCCAATCCTGCGTGACCGATCCGGTATCGGAGGCCAGCTCGATCGCGTGCCCCGCTGCATTGACCACGCCGATCACGATGTCGCCGAGGTTGCGGAAGCGCAGGTCGTTCCCGCCCGCATCGAGATTGATCGAACCGACGTCGTTCGCGCCGAGCAGCGAAATGCCCGCGGTGCCGATCGCCTGCAGGCTATCGGTGGTGATGGCGGAATGAACGACATCCTGCGTGATCGCGCCGGCGGCGGTGAGCGACACCGCCTGGCCCGCCGCGGTGACGTTGCCGGTCAGGTCCATCGCGCCGGTGCTGGTGAGCGTGATGCCGCCCGTGCTCCGGTTGATGATCGTACCGAGATGATTGAAGTCGACGCTGGCGCCCGGGCCCGCCATGCCGATGCCGTTGGCCGCGTCCAGATTCAGCGTGTCGCCGACCGATGCGCCGTTGGCGCTGAAGGTGATGCTGCCGGTCGAGACGATCGAGACGTTGCCGGTGGCGGCGAGCCAGAGCAGGGCATCGCCCGCCGAGCGATAGCTGCCGCTCCCGATGTTGAGGCGCGTGAAGCCGGAAGCGAAATTGTCCCCGTTCGCAGTGAGCGTGCCGGCATTCAGGAACAGGTTGCCGCCGGAGGTGATCTTGCCGCCGGTCTGATTTATCCCGGCGCTGTTGGTCAGGACGATCTGGCTTCCGGCGGTGATGTCGTCGGTCAGTTCGAGGACGCCGCTCGACATCTGGCCGGTCTGGAACGTGCCGCCCGCGGTCACTTTGCCGAGCCTGGACACGTAATTCTGGATCAGGTCGATGCTGCCCGCGGCATTGAGGCTCAGCGTGCCGGCGGTGATCGCGCCGCCGGTCTGGTTGATCGCGCCGCCGGATTTGAGCGAGACCGTCTGGCCGCCGGCGGCGATGTTGCCGTGGAGGTTCAGGCCGGTGGTGGTGACCAGGCTGACGCCGCCGCTGCCGGTGTTGGCGATCGCGCCGATGGTTGCGAACGCGTTGGCGGCGTTGGCCAGGGTGACGCCCGTCCCGCCGCTGGCGGCGAGCGAGTCGGCGGTGATCGCGCCGGTCTGGGTGATCGCGCCGGTATCGGAAGTCAACGAGAGCGCGCCGACGGTGCCGCCCGTGAAGTTGATGCCGCCCCGGTTGCGGATGGTGACGTCGCTGCCGGCACCATAGCTGAAGCCGGAGGCGGCGTAGTCGAAGTCGTTCGCACCGCCGAGCAGGATGTCGTCCTGCGCGATGGCGGTGAGGAACGCGGTCGCCAGCACCTTGCCGGTCCCGCTCTGCAGGATCGCACCGGCATCGGCCCGCAGGCTGACACCGACGCCCGAGATCGTGCCCGCGGTCTGGCTGAGATTGCCGCTCGTCGCCTGGAGGATCACATTGCCGGCGGTGGCGGTGACGTCGCCGTCCACCGTGAAGCCGGTGCTGCTGCCGAGTGCGACGCGGGTGCCGCGCAGGCCGTGCACGGTTCCGATCTGGTTGGCGGGGTCCTCGAGCGAGATCTGCCCGCCGGCAGTGGCGGTCAGCGAACTGGCCTGGATGCCGCCGCTGGTGGAGATGTCGCCCGAGGACGTCAGGGTAACATCGCCCGCGGGAGTCATGAAATTCAGGCGCAGCGCGCTGCCATTCAGTCGCACGGTGCCGCCGACATTGATGCCGGTGGGCGTGGCGGTGCCGAAGCTGTTGGCGCCCATCAGGTCGAGATTGGCGCCCTGGAAGTACGATGCGTTGGCATCGATGCGTCCAGTGCCGCTCTGCGTCACATCGCCGGCGGCGCGGAGCTGAAGGTCGTGACTCGATATCGTGCCCGCAATCTGCGAGATCGCTCCGCCAGTAGCCCGAAGATCGACCGTGCGCAGGCCCGCCTTGCTGGCGCTGACGTCGCCCGCGATGGTGAAGCTGCCATTGTTGGTGACGAGGACGTCGCCATAGGCGGCCACCAAGTTGGTGAAGCTGTTCACGTCGACGCTGTTCGTCAGGTCGATATGCCCGGCGCTCACCGACAGGCTGTCGACGGTGATCCCGCCCGAGGAAAGGTTCCCGCCGGCGGTGACGGTGGCGCTGCCGGTAGTGTTGAGCCCGACGACGATGCCCCCCGCGCCGGCATTGTTGAGGGTGATATTGCCGCCGCCGGTCGAGGTGCCGAAGAAGTTGGTGAAGTGGTTGCCCGCGCCGAGCGTCACATCGCCCGCTGCCGAGAAGCCGCCGGTGGTGGCGCTGATGGTTCCGCCGCTCTGGGTGATCGCGCCGGCCACCGCGCTCAGGCTCACCCCGATCGCGGTGAGATTGTCGGTGAGCTCGATGCCGCCATCGGCGGTCAGGGTGAATCCGCTATTGACCCCCACGCCGCCGAGCTTGATGTCACCCGCCGTCGCCAGCGTGGCGTTGGTGCCGACGACGGTGAGCGTGTCCGCGTCGATCTTGCCGCTGGTGGTGGTGATCGCACCCGTGGTGCTGAGCAGCACCGTGCCAGGCGCCGTGATGTTGCCGTCGACGGCGAGGCTGCCGGTATCCCTGATCCGGACGTCGCCGGCACCCGTGGCGATGCCGGCTAGACGGGTGAAATCGTTCGCCGTGCTGTTCAAGCCGATGCCGGTGGCGGCGTGCGCGACGAGCGTGTTCGCGGTCAGGCCGCCCGTCTGGCTGATGCTGCCCGTATCCGAGGTCAGCGTGAGCGTGCCGAACGTGTTCGGGGTGGTCGGCAGCACGATGCTGCCGAGGTTGCGGATCGTGACGTTCGTGCCGTTGCCATGGCCGAAATCCGTCAGCGCGCCGAAGTCGTTCGCGCCGCCGAGCAGCAGGTTGCCGCTGGTGCCGGTCGCGAGCCGGTCGGCGGTGATCGCGCCGGCGGTCTGGTTGATCCCCTGCGTGGCGTAGATGTTGACGCCGCCGCCGGCGATGTCGCCCGTCAGGCCGAGCAGCGTGTCGGTGAAGATGTTGATGTCGGTGCCGGCGGTGCTCTTCGCGGTCAGCGTGCCGAGCGAGCGGATCTGGTTGTAGCCGTAGGTGAAGGTGAGGCTGCCGTTGGTGGCAGTGGCGGTCAGCTTGTCGGCGTCGACATAGCCGCCGATGATGTTGCCGGTATCCGAGATCAGCGTGAGGTCGCGGCCGCCGGAGACCATGTTGCTGGCCCCGCTCATGTCGAGATTGCCGACCGCGCGCAGCGTCAGATCGCGGCTGACCGAATAGAGGCTGAGCCAGGGGAACTCGTTCGCGCCGGCCAGCGTCACGTCCGTGCCGGTGAAGCTCAGACCAGCGTCGCCGGTCACAACCCTGGCATCGGCGGACTGGGTGACCGCCCCGGCCGCCTTCAGCTCGACGCTATAGCTGCTGATCGTGCCGCTGTTCTGCAAGAGCGAGTTCTGGCTCGAATTCAGGCGGACATAGTTGCCCGGGGTGTTCGCGGTGACATCTCCCGCGAGGACGATGTCGCCCTTGTTCTCGACGTCGATCGCGCCGCCGCTCGAGGTGAGATAGCGATAGCTGCCGACCGTGCCGGTCTGGTCGAATAGATAGATTCCGTTCGCCGCGTTGATCCCGACCGAACGCGCGGTCACGCTGTCGTTGTTGCCGGAATAGCCGCCCGCGTCGATGGTGAGATCGCCCGCCGTGTCGATCTTGACGTAGACATCCGAATCGCCGCTGAGGTTGATATCCCCGCCGCCAGTCGATGCCGCCCAGATCAGCGCGTTGCCGATATTGTCGATATCGATGCCGCCCACGGCATTGGCGGTGATCTTGCCGGCCGAGAAGGTGCCGCCGGTTCGCGTGATCGCACCGCCAGATCCCAGGGTCACGTTCGAGGTGCCGGCATTGACATAGCCGGTCGCGTCGATCCCGCCATCGGCGGTCAGCGAGAAATCCCCGCCGCTGTTCGTGTTCACCGCGCCGAGCTTGATGTCGCCCGCGGCCCGAAGCACGGCGCCGCCGCCGGCGGTCACCGTCAGCGTATCCGCATCGATCTTGCCGGCGCTGGTGGTGATGGTGCCGTTGGTGCCGAGCGAGACGGTGCCGGTCGGCGCGCCGATGTTGCCGGCGATGTCGAAGCCATTGCCTTCGAGGAAGGTGATGTCGCCGCTGGCGGTGGTCAGCTCGTTCACCGTGGTCACGGCATTGCTGGCGCCGCCCGGCGCGTTGAGATTGATGCCCGTCGCGGCCCGGGCGACCAGCGTGGTCGCCGTGAGCCCGCCGAACTGGCGGATGTCGCCCGCGTCGGAGATCAGCGTCAACGTGCCGACATTGGTGCCGTAGGAGTGGTAGACGAAGCCGCCGACCGAACGGATGGTGACGTCCGCGCCCGCCCCCGCGGTGATGTACGGATCATTATAGCCCAGATCGTTGGTGCCGCGGAGCAGCACGTCGGTGTTCGCGTGCGCCTCGAGCCAGTTGCTCGCATGGAGGCTCGCGGTCGCGTCCTGGTCGATCGCGCCGGCCGTCGCGTTGAGTGTGATGTCATGGCCGGCCGAGATCGACGTGCCTGCGGCCTGCGTGAGCGACTGTGCGGACAGGTTCACATCGGCGCCGCTGATATTGCCCGTCAGCGAGAGCCCGTGGCTGGAAGAGATCCAGACCGAACCTCCGGCGGTCACATTGCCGAGCGCCCGGACGGCGTTCGTGTTGGCGCTGAAGTCGATACTGCCTGCCGCCGCCGAGGCAGTGAGCCTGGAAACGTCGACTCCGGTGCCCGAGATGTTGCCTGTGTCCGAAGTCGCATCCAGGGTGCCACTGGTGCCGCCGCCCACGATGCTGAACGTGCCGCCCGCGCGCAGATTGACGCCGCCGCCGCTGCTCGAAGTCGCCGTGAAGCTGGAGACTTGATTGGCCTGGCCGAGATTGAGTGCATTGACGGCAGTCGCGGTAACGGACCCGCCGCCGCTGATGAAGCCCGTGGTCTCGTTGATCGCATTGCCCGCGGTCAGCGTGAGCTGGTCGCCCAGGGCCAGGTTGAACTCATTCGCCAGCGTGATGTTGCCGGTCGCCTGAATCGTCACCGCGCCGTTGGACAGCCCGCTGCCGAGATTGGCGTCGCCATTGACCTTGAACGCGCCGCCACCGCCCAGGAACAGCTCCAGGCTGCCGGCGGTGATCAAGCCGGTGGTGGTGTTGATGTAGTCACGCGCGCCGAGTGTTACCTTGCCGGGCGCGCTGATCATGCCGGTCAGTTCGAGCGTGTCTTCGTCACCGATATAGGCGATATCGCCCGTGTCGGTGGTGAGGGCACCCAGCCTGGTGACCCGGTTGGCGCTGAACGAGTTGAAGTTGAGGCCGGTATGCGCGGCGGCGGTGACCGTGTCCGCCGTGATCACGCCGGCGAATTGCCTGATATCGCCATTGTCGCTGCGCAGATCGACGGTGCCGCCGGCGGCGTTCACATCGCTCCGGAGCATCAAGCCTTCGGTGGCGGCGGCGGTGACCGACGGCCCGGCAAGCGCGCCGCCGACCGTCGTGACGAACCCCGTGCCGATGCTTCCGGCGACCGGAGCCGCCTCCACCGCGCCGTTGACGATATTGTGGTTCGCGCTGAGCACGATCGCACCGGTCTCGTCGGTCGCCGCCGTAGTGGCGGTTATCGTGCCGGTATTCAGGATGCTGGCGGCGAGGCCAGACTTCGAGACCGCCGCGACGAGGACGCGGTTGCCGCTGATGTCGCCGCCCAGGTTGATCGCTTCCGCAGCGCTCCCCGCGCCGTCCGCCCCGTTCGCCACTTCGAAGCTGAGCAGGTCGAAATCGTCGGTACCGGTCGGGCGGAAGGTCACCCTGTAGCTCGATGCCGAACCGACAAGGACGTTGCCGTTGCCGTTTGCCGTCACGCTCGATCCGCTGGCGGCTGTGACGATCGGCGCGATCAGCGCGATCGCGCCGCCATGCGCGTTGACCTGCGCGCCGGCACGTACATCGATCCCGGTCCCGTCGGCAGCGCCCGAAAAACCGAAGCTGGTCGAGCTGCCGTCGAGGAAGCCGCCCGCGCTGCTGTCGGTCGCGCGGTCGAGCGCGGCGGTAGTGACGAGCAGGCCGCCGGTGCTGATCCGGGCATTGGCGCCGATCACCACGCCATTGGCGTTGTAGATCCAGATGTTGCCGCCGGCGGGGCCGCCCGCACCGATCATGCCGTTGAGGTTGCCGTTGATCGTGCTCGCCGCGCCCCCGACGCGGTTGAGCACGATGTCGCTGCGGCTGGCGAAGACGAAGTCGGCGGTATCTCCGCCGTTGATGTCGAACTGGTCCCAGTCGATCACCGTGCGCGAGCCGTTGAGCGTCACCGTGGTGTTGCCGCTCGCCTGGTTGATCACCGGCGCGGCGCCGTTGCTCTGCGCGGGCGCGGCGCCCTGAACGAGCTGCGCATGCGAAGGCGCGGCCCAGAGCGCGGCGAGCGCGATGGCGCCGATCGCCGAAGTGGCGAAGAGGCGGCTGCGGCGGCGGGGAGCGGACATGCTGGATTCCCTCAGAAGATCGAAGCGGAAAGGCTGACGAGGAAGCGATCGGCAGGGCGCGGGGTGGCGGGCGCGAGCCGGTCGAACGGGTGCGCCCATGCGGCGTCGAGCGCGATCCACGGCCCAAGCTGGGCGCGCACGCCAAGGCCCGCCGAGCGCAGCGTGGCCACGCCCGCGCCGGGACCGATATTGGTGAGCCGCACCGCGTCGACGAAAGCATAGGGGCGGGCCGCGGCCTGCTTGCCGAGTGCTACGGCCACGCTGCTGAGTTCGAAGGTCGCGCCCAGCGCGCGATCGCCCGATGCGGCGGACGGATCATAGCCGCGGCCGATCGACAGGTTGCCGGCCGAGAACTCCTCGTACGAGAGGAGCGGCGTGTCGGTATATTGCCAGCTGCCCGACACGGTGCCGACCAGCGGCCCCGCGATCCGCCCGGCGACCGACAGCTCGGCGCGGAACACGCCCGCGTCCGGGTGCCCCCCGAACCGCGACGCGACCGGATTGCCGAAGGGTGTGGCGCCGAGGCCGTTCAGTCCCTTGCGCAGCTCGATCGAGCCGGTGGCCGCCACCGAATGGCCGGCCAACTCGCGCGGTGCCCAATGCCCGTCGAGATGGAGGAACAGGACACGCAGCTTGTCGTCGGTCAGCGTCGCGATGCCGCCGCCGAACTCGACCTTCTGGTCGATCCATTCGAGCCCGCCCGACAGCGTGAGGTTGTGTCGGCGATGCCGCACCAGCGGGTAATTGAGCCGCGCGCTGCCGGCGAAGCTGTTGCCGAGGAGATCGAGCGCGGCGACTGCCCCGCCCGGCCTGGTCCGGGCCAGCGAGCCCGACAGGTCGAGCGAAAGCCCCTCGCCGCCCAGCTTCACGCTTTCGGTGACCTGGAGCACGCGCTGCTCGGTGCTGCCGAGCGTGCCATAGCCTATGATCGAGGTACGTTCGCCGAGCGGCGTGAAGCTGTTGTAATCGACCCGCGCGGTGGCGAGCTCGCGGCCGATCGAGATCGAGCCATGGTCGTTGACGCTGAAGCTCGCGGTGACGGGGATGCGCGAGATCGCGATGTCGAGGTCGACCGCGCCATTGCCCGCCGCCGCCTGGCGGAGCGAGGCCTGGACGCGCACGCCCGGAATGTCCGAGGCGAGCAGCAGATAGCGCTGGGCGACGTTGAGGTCGAACGGCGCGAGGCCCCTGAGCTTGTCGAAGTAGCGCGTGACCTGACGCTGCGCAGGGCCCGCGTCGCCATGATAGTTGACCGAAGCGATGTGCGCCTCGGTCACTTCGAGCGTCAGGCGGCCCTCGCCGATGCGCTGCTCGGGGATGTTGACCGCCGCAAGGATCCCACGGCGCAGGTACAAAGCCGCCACCCGGTCGCGGATCGTGCAGATCGCGCTCACCGGCAGCTCCTGCCCGGCAAGATCGTTCCAGGCGAGCGCCAGCCGGTCGTCGGCCAAAGCGAGCTTGCCGTTGCCGCCGCGGAAATCGACGCCCTCGAGCGTGAACTTCAGGTCGCTGCCGGCGAAGGGGCATGGCCCCGTTTCCATGTCGCGGAACAGCTCGCCGCGCGGCGCGGCGGGGACCGGCGCCTGGCGCGCGGGATTGAGTTCCTGCCGCGAAGGCAAGGTCTGCTGCGCCTGGGCCTGCACGGCGATCGCCGCACCCGCCAGCAGCAGCGCGACCGCAATGGGCCTTCGCCCGCAAACGGCGTGACCGGAACGCGTCATCGAAAGGCTTTCGTCCTGAGGAAACACGGGAGCGGAAGGCCATGCGCGCTCTGAACCGGAGCCGGCGATCCTGCGCGTGGCTTGTATCGACGGCGAAACCGGGCGTCTGTCGCTACTAATAGTGACAGCAGCGACATGACGTTACGGAAAGCGCGATTCTCATGCGCGCAAGCGCAGTCCTTCGGAGGAGCGCCATGGGCGCTCCCCCGCATGTTTCGACGTGTCATCGACCCCTTCCCTTCGCCGCGTCGGTCGTTGCAGCGCCGCGCGGACCTGGATGCCTAGGCAGGGGCGGAAGGAGCGGATAGCTCCCATATGGGAGGGGGTGCCGACCGACGGCAGGTCGCATCGACATTCAAATCCTCCCCCGCCAGGGGGAGGTGTCAGCCGCAGGCTGACGGAGGGGGAGGACGGCGACTCACTATCGGCGTGATTCCTCCCCCTCCGTCGCGCTGCGCGCGCCACCTCCCCCTTGCGGGGGAGGATCAAGAAGGCCGAATATCGATACGACCTAGCTCCGCCGGATCGAAGGTACCGACATGGCCAGGCGGACGAGATCGAGCTGGCGGCGGCAGCCGGTCTTGGCCTGGACCGTCTTGAGCCGGGTCCGTGCCGTCGAAAGCTGGATGCCCAGTCTCTCCGCCGCCTCGTTCAGCGGCACGCCGGCGACGATTTCGCCAGCCAGCCGCTCCTCGGCCGGCGAGAGGCCGAAACGACGCGCGATCCAGGCCACCGCATCCGGCGGCGTGTCGTCCGGGTCCGAGAGGACGAGCAGCACTTGCCCCACCGCGGCAGGCAATCCGAACTCGGCACTCGCGACCGGCCACAGCATCGCGTGGAACGGCGAGCCGCGCCGGCGCCGCGGCAGCATCACGCCCACGGGACCGGTATCCTTATGCACCACACCGTCCGGCAGCGCCCGGCACGCGGCAATGGCATCGTCGAGCGCGCGGCTGCTCTTGTCGTCGAAGCTTTGCGGCCGGCCGAAGCGGTTGAGCGTGATTCCGTCATCCTGCGCGACCAGCAGCTCGGCTCGGCGGTTCATCGTCGCGACGCGGCCGTCGCGATCGAGCACGAAGGCAGCATGCGTCCACCCGTCGAAGACCGCCCGCGGCGCCATCGCCGCCGACTGCGCCTCGATCAACGTCCGCCGGAGCTTGAGCGCGCGGCGCAGATGCGGCGCGAGCAGGCCGAGCAGCACCATCTGGTGATCGCGCCGCGCCTCGTCGTTCACGCGGTCGGCGAAAGACAGCGAAGTCCAGCCCTGCGGCTCGCGTTCGAGCACCATCCCGGTGCCGTGATGGCCGAGCCGATGCGGGCGCATGAAGTCGTTGTAATGCTCGGTCCGGAACAGCTCGGCCTCGCTGATGATCGTCTCGGTGCGCGTGGGCAGGCCGATCCGGTTGCGCGGCACGAAATCCACGAATGGGCTGTTCGAGAAATAATACGCGGCATAGTCGCGAAGCGCCGCCTCGGGATAATTGACCACGACGTTGAGCTCGGCAGCGGTGTCCCTGCTCTCGTGGCTGAAGAGCATGATGGTCAGGTCCGGATAGACCGCCTCGATCCGCTCGACGAACGGACGCCAGAGGTTCGGATCGAGCGCCGCCTCGTAGATGCTCCCCACCAGGTCCGCCACGAGCATGGGAGTGAGGGGTTCCGGGCGGGGCATTACGCGACTCATCTCCGCTGGACCAGCTCGAAAGGCTAATGCCTGCATAGCTTCTGAACAATTGTAACGTTGGCGAAATCATGCGTATGTCGCTATTATTAGCGACAGGCGGCTGGCGGGACCGATGGTAGAAGGGCGGAACAGGGGCGTCGCCGGACGCTCGTCCGATCGCCGATCCGGCCGCGCCCCGGCGCGCGGGCCGCTCCAGGATGTCCCGATGCCCGATTCCGTACCGCCGCTGCTCAAGGTCGCGCTGGTCGAGGACGACATCGCCTTCCAGAACAGCTTCGCCGCCGCGCTGGAAAGCGCGAGCGACATGGTGCTCATCGGCATGGCGCACAATGTCGCCCAGGCCAGCGCGATGCTCCGGAACGACCCGCTGGACGTGCTGGTGATCGATCTCGGCCTGCCAGACGGATCGGGCATCGACGTGATCCGCGCCGCGCACGCGGCCTGGCCCGAATGCGGGATCATGGTGAGCACCACCTTCGCCGACGAGAAGCACGTCATCGCCTCGATCGAGGCGGGCGCGGCCGGCTATCTGCTCAAGGACAGCTCGCCCGAGAAGATCGTCGACGAGATCCGCGCGCTCCATGCCGGCGGCAGCCCGATCAGCCCGCGGATCGCGCGCCAGATCCTGTTGCGCTTCCGCCCCGCGGAGCCTGTCCGGCAACTGCCCGAGCCTCCGCTCACCTCGCCGCTGTCGCCGCGCGAGCGCGAGGCGCTCGAGCTCATCACCAAAGGCTTCAGCTATGACGAGATCGCCGAGCTGATGCAGGTCTCGCGGAACACGGTGATGACCTTCGTCCGGCGGATCTACCAGAAGCTCGAAGTGCGCTCGAAGGCCGAGGCGATCTACGAGGCCCGCAGCCACGGAATCCTGTAGACATGGCATTGCACCGGGCGCTGCGCACCCCTCTCCTCACTGCGATCGCGGCGGCGCTGCTCCTGACCGGCATCTACCTGCTCAGCCGGCCGCAGGGCATCCACCTCGTCCAGGCCGACCTGCTTGCCCAGGACGGCGAGGGCTATCCGCCCCCGCCCCGCCATGTCGACTGGCGCACGCTGCGGGGGCAATGGCAGACGGTCGCCCTGCCCCATGCGCCGCGGCCCGGCATCCCGACCACGCCGGGCGATGCGGGCGCGCTGCCCACGCGGACGACCTGGTATCATTTCCGCCTCGATCCCGCACATCCGGCGCCGCCCGATTCCTATCTCTACGTCCCGCGCTGGAAGACCGACGGCGAGATCGCGATCTATGTCGACGGCCGGCTCTTCTACCAGTCGCACGCCAATCTGCAGTGGAACGGATCGAACCGTCCGCTGTGGATTCCGCTCGAGGACGCTGCGGAAACCACGCCGCCCAGGGAGATATTGGTCCGCATGCGCCACGTCCGCGGCATCGGCGGCGCGCTCTCGACGATGTGGATCGGCGACTATGGCCAGCTCGGCGCGGCACAGATGTTGCGCACCTTCCTGCAGACCGAGTTGCCGTACATCAGCTCGGCGATGTTCCTCGCGACGGGGGTCTTCGCCTTCTTCGTCTGGCTCCGGCGACGGCACGAGACGCTCTACCTGCTCTTCGCGGCGATGACCGTCGTGACCTTCCTCCGCGTGATGCACAGCTATCTGGGCATGGACCGGCTGCCGATATCGGATGCCTGGTTCGGCTGGTTCACGGTCAATTCGATCGGATGGATGGTCCTGATCGTCCAGCTGTTCCTGGTCCGCCTCCACCATCATCGCCAGCCGCTGCTCACCATCGCGATCGCCGCGACGTGCCTGGTGTTCGGCCTGCTGACCCTGCCCCTCTTCGCCGGGACGTTCGACGCCACGCTCCTGGCGCCGATCATGTATGTCGTCGTGGCGATCCTCGGCGCCCTCGCCTTCGGCCTCGGCCTCTACCGGAGCTGGCGGGCGGGATCGCGCGAAGGCGCGGTGCTCGCCGCCTGGGGCCTGCTCAGCGTGTCGCTCGGCGGCTACGACATCCTGCTCCAGAGGAACCTGGTCGATATCGAGAGCATGTTCCTCAACATCTATGCCTCGATCGGCCTGATCCTGGCGTTCTGGCAGATCATGCTGAGCCGCTACACGCGTGCGGTGAGCGAAGTGGAGCGTGCCAATGCCGTGCTCGCCGAGCGATTGGCCGAGCGCGAGGCCGAGCTCAACGCGAGCCACGAGAAGCTGCGCGAGATCGAGCGGCGCGAGGTGCTCCACCAGGAGCGCCAGCGGCTGATGCAGGACATGCACGACGGGCTCGGCTCGTCGCTCGTGAGCGCGCTGCGCGTGGTCGAACACGGCCGGATCGACGAAAGCGAGATCGCACAGCTGCTCAAGAGCTGCATCGACGACCTCAAGCTCACGATCGACTCGATGGAGCCGACCGAGACCGACCTGCTGCTGCTGCTCGGAACGCTGCGCTTCCGCCTCCAGCCCCGGCTCGAGGCGACCGGCATAAGGCTGCGCTGGGACGTGCGCGACGTGCCGCCGCTCGCCTGGCTCGACCAGCGCCATTCGCTCCATATCCTGCGCATCCTGCAGGAGGCTTTCACCAACGTGATCAAGCATGCCGGCGCGAGCGAGATCCGTGTCACGACCGAGACGCGCGACGGCTTCGTCCGGGTCAGCATCATCGACAATGGCCGCGGTTTCGATGCCGCGGCAGCCACCGAGGG
Organism: Sphingomonas sp.; assembly: GCF_026460985.1. GTDB lineage: Bacteria > Pseudomonadota > Alphaproteobacteria > Sphingomonadales > Sphingomonadaceae > Sphingomonas. The sequence goes on from NZ_JAPKNM010000006.1 coordinate 96,018, forward strand.
CCGCGGCCTCGGCAACCAGGCACGGCGGGCGGAGGCAATCGGCGGCAGGGTCGAGCTCCTCTCCGGAGCGGCCGGAACCAGCTTCACCTTGCTGATGCCGATCCAGGGCTATGGCGACGGAGAAGCCCGGGCCGAGGCCGACCGAGCGCCGGCGGACATGGCGGACAAGAATTTAGTGGATCCAGCAAACTGTCGTCATAGTTCCTAATTATAAGAACCACCGCTCTGCGGCAACCGCCTTGCAGAAATCACATACCTGTCTGGCTCTATCCACGATATGATACGATATCCCTGATCAACGAAGCCATGCTCATTGTACATATCGACAATTTCCTCGGGACTCCAATCACGCCCAGAAGAAAATAATGCATCTATTCCTATAAGAAATTTTACAATGCACCTACGATCTACGTCATTTGCAATTGCACGATTCAAATAACTACCAGACCTGCGAAACCCCTCCTTACACAATTCATCATCACGAGCATAAGAAGCTGAATACAGCTTCACAACGTCCCCTGCGAGGTCAACCACAACGATCTCTTCAGACGGCATTTTCATCATTTAACCTTTACGTGCAGAACCGTGGTCACCGCTCCGCTATCGACCGTCGGAATGGAGTTTATCACCATCTCCGGCGCTCCGCCGGGAAGGTGGTTGCCCGCCCCTAAGAAATATTGATTGCCAGTCATGGGACTATAGGGATTGCTAGCCTGAAGGCCAGTCACTTGGCGGACTTTGAAACCGCCCTGAAGTGCGCCGGGCACCAAACCCATATCGGCTTCAATCCGACCCACAACTGCTGGCGATACGGTAATTTTGGATACGCCCGAAACGTCTCCAAAATATCCCATGGCGCCGGCGCGGTCAGTGACGAACGTGCCAGATCGGCCAATGGTAGGGTATTGGTCCCATGCTATGGGGCTAATGTTGAATCCGACATTATCCTGCAACATGGTCCATTGCCGCGCCCTCGCCGCTACGACGGTGGAAGAAGTGCCATTCACTCCCCCTGCGGTGAACGATCTCGCCAGCACACCCCAAGCAGCCTTCGCGCCCTGAGACAATTCAGCAATTGTGTAAAATGCAAGACCACCCAGTTCGATCGGCGGATTGCCGCTTGCTATCATTTGGCGGCCAACTTCCGGATCACTTAAGGCGCCACCAATGAAATCGACCACCGGCTCTGCGAGCTCAGCGAAAGGGCGTCCAATATATTGCCCATACAAGGAATCATTTGCCAAATAATTTATTTGATTACCCCAATAATCAACCGCATAATCCAGCGCTGATACGGTGCCATTGAGTAGGTTTAGCGAGCTATCGATACCGCCATTAGCGCTTCCTGCTGCTAAATAAGGAATATACGCAGCTCTTACTTTAGCTTCAGCAATAGCTTTCTCTGAAGCACTTGCATTTGAACCACGCACTTGCTGAAGGTCCTCAGCCATCATCCGCTCGGCCTCAGCAACACTCTTCGGAGTTTCACCACCTGAGACCACGGGTATCTCTTGTTGGAAAGCCATTGCGGCGACGGGGCCACCGACCAGAACTTCTTGTACTTTAGTTTCCGCCAACGCATTGATCGGCTTTCCGGTTCTTCTCCCAGCGCTGACAAGCCTATCAGCTACCAGATTCCCGATCGTGCCCCCGATCACATCCGGCAAAGCGGCCAACAGGTTGTCACCGAAATCGGAACCTTCGATGAGGCTTCGGCTGGCGGCATTGGCGAGGCCAGCGGCGGCGCTCGTCATGACGTTGGCGGCGATATTGCGCGCAGACAAGTCGCTCAGCGAGCCCGCATTGAGCTTGCCCCCGGTCCAGGCCCCCGCCACTGCTCCCGCACCAGCTGCGGCGACGCCAGCGAAGTCGAATTTGGACTGGAGCTTGGTCGCAACGCCGATCCCTTGTGTGGCAGCGTTGGCAAGCGCGCCGCGGAGACCCGCACCTGCAACCTTGCCGAGACCGCTGAACGCGCCGGTTCCGGCAAGGCCGCCGCTTATCCCGCCCGAGAGACCAGCCAGCGCCACGCCCTTCCAGTTGATCCGATCCTGTATTCCCAACGCAATACCCACGCCTTGGCTGGCGAGGCTCCCCGCCGCTGCGCCTAGAGCGCCGAATCCCGCGAGGCCGACTGTCGTGGCGCTAACAACGGTGGCGCTGGCGCCTGCACCGATCGTCACCGAACTACCGAAGGCGACAGCGATCCCCTGCCCCAACGAAAGGCCCGGCGTCATCGCAGCTACAGCGGCTCCGGCAGTCACGGCCGTCACCGCCACCGCGACCGCGACCATGAGGATCGCCCCAAACACCCCGCAATTATTCCCCTTAGCCTTGCGCGGCGCCTGGGGAGTCGGCGTGGTCGGGCTGGTGTCGCCGAGTGCCGCGGTTGGGTCGTAGGGGGCGAAGGTCGAGGCGTTGTACGACGAGCGCATCACGCCCGCGGGGATGGTCAGGCGCTGGCCCTCGGCGAGCGCCGAGCCGGCGGAGAGGCCGTTGGCTTCGGCGAGGCGGTACCAGAGGTTCGAATCGCCCCAGAGCTGGGCGGCGATCGAGGACAGGCTCTCGCCGCCCTGGACGGTGTAGCTGCCGCCCGCCCCGCCCTGCTCGTGGGACGTGACCGGATTGTAGAATTGGTCGAAATCGGCGTGGGCCGCGCCGTAGGTCGCCCCGCCCCGGAACGCGCCGTTGCCCGGGGTCAGCGGGCGGCTGGCGACCGAGCTCACATAATCGGTCTCGAGCGTGCCGTTGTTGCCGGTATAGCCCATCTCGCGGCCGGCGAAGCGGTACCAGACCTCGTGCGGGTCGCCCTGGCCGACATAGTCCTGCTCGTCGCGGCGGATCGCCTGGCCGTTGGCGTCGTTGGTGAAGAAGATGCTGCGCGAGCGCCCGTCCGAGATCCACGCGCTGACCAGCTGGCCGAAGCTGTTGTAATTGTAGGTGGTCGTGCCGCTGGTGGTGCCGGTGACCTGCGTCGAGGCCAAAGCGGCGCCGTCATACCATTTGTACGTGTTGTTGGTGGTCGAGACCGAATAGGGCACGTCGCTCCGCCAGGCCTGGGTGGTGACGCTGACCACCGCGCCGAGCGCATAGCTGGAGCCCGAGCCGTAGAGACTGGTGGTATCGTTGGTCTGGGTGATCCCGCCCTGGCGCTGGAACAGTCGCTCGAACGTCACCTGCCCCTTGGCATTGTATGTGAGGCTCCGGTCGTAGAGCGCCGAATCGACCGCCCCGTTGCCATAGATGTCCGGATCGACGCTGCCCCAGTCGATCTGACGTTCGAGCCGGCCCTGCGCGTCGTACCAATAGTCCGCCTTGCGCAGCCCGGTCGCCGCGGGCGCAGTCACCGTGATCGTGCCGTCGCCATTGTCGGTGTAGCCGCTCTGCGCGACGCGGACGTCCTTGAGCTGGCCGTCGCCCCAATAGGTATAGTCCTCGCGGTTGTCGGCCTCGTAGGAAACGTCCTGATACTGCCAGGTATAGCCGCCCCAGCCGTCATACATGTCGGGATCGTAGACCTCGACATAGACCTGCCCCCAGGCCGTGGTCGTGCTGAGCGCCTGGGTCCGCTGCCCGGCGGCGTCATAGGCGATGTCGAGGCCTTGGCCGCCGCGCACGATGCCGCTCCCGGTCTGGACGCCCTTGGCGGTCACCACCCGGTTCATGCTGTCATAGCGGTACCAGTAATCCTGCGAGCCCGATGACGAATAGGCGGTGCCGTTCTGGTCGAGCCAGCTGAAGCTCGCCAGGCTGCGCCGGATGTTGGAATTGGCGTCGTAATAATAATTGGTGCTCGCCGCCGGCATGGTGCTCGTGGCCGCGGCGGACCAATAGGTCAGCCGGCCCAGCTCGTCATAGCTGGCGGACTGGCTCGAGATGGTGACCAGCGAGGTCTCGTACTGCCAGTCCGAGACCCAATATTGGTCCGGATAGCCGTAGCTATAGTCGTATTCCCAATAGCCGTAGTCGACCATCGCACCGGTGAGCCGCGTAAACACCTCGGTCAGCCGGTTGCCGGACAGATCGTAGGTGTAGCTCGTCCGGTCCTGGGTGAAATTGCCCTGCGAGGCGGACGTGTCGACGCCGATCGTGACCTGGCCGACCTGGCCGGTGTTGAGCCAGGTATAGCTGATCGTGTCGGTCGCGCCGTTGGCCGGATCGGTGACCGTCTTGCTCGCGATGCGCCCGGCGAGATCATAGGCCGTGGTGGTGATGTGCCCGCCCAGATCGCGCTTCCAGGTCTCGCGCCCGAACATGTCGGTGCGCTCCTGGCTGTAGAGGCCATTCACATAGGTGGTGGTGGCGAGCCAGCCGCCGAACGTCCCCATGCCCGACGTGGCCAACCCCGTTTCCCAGGCATAGCTGGTGGTGATGGTGTCGCGACCGACATTGTCGTCGCCATAGCCGACCTGGAGCGTGACGCGGCCGAGCGCGTCATATTCGGTGCGCTCGCGCCCGGCATAGCCCACCACATTGTTCCAATGCCCGGTGCGGTTGCCGAGCAGGTCATAGGCGTAATATTGGGTGCGGCTCTCGGGGTCGGTCTGCTGGAGGAGGCGACCGAGCTTGTCATAGTTCATCCAAGTGGTGCGGCCGACCTCGTCGATCGCCGTCCGGAGATCGCCGAACACGTCGTACTTGTTGACCGGCGAACCGCCGTCGGGGTGCCATTCCTTGACGACGATCGCCTCGCCGTCGCCATAGCCGGTGCCGGCGAGCAATTGGCGCGTGGTCTTGTACGATGCGCCGGCGGCGACGCTGTTGGCGTCCTGGGTGCCGATCAGGCGGCCCGAGATGTCGTAGAAGAGCTTCTCGGTCGGGCGGACGGTCGACTGGGTGCCGTTCTCGGCAGTGACGGTGACGGTCGGCCGCTGGATCTGCGTCACCCGGCCCATGCTGTTGTAGCTATAGTCGGTCCGCCGGTTGTAGGGGTCCTCCTCCCGCACCATTTCGCCGAACGCGTTGTAGTCGCGATCGATGACGATGTCCTGGCGCGCGCTGCCGACCCCGGTCTCGCGCAGCCGCTGGATGATCTCCAGCGCCTGCCCGCGCGCGTCGTAGCGCGTGACGGTCGCGTTGACGTCCGAGGCAGCGGCATTGGCGACCGCGGTCGCCTGGCTCCATCCCGAGACGGCGGCGCCCTCGCTCTCGATCACCAGCGTCTGGCGGCCGGCGGCGTCGTAGACATAATGGCGCCAGATCCCGTCGCCGGAATTGCTGCGGATCAGCCGGCCGGCGCCGTCATAGGCGAACTGCTCCTGCCAGCCATTGACGCCGCGATCGGTGACCTCGCCATGGGCGTTGTAGGCCGATTTGGTGTAGCTGATCTCGCTCCACGTGCCGGAGGCGATCGTGTTGACCGACTGGCGCGTCAGGTTGCCCGCGCGATCATATTCGAACCCCAGGCCTTCGGTGACCAACCCGCCCGACGCGGCCAGGTCACGCCCGAGATCGCGGGTATAGTATTCACCCGCCTTCCGTCCCGCGGCATCGTAGATGTAGCTGCGCACATTGCCGGCCGCGTCGGTCGTGGAGAGCAGCCGTCCGCCTGCCCCATAGACGTTCATCGTGACGCGATCGGCGGAGCTGGCGGCCGAGCCGCCCTGCTCGGTGCGCACCAGGCCATCGAGGCTGTTGTAATAATAGCGGACCGACGGCGTGACCGTGCTGCCCAGGAAGTCGACGAAGCTGGCGCGATGCTCCGCCGTCAATCGCCCGGCGCTGTCGTAGAGGTAGCTGATCGCCTCGCCGGTCGCCTCGATCTTCTGCGTGACCTGGCCGAGCGCATTGTAGCTGTACTGGACGATCGAAGTGCCGGTCGCCGAGGCGAGCTGCCCGTTCGCGGTATTGAGCGACCAGGCCTCGACAGCGAGCCGCTTCTCCTTCCGCCGCCGGCCCATCTTGTCATATTCGAACTCGGTCACCCGATCCGAGGCTGAAGTCGATGCCGAATAGCCGCCG
>NZ_JAPKNM010000007.1 GCF_026460985.1 Sphingomonas sp.
CGGTGCCAACCAGACCGCGGTGGACCTCACCGGCGCGACCGGCAACGTCACCTTCAACACGCTCGACATCACCGGCACCTCGACCACCGGCAGCAAGGGCATCGACCTCACCGGCAACAACGGGGCCGGCACCATCGTCGTCACCAACAGCAGCGCGATCGGCGGTGTGGGCATCGGCGTCGATCTCACCAACGCCTCGCGCACGGGCGCTTTCCAATATGGCGACGGCGAGAGCGTGGTGGACGTGGCCTCGACGATCACCGCCACGACTCCGCTCGTGATCACCGGCCTCAACGGCGCGACCGGCACCTATAATTTCGCCGATGTGAACCTCGTCGGCGACACCAGCGGGCTCGCGACCTCGGCGACGGTCTATTACGTCCTTGCCGGCGCCACCGGCAGCGGCACGCTCGCCGACCCGGGCAGCCTCGCGGGTGCCGAGGCGGCGACCGCCGACTTCATCATCCTGCTGAACGATCCGACCGGCGGCCAGGACGTACTCGACGCGCTCGGCAGCAACGGCAACGACACGCTGGAGCTCGACGTCAACCAGGCGTTGCGCAGCTTCCGCGACGGCAACGTGATCTCGCTCCCGGGCGGCGCGCCCGCCAACGTCATCCTGACCGGGGTGACCACGGGACAGGTCACCAACCCCTATGCCGCCTCGGCGGCGACCCCGGCCGATCGCGCGCCGATCCTGACGACCACGGGCGCCGCCAACACGGTCACGCTCGCCAATGGCAATCTGGTCGACGGCGTCTTCATCCAGAGCGCGAGCGGCTTTGCCGGGATCTATGGCAGCGGCGTCTCCGGCGTCACGCTCTCCAACGCGACGCTCTCGGGCGCGGGCACGGCGCTTCGTCTGCTCGACGGCGGCGTGGCCGCGACGGCCACGCTCACGAACCTCAGCCTCTCCGCTTCGGGCGGCAGCGCCGGGATGGATCTCAGCGGTACGGGCGCCGGCAGCCTGACCGTGACGGGCTCGGGCATCAACATATCGCATGGCGGCACCGGCGCGCTGCTCTCGCTCGACGACATCGTGATCGGCGGCGGCGGGCTCGCCTTCGGCACGGTCGCGTCGACGGCAACCGGCGCGGGCGTCGACCTGGGCACGATCGGCGGTGCCGGCACGCTGAGCTTCACCGGCATCACCGTCGCCGGCGCAACCGGATCGGGCGTCTCGCTCCACGATTCGAGCGCGACCGTGAACCTCGGCAACGTGACCGTGTCCGGCGCTGCGGGGGCGGGTGTCGGGCTGACGTCGAACAGCGGTACCACCACGATCGGCACGATCAACATCAGCTCGAGCGCAACCGGCATCGCGGCGAGCGGCCTCACCGGCACCTTGACCGTCGGCAACGGGACGATCGACGGCGCGACCGTTGCCGGCATCCTGTTCGGCGCGGGCAACACCGTTGCCCTCGGCTTCGGCGATATCAACATCACTGGCCTGCAGGCCGGCGCCCGCGGCGTCGATGCGCGCAACATCGATGCGGGTAACATCACCTTCGCGACGCTCGACATCAGCGGTGCCTCGACCACCGGCACGCGCGGTATCGACCTGACCGGCAACACCGGTACCGGCGATTTCATCGTCACCAACAGCAGCACGATCACCGGCGTCGGGGTCGGCGTCGACCTGACCAACGCCTCGCGCACGGGCCTCTTCCAATATGGCGACGGCGAGAGCGTGGTGGATGTCGCCTCCTTCATTACGCTGGCTCCGACCGACCAGCCCATCGTGGTGGCCGGCCTCAACGGGGCGATCGGCAGCTACAATTTCGCCGATGTGAACCTCACCGGCGACACCAGCGGGCTCGAGACGAGCGCCTATTTCGTCGATGCGATCGGAGCAGGGAACGGATCCGCGGGATCCCCCGGCAGCCTCGCCAATGCGATGCTCTCCGGCGCCGACTATATCGTCCTGCTCGATAGCCAGGCGGGCGCCGGCAGCTTCGACACGATCACGGGCACGCTCACGCTCGCCGACGGGCAGACGCTGCTCAGCTTCCGCGATACCGATACGTTCAACGTCACGGGCGGTGCGCCTGCGAACGTGATCGTCACCGGGATCATCGCCGGCCAGATCAACAACCCCAATGCGGGTTCGGGCGCGCCGCTGCTGACCTCCAACAACGGCACCGGCACGGTGCAGCTCGGCGGCACGAACGTGATCGACGGCGTCGTGGTGTCCAACACCGGCACCGGTGCGGGCATCTACGGCAGCGGCAATGCGGGCGCAGTGACGATCCGCAACAGCACCGCCTCGGGCGGCGGCGCGGCGATCAGCCTGGCGTCCGGCGCCACGACGCTCAACGTCAACCTGCAGAACCTGGCGCTCGCCAATGCGGGCAACCAGACGGGCGCGTTGCTCAATATCGACGGAACGGGCGGCACGCTGACCGTCACCGGCATGTCGAACCTGTCGATCGGCACCGGCGGCGGCGAGACCGCGGGCCTCGTGTTCAACACCGTCACCTTCGACAGCAACCTGGTCACCGCCGGGATCCAGGCGGTCAATGCCGGCGCGATCACGATCGGCACCAGCGGCGCCCGCGTCCAGGGCGACGGTCTCAGCCTGACCAACGTCTCGGGCGCGCTGACCTTCACCGATCTCGACATCGCCAACAATGGCGGCACCGGCCTGCTCGTCGCCAATTCGAAGGCGAACAACTTCCTGCTGACGACGCTCGACGGCTCGTACGACACGACCGGCGGCACCGCGATCAACCTCGATCCGCTGACCGTCAACATCACTGCGTCGAGTGTGACCGCGAGCGGCGGCGCCTATGGCATCCTGCTCGATCAGGTCGCGGGCAGCTTCACCGTCACCGGCGCGGTGAACGTCAGCAACGCCACGACCGCGGGCATCGCGATCCAGGACAACACCGCGCTCACCGCGACCTTCAACGGCGCGGTCACGATCAACAACACCAGCGGCGCGGGTATCTCGCTCACTAACAATAGCGGCCCGGCGATTACCTTCGCGGGTGGCGGTACCGGCGTCGACGTGGTCACCACCAGCGGTGCTGGCATCACTGCATCGGGCGGCGGCACGATCGTCTTCGCCGGCAGCGGCAATTCCATCCAGACGGGCACGGGCCAGGTCCTCAACCTCAGCGGCGTCACCGCCGATGCGGGCGGCATCAGCTTCGCTTCGCTCGGCAGCACCGGCGTGGTCGCAGGCGCGACGGCGATCCTGATCAACAATCTCGACGGCGGCGCCCTCAGCGGCGGCACCGTGTCGATCGCGGGCACCAGCGGCGCGACCAGCGACGGCATCTGGATCGGTGGCGGCTCGAGCTCGACAATCAGCTTCGGCGCTACCACGATGGCTGGTCTCGGCGACGAGGGCATCGAGATCAACGGCGCCGGCAACGGCGCGATCAGCTTTACCAGCGTCGCCATCGATAACACCGCGAGCGACGGCATCCTGATCACCGGATCCGACGGGACGGTGACGATCAGCAGCGGCGATGTCGGCAACCTCAACGATCCCTCCACCATCGGGGTCAATATCGACGGCGGGGCCGGCGCGATCACGATCGACGCGGGGATTCTCAAGACCACCGCCGGGCGCGCGCTGCAGGTGACGAACCGCACCGGCGGAAGCGTCAACTTCGGTGGCTTTATCTCGTCCGGCGGCGCGGCCAGCGGCTGGTCGATCATGAACAACAGCGGCGGCACGATCACCTTCTCGGGCGCGGGCAATAGCATCAACGGCGGGGCAACGATCGGCGTCGAACTGCTCAACAACAGCGGTTCCACGATCAACTTCACCGGGGGCGGGCTGGCGATCACCAGCAGCACGAGCGGCCTCGTCGCGGCGGGCGGCGGCACGCTGAACATCACCAGCAGCGGCAACACGATCAGCGCGAACGGTAACCAGGTCATCCTGCTGGACGGCATGACAGTCGGTGCCAGCGGCATCAACTTCACGACCGTGAGCTCGACCAACGTCGCGACCGGTATCGCGCTGACCAATGTCGGCTCGGCCGGGGGCGCGATCACGCTCGGCACGGTCAATCTGCAGGGCGTGCTCATGCGCGGCATCGACGTCAGCGGAACGCTGGGCGCGGCGCTGTCGATCACCGATCTCGACATCGGCCTGAACAGCACCACCGCTACGGCCTTCGATCTGAACGGCGCGGCGCTCACGGTCGCGATCACCGCGGGCGACTTCGACGTCACCAACGCCGCCGCCCCGGGCACCAGCATCGCGGTCGACCTGCGCGGCACGACCGGCGCACAGACCGTCCGGCTCGGCGATTCCGCGGCCGGCGGCGCGGCGAGCTCGATCGCCGGCGTGGGCACGGGCGTCTATCTCAACGCCGCCACCAACGCCGCCTTCACCTTCGGCGACGGCGAATCCGCCACGGACGGCACCTCGACGATCTCGGCGACCACCGGGATCGACGCATCGGCGGCGCCCGTCGCCGGCAGCTACAACTTCACCGACGTCACCTTCGCGGCGAGCCCGGGCCTCGGCTTCGGCGTCGGCCGCACCCTGTTCGTCGACTCCAACGGCGCGACCGGCGGCGGCAACGGATCGGGCGCGGACGGCGCCAATCCGATGACGCTCGCCGCGGCCGAGCTCATCCTCGCGGCCACCGACGTGATCGTGCTCGTCAACAACGGCAATGCGATCAGCGCGGCGGGTTCGAACGGAAACGACACGCTCACTTTGGCAAGCGACTCGCAGGTGCGCGGCTTCGGCCAGGGCGCGATCGGGCTGACGCTGACCGTGCCCGGCACGATCCAGCTTGCCAGCAACACGATCAACATCACCGACCCGACCGGCAATGGCGCGGCGACGCTCACCTCGGCGGCGGGCGCCAACGTGATCACGCTCGGCGCGAGCGGCAACCGCATCTCGGGCTTCATCCTCGACGGCGATCCCGCGGGTGCGCTGCGCGGCATCGTCGACAATGGCGGGGCCAGCGGCACCGTCGTCAACTTCATGACGATCCGGAATTTCGACGCCGCGGGCGGCTACGGCATCGAGATCACGCCCTCGACCAACACGACGATCGACAACGTCACCTTCACCGGCAACACCAACGACGTGCTGCTCAACGCCGCCGGCAGCACGATCACCAACGTGACCGCCACCGGCGCGACCGGCACCTCGATCACGATCAACAACGCGACCGGCACGACGACGCTGGCCAACGTCGCCATCAGCGGCGCGGCGACCGGCATCGCCTTCGCCACGCCAGGCGGCACGATCGACGCCGACAATGTCGACATCAGCGGCGCGGCGACCTCGGCGCTCACCGTCACCGGCGGCACCGCCGGCTTCGATTTCGACGCGGCGAGCTCGATCACCCAGGCGGCGGGCGGCCTGACGCTGAACTTCACCGGCAACCACACCGCCGGCACTTTCGCCTTCGCCGGCACGATCAACGCGACCAGCGGCAACGGCATGCAGTTCAGCAATGCCGACGGCACCTACAATTTCACCGGCACCACCGTCTTCAACGGCGGCAATGCCGGCATCGACATCTACAATGGCGCGACCGGCACCTTCGCCTTCGGCTCGGGCACCACGCTCACGCACAACGGCGCCGGCAACGCCTTCGTGCTGCTCAGCAGCGCGAACGTGACCTTCGACGGCGCGATCACCGACAATGATGGCGTCGCGGTCGAGATCGACGCGCACGATGCGGGCACCGCGACGTTCAACGGTGCGATCAGCAGCAGCATCGGCAATGCCAGCACGGTGATCTCGATCGTCAACAGCAATGGCGGCGCGATCAACTTCAACGGCCAGATGAACATCGCCAGCACCGCGACGGTGGTCAGCCTGTCCGACAATGCCGGGTCGACGATCACCTTCAACGCGGGCGGCACCGGGCTCGACATCACGAGCACCACGGGCACCGGCATGCTGATCACCGGCGGCGGCACGGTCAACGTCCAGGGCAGCGGCAACACGATCGCCACGACGAGCGGCACGCTGCTGAGCGTCACCAACACCGGCGCCACGACGACCGCGGTCGATCTGTCCTTCGCATCGGTGGACAACACCAGCGGCGCCAACGGCATCTTCGTCCAGCGTACCGCGGGCACGCTCGGCGGCACGGTGAACATCGCCACCGGCACGATCGCTGCCTCGACGCGCGGCATCAGCCTCGCCGGCGACGCGCTCGACTTCACCTTCGGCGGCGCGATCACTGCGCTCGGCGGGCGTTCGTTCGAGGCGACGGGCCGGACCGCGGGCACGGTCACGCTGTCTGGCGCGATCGAGGACGCCTTCAGCGGCATCAACATCGCCAGCAACAGCGGCGGCACGATCACGCTCTCGGGCAACCTCAACGGCGCAGGTGTCGGGACGACCGGCGCACTCACCGTGACCGGCAATACCGGCGGCACGATCAACTTCTCGGGCGGCACCAAGCGCTTCAACACCGGTGCCGCGGCGGCGCTGAACCTCACGAGCAACAGCGGCACGACGATCAACTTCACCAATGGCGGGCTGGCGGTCACGACCAGCAGCGGCACGGGCTTCAACGCCACCGGCGGCGGGACGATCGCCGTCACCGGCGCGGGCAATACGATCCAGACCGCGACCGGCCAGATCGCCAATCTGAACGCCGTGTCCGGCGGCACCGGCGGGATCAACTTCGCGACGCTGGCGAGCAGCGGTACGGTGGCCAACACCGCGATCAGCTTCGACAATTTCGACGGGACGAGCTTCACCGTCACCGGCGCCACGACCATCGCCGGCACGAGCGGCGGCACCAGCGACGGCATCTTCATCGGCAACAACTCGGCTGCGACGGTCACTTTCGGCACGACGACGATCGCCGGCACCGGCGACGACGGCATCGAGGTGAACGGCGCGGGCAACGGCGCGGTGACCTTCTCCAGCGTCACGATCGACAACACCACGGGCCAGGGCATCGAGATCAACGGCTCCAACGGCATCGTGTCCATCAACGGTGGCTCGATCGGCGCGACCAACGATCCGACGTCGAACGGCGTGCTGGTGAGCGGCGGCAGCGGCGTCATCGCCATCGCTTCGTCGATCGCCAAGACGACCGCGGGCTCGATCGTGTCGGTCACCGGGCGCACCAGCGGCACCCTGAGCTTCACCGGCAACATCACGGCCAGCGGTGCGGTCAACAACGGGATCAGCGTCGCCAGCAACACCGGCGGTACGGTCATCTTCTCCGGCCAGACGATCAGCCTGACCACAGGCGCCAACACCGGCGTCGACCTCGCGACCAATAGCGGCGCGACGATCAACTTCGCCCCCGCCGGCGGCGGCAACGGGCTCGACATCGTCACCACCAGCGGCGCGGGCTTCAGCGCCACCGGCGGCGGCACGGTCACCGTCACGGGCGCCGGCAACTCGATCCAGACCGCGACCGGCCAGATCGTCAACCTCACCGGGGTCAGCGCGGGCAGCGGCGGCGTCAACTTCGCCACGCTGACGAGCACCGGCGTGGTGTCCGGCATCGCGATCAACTTCAGCAACTTCGACAGCGTCGGCGGCGGCGCGTTCAGCGGCAGCACCACCAGCGTGGCCGGCGCCACCAGCGACGGCATCTTCATCGGTGCCGGCTCGGCCGCCAATATAGCTTTCGGTGCGACGACGATCGGCACCGGCGGCAATGCGGTGGGCGGCGACGGCATCGAGATCAACGGTTCGGGCAACGGCGCCGTCGCCATCTCGAGCGTCGACATCGACAACACGACCGCGCACGGCGTCAACATCACCGGCGCCGCCGGCACGACCGGCACCATCGCGATCAGCGGCGGCACGATCGGCGGCGGTGGTGCGGGAAGCATCGACGGCGACGGCGTCAACATCACCGGCGGCGGCGACGGGATCAACATCGCGGCGTCGATCACCAAGACCAATGCGGGCAACGTTGTGGAGGTGAGCAGCCACACCGGCGGCGCGGTGATCTTCTCGGGCAACCTCTCCGCGACCGGCGGCGTCGCCAACGGCATCCTGCTCAGCAACAATAGCGGTGGTACGATCACCTTCTCGGGCGCGACGAAGACGATCAACACCGGCGCGAACCACGCGATCCAGATGAGCAACACCGCCGGCACCGGCGCTGCCGTCTCCTTCACGGGCGGCAACCTCGACGTGGACACCACGACCGGCAACGGCATCACCACGTCCTCGACCACGGCGGGCGCGGGCTCGCTGGTGATAACGGGCACCAACAACACGATCGCCTCGGTCGGCGGCATCGCGCTCAATGTCGTCAACACCAACATCGCGGCGGGCGGCCTGAACTTCCTGTCGATCGCGGCGAATGGCGGGACGCGCGGCATCGTGCTCAACACGACCGGGTCGACGGCCGGGCTCACCATCACCGGATCGGGGACGACCGACGGATCGGGCGGTACGATCCAGAACATCACCGCGCGCGGCATCGAGCTGCTGAGCACAGCGGCGGTGAACATCAGCAACCTGAACCTGACCAACGCCAGCACCACCGGCCAGGCGGCCGGCCAGGATCTCGATCTCACCACGGCGAACGGCGCGATCTACATGAGCACCGTCGCCACCGCGGTGTTCGAGAACATCAACATCACCGGCACAATCGCCGACAACGGCATCACCGGCATCAACGTGAGCAACTTCCAGCTCAACAACAGCTTCATCACCACCGCCGGCGACGGCGCGAACGAGAGCGGCATCGAGTTCATCAACCTCTCGGGCACCTCGTCGCTGCTGAACACCGAGATCGCCTTCTCGGAGACCAACAGTCTCGACATCGTCAACACCGACGTGAACCTCAACCTGACGCTGAACAACGTCATCTTCCGCGACACGCAGACCAGCACGACGAACGGCGAGGGCGGCCTGCAGTTCCGCAGCTTCAGCAGCGCCGCGGGCACGCCGACGACCAACATCGACGTCATCGACAGCGATTTCCTCCGCCTGCGCACGCAGGGCATCCAGGTGGTCGGCGAGGATGATTCGGTGGTGAGCGTCGACATCGTCAACAACGTGATCCAGAGTCAGGCCGATATCGGCGTCGGCGTCGACATCAACGGCAACGATACCGCGACCGTGACCTTCAACGTCAATTCGAACATCATCCAGTCGCAGGGAGGACATTCGGTCAACATCACGTCGTTCCTCGATTCGAACGTGATGGGTCGGATCAACGGCAACACGATCACCGCCAACGGCAGCGGTGCCGGCGGATCGGGCGTTCGCGCCGTCGCGCAGGAGACGTCGCAGATCATCATCGACGTCAGCAACAACTCGATCACCGCGGGTGCGGCGAACACCAGCAACATGATCGACATGCAGGCCCGGTTCGACACCGCGCGGCTCGACGCCACGATCAACAACAACAACATCGATTCGGACGCTGGCGCGCTGGCGGACATCAACATCACTGCGGGCTCGTCGACTGCGGGCGAGTCCAACCAGGTCTATGTCAACATCCTCAACAACGACATCGCGACAGGCGGGCCGACCAACGTATTGCGGCTCCGCGTATCGGATCTGGCAAGCGCCACCCGACTCTTCCTGACCGGCTTCGTCGAGGGCGGCGCCGGTATCGAGGACGACGCGGTCGCGACGTGGAACGCGAACGGCAACACGCCGGCCGCCACCACGTCCAACATTGCCGTCAGCCTGACCGGGACCGCCGTGGGGCCGGTCGCAGGGACCGCGCAGACGCCGACCAATCCGAATCCTTGAGCGCGCTCGCGGTCTCCGGGAGATCGCGGCGCGCGACGCGTTCCGAGGCGTGACCGTCCTGGAGCAGGATGGCTTGAGCTGGGCCCATTCTCCTTCCGTTCGTTTCGAGCGAAGTCGAGAAGCAGGTACCGAGCGCGCGCGAGGTTTCTCGACTTCGTTCGAAACGAACGGGGGAAGGTGAAGTCGCCAGACTCCAATGGCCGCGCTTCACAGGCGGGGGTACGGGAATCCTGTCGAAATCGGGGAGCCGGTCAGCCGCTCCCGGCGGGGATCAGCGGGGCTTCGGTGGCGCTGGGGTTGGAGCCGGCGCGGGCCGCGGCGCCGGGGGCAGGGGGCTCTTGTCGAGAGCGGTCAGTCCTGCGGGAAAGTCCCTGAGCGTGACCGGAACGATGATCCGCTGTCCGTTGCCCGCGGTAAAGCCGATCTTGAGCGTCTTGCCGCCGCGCAATGCCGTCAGCAGCGCCGGATCGACGGCGATGCCGGTATAGGCGCCGTTCTGGTCGCTGGTCTGCACCGCCAGCGGCTTCTCCGGGGCCTCGTCGACCTGCACGCTGACGCCGGCCGGGAACAGCACGCCATGCGGAAGCGCGATCGTCATACTGTGTCCCGCCTGGGGCGTGCGCTGCAGGATCACCGTGAGCAGGCGCTGCTTCTGCTCGCCGGCGAGCAGGTTCTGCACGAGGCTGCACGGCTGGTTCGCCGCGGGGGCAGGGGTGGGCGTGGGCGAGGCGGCCGGCGCCTGGCCGCACACCAGCTGCCAGGCCGGACCGGAAGCCTGCGCCGCCGGCGCTGCGGCGGGGGCGGGCGCCGTCTGTTGCGCTTCGAGCCCCATCCAGCTTGCGCCTGCCGCCAGCAGCGCCGCGATCATTTCCATACGATCCTCCCGGAAAATTTTGGCCAGCCTAGTGGACGGGCGGGAAGCGTCAACGGCGATGTCCATCGCATGCCGTTGACAGTCGTCGGCTTTCCCCTCATTCATCAGACAATTCATAAAGGAGAGAGTGCTTGGCGGGCGTTCAGCTGGCCGAGGTCGGCAAGGCATATGGCGCCGTCACGGTGATCGAGCAGCTGTCGCTCGAGATCGCGGCGGGCGAGTTCATGGTGTTCCTCGGTCCCTCGGGCTGCGGGAAATCGACGCTGCTCCGGATGATCGCGGGACTCGAGACCGTCGACACGGGCGAGATCCGCATCGGCGAGCGCCGCGTCGACACGCTGCCGCCCGGCGAGCGCGGCGTCGCGATGGTGTTCCAGCATTATGCGCTCTACCCGCATCTCAGCGTGCGCGAGAACATGGCGTTCGGGCTGCGCAACCTGCGCGTGCCGGCGCCCGAGATCGCGAGCCGGATCGCGGCGGCGGCGGCGAGCCTCGAGATCGAGGCCTTGCTCGACCGCAAGCCCGGGCAGCTTTCGGGCGGGCAGCGCCAGCGCGTCGCCATCGCCCGCGCGATCGTCAAGCAGCCCGAGTTGTTCCTGCTCGACGAACCGCTGTCGAACCTAGACGCGGCGCTGCGCGTGCGCACCCGGCTCGAACTGGCCCAGCTCCATCGCCGGCTCGGCGCGACGATGATCTTCGTGACGCACGACCAGGTCGAGGCGATGACGCTCGCCGACCGGATCGTCGTGCTCAATGGCGGCGGGATCGAGCAGGTCGGCACGCCGATGGAGATCTACCTCCGCCCGCGCACCCAATTCGTCGCGACCTTCGTCGGATCGCCCAAGATCAACCTGTTGCCCGTGGCTGTAGAGGCGGGGCCGGCGGGCACCGCGCGGGCGCGGCTGGGCGACGGGACACTGCTCGATACTGCCGTGCCCATTGCCGGGCTCCCGCAAGGACCGACGACGCTGGGGCTGCGCGCCGAGACGGTGCGCGTCACCGCGGGCGATGCGGCGGCGACGCACGGAACCGCCGAAGTCGTCGAGCGGCTCGGCGAGCGCACCTTGGTCCATGCCCTGCTGAGCGACGGCGCGCGGCTGGTGGCGGAGGATGCGGGCGTGTCCCAGGTCCGCGCCGGCGATCGCGTCGACCTCACCATCGACGCCGCTGCCGCGCATCTCTTCGATGCCGCCGGCCTCGGCCACCACCGCGCGGAGACCGCCTGATGGCGACGGCGATCGCCGAGCCCGCCGCAGCGCTCACGGTCCCCGTACCGAAGGTGCGCGGGCGCAGAGACTTGCGGGGCGCGCTGTTCGTCGCGCCGTACCTGCTCGTCTTCGTCGTGATGCTCGTGATCCCGCTGGCGATGGGCATGTGGCTGTCGACCACCAAAGGCGACCTGTTCGGCACCGAGCGCTGGGTCGGACTCGCCAATTTCGTCCGGCTGTTCGGCGACACGATCTTCCTCCAGGCGGTCGCCAACACCTTCTATTTCGTGCTGCTCACCGTGCCCTTCCTCACCCTCGCGGGCCTCGGCCTCGCGCTGGTGCTCAACCGGCAGGAGCGCTGGGCGGCGGTGCTGCGCACGATCTTCTTCGCCTCCACCGTGCTCTCGGTGACGGTCGTCACCCTGGTATGGCGACTGGTGTTCCTGCCCGACGGCGGCCTGCTCGGCGTCACCGCGGAGGCGCTCGGCAAGACGCCCATCGCCTTCCTCAATGACGAGAAGCTGGCGATGCCGGCGCTCGCGGTCACCACCATCTGGTGGTGCATCGGGCTGCCGATGGTGCTGTTCCTCGCCGCGCTCCAGCAAGTGCCGCGCGATCTCTACGAGGCCGCCGCGCTCGACAATGCCTCGCGCTGGACGACGCTGATGCGCATCACCCTGCCGGCGATCCGACGGACCTTCTTCCTCGTCATCATCATCGAAGTGATCCTCCAGTTCCAGCTGTTCGGCCAAGCGCAGCTGATGACGCTGGGTGGCCCGAACAACGCCACGCGCCCGATCGTGCTGTTCATCTACGAGGCCGGCTGGCGGCAATGGGAGCTCGGCTATGCGGCCGCGGCGGCGCAGGTGCTGTTCGCGATGATCCTGGTCGCCGCGATGGTCCAGTATCGCATCTCCGCGCGGCGGGAGGCGGCATGACGCGCAGCCGCCTCGCCGTCGCGCTCGTCGTGCTCGCCGCAGTGCTGATGCTCGCGCCGCTTCTCTGGGTGCTGGCGCTCTCGCTCAAGGCCAATTCGGAGCTGATGACCGACACCGCCTCGGTGTTCAACGGCCGCTACACGCTGGAGAATTACCGCAACCTGTTCGGCAACGGCGCCGTCTTCCGCTGGATCCTCAACAGCCTGATCGTCTCGTTCGGGATGACCGCGGGCGTGCTCGTGCTGGCGTCGCTCGCCGGCTATGGCTTCGCGCGGCTCGAGTTTCGCGGGCGCGACATACTGTTCGTCGTGGTGCTGCTGGGGCTCGCGGTGCCCGAGCAGGCGGTGATCATCGCGCGGCACCAGATGTTCAGCTGGCTCGGCATGCACAACAGCTATCCGGCGCTGATCCTGCCCGGCCTCTCGGCGCCCTTCGGCGTGTTCCTGATGACGCAATATTTCCGCGCCATCCCCAAGGACATCGACGAGGCGGCGCTGCTTGACGGCGCGTCGCGCTTCACCATCTTCTGGAAGCTGCTGCTGCCGCTCACCGTGCCGGCACAGGCGACGCTCGGCATCTTCACCTTCCTCCACGCCTGGAACGATTATTGGTGGCCGCTCATCTCGGCGACCAACAAGCAGATGTTCACGCTCACCGTCGGCATCGCCTCCACCCAGATGAACTTCGCCCAGACCGAGGGGTTAGGCTTCCTGATGGCGCAGGCGGTGTTCGCCGGCGCGCCGATGCTGATCGTCTATCTCTTCTTCCAGAAATACATCGTCCAGGCCGTGGCCGGGGCGGCGGGACGATGAGGCTCGGATGGCTCCTCCCGCTGGCGGTGTTGCTCGCCGGCTGCTCGGACGCGAAGCCGGACAGGACCCGGCTGGTGATCCAGCGCATCTTCGGCGCGTGCGAGGCGCAGTACGGCCGCGTGACCGACATCGCCGCGGCCGAGGGCGAATGCGGCATCATGACCGCGATGATCAACCGCTTCGCGGCCGAGAACCCCGATGTCGAATTGGTCGAGAACATCGTCTTCTGGCCGGGCTACGACCAGCTCACCGCCCAGCTCGCCGCCAATGACGCGCCCGATCTGGTGACGATGCACGGGTCGGTGATCTCGGACTATCAGGCGCGTGGCCTGCTCGAGCCGCTCGATGCGGACCTCGCCGTGATCGGCGCGCCGCCCGCCAGCTTCACCAGCGCCGCGCGCGCCGCGGTGACGGTCGACGGCCATGCCTGGGGGCTGCCGATCGATACCTGGGCGCCGCTGTGGCACGTCAACATGAACCTGTTCCGCAAGGCCGGGCTGGTGCGCGGCGGCAAGCCGATCATGCCGCGCTCTCCGCAGGAATTGTTCGCCCAGGCCGAGCAGTTCCGCGCGCGTACCGGCAAGCCCTATCTCGTCCAGGGCGCCGCCAACGAATATGCCGGCTTCACGCGCAACTTCTACACCTTCGTGATGCAGCAGAACGGCGCGCTGTTCCGGAGCGGCCGCGCCAACTTCCGCACGCCCGAGGCGCGCAACGCGCTCCAATTGTTCCGCACGATCTACGAACGCGACTTCACCACGAAGAACCAGGATTACAGCGCCGCGGTCGCCGGCTTCCTGGGCGGCGACGGGGGGGTGTTCCTCGTCGGCACCTGGATGGTCGGCACCTTCGACGCGGAATCGCGCAAGACCCAGGGTGCGCTCGCCAATGGCGGCTATACGGTGATGCCGTATCCGAAGCTGTTCCAGCGCGACGCGACCTTCGCCGACGGCCATAATTGGGTGATGCCGCGCAACCCGCGCCGCAGCCCGGCGGAGCGCGCCGCGGCGGTCCGCTTCCTCAAGTTCTTCGCCACCCATGCCAGGCATTGGGCGCGCACCGGCCACCTGCCGGCGTTCCAGGCGATCATCGACAGCGCCGAATGGCGCGCGCTGCCGCACCGCGCGAACCTGGCGATCCTCGCCACGACCGCCCAGCCGCTGCCCAAGGACGTGCGCCGCCAGTTCCCGATCGAGACGATCGTCGGCACCGAGGCCGCGTCGGCGATTTCGGGCGCCAAGCCGATCGACCAGACCCTTTCCGACATGGAGCGCCGCGTGAACGCCGTGCTCGACAATTTGTGAATCGAACGGAGCCCATATGCTCAAGTCCCGCGTAATCGCCGATCCCGCCTTCATCGTCGCCCCGCTCGACCGGCGTGTGTTCGGGACCTTCGTCGAGCATCTCGGGCGCTGCGTCTATGGCGGCATCTACGAGCCCGGCCATGCTACTGCGGACGAAAACGGCTTCCGCCGCGACGTGCTCGACCTCACTCGCGAGCTCGGCGTGACGATCGTGCGCTATCCGGGCGGCAATTTCGTCTCGGGCTATGACTGGGAGGACGGAGTAGGGCCCAAGGACGCGCGTCCGGTGCGCCTCGACCTCGCCTGGGGATCGACCGAGACCAACCAGTTCGGCACCAACGAGTTCATCGACTGGTGTCGCCTCGCCGAATTGGAGCCGATGTTCGCGGTCAATCTCGGCACGCGCGGGCCGGCCGAGGCGCAGAACTTCCTCGAATATTGCAACCATCCGGGCGGCACGCATTATTCGGACCTCCGCCGCGCACATGGTTACGAGCAGCCGCACGACATCAAATTCTGGTGCCTCGGCAACGAGATGGACGGGCCGTGGCAGACCTGCGCCAAGACCGCGCAGGAATATGGCCGCGTCGCGAAGGAGGCCGCCAAGGTGATGCGCTGGACCTCGGACGGGCTCCAGCTTGCGGTCTGCGGCTCCTCGGCGCGCGACATGCCGACCTATGGCGCGTGGGAATATACCGTGCTCGACCATTGCTTCGAGGACGTCGATTACATCTCGCTCCACCAATATTTCACCAACCACGAGAACGACATCGCGCGCTTCCTCACCGCGATCGACGGGCTCGAGCGCTTCATCGTCGAGGTCGCGGCGATCGCCGACGCGGTGGCGGCCAAGCGCCGCAGCCCCAAGCGGATCATGCTCTCGGTCGACGAGTGGAACGTCTGGTACCGCGCCCGCGCCGGCGAGCAGTTGCGCGGCGTCGGCTGGCCCCAGGCGCCGGCGCTGCTCGAGGAAATCTACAATTTCGAGGACGCATTGGTCGTGGGCGGCGTGCTGCTCACGATGATGAACCATGCCGATCGGGTGAAGTCCGCCTGCATCGCGCAATTGGTCAACGTGATCGGGCCGATCATGACGCAGACCGGCGGTCCGGCCTGGCGCCAGACGATCTTCCATCCCTTCGCCCAGGCCGCGCGCTATGGCCGTGGGGACGTGCTGCGCGCGTCGGTCGAGACCGGCAGCTTCGCCGCGGGCGACGAGACCGCCGCGCCGCTGCTCGTCCAGTCGGTGATCCACGATCCCGAGACCGGCACCGTCACCGTCTTCGCGCTCAATCGCAGCATGGATTCCGAGATGGAGCTGTCGGTCGAGCTTCGCGGGCTGGGCGAGCGCCGATTGGTCGAGGCATTCGAGCTGCATCATGCCGATCTCAAGGCGATCAACAGCGCGGATGCACCCGACGAAGTCGCACCCGTGGCGCACCCGCGCGCCGCTTTCGAACAGGGCAGGCTGAAGGCTGTCCTGAAACCGCTCTCCTGGAACGTTTTCGTCACAATTTCGGGGTGATCGACAGGTTGTACCTGACCGCTCCGCAGCGCTAGGATCGTGCGATGGTTGCTAAGGTCAAGACTGCCAAGCCGCTCAATGCCCGCGCCCGGCGCAAGTCGCTGCGCCTGCATGGCACCATCGCTCGCGATCTGGGCATCCTGATCGTGTCGGGACGCTACAAGCCGGGCGAGGTGCTCAACAACGAAGTTGCGGCGAGCGATCGGCTCCATGTCTCGCGCACCGCCTATCGCGAGGCGCTGCGCATCCTCGCCGCCAAAGGGCTGGTCGAGAGCCGTCCGCGTACCGGCACCCGAGTCAGCGATCGCGAGAAATGGCATCTGCTCGATCCCGACGTGCTGTCGTGGATCTTCGAGTTCGAGCCCGACGACGATCTGCTCTACAGCCTGTTCGAGCTGCGCAAGATCTTCGAGCCCGAGGCCGCCGCCCTGGCGGCCGAGCGGCGCACCGATGCGCAATTGACGCGCATGGCCGAAGCGCTCGAGGGGATGGCGAAGCACACGCTCGCGGTGGAGGAGGGGCGGATCGCCGACCAGGACTTCCACGCGGCGCTGCTGGAAGCTTCGGCCAATCCCTTCATCACCTCGCTCACCACCAGCGTGAGCGCGGCGGTGGCGTGGACGACGATCTTCAAGCAGCGCAACAGCCCGCTGCGGCGCGATCCGGTGCCCGATCACCAGCGCGTGTTCGATGCGATCGCGGCGGGGGACCCGGAAGGCGCGCATGCGGCGATGGCGCACCTCGTCGACATGGCGTTCCTCGATACGACGCGCAGCCGGGGGCCGAAGCTCAAGCTGACCAGGGGCACCCGCGGCGAGACTGCGGCGGGCTAATTCCCCTCCCTGCTTGCAGGGAGGGGCTGGGGGTGGGTGCGCGCGTCTGCGCGCCTAATAAAGACTCTCAAATCGTGCCGCAAATGGCATCGGCCGGGGCATCGAGCCCCGGCCGATGCCAACCCACCCCTAACCCCTCCCTTCAAGGGAGGGGGAATTTGAATGTCGATACGACCTAACGCATGCGCCGATCGCCGTCGAGCCGGATGTAGCCCTGGCAATGTAGGATTTGTTCTGCTTTGGTTCGCATATGGACGAACAGCAGAATCCTCGCGTCGCGCGATCGCGCCCTGCTTTGCCGGTTCGCGCGCGCCCGCGTGGACCAGTCAAGTTGGTCAACCCGCGAGTCAGCGGAAATGGCCGAAAAGTGCGGAGATCAGCGCTTTTCCAGTCCAACCGGAAGGTTGGGCTTGCCAGTGGTGCAAACCCTTTGGTTGGCTATCGGCTCGATGGCTCAGCTATCGAGGTTGCAGTGCTCGAGCCAGGGGGCGAGGTCGTTGTACGAGATCGGCTCGAGGAAGACCAAGCCGGCCTTCTCGTCGCTCGCCCAGCGCGTCGTGCAGCGGCGCGAGGGCAGGCCGGGAACCGAGAGGATGACCTCGGTATCGGGCTTGGGCGGCTTGGGGAGACAGATCCGCGCGCCGCTCTGCGAGATGTTTTCCAGCGCGACGTCGATATGCCGGCCGAAGCAGCTGATCCGCGCGGCGCATTCCACGTCGAAGCGCGGCGCGCGGGGCGCGTTGGCGCCGAAGCGCTCCGGCGCGGCCTTGGCCTGGGCGAGGATATGGTCGACGTCGATCGGCGCGCCGAACTCGACGCCGGCGCGGCCTTCGCTGCTCCAGACGACGCTGCCCTGCAGCCTGTCGCCGCTGCGCAGCTCCACGGCCACCCAGCTGCCATAGCCCAGGGTGTGGTGCGTCTCGAGCATCATGCCCGTCATCGAGATGTTGCGCACGCGGCAGAGATGCTCGACCGTGCCGCGGCACAATAGCTTGCCGACCAGCAGCGTCGTCACCGTCCTCGGCGCGCGATCTGCCGCCACGTCGGCGCCCCCGGTCTGGATCGGTGTCACCTGCATGACTGTCCTCCGTGGTCGAAGCGACTCCTTCTCGGTGCAATATTTGCACGGAGAAGGATACGCTGTGGTCTCCGTAAAGTTTCGGGCCGGTTCATGCCGGATTGGCCTGGGTGACGGCGACCTTGCGCAGAACGCCCGGGCCGAACGCCTCCGGGGCGGCCGCCATGACGACCTTGCGGAAGGTCTCGAGGTCCGGGATCAGCCCGTCGGGGCCCGCCGCCATCGGGGTGCGATAGGTGCGCATGTTGACTGCGTGGAGCAGCAGCGGAAGGCGCGCCGAGACGAACTCGGCCTTGTCCGCGGGCACTTCGAGCTGGACCTGGAACTGGACATAGCCCGAGAGCCGGCCGTCGGCGAAGACGAGCGGTGCGAGGATCTTGCCCGCGTCGACGAAGCTCGGCTCGACCTTGTCGTCGACATGCGCGGCTGCGGCCGTGGCCGGGGCGGGCGCCTGGGCCCCGAGCAGGAGCACGGTGGCATAGGCCGCGCCGCCTCCCAGGCCGAGGCCGGAGAGGAGGACGGTAAGCAGGAACAGGATCTTCTTCATGTCGATCTCAGAACTTGAAGCTGGAATCGCTTGGCAGCGCCGAGGCCTGGGCCTTGAGCACGACGGTGATGCGGCGGTTCTCGGCGCGGTCGGGCTGGTCGGGATAGACCGGGCGCGTGGCGCCCATCGCGACCACTTCGGCGAAGCGGTCCGGCGTGAGGCCCGAGGAAATCAGCGCCGAGCGGGCGGCAAGGGCGCGCTCGCCCGAGAGGCGCCAATTGGCGTCGCTCTGGCCGCCGGTGCCGTCGGTATGGCCCTCGATCGCGATCTGCGTGCCCGAAGCGCCGAGCTTGGCCGCGATCCTGGCGAGCGTCGTGCGCGCATAGGGATTGAGCTCGGCGGTGTTGGCGCGGAACATGGATTGCTGGTCGGTATCCATCAGCGTGATGCGCAGCCCGTCGCGGCCCGGATCGATCTTGACGTTGCGCCTGGCCTGGCGATCCGGCGACGCGGAATCGAGTGCGACCTGGAGCTCGGAGGCGAGCACGCGCATCGAGGCGTCGGGAATGCTCGCGGTGCCGCCGCGCGCCGCGCCGGCCACGGCGGCCTCGCTGGTCGGCGTGCCCTTGGCCTCGCTGTCGTCGGTCGACGACTTGCGCGACCGGCCGCCGGCGCCCTCGGCCGAGCCCTGGAGCGGAGTCGAGGGCGAGCTGTCGCCGATGCTCGGCGAGAAATACTGCGCGAGGCCCTTCAGCCGCTGCTTGTCGGGGTTCGAGATCAGCCAGAGCAGCATGAAGAAGGCCATCATCGCGGTCACGAAGTCGGCATAGGCGACCTTCCACGCGCCGCCATGATGACCGCCGGCGACCTTCTTGACCTTCTTGATGATGATCGGGCGGTCGTTGGGGATGCTGGCCATGTCAGCAGCCTCTCAGCGCCGTTCGCAGCCGGTCCTGCACCGCGCCGAGACGGACTTGGCTGATCGCCGAGAGCGAGTCCTCGCCGGCTGCGATGCGCTCGAGCACGTTCACGCACTCGTCGGCGTGCTGGACCAGATAGTCGAAGGACTGGAGCTGCTCGAGATAGCAATTGGCGAAATGCTCGTCGGCGACGAGCACTTCGGCCAGCCGCTCCAGCATGTCGCGCATCTCACGGAGCTCGCCGGCGATGACGGTGTGGATCGCGCCCGAATAGGGATCGTAGCCGGGCAGGGGCTGCACCGGAGACGACTGGGCGGGCACGGGCATACACGACATCAGAACAGCTCCAGGTCGCCGCCGGCGACCGGCAGGGGCAGGGGTTTGACGGGACGCTCGGGAACGCGCTCCGCGACTTTGGTGCAGCGGCTGCGACCCTCGTGCGGCAGGAACTCGACCTTGCGGGCCGAGGAGCCGCCGAGATCGCTGTGCGCGACTTCGATGCCCTCGGTCTTCATGAAGCGGTGCGCGAACGCCGCGTTCGAGGACCCGATCGAGCCGAGCCCCGAGACGATGTTGGCGCCGCCATACAGGTGGGCGCGCAGGCGGTTGCGCATCGCGCCCTTGGCCATCATCCCGTTGATCAGGAGCTCCATCGCATGGACGCCGTAGCGCTGCATGTCGCCCGCCGAGACGCGGTGGTCGGCGCTCGGTTCGCCGAGCAGGAAATGGTTCATCCCGCCCACCTTGGCGACCGGATCGTAAAGGCACGCAGCGACGCAGCTGCCGAGCAGCGTCGATACGACCACGTGCGGCTCGGCCACGATCGCATTCTCTCCCTGGACGATCGAGACCCGACGCATCAGGTCAGCTCGCCGAAGACGCGTTCGATCTTTTCCTTGAGCGCCGCGGGAGCGAAGGGCTTGACGACATAGTTGTTGACGCCGAGCGCCGCGGCCTTCTGGACGATCTCCTTGTCGGCCGAACCCGTCAGCATGATGAAGACGGTCTTGCCGATCACGGGATCCCCGCGCACGGCTTCCAGGAACTGGAGGCCGTCCATCTCGGGCATGTTATAGTCCGAGATGACCAGGTGGACGCGATCGTTCTTGATCGACGAGAGCGCCTCGGGCGCGCTCGCCTTGTCGCGGACGTCCTTGAACCCCAGGTCCTGCAAGGCGCGACGGATCATCGCACGCATGCTGGTCTGGTCGTCCACGACCATCACCTTGATTGCTGCAGCAGCAGGCATCAGACGCTCCCAACCTTCTCACGGCATGCCTTGAGGATCGCCTCGGGCATGGCAGACAAACCAACTTCCTTCTCGACCGCCCCGACTTCCTGCGCTGCGCGGGGCATGCCCCAGACGACGCAGGTCTCGCGGCTCTGGCCGAGCGTGCGGGCACCCGACCGGCGCATCGCCAGCAGGCCTTCCGCGCCATCCCTTCCCATCCCGGTCAGGATCGCCCCGACCGCCGCAGCGCCGAGCGGCGCAACCGAATGGAACAGGACATCGACCGAGGGACGATGTCCGGTGACGAGATCGCCGGGACGCAGCTTGATGCGCCCGGCAATGCCGCCGGACAGCTCCATGTGCATCGCGCCCCCAGGTGCAATATAGACGGTTCCAGGCTGGACCGGCGCGCCTTCCGTTGCTTCTACGACACGAACGCGACATTCGGCGTCGAGCCGCTGTGCGAAGCTGCGCGTGAACGCCGCCGGCATGTGCTGGACGATCAGCACCGGCGGGCAATCGGCGGGCAGCGCGGGCAGCAGCGAGAACAGTGCCTCGACGCCGCCGGTGGACGAACCGATCGCGATCAGCTTGCCCACGCCGCCGCCGGCGACGCTGGGCTGCTCCGGCAGCCGCTGGTTGCCCGCACGCACCACCGAGCGCGCGGCGGTCTTGACCTTCTCGCACAACAGGGTGGCGTCGCGCTCGATGTCCTCGGGCGTGCCGCTCGGCTTGGTGACATAGTCCACCGCGCCGAGGCGGAGCGCCTCGATCGTCACTTCTGCGCCGCGCGCGGTGAGCGTCGAGCACATCACCACCGGCATCGGCCGGAGGCGCATGATGCGCTCGAGGAAGGACAGGCCGTCCATTCCCGGCATCTCGACGTCGAGCGTCAGCACGTCGGGGTTGAGCGTCTTGATCATGTCCCGCGCCGCGAATGGCTCGGGCGCCATGCCGACCACCTCGATCTCGGGATCCGCCGAAAGCATGCGCTTCAGCGTCGCGCGCATCGAGGCGCTGTCGTCTACGATGAGTGTCCTTACCGGCTTCATCCCCGGGTCTCCGGCTTGGCGTAAATGGTATGGCCGATCGAACGCATCCGGCTCGCCGCCGGGCCGATCAGACGTTCGGAATGGCCGATGTACAGGTGCCCGCCATGCGCGAGCTGGCTGACGAACCGCTCCTCTAGCTCCTCCTTCGCGGGATCGCCGAAATAGATCATCACGTTGCGGCAGAAGATCACGTCATAGGCGGCCTTGAGCGGCCACTTCTCGAACAGGTTCAGTACCCGCGCGGTGACCAGCTGGCGCGCTTCCTCGGCCATGACGAAGCCGCCCGGCGCGCGGCGCATCCAAGTGCTGCGATACGGCTCGGGCACGCCCGCGGCGACGCTGTCCGCATAGAAGCCGCGCTGGACCGATTCCACCACGTGCGGCGCGATGTCGGTCGCGAGCAGGCGGACGTCGGCGTGGCGCAGCCAGGTCGCGGACGTGCGGTCCGGCCCGAGCAGGCACATCGCGATCGTGTAGACTTCCTCGCCCGACGAGCATCCCGCCGACCAGATCCGCACCGGCCCCTGCTTGCGCTTCAGAGCGGGAATGACGGTGTCGCGGAAATGATCGAAGTGATGCGGCTCGCGGAAGAAATGCGTGTGGTTGGTGGTCAGCGCCACCACCATCGCATGCCGTTCCTCGGCATCCGACTGGACCAGTGCGACATATTCGGAGAAGCGGCTGAGGCCGTATTCGCGCAGCCGCCGCGCGAGGCGGGACTGGACGAGCGTGGTCTTGGCCGCGGTGAGTTCGATCCGCGCGTCGCTGTGCATGATTGCGGCGATCGCGGCGAAATCGCGGGGCGAGAGCTCCGCATTTGCCGCCGCCATCGCGCTGCCGCCGGCGAGCGCCGGGGCGCCCCCGGCGGGGCTCACGCGGCCATGTCCAGATGCTTGGTGAGGCTCAGCGCGTCGAGATCGAGCAGCAGCACCATCGTGCCGTTCTCGTCCCGCGTGCCGTCCTTGGCGCGCGTGGTGATGCGCACCAGGCCGTCGATCACGCTCGCCTCGATCGTCTCGACCTCGGGGGCCGGCTGGATCTCGCTGCGGTTGATCGCGACGATGTCGTTGACTTCGTCGACGAGGAAGCCGGCCTGCTTGCCCGCGATGTTGACCACGAGGATACACGAGCGCGCATGGATCGCGCTCGGCTCCCAGCCCAGCCGCTCGGCGAGGCCGACGACCGGGATGACGTTGCCGCGCAGGTTGCTCACGCCCTTGATGAAGCTCGGCACGTTGGGGAGCGGGGTCGGCTCGTCCCATTCGCGGATCTCGATGAGCGCGCGCATGTCGATGCCGAAGGTCTGCTTGCCCAGCGTGAAGGTGACGATCTTGCAGTCGCTGGCGGTTTCAGTGGTGGTGGTCATGCTGCCAGTCCTTTGGGGGTGTAGCGGGAGGGAGAGGCGACGAGCGCCTCGATATCGAGGATGAGCGCGATCGAGCCGTCGCCGAGGATGGTGGCGCCGCCCAGCCCGCGGATCGGGTGGAGGTTCTGGTCGAGGCTCTTGATCACGACCTCGCGGCGATCGTCGATGGTGTCGACGACTAGGCCGACCTTGCCGGAGCCTTCGCTTTCCACGATCACCACCAGAGAGTCCTCGATGGCGCGGTCGTCATTGAGACCGAAGATCTCGGTCGCGCGCTTCACGGGGACATATTCGCCGCGCATGTCGATAACTTCCGTATCGGGCGACGTGCGCTTGACCTGGCCCGGCTCGGGCTGGACGGTCTCGAGCACGTGCGCGAGCGGCAGCACGAAGCGCTGGCCGGCGAGCCGGACGATCATGCCGTCGAGGATCGCGAGCGTCAGCGGCAGGATCATCGTGAAGGTCGTGCCTTCGCCGGGGACCGAATGGATCTCGACGCGGCCGCCGAGCGCCTCGACGTTCGAGCGCACCACGTCCATGCCGACGCCGCGGCCCGAGATGTTCGAGATCGTCTCCGCGGTCGAGAAGCCCGGCGCGCAGATCAGCTGGTCGATCTCCTCGTTCGAGAGGATCGCGTCGGGCGAGATGATGCCCTTCTCGATCGCCTTGGCCTTGACCCGCTCGCGGTTGATGCCGCGGCCATCGTCCTGGACGCGGACGAAGATGCGCGCGCCCTTCTGCTCGGCGGAGAGCTTGATCGTGCCCGCAGGCGACTTGCCCGCGGCGATGCGCTCCTCGGCGCTCTCGAGGCCATGGTCCGCGGCGTTGCGGATCATGTGGGTGAGCGGGTCGCCGATCTTCTCGATCACGCCCTTGTCGACTTCGGTCGTCTCGCCGACGGTCTCGAGCTCGATCTGCTTGCCGGTCTCGGCCGAGAGGTCGCGCAGCATGCGCGGCACGCGGCTGAAGGCCTGCTTGATCGGCTGCGCGCGCAGCGACATGACATTGTCCTGGATCTGGCGCGTGAGGCGCGCCAGCTCGGGCAATTCGACGCGCTGGCGGTCGGCGGGCGACAGCCGATCGGCTAGGATCGAGTTGCGGATCACCAGCTCGCCGACGAGGTTGAGCAGCAGATCGAGCTTCGACAGGTCGACGCGGATCGTCTGCGAGGCTTCGGTGGCGGGCTTGGGCGCGGCGGTCTCCGCCGGCGCCGGAGCAGCGGCGATCGCCGCCACGACCTGCTGGACCTGCGCGGTGAGATCCTCGATCGAGGCGGTGATCGGCTCGAACGGGATGATATCGGCCTCGATCGGCGTGAACTCGGGCTCGGCTTCCGCTGCCGGGGCAGGGACCTCGGCCTCGGTGCGCGTCACTTCGACGAGCGAATCCGGCGCGACGAAATCGAAGCAGTCGGTGATGTCGTTCTCGGGAACGTCGCCCGGCATGCTCAGCACCCAGGTGAAATAGGCGTCCTCGGGATCGAGATCGCGCAGCGGCGGCACGTCCGACACGTCGACCGATTCGATCGTGGCGCCGAGCGTCTCGAGCTCGCGGATGATCAGCAGCGGCTCGCCGGCATTGGCGAGCGCCGCGCGCGACGGCTTGAACCGGATCGTCCAGACCGCGGCCGCGGTTTCGGCGGGCGCATCGAAATCGTCGAGCGAGAAGGCGACCGGGGTGAAGCCGAATTCGTCCTCGGCCGGAGCGGCGGGCGCTTCGACGGCCGGTGCGGGCGCAGGCGCGGCGGGAGCGGGCGCGCCGGCATCGTCGGCGACGCCCTTGTCGGCGAGCACCTTCTCGAGCGCGGCGAGCGCGGCGGCGTCGTTGGGACGCGGCGCCAGGCCCTTGGCGGTCTCGACATGGTCCGACAGCACGTCGAACGAGCTCAGCATCACCTTGATGACGCCGGGGGTGGGGACGATCTTGCCCGCGCGCACTTCGTCGAGCACGTTCTCGAACTTGTGCGCGAAGGCGGTCAGATCGGCATGGCCGAACGCGCCGGCGCCGCCCTTGATCGAATGGACCGCGCGGAACACGCCGGCGATCGTCTCGGCCGAGACGTCGCCCGCCTGCATCGCCGAGAGGCCCTGCTCGGCGGTGGTGAGGCCCTCAGTGCATTCTTCGAAGAAGATTGCCTGGATCTCGTCGAGTTCCTCGCTCACGGACAAACGCGGCGGATCGCCGCCCCCAGCTTGGTCGCCTCGAAGGGCTTGGTGATCCAGCCGGTCGCGCCGGCCGAGCGGGCGCGGGCCTTCTTCTCGTCCGAGAATTCGGTCGAGAGGACGAGGATCGGCGTGCCCCGGAAGTCATGCTCGGCGCGCACCGCCTCGATCAGCTCGAAGCCGTCCATCTTGGGCATGTTGATGTCGGTGATCAGCAGGTCGGGCTTCACCTCGTGCATGCGCTCGAGGCCGTGCTGGCCGTCATTGGCGCTTTCGATGCGATAGCCCTGCGCGGTCAGCGAGGTCTTGAGCAGCATGCGCATGCTCGCCGAGTCATCGACGGTAAGGATCAACTTGCTCACTGGACGTCTCCGGTTTCGAGTCCGATCGCGTCCGCCAGGCGGCAGCTGGTCACGCGATTGACGAAGGCTTGGCTGGGATTGGCGATGCGGAAGCCCTGGCCGTTGGCCAGCGCCTCGTTGCGCGCGGCGACGAGCAGCTGGAGCACGGCCTGGCCGACGCTCTCGACTTCCGACGCATCGACTTCGATGACGTCGTCGAGATCGGCGGCCAGGACGAAGCGGATGCGCAGGTCTTCCGCGGTGACGGTCGTGCCGTGTGCCGGCAGGCGCAGCGAGCGCTCATCCGCCTCAGGCAGTGGCAGGGTTGAGTCCATTTTTCGCCTCGTCGAGTGCAGTTTCGAGTTGCTGGAAGCTCGGCGCATAGGCCGAGGGCGTCATGCGCCGGGCGATCTCGATCGCGACCTGCACCGGCTGGTTCTGGGCGTAGGCGACGATCGCGGTCTTCGCGATGAAGAAGGGCTTCGAATCCGCCTCGATCGTCTCCATCAGCTTCGCGGCGAGCGGGCCGACGACGCAGTAGGAGAGGAGCACGCCGAGGAAGGTGCCGACCAGCGCGCCGCCGATCATCGCGCCGAGGATCTCGGTCGGCTGGTCGATCGAGCCCATCGTCTTGATGACGCCGAGCACCGCGGCGACGATGCCGATCGCGGGAAGGCCGTCGGCCATGATCTGGAGCGCGTGCTGCGGGCCCGATTCCTCGTGGTGATGCTTCTCGATGTCCGCTTCCATCGCGGCCTCGAGCTGATGCGGGTCCTCGAAATTGACCGTCATCATCCGCAGATAATCGCAGATGAACTCGACCAGGTGATGATCCTTGAGCAGGCGCGGATAGGGCTTGAAGAGCTCGCTTTCCTCAGGGTTGTCGAGATGCGGCTCGAGCGCAGTGGCGCCGCCCTTGCGGAAGGTCGACAGCACGCCGAACAGCAGGGTCAGCAGGTCCTTATAGTCCTGCGCCTTCCAGCGGCCGCCCTTGAAGGCGCGCATGACGCCGCCGCCGGCCTTCTTGATCGTCGCCATCGAGTTGGAGACGATGAATGCGCCGATCGCCGCACCTGCGATCGCCATCATCTCGTGCGGCAGCGCGTGCAGGATGATGTCCATCTTCCCGCCAGCCAGGATGAAGCTGCCGAAGACGCATCCGAGGATGATAATGAAACCAACGCCGTTCAGCATGGTCGTGCCGCTTTTCTTTCTCTGGTATTTCCAGAATTATAGGAAGGATTCGGCGGGTCGCGTTGTGCCGCGATCCGATTTGTTCAGGCGGCTTGGCGATCCTGCCAGTCGATCACCGCCAAATAGTTGCGCAGGCGATTGAGCTCGAGCGACGCGATCAGCGGATTGTCGTGATACGGATGCACGAGCTGCGCCACATCGGCCGCCCAGGGCGCTGTGGAATCGAACAGGATGCCGAGGCCGAACACTGCCGGGATCATCGCCCAGGCAAGCGGACGCTCGGGAGTGCGCGCCGTCTCGAGGAAATCCTCGATCGCGGTGAGCACGCCGTTGCGCGGGCCGCCCTCGTGCAGCGCCCAGGCGAACTGGCCGCCGCCGCGGAAGCCGCGGCCGACATGCGCGCCGGGATCGCCGATCGTCACGCCCACGTCGAAGCTGTGCGGATGCCGCCATTCGGCCGGGATCTGGTCCGGCGCGTAATAGAAGTCGCGGCGCGCGCAGGGCCAGCTCACGTCGTGGAGGATGGCGAGCAGCGGCTTGCCGTCGCGGCGCGCGAGACGGTCGGCGATCTGGAGCTCGTGGAGGACCGTGTAGTAATTATGGTCGCCGTCGATCACCCAGGCGTCGACACCGGCGCAGTCCGGCATCGCATCGAGGCTGAGCGCCGCGACGTGGCGGACGTTCGGGCAGCGCTCGGCCCAATCCAGGAATTCCTGCTTGGGCGCGGGATCGATGCTGGTCAGGCTGCCGCCGGTCGCCTGGGCATAGGCCGCGAGCTGCTGCGACATGCCGCCGAACTCGGCGCCGACCTCGGCGAGCGTGCGCGCGCCGGCCGCGTGGAGCGTGCCCAGGATGATGTCCGAGAATTCGGACATCGAGTGGATCAGCAGGCTGCTCATGCGGCGGCTCCGAGAAGGACGTTGCGGGCGGCGGGCGCCGGTTTGGCCTCGCGCGCGACGATCGGGCGGAAGACGACGGCGAGCATCATCGGCTGGTCGTCCTGGCGCGGCGGCGGGGGGACCATCATGAATCCGAACTCGTCGTCGCAGCGGAAGAGGTTCGGCGCGGTCTGCTCCATGCCCTCGAGCGAAGGGAGCGCCGCGATCTCGACGCCGGACTTGGGCGCGTCGTTCAGGAACTCCTTGACCGGCATGAAGGTCGCGCTCTCGATCTGCAGCCAGTCGAAGAGCTGGCCGAACTGGAGCCCCACCGAGAAGCGACAGTCGTCGATCGGGATCGGCGCGAGATAATAGCCGTCATGCGTCGGCGTCGCCGTGACCGAACCGGTCGTGACGTTGCGGCCGTCGGCGACGATCACCGGCAGCGAGATCGTCTGATCGACGAAATCGGCATATTTGAGCGCGAGGCCGAAGCGCTGGCTGGCGAGCAAGGCGAGCTTGAGCGACAGCCCTTCGCCCTGCAGCTCGGCCGGCAGGTACATGCGCTCGGCGCCCTTCATGTAGAAGAGGCCGCGCTGGCGCAGGCCGCGCTTGGCGATCGCGGTGTCGAACAGGGGCACCGTGTCGTCGACGCCGAGGTTCACGTCGTGCTCGAATTCCGAGACGAGCGCGAGTTCGTGCGCCATCGGCAGGAACATCAGTCGCGCCAGCACGGACACGGCGGTGCGGCGCCACATCGTTACCGCGTCGGGCGCCGAAGCGCGGAGGACGGCATCGCGTTCGGCATGGACGAAGCGGACGCAGCCCGTCTGGATCCGGTCGCGGATCGCGCTCTGGCGGCCCTTGATGCTGTTCTCGCGGCGGATCGGCGTGCCGTCGGGCTGATAGTCGATCACCGAGCCTTGCGCCGCGGTGCAGGTCTGTTCGAGCACCGCGACGTTGCGGCTCAGCGCCTCGAGCGTGTTGGCGTCGTAATGCGTCGGGTCGATCAGGCCCTTCTTGTCGAAGCCGGTGCGGAACTGCTCGCGCAGCAGCAGGTAGCGGCCGGCGACCTCGACGCCGAGCAGGCGCTTGAGCACGGGCTCGACGGCATTCTGGACGGTGCCGTTATAGCCGAGGTCGATCAGCATGAGCGTGTCGCCCTTTGCCGGATTCACCATGCCGCGGACATGCTGCGCCAGACGATCGGCGAACGCGTTCGAATTCTTGATGATGCGCCGCATCCGCGCCGGGTTGCGGATCGCCTTGAGGAAGGCGGGCAGCTTGTTCTGGGCGGGCAGCTCCTTCAGGACCATCGAAATCTCGGAGGGCGGCAGCAGGAACTGCTTCATCATCGCGGTGAGATCGCCGTTCAGCTCGAGCTGGAGATAGCGCTCGACCGCCTCCTCGTTGTCGAACGAGGCGGCAACGGCGGTGAAGCGACTGATCTCGATCGAATGGCCCGTGGATTCAGTGCCGCCGGCCTCATGCACGAGGCGCGGCAGATGGCCGTCGCGCATCAGGAAGAGGCGATGGACCTGGCCGCCGTTGCACGCTTGCAGCGCCGCCGCCTCGTCGCCGAGCCAGCGGTCGAAGCCGTGGAGCACCGGGCCGAGCGTCGAGAAGCCGAACGCCTCGGCCGGATCGGTGATCGCGGGCTCGGCCGAAGCGAGCGCAGCGCGGTGCGGCTGGTGCGTGACGGCGACGCCGTCGGCGTGCGGATGCAGCATCGCGCTGACCGCGGCCTCGAGGCGCAGGCGCTGCACCGTCGGCTCGGCGAACTGCTTGAGGTGGAGCGTGTTCACGCCGTAGGGCGCCACGCCGTCGACGTCGGCATGCTTGTTGTCGCCGATGTGCAGGATCGCCTCGGGCGCGACGCGGGTTTCGGCGAGGACGTGCTTGTACAGCCCTTCGCCCTTGGAAACGCCATAGACCGACGAGCAGAAGAAGGCGTCGATCAGGCCGGCGACCTCGTCGCCCGCGGCGGCGGCGATCAGGCCGCGAAGCTGGTCGGCGTCGAGATAGGTGTCGGACACGATCACGACCTTGAGCCCGCGGCGCTTGGCTTCGCGCATCAGTTCGACGGTGGGCGCGAAGGCGAAGCAGTGCAGCGCCTCGGCGGCGAGTTCGTGCCCGACCGCGCTCGCGCGCTGGTCGAGGGGCGCATTGGGGAGCAGCTCGCGATAGATCTCGTCGATGCTGACCTCGAAGCGCTTGCGGCGGAGCGCCGACGCGTTGCGCGCGCGCTGCTCGGCCCAGATGCGCTGCGGCACGGTGGTTTCGGGCAGTGCGCCGAACAGGTCGCTCGGCGCATGGGTGTCGCGCCACAGCAAGGTGTCGAAGCAGTCGAGCGAGAGCAGCTTGAGCCCGTCGCGGCCATCGAGCGCGCTCGGCAGCGCGTGCGGAAGAATGATGTCGGCCAATGCAGTTTCCCTGGAAAATGCGCCCGCATCGGGTGGACGCATGATTCTTATAGGAAGAGCGCGGACCAGCTCGGCAAAATCTTCCTAGAATGAGAGCGTCAGCAAAGGAGCCCGCATGACTCTCACTGCCTACCAGGCCGCCCGCAGCAGGGCAGAAACGCCGCGCTCGGCCGAATTCCGGCTGATGAGCGAGATCACCGGCGAGATGATGGACGCCGAGACCGCCGGATTGAAGGGAGCGCTGCTGATGCCGTCGCTCCACCGCAACCGCGAGATGTGGTCCGCCTTCGCCACCGATTGCGGCGCGACCGGCAACGGCCTGCCCAAGGAACTGCGCGCGCAGATCATCTCCCTCGGCCTGTGGGTCGAGCGCTTCACCAGCGACGTCGTCGCCGGGCGCGAGCCGATCGGCGAGCTGATCGGGATCAACCGCACGATCATGGAAGGACTGCGCGGGCAGCGCCTCGCCGCCTGAACAGTTCGCCGAAAGACCGAAAAGGGCGTCGCGGGAGGACCGCGGCGCCCTTTTGCTTTGTCGGCCCGAAAGGGCGGACGGTCATTGCTGGTAGCCGAGCAGGTCGCCGGGCTGACAATCGAGTTCGCGGCAGATCGCTTCCAGCGTGGAGAAGCGAATGGCCTTCGCCTTTCCGGTCTTGAGGATCGACAGATTGGCGAGGGTCAGGTCGACGCGCTCCGAAAGCTCGGTCAGCGTCATGCCGCGGCGCTGCAGCAGCGCATCCAGCGTGATGACGATCGCCATCAGACGGTCCCCTCCAGGTCGTCGCGCATCGCGGCGCCGTGGCGGAAGACCCGGGCGAGGATGAACAGCGTCACGGCGAGCGCCAGCCCGCCCAGCGAAGTGCCGCCGCCGACGCTGATCTCCTCGAAATACTGCGCCAGCCAGGACACCAGCGGAAAGAGCAGCCAACTGGCGACGGTCACGCCGAGGGCGAGCCAGCCCATGCGCGCGAGCCGGTCCGCGTTCCCGGGCTCGAACGGGTCGCCCGTCTGCACCGTGTGGACGATCCGGCCGAGCTCGAGGGCGAAGCGCAGGCTCAGCACCAGCATGACGATACCGACGCCGGCGGACAGGAAGATGAGCGGCAACGTGATCGTCGGGGCGGCCGCGAGCTGTTCCGCGATGTGCCGGGCGGGGAAGAAGAGCAGCGCAACCAGCGCCCAGGCGACCAGTACCATGGCGGCGGCGATGACGGCGATGGCGATGCGCAAGGCGTGGCGCGATATGGTCAAGAGCATGTCGGTGCGGCGATCCTGGGGCATGATCGATCCTCGTCATGGCCGGCACACCTTGCGCCGGCCTTCTCGATTATCGATAAACAGCAAGATGCATATCGTCAATCGATAATATCGAAAATCGATGTGACGGCAACGAAAAGGGGCGCCGCGGCATGGCCACGGCGCCCCATCTTCCATCCGACGGCGAGGGTTAGAACGAAGTCCAGTCGTCGTGGCTGGCATTGCCGTTCGCCATGGCGGCGGCGGGAAGCGCCTTGACCGGCGAGACATAGGCGGCCGCCTTTGTCGCCTTGGCGGGCCTCGCCGGCACCTTCGCGCGGACCGAGACGGCGTGCGTGCCGCCGCCGACGTTGAACCGCGACGCCTGCTCGCTGAGCGCGGCGACCTCGCCGGCCAGGTTGCGTGCGGCTGCGGACGTTTCCTCGACCATCGAGGCGTTCTGCTGGGTCGACTGGTCCATCGTGCCGATGGCCGTGCTGACCTGCGTGATCGCCGAGGACTGCGCCTGGTTGTCGAGCGCGATGTTGCCGAGCAGCTGATGGACCTCGCCGACGTCGCCCGAGATGTCGGCAAGGGCATTGTCGACCTTCTGGACCATGTCGACCGCGGCGCCGATGTCCGCCTGGGTGGCGGTGAGCTGGTCGCGGGCGCGGCCGGCTTCCTCTTCGGCGCGCATCGCGAGCGCGCTGACGAGGTCGGCGACCACCGCGAAGCCGCGGCCGGCTTCACCCGCGCGGCCGGCTTCGACCGCGGCGTTCATCGCGAGAACGCGCGTCTGGAAGGCGATCTTGTCGAGACCTTCGATCACGTCGTCGATGCCCTTGGCCGAGTCCGCGACGCGGGTCATGGCCTGCACCGCCTCGTCGGCGATGCTGCGCCCGCCCGAGACGGTGGCGATGGCGCCGTCGGCGCGGTCGACGGTGCGCCCGGCGGCCTCGGCGGTCGCCTTGAGGCGCTGGTCCATCTGCGTGACGGCCGCGGCGGTCTGCTGGAGGCTCGCCGAATTGGCTTCGGCACGGCGCGCGAGATCCTCCGAGGCCCGGGCGATCTCGCCCGATCCGGTGTGGATCACCTCGGCCTTCTCCATCACCGAACCGATCAGGTCCTGGAGCGATTCGAGTGCGGTGTTGAAATCGGCCTTGAGCTTGGCGAACGGGCCCTGCAGGTCGGCGGAGACCCGCGCCGTCAGGTCGCCCTGGGCGAGCAGGGTCAGCCCTTCGCCCAGGCTGTTGACGATGGTTTCGACCTGCTCCTGCTTCGATTGCTCGGCGGCGCGATTGGTGGCCTCGGCCTCCTTGAGCTTGGCGCGGAAGGCGGTCATCGCCTTGGACAGCTGGCCGAGCTCGTTGCCCGCGGTCGCGGCGGGGATCTCGATCGAGCCCTCGCCCTCGTCGAGCCGCTCCATGATCTCGGCCATGCGGCGCAGCGGACGGACGCTGTGCACCGAGACCCATGCGATCAATCCGCCGATCGCCAGCGCGGCGAGGCAGATCAGCGAGATCAGCCAGCTGAACGACTGGGTCTCCGCGCGCGTGCTCTTGCCGATCGCATGATTGGCGGCTTCCTGGAGATCGATGAACTGGTTGATCCGCGCCAGCCACTCGATGAACTGCGGCCGGGCCTGCTGCATCAGCACGTTCCACGCACCCGCATCGTCGCCGGACTGTTTGCGGCGGATCACCTCGGTGATCAGCGGCAGCGTCTTGGCTTCGGTTTCCTTGATGCTGGCGAGGATGCGCAGCTCGTCGCCGTTCGGCTTCTTGTCCGGCGTGAGCATCGCATCGAGCGGACCGGCGGAATCGGCATATTTCTTCGCCAGCGTCTCGATATCCTCGATCGCCTTGCTGCGCTCGGCGGGCGAGGTGACGAGGATCACGTCGCGCAGCGAGATCGCGCGGTCATGGACGCTGCCGCGGAAGTTGATCGCGTAGCGCTGCTTGACGCTGTTGACGTCGTTGATCGTCGTGAGATTGGTGTCCACCATCTTGACGCGGCCATTGGCGAACAGCGCCACGCCGATCAGCAGCAACAGCGTCGCGCCGAAACCGGCGATCAGACGCGTGCCGATCCTTAGATTGTTCAGCATTGGATGCATGCTCCCTCTGTCTTCGTGCCGATTCCGCTGCGCCCTCCCGCGCCGGCTGGCGGGGAGGGCGAGGGTGGCGATGAAAAAGCGACGCTCTAGAAAGAGGCCCAGTCGTCGTGGCTCGCCCGGCCATTCGCCATGGCGGCAGCAGGAAGTGCCTTGACCGGCGAGACATAGGCCGCGGCCTTCGCCCTGGCAGGCCGTGCCGGCGCGTTGCCGCGGACGGAGACGACGCGCGCGCCGCCGCCGACTTCGAACTTCGACGCCTGCTCGCTGAGCGCCGCGACTTCGCCGTTGAGATTGCGCGCGGCGGCAGAGGTTTCCTCGACCATCGCGGCATTCTGCTGGGTCGACTGGTCCATCGTCCCG
>NZ_JAPKNM010000008.1 GCF_026460985.1 Sphingomonas sp.
CGGTCATGCTGCTCACTGCTCCCCTCCCTGCAAGGGAGGGGCCGGGGGTGGGTGCCGACGCGTCGGCGTCGGCCTTTGCTGCGCGGAGACGGGCTCGCTGCGCTCGCACCCACCCCTAACCCCTCCCTTGCAGGGAGGGGAATAGGCAAAGGCAGGTGGCCAATAACAAAGCAGCCGTTGCAACTGTGGCGGCATTTTCTACCTTGGGAGTATCGCAAGGGAGGCGTAGAGCACTCACAAGGATAGACAAAGCGCAGGAACACAGACCGGCCATGGCAACCGCCGCCCATCAGCTGACGCCCGAGGCGTCGGCCAATCCCGCACCCGAAGCGATCGTCGTCCGCTTTGCCGGCGATTCCGGCGACGGCATGCAGCTGACCGGCGGCCAGTTCACGCTGTCGACCGCGCTCGCGGGCAACGACCTGGCGACCTTCCCGGATTTCCCCGCCGAGATCCGCGCGCCGCAGGGCACCTTGTTCGGCGTCTCGGCCTTCCAGATCAACTTCGGCTCGGCGCAGATCGACACCGCGGGCGACCAGCCTGACGTGCTCGTCGCGATGAACCCCGCGGCGCTCAAGACCAATGTCGAAGCGCTCAAGCCCGGCGGACTGATCATCGCCGACGAGGGCGAGTTCGGCCAGCGCAACCTCGACAAGGCCAAATATGCCGCCAATCCGCTCGAGGACGGATCGCTCGACAAGTGGCAGTTGCTCAAGCTCGACATCTCCGCGCTGACCGTCGAGGCGGTCAAGCCGTTCGGCCTGGGCAACAAGGAAGCCCTGCGCTGCAAGAACATGTGGACGCTGGGCCTCGCGCTCTGGATGTTCGACCGCGACCGCGAGCCGCTGATCGAGTGGCTGCGCACCAAGTTCGCCAAGGCGCCCAACCTCGCCGAGGCGAACATCGCCGCATTGAACGCCGGCCATGCCTATGGCGAGACGGCGGAGCTGGGCGCGTTGGGCATCGCCCAGCGCCACGTCGCCGCAGCGCCCTCCGAACCGGGACTCTACCGCACCGTCACCGGCGCGGACTCGATCGCGCTCGGGCTCGTCGCGGGGGCGCAGCTCGCGGGCCTCAAGATGTTCTACGGCGGCTATCCGATCACCCCGGCCTCCGCGATCCTCCACAGCCTCGCGCGGCTGAAGGAATATGACGTCACCACCTTCCAGGCCGAGGACGAGATTGCCGCGATCGCCTCGGCGCTCGGCGCGTCCTATGCGGGCAGCCTTGGCGTCACCTGCTCCTCGGGGCCCGGCATCGCGCTCAAGACCGAGGCGATCGGCCTCGCGATCATGACCGAGTTGCCGCTGGTGATCGTCAACGCGCAGCGCGGCGGGCCCTCGACCGGCCTGCCGACCAAGACCGAGCAGTCGGACCTCTATCAGGCGGTCTATGGCCGCAACGGCGACGCGCCGCTGCCGGTGATCGCCACGCGCTCGGCGGCCGACTGCTTCGACTGCGCGATCGAGGCGGTGCGGATCGCGACGCAGTACATGACCCCGGTGATGCTGCTCACCGACGGCTATCTCCAGAATGCCGCCGAGCCGTGGAAGGTGCCGGACATGAGCACCTACGAGCCCTTCCCGGTGGCGTTCCACACCGAGCCGCCCGCCGAGGGCGAGAAGTTCCTGCCCTATGCGCGCGACGCGAAGCTGAAGCGCCCCTGGGTCAAGCCGGGCACGCCGGGCCTGCTCCACCGCATCGGCGGGATCGAGAAGGCGCAGGGCTCGGGCAACATCGACTATTCGCCGGGTAACCACCAGGCGATGACCGACATCCGCCGCGACAAGGTGCTCGGCATCGACGTGCCCGACCAGCAGGTGGAGCAGGGGCAGGTCGGCGGCAGGCTCGTCGTGGTCGGCTGGGGCTCGACCTACGGCCCGATCGCCAGCGCGGTGCGTCGCGCGCGGGCCAAGGGGCAGGACGTCAGCCATGTCCATATCCGCCACATCTGGCCATTGCCGAAGAATCTTGGCGCGTTGCTAAAGAGTTACAATCATATTCTCGTTCCAGAAATGAACACGGGCCAGCTCAAGACCGTGCTGCGCGACCAGTATCTCGTCGACGCCGTGCCGCTCAACAAGGTGTCGGGCCAGCCCTTCACCATCGCCGAGATCGAGGGTGCGATCGCCCGCCATCTCGACGGCGACCGCCCCGAGGAACTCGGCCCGGACGACACCCAGCTGCCCAGCCCGGAGGCTGTGAATCCATGAACGAACTGACCACTATCCGTCCCAGCACGCCCAAGGATTGGGAGACCGACCAGGAGGTCCGCTGGTGCCCGGGCTGCGGCGACTATGCGATCCTCAAGGCGGTGCAGCGCACCATGCCCGAGATCGGCGCCACCCCTGAGAACACCGTGTTCGTCAGCGGCATCGGCTGCTCGTCGCGCTTCCCTTATTACATGGAGACCTATGGCTTCCACACGATCCACGGCCGTGCGCCGGCGGTGGCGACAGGGGTCAAGCTGGCGAACCCCGATCTCGACGTGTGGATCATCACCGGCGACGGCGACGCGCTGTCGATCGGCGGCAACCACACGATGCATCTGCTCAGACGGAATCTGAACTGCCAGGTCCTGCTGTTCAACAACGAGATCTACGGCCTCACCAAGGGGCAATATTCGCCTACCAGCCGCGAGGGGACGCGTTCGCCCTCGACGCCGTTCGGCTCGGTCGACCATCCGGCCAAGCCCTGCGCCTTCGCGCTGGGCAGCGGCGCGCGGTTCGTCGCGCGCGGGATCGACGTGCACAAGAACCTGCCCTCGGTCCTGAAGGCCGCGCATGCGCACCAGGGCGCGGCGTTCGTCGAGATCTTCCAGAACTGCATCGTCTATAACGATGAGGTGTTCGAGCCCTTCGCGGCCAAGCCCAATGCCGCGCTCAACCAGCTCTGGGTTGAGCATGGCAAGCCGATGGTCTTCGCCGGTGGCGCCAAGGGCATCAGCCTCGACCGCGAGGCGCTGACGCTCAAGGTGGTCGACGTGGTCGAGGGCGACTGGGAGGCTGCGGGGGTGATCGTCCACAACGTCGCCAACCGCGCGATCGCGCACATGCTCGTCGAGATGCCGTTCGGGCCGTTCCCGATGGCGCTGGGCGTGCTCTACGACGATCCCGCCCCGACCTTCGAGAGCGCGGTGGTCGCGCAGAACCAGGCGGCGAGCGAGGGCAAGAAGCCCGACCTGCAGAAGCTGGTCGCCAAGGGCCAGACCTGGATGGTCGACAAGGCCCCGCATCCGTTGTGAGACCGGATCTCGCACGAGGATATGAAGGCACGAAGAGGGGCGGTTGAGCGAAGAGCTCGAAGCCTTGGCTCGGGTAGCGGTCGACTGCGGCTTCAAGTTGCACGAGGCGCTCGGGCCGGGGCTCCTTGAGTCGGTTTATGAGGCATGCCTGTTCCAAAGCCTTGCGGAGCGAGGCCTGTTCGTCGAGCGGCAGAAGCCGATACCCATCCGCTTCAACGGCATTTCACTCGAAGAAGGATTTCGCGCCGATCTCCTGGTGGAAGGACAGCTGCTCATCGAGCTGAAATCGACTGAGGCGTTCGTACCGGTCCATGGCAAGCAGGTGCTGACCTATCTACGGCTGATGGATTTATCGCTCGGTTTGCTGATGAACTTCGGAGCGCCGACTTTTCGTGATGGTGTGCGGCGGATCGCGAATAACTATTTTAGATCATAAGAAATTTTTCTCACACAAAGGCACGAAGGCACAAAGAAGATTAGAGGAGCGCTTCGCGCCCTTTGAAACCGACTTTCTTTGTGCCTTCGTGCCTTTGTGTGAGTCATTCTTCTACCCTCGGAATGCCCTTGCCCGTGCCGCTGGCGCGTGCATGTTGGGCGGGATGAACGCGTCGATGCGGGAACAGGGTCGCAGGGAGAGGACGGGGCGCGGAGGCGGCCCGTTGGCCCTGCCTGCGCCGGTCTTCCATCGCCAGCTCGACAAGCTCGATCGCGGGATCGCCGAGGGCAGCCTCGAGCTGCTGCTGCCCAACGGCCGCGCCCGGCTGCTCGGCGGGCGC
This sequence comes from Sphingomonas sp., assembly GCF_026460985.1. Lineage (GTDB taxonomy): Bacteria > Pseudomonadota > Alphaproteobacteria > Sphingomonadales > Sphingomonadaceae > Sphingomonas. Next base: position 4,021 of record NZ_JAPKNM010000008.1, read on the forward strand.
GCCGACGGGCCCGCGGCGGTCGTCGACCTGCGCAGCTGGCGCGCATTGCTGCGACTCGCGCTCGAAGGATCGAGCGGCTGGTACGAGGCATGGGCGGCGGGCGAGTGGGCGAGCCCCGACCCGGTGCAGCTCTTCGCCCTGTTCAGCCGCAACCGCGCCGGGCTCGCGGGGCCGGCGCGCGCGACCGGGCCGTGGCGGCTCGCCAAGCGCCTCTGGCACTGGGCGCGACGTAACGATCGCAGCGGATCGCGACGCAACATCCATTTTCACTATGATCTCGGCAACGACTTCTATCGGCCCTGGCTCGACGCGGGGATGACCTATTCGAGCGCGTGCTTCCTCGAGCCCGGCCAGACGCTCGAGGCGGCGCAGCAGGCCAAGCTCCAGGCGATGCTCGACCGCACCGCCGCAGCGCCCGGCGAGACGATCCTCGAGATCGGCTGCGGCTGGGGCTCGTTCGCCGAGCTGGCATTGCGCCAGGGGCGGCGGGTGCACGGCATCACGCTCTCGACCGAGCAGAAGGCCTGGGCCGAGGCGCGCACCGCCGGGTTCGACGGCGCGAGCTTCGCGCTCACGGACTATCGTGACGTCACCGGCTATTACGACGCAGTGGTCAGCATCGAGATGGCCGAGGCGGTGGGGCGCCAATATTGGCCGGCCTATGTCGCAGCGATCGCGCGGGCGCTCCGGCCCGGCGGCCGCGCGGCGCTGCAGGTCATCACCTTCGACGATGCGCTGTTCGAAGGCTATGCCAGCAATGTCGACTTCATCCAGCGCTACATCTTCCCCGGCGGGCTGCTGATCCGGGAGAGCGAGTTCCGACGTCTTGCCGCCAGCAACGGGCTCGAATGGCGCGATCGGGTCGCGTTCGGACTCGATTATGCCGAGACGCTCCGGCGCTGGCGCGAGAATTTCGACGCGGCCGCCGCGGCCCGACTGCTCCCCGCGCAATTCGATGCGCGCTTCGTCGCATTGTGGCGCTATTACCTGATATATTGCGAAGGCGGCTTCCGCGGCGGCGGCATCGACGTCGTCCAGGCCACGTTGGTCAAGGAGGGGTGATGATCCGGGGGATGATGCTGGCGGGCGCGCTCGCGCTCGGGACGATCGCGGGGCCGGCGGCGGGGCAGGGCGTTCCGCTCAACCCCAACGACACCAGCGGCCTCCGGAAGGTGGGCGCCGAGATACTGTTCTGGAGCCAGGCGAAGCGCGACGCCAATTTCCCGCACATGGAGAAGATCTTCCCCGGCCATGTCGTCAAGGCCGGCGGCAAGGTCCGCGCGCTGCCCGCGGGCAAGCCGCTGCCGGTCTCCGACGCCGAGATAGACGCCTTCATCGCCAGCCAGAACGTCTCGGGACTGATCGTCCTCCAGGACGGCAAGGTTCGGCTCGAACGCTATGCGCGCGGCTACGGCCGGGAAGGGCGTTGGACGAGCTTCTCGGTCGCCAAGTCGTTCACCTCGACCCTGGTCGGCGCGGCGATCGGGGACGGCTACATCAAGTCGGTCGACGAGCCGGTGACCAGGTACATCCCCGAGCTCGCCGGCAGCGGCTATGATGGCGTCACCATCGCGCAACTGCTCACCATGACGTCGGGCGTGCGGTGGAACGAGGACTATACCGACCCCAAGTCCGATGTCGCGCGGATGTTCCTCGAGCCCGTGCCCGCGGGCGAGGATCCGACGGTCTTCTACATGAAGAAGCTCCCGCGCGAGACCGCGCCGGGCAGCAAATGGGTCTACAAGACCGGCGAGACCAACCTCATCGGCGTGCTGGTGATGCGCGCGACCAAGAAGCCGCTGGCGGACTATCTCAGCGAGAAGGTCTGGCGGCCCTACGGCATGGAGCAGGACGCCTTCTGGATGGTCGACCCTTCCGGGCACGAAGTGAGCGGTTGCTGCCTGTCGGTGTCGCTGCGCGACTATGCCCGGATGGGGCAATTGGCGCTGGAGGGCGGCAAGGGCGTGGTGCCTGCCGGCTGGTTCGCCGAATCGACGCGCTCGCATGCCGATATCGGCGCGCCCGGGCGCGGATATGGCTATCAATGGTGGACCTATTCCGAGGGCCGCTTCGGCGCGCAGGGGATATTCGGCCAGACGATCCGCGTGGACCCGAGGACGAAGACGGTGATCGCGGTCTCGGCCGCGGCGGACAAGGCTACCGACCGCGACTATGGCCTCGCGCGGACGGCGTTCCTGGACAAGCTATTCGCGGCTGCTGCGAAGTAACGTCACCCCGGCGAAAGCCGGAGCCTCAGGCCGCTGGTAAACGGCCCGTGGCGCGAGGTCCCGGCTTCCGCCGGGATGACGGTTCAGTCCACCCGTTCGAAATGCCCGGTCTCGAACCCCGAGACCGCGAGCTGGACGATCCGCTCGGCAACGACTTCGGGCGCCTTCACCGTCTCGGGATTCTCCCCCGGAAACGCCCGCGCGCGCATCTTGGTCCGCGTGGAGCCCGGATCGACGATGCCGACGCGCACGCCGCTGATATGGCGTACCTCCTCGCCATAGCTCAGCAGCAAATTCTCGAACGCCGCCTTGGACGCGCCATAGCTGCCCCAATAAGCGCGCGGCGTCTGGCCCACGCTGGAGGTGATGCCCAGCACCCGCGCCTGCTTCGCCGCCTTGAGCAAGGGATCGAACGCCGCGAGCATCGCCGCCTGGGCGGTGACGTTGAGCGTCAGCACCTTGGCGAATTCCTTGAAGTCGATCGCGGGGATCGCGCTGAGGCTGCCGAGCGACGCGGCGTTGAGCACGAGCAGGTCGAGCGCTTGCCAGCGCTCGGCGACCGCGGCGGCGAGCCGCGACACGCTCTCATTCTCGGTCAGGTCCATCGGCGCGATCGTCGCGCTGCCCCCGCTCGCGTAGATCGCCTCCTCGACTTCCTCGAGCCCCCCGGCGGTGCGCGCGGTGAGGATCACGTGCGCGCCCGCGGCGCCGAGCGCCCTGGCGGTCGCGGCGCCGATGCCGCGGCTGGCGCCGGTGACGAGGGCGATACGGTCGGCGAGGGGCTTGTCGGTCATTCGAACTCCGGGAGAATCAGGTCAGCCGACCCGTTCCTCCAGAAGCGCGAACTGGTCAACCGGCTGGAGCTCGTCCTGGTCGGTGAGCGTGGTCGGATAGTCGCCAGTGAAGCAGGCGTCGCAGTATCTGGGGTGGATGTCGGCGCGGTGCGCCTCGCCCAGCGCCTTGTAAAGCCCGTCGATCGAAACGAACGCCAGGCTGTCGGCATGGATGAAGTCGGTCATCCCGCCGACGTCGAGCTTGGCGGCGAGCAATTTGGCGCGCTCGGGCGTGTCGACGCCGTAGAAGCAGCTGTGCCGCGTCGGCGGCGAGGCGATGCGCATATGCACCTCGGCAGCGCCCGCCTCGCGCATCATCTGGACGATCTTGAGGCTGGTGGTGCCGCGGACGATCGAATCGTCGATCAGGACGATGCGCTTGCCCTTGATCAGCTCGCGATTGGCGTTGTGCTTCAGCTTGACGCCAAGGTGGCGGACCTTGTCGCCCGGCTGGATGAAGGTGCGGCCGACATAATGCGAGCGGATGATCCCGAGCTCGAAGGGGATGCCCGATTGCTGGGCATAGCCGATCGCGGCGGGGACGCCCGAATCGGGAACCGGCACGACAAGATCGGCCTCGACCGGCGATTCGATCGCCAGCTGCGCGCCGATCGCCTTGCGCACCGAATAGACGCTGCGGTCCTCGGCGATCGAATCGGGGCGCGAGAAATAGACATACTCGAAGATGCACGGCCGCGGCGCGACCGGCGCGAAAGGCTTGTGTGAGCTGATCTCGCTGCCCTTGACGATCACCAACTCGCCCGGCTCGACGTCGCGGACATATTCGGCGCCGACCACGTCGAGCGCGACCGTCTCCGAGGCGAAGATGATCGCCTCGTCGAGCTTGCCCATCACCAGCGGGCGGATGCCGAGCGGATCGCGGCAGGCGATCATGCCCTCGGCGGTCATGCAGATCAGCGAATAGGCGCCCTCGACCTGCTTGAGCGCGTCGATGAAGCGATCGATCAGCGTGCGATAATGCGAGGTCGCGACGAGGTGGATGATCACCTCGGTGTCCGAGGTGGACTGGAAGATCGCGCCGCGCCGGACGAGATCGCGCCGTAGCCGCATCGCGTTGGAGATGTTGCCGTTGTGCGCGACCGCGAAGCCGCCGCTCGCCAGCTCGGCATAGAGCGGCTGGACGTTGCGAATCGCGGTGTCGCCGGTGGTCGCGTAGCGGACATGGCCCGCCGCAGTGGTGCCGGAGAGGCTGCGAATCACGTCGTCGCGGTCGAAATTGCCCGCGACATGCCCCATCGCGCGATGCGTGTGGAACTGGCGGCCGTCCCAGCTGGTGATGCCCGCCGCCTCCTGGCCGCGGTGCTGGAGCGCGTGGAGGCCGAGCGCTACGAGCGCGGCGGCGCCTTCGGCATTGGAAACGCCGAAAATGCCGCACTCTTCGCGCAGCTTGTCGTCATCGAACGGGTGCGTGGTAAGCATCAGCCCTCAAGGGGGTTGGGAACTCTTGGGGGCCATATAGGCACTTCCTCCTGGTTTGTCGCCGGTTTGTCACAAGGAAATGAACTCGCGTCAGCTTTCGCCCGTTTTTCAAGGCGAAAGGAGCCTGTCATGGCCAAGGATCACGGATCGCAGATCAAGGACGACGCCCTCTACGAGAAGCTGCGCGACGAGGGCGCGTCGAAGGAGAAGGCCGCGCGCATCGCCAATGCGAAGGAAGCGGGCACGCTCGCCAAGGGCGGCACCCATCTGGAGAATCGCACCAGGGAGGAACTGTACGACGAGGCGAAGGAGATCGGCATCGAAGGCCGGTCGAAGATGGGCAAGGGCGAACTGATCGACGCGATTCGGGATCATTGACGTCACTCCGTCATCCCGGCGAAAGCCGGGACCTCGTGCCTCGGGCCGTTCGCTCGCGGCCTGAGGCCCCGGCTTTCGCCGGGGTGACGAAAGAGGGCGAGCGCGCTAAGCCCCGTCGGTGACCGACGAACGCGACACCAGCCTCGCCCTGAACCCCAAATACGACGCCGCCGGCCTGATCACCGCCGTCGCGACCCACGCCGCGAGCGGCGAGCTGCTCATGCTCGCGCACATGAACGCCGAGGCGCTCGAAGCGACGCTCGCCACCGGCGAGGCGCATTTCTGGTCGCGCAGCCGCGGCCGGCTGTGGAAGAAGGGCGAGAGCTCGGGCCATGTGCTCCGCGTGGTCGAGGCGCGGATCGATTGCGACCAGGACGCCTTGTGGCTCAAGGTCGAGCCCGCCGGCCCCGCCTGCCACACCGGCGCGCGCAGCTGCTTCTTCCGCCGCATCGAGGACGGCAGGCTGGTCCGCGACGCATGAGGGCGGCGGCCGGGTTGCTCCTGCTCGCGCTCTCCGCCTGCTCGGGCGGGCAGGGCGGCAATGCCCAGGCGCCGCAGGATCTGGAGAGCGCGGCGATCGAGCGCGGGTTGGTCCGCGATCCCGACCATGGCGACCTGACCGGGCTCTACGCCCGCGATACCGACCGCATTTGCATCACCCGCACGGGCTCGACCTATCGAATCGGCGCCTTCGTCGACTATGGCGACCGCATCACCTGCAGCGGCGCGGGAACCGTCGAGCGCGACGGCGAGACGCTGCGGATCGCGCTCGGCGACGGCGGATGCAGCTTCGACGCGCAATATGATGGCGACCGGATCAAGTTCCCGGGCGTCCTCCCCGACGCCTGCAAGCCGCTCTGCGCCCGCCGCGCCTCGTTCACCGGGCTCGAGGTGACGCGCCTGAGCGAGTCGGGCGCCGAGGCGGCGGCGATGCGCGATTCGAGCGGGCGGAGGCTGTGCGGGGAGTGATTTGGGGCTCACACGAAGACACGAAGGCACGAAGAAGAGGTTCGCGCAGAGGCGCAGAGAGCGCAGAGGTTTTCAGGGCCGCGTAGCGGCCATTCACTTCTTCTCTGCGTCCTCTGCGCCTCTGCGCGAACCATCCTCCTTCTTTTCTTCGTGCCTTCGTGCCTTCGTGTGAACCAAGAATATCCCAGACGCCCCCCACAGGTTGCCCCCATGCGCCGCCGCTCCTAAAGCCGCGGCATGGCCGATCCCTTCTACATCTCCACCGCGATCCACTATCCCAATGGCCGCCCGCATATCGGCCATGCCTATGAGATGATCGCCGCCGACGCGATCGCGCGCTTCCAGCGCCAGCACGGCCGCGACGTCTTCTTCCAGACCGGCACCGACGAGCATGGCCTCAAGATGGTCCAGACCGCGCGCGCCCGCGGCATGGAAGCACGCGAGCTCGCAGACGAAATGTCGAGCTATTTCCGTGAAATGGCAGACGTTCTAGATATCTCGTGCGATCGTTTCATCCGCACCTCCGAGCCCGAGCACTATGCCGCGAGCCAGGCGATCTGGCAGGCGATGGCCGATGCCGGCGACCTGTACCTCGATCGCTACGAGGGCTGGTATTCGGTCCGCGACGAGGCGTTCTACGAGGAGAAGGAGCTGACCGAAGGGGAAGGGGGCGTGAAGCTCTCGCCCCAGGGCACCCCGGTCGAGTGGACCGCAGAGGAGACCTGGTTCTTCAAGCTCTCCAAATACCAGCAGCCCTTGCTCGATCTCTACGCCGCCAACCCCGACTTCATCCGCCCGGAATCGCGCCGCAACGAGATCCTCCGCTTCGTCGAGGGCGGGCTGGTCGACCTGTCGGTGAGCCGCACCAGCTTCGACTGGGGCGTGCCGGTGCCGGGATCGCCGGATCACGTGATGTACGTCTGGGTCGACGCGCTGACCAACTACATCACCGGCGCGGGCTATCCGCACGACGTTCCACGCTTCGAGAAATACTGGCCCGCCGACATCCACCTGATCGGCAAGGACATCGTCCGCTTCCACACGGTCTATTGGCCCGCCTTCCTGATGTCGGCGAACCTGCCGCTGCCGAAGCAGGTTTTCGGCCACGGCTTCCTGCTCAACCGCGGGGAGAAGATGTCCAAGTCGGTCGGCAACGTCGTCGATCCGATGCAGCTGGCCGAGCTCTACGGCGTCGACGCGCTGCGCTATTTCCTGTTGCGCGACGTCAGCTTCGGCCAGGACGGCACCTTCAGCGACGAGGCGATCGTCACGCGCGCCAATGCCGACCTGTCGAACAGTTTCGGCAACCTCGCCCAGCGCACGCTCGCCTTCATCGCCAAGAATTGCGACGGCCATGTCGCGGAGGGCAGGGCGGAGGAGGCCGATGCCGTGCTCCTCGCCGAGGTCGACACCGCCTGCGCCGCCTTCCGCGTCGCGTTCGACGATCTCGCGCTCAGCCAGGGGATCGAGGCGTGGATGACCGGCGTGTTCGCCTGCAACCAATATATCGACGCGCAGGCGCCCTGGGCGCTGCGGAAGACCGATGCCGAGCGGATGAACGCAGTGCTCCGCACGCTGCTTCGCGCGATCCGGCACCTCGCCACCACGATCCTGCCGGTGATCCCCACCTCGGCGGGCAAGTTGCTCGTCCAGCTTCCCTCGATCGACGACGAGGACTTCCGCATCGCCGCGCCGACCCCCATCTTCCCGCGACTGGAATTGCAGGCGACGGAAGCGTGAGACTGGCCGACAGCCATTGCCACTTGATCTACAAGGGCCTGGGCGAGCAGCAGCCCGAGGTGCTGGCGCGCGCGCGCGCGGCCGGCGTGGTGGCGATGCTCAACATCTCGACGCGCGAGAATGAATGGGATGACGTCATCGCCGTCGCCGAGCGCGAGGCCGATGTCTGGGCAAGCGTCGGCATCCATCCGCACGAGGCCGACCAGCATCCCGACGTCGACACCGCCAAGCTGGTAGAGCGGGCGGCACATCCGCGCGTGGTCGGGATCGGCGAGAGCGGGCTCGATTATTATTACGACCATAGCGACCGCGACCGCCAGCGCGCCAGCTTCCGCGCGCACCTCGCCGCGTCGCGCGAGACCGGGCTACCGATCATCGTCCACACCCGCGACGCCGAGGAGGACACCGCCGCGATCCTGCGCGACGAGATGGGGAAGGGCGCCTTCCCCGGCGTGATCCACTGCTTCACCGCTAGCGGCGCCTTCGCCGATATCGCGCTGGAGCTCGGGCTCTACGTCTCGATTTCCGGCATCGTGACCTTCAAGAACGCGCACGACCTGCAGGAGACCGCGGCGCGACTGCCGCTCGACCGCCTGCTGATCGAGACCGACGCGCCTTTCCTCGCCCCCGTGCCCCATCGCGGCAAGACCGGCGAGCCGGCCTTCGTGGCAGACACGTGCAAGTTCCTCGCGCAGCTCCGCGGCGAGGACCCGGAGGAACTCGCCGAGGCGACGCGCCAAAACTTCCACAAGCTGTTCGCCAAGACGCTGGCGTGAGGGCTGACCTGAACCGTCACCCTGATGAGGAGGGGACACAGTTCCCCGGTCGGCATTGCCTCCATTTGCTCACACAAAGACGCGAAGGCACGAAGAAGTTAGTGGAAGTGGGTTCGCGCAGAGGCGCAGAGGACGCAGAGATAGGGCTACGCTGCGCGAGAAGGGAC
>NZ_JAPKNM010000009.1 GCF_026460985.1 Sphingomonas sp.
CGGCGGGCTGAAGGTACGCGTCGACCTGCGCCGCGGCTTCGCAGAGATTCCGCGCGCTTTCGTCGACCTGTTCGCGGGAAGGAATGCAGGCACGCTCATCGTCGCGGCCGATTGATCAGAGATCGGCAGCAGCCAGCCGCGCCTCGAACAGCGCGTTGGAGAGGCGGCGTGGCGCGACGCAGTCGCCGATACGGTGGAGCCGGACGCCCGCGAACCGGTCGCCGTCGAGATCGATCGACCGACGTCCGGTCTGAACGACCACCAGATCGCAGGCCAGCACGCTCTCGGCGCCGCTCGTGATGTCGGCGAGCTGCGCCTCGCCGTCGCGAACGTCGAGCAGGGTGGTCAGCGTCCGGAACTGCGTGTCCTGGCCGCCGAGCCGGACCAGCAGCGGCATCAGGCTCTCGGCCGGGATCGCGGCAGCGATCGCGCTGGCGGGAGTCGCGACAGTGATGCGCCACCCGGCATCGGCGAGCGCGTTGGCGACGCCATAGGTCCACCAGAACCCCGTGCCGTCGTCCTGCACGAGCGCGTGGCCGCTTCCCCCTGGAGCCGGCGCACCGTCGCGCAGTATGTCGAGCCAGCCGATCGCCGTCCGGCTGTCGAGATGCGCAGGAAGAGGATGCGGTTCGGCGCCGGTCGCGAGGATCACGACGTCCGCCGGCTCGGCGAGATCGTCCAGGCTATCGACGCGATGTTGCAGGCGGATCGAGATGCCCAGCTGCACCGCTTCATCGCGCAGATGGTCGACGAGCCGCGACAGTTCGCCGCGGCCCGGGATCGACGCCGCATAGAGGAATTGTCCGCCAAGGCCGTCGCTGGCCTCGTACAGCGTGACCCTGTGCCCGCGGGCAGCCGCGGTGCGCGCCGCTTCGAGACCCGCCGGTCCGCCGCCGATGACCGCCACCGTCTTGGGGCTAGAGGCGGATGCGGTATCGTCGAACCGCGGATCGCTTTCGCGCCCGGCGCGCGGGTTCACCGCGCAATGGAGGTGTGGCGCGAAGGCGCGGCAGTCCTGGTTGAGCCCGATGCACGGGCGGATGCGCTCGGGCATGTCTGCGGCAGCCTTGGCGACCCAGCGGGCATCGGCGACGAAGGCGCGGGCGAAGCCGATCGCATCGGCCTGGCCGGACTCGAGCGCCGCCTCGGCCAGCCCGGGCGACGTGAAACGCTGGCCGGCGATGGTGACCAGGCCCGATGCCTCACGCAGGATCGCCGCGGCGCGGGCGGCGCCGGCCTTGGGCTGGGTGGCGTCCTTGACATAGCTTCCGCGCGCGCCGAGCGTGACGCTGAGATAGTCGACCGGATGCCGGGCCGCGAGCGCCTCGACGATCCGCCGGGTGTCGGGCAGTTCGAGGCCATCGGCGATCTCCTCGTCCGCGCTGAGCCGCAGGCCCAGGAGGAAATCCCGACCGCATGCCTCGCGGATCGCCTCGATCACTTCGACGAGGAAGCGCAGCCGGCGGTCCGGATCGCCGCCCCATCGGTCGTCGCGGTGGTTGGTCGCGGGTGACAGAAACTGGCCGACGAGATAGCCGTGCGCGCCGTGTATCTCGACGCCGTCATGCCCGGTCGCCTCGAGGTTGCGCGCGCAGGCGGCGAAATCCGCAACGACGCGGCGGATGTCCGTCTCGTCCATCTCGCGCGGTGCCAGAAGGTCGCGCGGCGATCGGAGCGCGCTGGGCGCTAGCAGCGGCCAATCGCTCTCCATGCCGATCGACTCGCGGCCGAGATGGACGATCTGCCCGACGATCGCGGCGCCCTCCGCGCGGACCGCGGCGGCACGGCGCGCGAGCATCGGCAGCGCTTCGTCGTTGAAGGTCTCGATCAGCTTGCGCCCCCGGCGCGTGGAATCGAGCGACGTCACCGAGGCGCCGGTTACCATCAGTCCCGGCCCCGCGGCCGCGCGACGCGTATAATAAGCGATATCGTCGTCGGTCGGGGCGCCGCGCACGACCATGCTGGTGCCGTGGGGCAGCATCACGATCCGGTTGCGGAGTTGGTGACCGCCGATCGCGAGCGGGCTGAACAGGCGCGGGAACGCCGCGCTCGTCGGCCGATCGTTCATTGGGCGATGGTTCCGCCGTCGATCACGAGCTCCGCGCCGGTCATATAGGCTGCCTCGTCGCTTGCGGCGAAGAGGATCGCGGCGGCGACGTCGCCAGGCTCGCCGGCGCGGCCCAGCGGCAAGGCGGCCATGCGCCGCGCGGCGGCTTCGGGATCGGCGAGCGCGGCGGCGGCGAGCGGAGTCGCGATCAGCCCGGGATGGACCGAGTTCGCGCGCACGCCATTGCCGAGCGCGGCGCATTCGAGCGCGGTCGCCTTGGTGAACATCCGCACCCCGCCCTTGGCGGCGCAATAGGCCGAGATGTCGACCCCGCCGATGATGCCGCGGATCGAGGAGACGTTGACGATGGCGCCCCGACCCGACCGGGCGAGCAGCGGCAGCATCGCCCGCGTGCCGAGGAAGGTCGAATCGAGATTGACCCCGATCGTGTCGCGCCACTGGTCGAGCGTGGTGTCGACGATCGCGCGGAACGGGGCGGTGCCGGCATTGTTGACCAGGATGTCGAGCTGGCCCCAGCTCTTGTCGATCGTCTCGGCGAGGCCGGCCCAGCCGGCTTCGTCGGTTACGTCCATCACGATCGCGTGATGCCCGTCTCCGGCAAGCTCCGCGCACGCTCGCGACACTGCATCCCCATCGCGATCGACCAGCGCGACGCGGGCGCCTTCGGCCGCAAACCGCCGGGCGGTCTCGAGCCCGATCCCCGACGCGGCGCCGGTGACCACGGCGCACCGGCCCGCGAAGCGGGTCATGCCGTCGTCCCGGCGTGGAGCCCTGCGTCCTTGCGGCTCATTTCGACGATGCTCTCGAACTCGGGGTTGCGGCGCGCGAGGATCGCATCGGCACGCGCCGCGATCGCATTGTCGAAGGCGATCGTCGTGAAGACATAGAACTGGTCGTCAATGATCCCGCGGAACGCCATGTCGGCGGCTTCCTCCGCAGTGGTCGCGTGGCGATAGAGATCCTCGCGCATCGCATCGAGCTCGGCGGATTCGGCCTGCGGCGCGGCATCGGCATATTCGGCCGGGCGCAGCCGCTCGGCATCATAGATGCGCGTGCGGACCAGCCCCGGGCAGAGCATCGTCACCCCGATCGGTGCCTGCTCTTCGCGCAACCCGGCATAGAGCGCTTCGGTGACGCGGACGACGGCATGCTTCGCCGCGCCGTAGCATGCCGATCCAGAGCCGCTCACCATCCCGGCGACCGAGGCGGTGTTGAGGATGTGTGCGGGCGTGCCCTGCGTGATCATCCGCGGCACGAAGACGCGCAGGCCGTGGACGACGCCGTAGAGATTGACTCCGATCGACCAGTGCCAGTCGCCCGGCGTATATTCCCAGACACGGCGATGCCGTCCGCCGGGCACGATCCCGGCATTGTTGCACAGGAGGTCGACCGCGCCGAACCGGGCATAAGCGGCGTCGGCGAGCGCGGTCACGCTGGCCTCGTCGGTCACGTCGCAATGCACGGCGAGCGCGCGATCGGTGCCGATCTCCTCTGCAACCGCGGCTGCCTCGGCGCGCTGGATGTCGGCGAGGACGACGTTCATCCCTTCCGCCGCCGCGCGCCGCGCCAGTGCCGCGCCGATGCCGCTGCCCGCTCCGGTGATGACCGCCGTCCGGCCCTTGAGTTCACGCATCACGTCCCGCTCCATCCTGGGTTTCCCGCAACTGTCCGGCCGGGGTGAAGAAGCGCGCGGCGTAGAGGAACAGCAATGCCGCCAGCGTCGACGGCACCAGCATGATCGCCAGCGCGAAGCGAAGCGCGTCGTCGCCCGCCTGGGGGACAAGCAGATCGCTGAGCAGGCCGGTGAGCCAGGGACCGAGCCCGAGCCCGAACAGGTTGAAGCACAGCAGCAGCACGGCATTGCCGAACGCGCGCATCGTCGGCGGCGTCGCGGACTGGGTCGCCGCCAGGATCGGCCCGTAATAGGCGATCATCGTCGCCGCCGCGAGCGTCGCCGCGCCGATCGCGATCGGAGTCGAGCGGGTGAGATATTGCACGAGCGCGAGCGGGACGGTGAGCCCGACGACCGCGGCCATGATCCACACCCGCCAGCGCGCGTCGCGGGCCGCGAGGCGATCGGTGAGCCAGCCGCTGGCGAACATGCCGACTGCGCCGGCGCCGCCGCTGAGCAGCGCCATGAGCAGCGCCACCGTGCCGAGCGACAGCCCGTGGGTGCGCGCGAAGAACGGTGCGTTCCATGTCATCATCGCATATTGCGAGAAGCCGTGGAGCATGCCGGCGATGACGACGTAGCGGAAGGCGCGCGTCCGCCAGAGGATGCCGAGGGCGTCGATCAGCGGCGGCGCCGGGGGCAGGGCGGCGCTGCCGATCTCGAAGCTTCCGCGCCGCGGTTCGGTCAGCATCGCCAGCACCAGAGGCGCGAGGAGGAGGCCCGCACCGCCGACCACCGCGAAGGCGAGCCGCCAGCCTAGCGCCTCGGCCAGCCAGCCGGTGCCGGCATAGCCGGCCATCAGCCCCGCGGGGAGCGCCAGGCCCCAAGTCGCCATCGCCGTCGCGCGGCGCTGGGGCGGATAATAATCGGCGATCAGCGAGACGCTGGCCGGCACGCTTCCCGCCTCGCCGATGGCGACTCCGATCCGGAACAGGACGAGCATCGTGAAGCTGGTGGCGAGCCCGCACAAAGCGGTCATCGCGCTCCATACCGCCAGCGAGAGGACGATGAGCCAGCGCCGGCTGAACCGATCGGCCAGCCGCGCGATCGGCAGCGACAGCGTCGCGTAGAACAGAGCAAAGGCGAGGCCGGTCAGCGCCCCCAGCTGGCCGTCGGTCAGCTGGAGTTCGGTCTTGATCGGGATCTGCAGCAGCGAGACGATCGTACGGTCGATATAGTTGAACGCCGAGACCAGGAAGAGCGCGAACAGGGCGAAGCGCCGCGTCCCTGCCCGGGCGCCCAGCGCGGCGTCGAGCGGCGCCATCGTCGTCATGCCCAGCCGGCCGATCGCGCGGCGGTGATGCCGAAGGTCATCGCGAGAGCAAGGCCGCCGGCATAGCCGCGTCCGAAGGCGCCGCCGGCGTCGCTCCCGGCGGCGAACAGCCCCGGGACCGGCGTGCCGTCGGGGCGCAGCACGCGCGCCTGGGGATCGATCGTCAGCCCGCCGAAGGTGAAGGTGATCGCGGGATGCACGATCAGCGCGTAGAAAGGCGGCTTGTCGAGCGCGGCGAAGTCCTCGGTTCGCGGCGACATCATCCGCTCCCAGCCATGGCGCGCGGCCTGGTTGAAACCCTCGATCGTCGCGCGGGTGGCGGTGCCGTCGAAACCCTGCGCGTCGGCGAAGGCAACGACTTCGCCCAGCGTCTCCGCGACGATCCCCTTGCCGCCATTGTCCAGCGCGGTCTGCATCTTGTCGAGCGGGACGCCGACCGAGACGACGGGCACCGTGGCATAGGCGGCATGCGCCCGCGAATCCCAGAAGCAGAGAGCGCGCGCGCCCGGTTGGCGGACCGTCTCCTGGGTGTTGGCGTGGTCGCCATAGCTCTCGTCGCAGAAGCGCTGGCCCGCCTCGTTGATGAGCAGCGCATGGTCGCTGTGATATTGCGACAGGGCGACGTAGAGCCGCTCGTCGTCCCAGACGCGCGGCTCGCTCACGAGATGGCCGTAGAAGCCCGGGTTGGTGCCCGCGACTTCGCCGCCGGCTTGCTGCCCGAGCCGGATCCCGGCGCCGTTGCTGACCGGATTGGAGCGCAGCAGCATCTTCTCGGCCTGCGGGTGGATATAACGCGCACGCAGCTCGGGCGAGGCCTGGTAGCCGCCCGTCGCCAGCACCGTGGCGGCGGCGCGGATCGTGACGTCGCCATCGGCGTGCCGCGTATGGGCGCCGATCACCGCGCCGGCATCGTCGTGCAGCAGCGCGGTGGTCTCGGTGTCCAGGGTCACGAAGCCGCCATGCTGCTCGACGAGCGCAGCGCATCCCCGGATGTGCTCGTGGATGTCGATCTGGTAGCCTTGGCCGTGCAGCACGTCGATCCGCGGGGACATCTGGACGTCGCGGTGTCGCAGCCAGGCCACGGCATCGGGATAAGTTTCGAAGACGACCCGCGCGAGCGCGGGATCGCCGCCGCCGTAGAGCAAGGTCTTGTCGAGCGACGATCCCGTCCAGAACACGCCGCCCGAAAGCACCGCGGAGCCGCCGAGCGCCGACGCCTTCTCCACGACGATCACGCGCGCCCCGCGCTCGGCCGCCCAGCCGGCGGCGGACATGCCCGCCATGCCGCCGCCGATGACGAGGAGGTCGCAGGAGATCGCGCTTTCGTCGTCCATGGTCACGTCAGAACTTCATTTCCGCCTGCAGCACCACCGCTCGCGGCTCGCCCGCCACGGTGAAGACTTCGCCGACGCCGCCGGGCTTGTCGATGCCGAGCGTGCCGTAGCGTCGGTTGGTCAGGTTGCGCCCGATCAGCGCGAGCGACCAGCCGTCGCCCGTGGTCAGCTTCGCGCCCGCGTTCAGCAGCAGATAGCCTTTCTGATACGAATAGGGATTGAGATTGACCCCGGTGAAATAGCTCGACGAGTAGCGGACATCGGCGTTGAACGTCGCTTCATAGGCGTCGCCGAGATCGAAGGTCTTGACCGCGCCCGCCGTCGCGATCCATTTGGGCGCGCGATAGACCCTCCGCCCGGTCAAATTCTGGTAGCTGCCGCGCGTCACCGGATCGACGAGGCAGCCCTGTGCCAGCGTCTGGCCCGTCCAGCATTGCGCCCGCTCGAAGCTCTTGAACCGCGCATCGTTATAGGCCGCGGTCGCGCGCAGCGTGATCCCGGCGGGGCCGCGCCAAGACGCCTCGAACTCTAGACCCTTCACCTCGGTATTGGCGGCGTTCTGCGTCACATAGGTGATGGTCGTGGCGTTGATCGCGATCAGCGAGGTGAGCGGCAGCCCCTTGTAGACGTAGCGATAGCCGGTGAGCGACGCGTTGAACCGGTTGTCGAACAGGCTGGTCTTGATGCCGATCTCGGCGCCGTCGACGGTTTCTTCCTCGAAGCTCAGCGTGTCGATCGTGGTGATGGCGCTGAGGATGCCCGGGTTCGAATAGCCCCCGGCAAGGAAGCCTGTCTTGTAGGCGCCGTAGATCGTGAGGCCGTTCGTGGGTCGCCAGGTCATCGTCGCTTCGGGCGAAATGTTGTCCTGCGTCTTCGTGCCGGTGATCTTGCGGCCGACCGGGGAAATGGTGGTGACCGCCCGGTTGAGATAGGTGGTGAAGGAGTTGAGGGTGTTCGTCTGCCGCGTGTAGCGCGCGCCGCCGGCCAGCTCGAGCTGGGGCGTGATGTCGAAGACGAGCTGACCGAACGCCGACCAGGCTTCCGACTTGTTGTGCTGTTCGTTGTCATAGGTGTGGTAGCGGCCGGTCGCCGGGTCGCGCGGTTGCGATCCGTTGATGCCGCCTACGTACAAGGTGCGCCGGTTGTTCTCGTAATGCCCGCCGGCCGCGAAGTTGAGCGGGCCGTCGAACGACGAGGTCGCGCGCAGCTCCTGGTAGAAGCTGCTGTTCTGCTCGTTGCTGTACGACCAGAAATAGGCATAGGAAGTCGCGTCGGCATTGCCCTGGCTGACATAGTCGTAGCCGTAATAGCCGGTTACCGAGGTCAGCGCGATCGACCCCGCGTCATAGTTGAGCGTCAGCACTGGCAGGAAGGAATCGTTGCGCGAATAGGGGCGGCCGCCGTTGTTGCGCATGACCTGGGGCCAGTTGGCGAGGATGACGGGCGCCGCCCAGCCCTGCGACGAGCGGTCGTCTAGCTTGCAGTCGCCGGTGGGATCGATCAGGCCGCCGACCGTGCCTGGCCGGGTCCGCGACGGCGGGCAGCCCATCACTTCGCTGAAGCTCTGCAGGCCCTGGCCCTCGTAGCGGCTGGCGAGGAGCTTGAACGAGGCGTCGAACGCGCCAGCCTCGTAGGTCACCGTGCCGCGGAGCGCGATCTTCTTCTCCGCGCCGAGCCGCGACTGGGCTGGGGGAAGGATGGTGTTGCCGGTATTGGCGCCGAAGACGAGGTCGGGGACGCCCTTGTTCTGGTTGCGGATATAGCCCTCGCTGTCGCTCCAGAATATCGCGAGGCGGGCACCCGCGCCGTCGCCGATCGGCCCGCCGATCGCGGCTTCCACCTGCTTGTTGTCGGTCGTGAACTCGTAGCCGGTGCGGATATAGCCGTTCAGGCGGTTGCCGGGTGCCGCCGAGCGGACCGAGACGACGCCGCCGGGCGAGTTCTTGCCGAAGAACACCGCCTGCGGGCCCTTGAGCACGGTCAGGCTCTCGATGTCGAACAGCGCATCGTTGAGGATGCGGCCGCGGCTGATCGCCATGCCGTCGAAATCGAGCAGCACCGATTGCTCGACGCCGGCGTCGATCGCCGACGAACTGACGCCGCGAAGCGAGATCGACGTGGCCGAGCCGGTGAAGCCGCGATCGAGCGTGATCTCGGGTGCGGCGAGGCGGATATTGGCGACCGATGTAAGGTCATATTGCCGAATCTGCGCCTCGCTCACGACCGATGCGGCGACGGGCACGTCCTGGAGACGCTCCGCGCGCCGGCGCGCAGTGACGACGATTTCGTTGCCGGTGGCCGCGGTGTCGGGCGCGCCTGCCTCCTGCGCCGGTGCGGCCGCCGCGGCCGGCGCCTGGGTTTCCTGCTCCGGTGCCTGAGCCGTTTGCTCCTGCGCGGCGGCGGGCATCGAAAGTGCGATTGCGAGCGCGCTGCATGCGCCGCTCCAACAGAATGTGCCTTTCCTCATCTGGCCTCTCCCTTGCGCCTGGCTTTTGCGCCATGTCGCGTGTCGTTGGTTACGCTGCACCTGCCTCCCGTGCCGACCGCCATGCCGCCTTGGCGAGCGGTTCGATGCGCTGGATGACTTCGTTCGCGTTCGCGGCGGTCTGCACGCCGCCCGCGGCGCGCCCGGCGATCCCCTGCAGGATCGCCGCGACGCGGAACAGGTTGAACGCTGTGTAAAAGGGGTGGGTGGGGTCGACGTCGAACCCAGTGCGATCGCGATAGGCGCGCGCATAGTCGCCAGCGCTGGGAATGCCGAGCGCCGCGAGATCCTTGCCCATCAGCGTGCCGCGCAGATCGACGCCCTCGGGCCGGGTCCATTCCATCATATGGTAGGTAAGGTCGCCGAGCGGATCGCCGAGCGTCGAGAGCTCCCAATCGATCACCGCGGCGACGCGCGGCTCGGTCGGGTGGATCAGCAGATTGTGGAACGAATAATCGCCATGGATGATCGTCGAGCGCTCGCCCATTTCGGGGATCGCATCCGGCAGCCAGGCGATCAGCCGGTCCATCTCCGGAATATCGCGCGTGCGCGACGCATCGTACTGGCGCGACCAGCGCGCGATCTGCCGCGCGAAGTAATTGCCCGGACGGCCATAGTCGGCGAGGCCGAGCGCCGCGAAGTCCACGCGGTGCAGTTCGGCCAGCGTGGCGTTGGCGGAATCGTAGACCGCCGCCCGGTCCTCACGCGAGAGGTCCGGCATCCGCGGGTCCCAGAAGGCGCGCCCGGGCACGTGTCGCATCACGTAGAACATCGTGCCGATGACGTCGGTATCCTCGCACAGAACAAGCGGTTCGGGGACGGGGAGCCCGGCCTCGAACAGCGCGCGCGTGATCCGGTATTCGCGGTCGACCGCGTGCGCCGAGGCGAGCAGCACGCCCGCTGGCTTGCGCCGCAGCACCAGCTTGCCGGCATTGGTCTCGAGCAGGAAGGTCGGGTTGGACTGCCCGCCCTGGAACTGGTGGAGCGCGATGCCGCCCGTCATTCCCGGGATGACGCCACCGAGGTAGCCGGCCAGCCGATCCTCGTCGAACTGGGTGCCGGGCGCGACCGCTTCGGTCTGGCCGATCATCGCGGCGGGAGCGGCGCTCATGCCGCGGCCTCCATCCGGTATTTGTCGAGCTCCATGCGGGCGAGCTGGCGCTCATGGACCTCGTCGGGGCCGTCGGTCAGCCGGACGATCCGGGTGTTCGCCCAGAGCTCGGCGAGCCCGAAATCGTCCGACACCCCGCCGCCGCCATGCGCCTGGATCGCGTCGTCGACGATCTGTTGTGCCATCTTCGGGGCGGCGATCTTGATCATCGCGATCTCGGCGCGCGCCGCCTTGTTGCCGACGGTGTCCATCATGTGCGCCGCCTTGAGGCAGAGCAGGCGGGCCATCTCGATCTCGCAGCGCGCGCGAGCGATCCGTTGCTCCCACACCGAATGCTCCGCGATCGTCTTGCCGAAGGCGCGCCGCTCGATCAGGCGGCGGCACATCTTCTCGAGCGCCACCTCCATCGTAGCGATGTTGCGCATGGTGTGATGGATGCGGCCCGGCCCCAGCCGGCCCTGCGCGATCTCGAACCCGCGGCCTTCGCCGAGCAGCATGTTCTCGGCGGGCACGCGTACCTCCTCGAGCAGCACTTCGAAATGGCCGTGCGGCGCGTGATCATATCCGAACACCGGAAGGTGGCGCACCAGCGTGATTCCCGGCGTGTCGCGCGGGATCAGGATCATCGACTGCTGGTTATAGGCGGGCGCGTCCGGATCGGTCTTTCCCATCACCACGAAGAAGTCGCACTTCGGATGGCCCGCGCCCGACGACCACCATTTGCGGCCGTTGATGACGTAATCGCCGCCGTCGCGCCGGATCTCGGTCTGGATGTTGCGCGCATCGGACGAGGCGACGGCAGGCTCGGTCATCAGGAAGGCCGAGCGGGTCAGGCCGTCGCGCAGCGGCACCAGGAAACGCTCCTTCTGCGCGGGCGTGCCGTAGCGGTGAAGCACCTCGAAATTGCCGGTGTCGGGCGCCATGCAGTTGAACACTTCGCTCGCGAACGAGATGCGGCCCATCAGTTCGGCGATCGGGGCATATTCGAGGTTGGTGAGCCCCGGGCTGGTGAAATACGCGTCGTCATGTTCCGACGAGGGCATGAAGAAGTTCCACAGCCCTTCGGCGCGTGCTCTGCTCTTCAGCGCTTCGAAGACCGGCGGGATCTCGCGCCAGCGATCAATCTCCGCCAGCTCACGATGGTAGACGGGGACGGCGGGAACGATATGCTCGTCCATGAAGGCGCGCACCCGCTCCAACCATTCGCGTGATCGTGGCGACTGCTCGAAAGCCATGGTGCCGACGCTCTCCATCTTGGTGCCGCCGGATTCGTTCGTCCGGTCGGTCGAGTGTATATCGTTATTCGACCGACCGGTCGGCTGTCAAATTGGTCAGGCTCTGTGTGGTTGACGCCCGACCAGTCGGTCGACAAATTGAAAGGCGGAGAGGTCGATGACGACAACAGAGCAAATCGGGCCATTGGGCGAGGTGACGCTGCTGCGCGGCCACGCCCCCTATACGCTCGCGGGATATGCCGGCTTTCGCGCGGTGATCGACACCGATGGCGCAGTGCCGGCGCGATTGAAGGCGCTGTTCGCGTCGGTCGCGGCGATCGATCGCCGCTATCCCGATCTGGCGCGGCGTGAGCTCGCCCGCGGCGTGGCACTGGGCCTCACCGTGCGCGACGCGACCGCGGGTCTCATCGTCCTCAGCAGCCTGCGTGGCGAAGGCGCGGCGCTCGAATTCGCCGAGGTGATCGCCGCCAGCTTCGCCGACCTTGCCGCGCCGGCGCCGCAGGAACCGCTGGCCGCTGAGCCGGGCGAGGCGGAGGCCAATTTCACTGCCTATTTCGGCACGATTCCCGTGCCGCTCGCCCAGCTGATGCGGCTGAACCCGGCGGCGGCGGACGCCTATTATCTGATGCGCCGCGGCAGCATCGACGCGAACCCCTTGTCGCCCAAGCATGGCGAGCTGCTGCTGCTGGCGATCCTCGCGGCGGGCTACAGCCCGATGGCCGCCACGCATGTCCGCGGCGCCCGCATGGCCGGCGCGACCGACGAGGAGATCGCCGAGGCGGTGCTGTGCGCCGTTCCGGCCGCCGGGATCGCCGCCTGGATGGGAGTGGGCGCGCTGCTGGCGCCGCCCGACGCGACACCGAAAGACTAACCGATCAATCAAGGAGACAGGGCATGGAACCCGAAAAGGACGTCATCCAGTACGAGCTCGCCGACAACGGCATCTGCACGATCTGGCTCAACCGTCCGCATGTGAAGAACTGCGTCAGCCCGCAGCTTCTTCGCGACCTCGAAGCGGCAGTCGATCGCGCGGCCGAGGACGATAAGGCGCTGGCGGTGGTGTTTCGCGGCCGCGGCAATACCTTCTGCGCCGGGGCGGATCTCGGGCAGCTTGTCGGTCCGGTGCTGCATGAGACCAGCACGTCGCTCCAGCTGGCCATCGATTCGGCCCGCACCTACGACAAGATCTACAACATGAAGAAGCCGACCATCGCCTGCGTCGAGGGCTATGCCGTTGCCGGCGGGTTCGAGCTGTTCATCTCCTGCGACTTCGGGATCGCGGCATCGGACGCGAAGATCGGCGATTTCCACATCCGTCGCGCGCTGTTCGGCGGCGCCGGTCCGATCTACCGTCTGCCGCGCTATATCGGCATGCGCAAAGCGAAGGAGCTGATGCTGACCGGCAAGCTGCTTTCGGGCGACGAATGCGTCGAATGGGGCCTGTGCAACGCATCGGCGCCCAGCGACGAGCTCGAACAGCTGATCCAGGATTTCTGCGCGCCGCTGATCGACAAGAGCCCCTTCTGCATGTGGATGACCAAGATGGCGGTCAATCGCGGCCTGGACGCCGACACCAATTCGCTGATCACGCTCGAGACGATGACCTGCAACGTCGTCCACCATTCGGCGGACGCCAAGGAAGGCGTCGCGGCGTTCCTCGAGAAGCGCCAGCCGGTCTGGATGGGCAAGTAAGGCGATGGCGGTCAGCCTGGTCGTGCTCGCCAGCCGCCCCGGCGACTGGACGCAGGCGCGCTTCACCGAGTGGTGGCGCGGGCCGCATGCCGATGCGGCGAAGCGCCTGCCCGGGCTGATCGCCTATCGCCACGGCGCGGTCACCAAGGACTATGACAGTCCCGAGGTGCCGGGCTGGGACGGGCATGCCGTGCTGACCTTCGCCGACCAGGCGGCACTCGATGCGGCCTTCGCTTCACCCGAATGGGCGGCGGCGACCGCGCAGACCAAGGGCATGGGCGGGCGCCGCATCATCCTGGTCACCGAGGAGGTGGACCTGCTGGCGGGAGGCGGGAATGGCTGAGCTTTCGCCCGGCTTCGCGACCGCGGGCTTCCGCCTCGACGGGAAGCGCGCCCTCATCACCGGCGGGCGCGGCGCGCTGGCCGAGGCGATGGCGGCGACGCTGGCCGATCTCGGCTGCGCGGTCGCGCTCGCCTCGCGGAACGGCGACGAATGCGCGGCGATCGCCTCGGGCCTGGCCGAACGGTTCGGCGTGCCCGCGATCGGGCTGGCCTGCGACATATCCGACGAGGAATCGGTCGAGGCCGTGGTCGCCGATACGGTGGCGAGGCTCGGCGGGCTCGACATCCTCGTCAACAATGCCGGTGCATCCTGGTGGGGACTGCCGCAGGACATCCCCGTCAAGGGCTGGCGCAAGGTGATGGAGGTCAACGTGACCGGCACCTTCCTCGCGTGCCGTCACGCCGCGCGCCACATGATCGCGCAGGGCGGCGGGGCGATCGTCAACATCGCTTCGGTCGGCGCGTTCATCTCCTATCGCCCGGCGGACGGGCAGGTGGTGCCCTATACGACCAGCAAGGCGGCGATCGTCCACCTGACCAGCGACCTTGCCGCGCAATGGGCCGAGCACGGCATCCGCGTCAACGCGATCGCGCCGGGGTCGATCGAGACCGGGATGACCGAGACGCTCGATCCCGCGATCCAGGAGAAGACGCGCGCCAGGATCCTGCTGGGCCGCTTCGGCCGACCCGAGGAGGTTAGCGGGACGCTCGCATTGCTGGCGTCGGATGCGGGTAGCTTCATCACCGGCCAGACCTTCCTCGTCGACGGAGGGCAGTCGCTTGGCTAGCCACCATGCCGACGGGGTGACCTGGACCGATGCGCGACTGTGGCCGCAATTCGCGGCGCTGGCCGAGGCGGATCCGGACGCGACCGCGCTGATCGACTGCGACGACCGGCGCTGGACGCGCGGGGAGCTTCGCGCACTTGCGTCGGCCTGTGCCGTACGACTGGAGGCGGCCGGGGTCGCGCCCGGGACCCGGGTGCTCGTCGCCGGCGCCAAGCATGCGGGGACGATCGTGGTCGCGCTCGCCGTTTCGGCCTGCGAGGCGGTCTTCTGCCCCTATTCGCCGAAGCTGGCCGAAGCGGAGCTTCGCGTGCTCGAGGATCGCCTGGGCCATGTCGCGCGCGTGGTTGCGGATGCCCAGGGGGGCGCGGCGATCATAGGCGCGGGGCAGGGGTCCCGTTCCGGCGATCCACGTGACCGGGAGGCCGTGCTCATCGGATTCACCTCGGGGTCGACCGGAGTGCCCAAAGGCGTGATCCACGGCGCCGAGGCGCTCAATCATGCCACCCGAACCTGCGCCGCGATCGCCGGGCTCGAGGATGCGGATTCGATCCTCGCCATCGTCCCGCTCGACAGCGCGCCCGGCTTCACCTTCACGGCGCATTTCGCACTGTCGCAGGGGCGCGCGCTGGTGCTCGTCGATCCTTGGGACCCGGTCGCGGCGATGGCCCGCGCGGTCGATCATCGCTGCGGCTGGGCGATCATGGTGCCGACGCATCTCTTCACCATATTGGAGGCGGCGCGCACCAGCGCCTGGTCCGGCCGGCTGCCACTCAGGGCGGCGGCCGTCGGCGGCAGCGCGATGACCGCCGAGCTGATCGCCGATGCGGAGACGCTGCTGGGGCTGAAGGCGCTCCGGATGTTCGGCATGTCCGAATGCATGGGCCATTGCTCGACGCGGCCGTCCGACCCCTTGTCCATACGGCAGGCCACGGATGGCATACCGTTTCCAGGCACTGAGGAAGAGGCATTCGGCCCGGACGGCGTCGCGCTGCCGCGCGGCAGGCGGGGCCAGGCCGGGGTCCGCGGCCCGTCGCTGTTCCTCGGCTATGCCGAAGGGCTCGGCGCCGGGCAGGAGCGGATGACCGCCGACGGCTTTTACCTGACGGGCGACGAGATCGTGCGCGACGAGGCGGGGTTCGTGACGGTGGTCGGGCGGATCAAGGACCAGATCATCCGCGGCGGCTTCAACATCGATCCCGCCGAGATCGAGGCCGCTTTGCTGCGGCATCCGGCGATCGCCGAGGTCGCCGTGGTCGGCGTTCCCGACCGCAAGCTCGGGGAGCAGGCCTGCGCGGTCTGCCGGGTGCGCCGGGGCGCGGCGCCGATCGCGTTCGACATGATGATCGCGCACCTCGTCGCCCAGGGCCTCTCGCGCAAGAAATGGCCCGAGCACCTGCTGTTCGTCGACGCAATGGCTGTGGGCGCGACCGGCAAGCTCGACAAGCGTGCCATGGCCGCTCGTGCCGCCGCGGCGCTCGGACGCGGCTGAGCACGCCCGCCGCCCACCGTCGAAAGGGGAATGATGACCGGTTTTTCCTTCGATCTCGACGGGCGTGTAGCCCTGGTCACGGGTGCCTCGTCCGGCTTGGGACGGCGGTTCGCGCTGGTCCTCGCGGCGAGCGGGGCGAGGGTCGTCATCGGCGCGCGTCGTGTCGAATTGCTGGAGGCGCTCGCCGAGGAAATCGTGGTGGCGGGCGGCGAAGCGTTGCCCGTCGCGCTCGATGTCGCCGACGAGGCCTCGATCATCGCGGCCTATGATGCCGCCGCCGCGCGCTTCGGGCCGGTCGATACCGTGATCGCCAATGCCGGCCTTAACGTCGCGGGCAGCGCGCTGGGACTCGCGGCGGACGCGTTCGATCGCATGGTCGCGGTCAATCTGCGTGGCGTGTTCCTCACCGTGCGCGAAGGTGCACGGCGGATGATCGCCGCCGGTTCCGCGGAGCGCTGGCACGGCCGGATCGTCATCATCTCGTCGATCACGGCGCATCAACCGGCGGCCGGCATCGCGCCGTACAGCGCCACCAAGGCCGCGGTGGCGCAGATGGGCCGCTCGCTGGCGCGCGACTGGGCGATGAAGGGGATCAACGTCAACATCGTCTGCCCGGGCTATGTGGCGACCGAGATGAACGAAGCGATCTGGGATGCGCCGGCAGGGCAATCCTTGCTCGCCGGCTTCCCGCGGCAGCGCGTGATGGACGACGACGCGCTCGATCCGATGATCCTGTACCTCGCTTCCGATCGCAGCCGCCAGGTGACGGGATCGGTCTTCACGATCGACGACGGGCAGACCCTCTAGGGCTGCGCCGCTCGCATCAACGAGGAGTAACCATGCGCATCATCGACCATTTCATCGCGGGTCCGGAGGGCGGCGGCACGTCGCGCGAGAGCGACGTTTTCGATCCGAATACCGGCGACGTCCAGGCCCACGTTCGCCTGGGCACCCAAGCCGATCTCGACCGCGCGGTGGCGGCTGCGCAGGCCGCGCAGCC
>NZ_JAPKNM010000010.1 GCF_026460985.1 Sphingomonas sp.
AGCTTGGCAGCTTGCTGCCTAGCGCAGCTTGGAGAGGGGTAGAGCGGAGCGCAGCTCCGCGCGGCTGCTGCGCAGCCGCACCCCCTCACCCAGCTCCGACTAAGGCTTTGCTTCGCAAAACCTAAGTCTGCGCAACCCTCTCCCCCTTGCAGGGGGCGAGGGAAAATAGAGGCTGAATGTCGATACGACCTAAGGGGCCGGGATCCACCTCATCCTCCAGCATCTGCCTCACGGTGGATCCCGGACAGCTTAATTTTCTGACCAAATCAAAGATTTGGAGAAAATTGGCTTCCGGGATGACGTACTTGCGTGCGGACCAGTCAGCCCACGCTCAGGGCTCGATGATGTTGTTCCGCACGGCGAAGCGGACGAGCTCGGCGGTGGTGCGCAGCTTGAGCTTGTGCATGGCGGAGGCGCGGTGGGTCTCGACCGTCTTGACGCTGATGTTGAGGATGTAGCCGACTTCCTTGTTGATCTTGCCCTCCGCGATCAGCTGGACGACCTCGCGCTCGCGGTGCGTCAGCGTCGCCTGCGCGTGGGGGGAGGAATCGAGGAAGCGCTCGAGCAGGGTCTCCGAGATGACGCCGGAGAAATAGGGGCGGTGGATCGACAGGGCGTCGATCGCGGCGAGCAGGTGTTTCTCCGTATCCGATTTGAGGACATAGCCCCGTGCGCCCGCGCGCAGCACCTCGAGCACCAGGTCCTCGCGCTCGTGCATCGTATAGACCAGCACTTCCATCCGCGGATTCTCGCGCTTGAGCGCGGCGGTGAGGTCGAGGCCGTTCAGCTCGGGGAGCGAATAGTCGATCACGGCGATGTCGGGCTGGGTGGACCGCGCCTCCTCCAGCGCCATGCGGCCGTTGGAGGCTTCGGCGACGATGTGCAGATTGGGACGCGTTTCCAGCAGCATGCGCACGCCGCGGCGGACCACGTCATGATCGTCGGCGATCAGCACCCGGCGCGTCACGCTGCTCATGGGCACGCCCCAAAGCCGGAAGGTCCTTCGTGCATCGCCGTCCTCGCCACATCAGGGCTGACAATGGCCGCGGCGGCCCGCCGAAGCGCGAGCCCCGGCGCGTCAGTCCCTGTTGCCCACGGGCAGTCTCGGTGAAAGCGCGGCGGGTGGCCATAGAGAAAAACCCCTAGCCTGCGGCCTGCCGTACCGGGCAGATTCCGGCGGGCAAAAAAGAGGGCCGCGTTGTGCACGCGACCCTCGCCGTTGGCTGCACGCGGCGGGCGTTGCCGGACCCGGCGCACAGGTTTCGGAGAGCATCAGACCTGCGTGCCGGTGTCCCCGCCAGCCCGGAGCCAGCGAAGTCGGCGCGGCGGCGGTCGCTGTCCATCCCGCCGCCGCACCTGATGACGCGCCTCTCAAGGGGGGAGGAGAGAGAGACCGTTGCATCATGGCGTGCGAAAAGGCCGTGGGAGAAATGCGCTGGGCAACTGGCAAATCCCGACCTCTTCGATCGCGAACCGATTATGCGTCCGAATGCGCGCGCCTCAATCGGGGGGAACCCCGGGGCGACGCGCTGACACTACCTAGAAACGGACTGCGGGGCGCGGATCGGCCGGGACGGAGGCGACCGGAACACTTCGCCTCGGCGTCTCGTTTGCCTATCGAAATCAACGGAGTGCATCGAGATGCTTTGGACCATCGCCATCATCCTGCTCATATTGTGGCTGCTCGGCTTCGCCTTCCATATCGGCAGCGGGCTGATCCACATCCTGCTGGTCGTCGCCATCGTCGTCGGGCTGATCCAGCTCTTCTCGGGCCGTCGCGTCGGCTAGCGATCGGAGGGCGCCGCTTGCAGCGGCCTCGCGGCTGCGCCAAAGAGGCCTGGGGTAACCGGAGCCACATTCTTGAACATCAGCCCGACCGATTTCGCGAGCCTCCTGTGCTCAAGGCTCTGCCACGACCTGCTGAGCCCGGTCGGCGCGCTCAACAACGGGCTGGAGCTGCTCGCCGACGAGCATGATCCCGAGATGCGCGCGCGCTGCCTCGAGCTGCTCAGCGAGAGCGCCAAGGCGTCGGCGAACAAGCTGAAATTCTTCCGGCTGGCGTTCGGCGCCGCGGGCGGCTTCGGCGAGACCGTCGACACGCGCGAGGCGCAGGCGGCGATCGAGGGGCTGTTCGGCGACAACCACCGCGTCAAGATCGGCTGGATGGTCGAGGATCCGGTGCTGCCCAAGCAGGCGATCAAGGTGCTGCTCAACCTGGCGCTGATCGGCGGCGACGCGCTGATCCGCGGCGGCCAGCTCGATATCGGTGCCGAGATCGTCGACGGATCGATCGAGATCGTCGTGCGCGCCGACGGCCCGCGGATCGTGCTCGACCCCGAGCTGCGCGGTGCGCTGGCCGGCGGGCAGGACGACATGCCGATCACCCCGCGCGCCGCGGCGGCGTTCCTGGCGCACGCGCTGGTGACGCAGGGCGAGGGGACGCTGCAGGTGAGCCCGCCGGAGTCGGAGGTGCTGCTGTTCGGGGCGTCGTTCCGGGTGGGCTAACCTCCCGGGTAGTTGCGGTAACTCACTTCGAATCGATGGACAGGCGGACAATCTCCACGAGGCTCCCGAACAGCTTCGTTAGATCCTCGGGAAGAGTATCGATCTCCCCCCGCGCGCGAGTGTCGATAGTAGCGACCGACTTCGTAACCGATACCCAAGGCGCCCAAAGTAACCTCATTCCCGCCCTCAATTCGGGCGATTGAACGACAAAGGTGCCATTCGAGATAGGACGGACCATTCTCCTTGAGTGTGGAGTCGTCGACGGGTGCTCCGTCGGACAACATGATCAACAACTTGTATCGGGCGGGAGCGGAGGAGAGGCGTTCCACAGCCCAATCCAGCGCTTCCCCATCCACATTTTCGCGCAGCAGGTCGGGGTGAAGCATTGCCTGCTGCGATTGCGGAGACCATTCGGGCTCATCGGCGGATTTATAGACGATGTGTAACAAGGCACAGAGGCGGCCAGGGCGCTCGGGTCGCCCACCGCGAAGCCACGCCTCCCGTGCGAAACCGCCATGCCAGCCCGCGGTGGAAAAACCGAGCACTTCGGTCCGGGCTCCGGCACGCGACAGGCATGCTTCGAAGTCACGCGTTGCGTTCGCCACCGCGGCAATCGGGGCGCCTTTCATTGATCCAGATTGGTCGATCAACAAGGTGACCGCGAACTCGGCTGCGTCGCTCCCCAGCGCAGTGCTTATGGCATCGCCGATCGAAGCTTGGCCCTCCGCGAGGTGTTCCGCCAAGTTCCGGGCTTCGCGCCAGCCGGTGCCATCATAGTCACGCCACGCGAGCTTATCGGGGTTGGATGTCGACAAGCGCTCGGTGATGCCGGCGCCTGGAAGCTCCAGATCATATGCTCGCGTGAAGACACGATAAGGCTCGTCTGCTGGTCCGTCGGCGACCTCACCGCTCGGCAGCTTGAATAGACTTCGCCAGTCGATCATCCCACGCTCCCCCCGGCAGCATATGATTGCGGGGTAGCGGGTGGTTTGCGCAGGTTGCAAGGCTAACGCCCTTTTAACTACCGATACTGCACAGTGCCCCCGCAAATTTGCTCCGGGGCCCCATGGACGACCTGCTTCAGGAATTCATCGCCGAGACGCGTGAGACGCTCGAGGCGCTTTCGGGCGAGATCGTCGCCTGGGAAGCGCAGCCCGCGGATCGCGCGCGGCTCGATGCGATCTTTCGTTTCGTGCACACCGTCAAAGGGAGCTGCGGCTTTCTCGACCTGCCGCGGCTCGGCCGGCTGAGCCATTCGGCCGAGGACGTGCTGGCGCAGGTCCGCGAGGGCAAGCGCGTGCCGGACCGGCCGCTGGTCAACGCCGTGCTCGCGATCGTCGACCGGATCGGCGAGCTGGTCGAGGCGATCGATTCGGGGACCAGCCTGCCCGACAGCGGCGACGAATTGCTGATCTCGGCGCTCGAGGAAGGCGCCGAGGAGATATCCCAGGCGAGCCAGCCCGCGCTGAGCCGCGCGCCGGCGCGCAGCGTCCGCCTGAACGTCGACCTGCTCGACCGGATGATGTCGGGCATGTCGGACATGGTGCTGGCGCGCAACGAGCTCGCCCGGCGGCTGCGCGGCGGCGACATCGATCCGACGATCGAGGCGGCGCTCGAGCGGCTTTCGCTTACCGTCGGCGAGATGCGCGACACGGTGACGCGCACGCGCATGCAGAAGATCGATGCGCTGTTCTCGGCGCTGCCGCGCATGGTGCGCGACACCGCGGCAGGGCTCGGCAAGTCGGTGACGCTCCATGTCGAGGGATCGGACGTCGAGCTCGATCGCGAGATGATCGAGATGATGCGCGACCCGCTGGTCCACATCGTCCGCAACGCGATCGACCACGGCATCGAGACGCCGCAGGACCGCCGTGCGGCGGGCAAGCGCGAGAATGGCCGGCTGGTCGTCTCGGCGCGCCAGTCGGGCAACCAGATCATCATCGAGATCACCGACGACGGCCGCGGGATCGACACCGAGCGGCTGATCCGCAAGCTCGTGGCGAACGGCCGCGACGAGGCCAGGCTGCGCGCGCTTTCGGAGCGGGCCAAGCTCGAGCTCGTGTTCGAGGCAGGACTGTCGAGCAAGGACCAGGTCAGCGAAGTCTCGGGCCGCGGGGTGGGGATGGACATTGTCCGCGCCTCGATCGAGCAGATCGGCGGCCGCGTCGACCTCGACAATATGCCGGGCAAGGGGCTGCGGCTCGCGATCCATGTGCCTCTGACGCTGTCGATCATCTCGGCGATCGTCGTCGGCGCGGGCGGCCAGCGTTTCGCGATCTCGCGCCAGGCGATCGAGGAGATCGTCACCGACCAGGCCGACGCGATCCGGATCGACACGATCGGCGGCGCGAAGGTACTCAGCGTGCGCGGCCGGCGGATGCCGCTGCTCAACCTGTGCGAAGTGCTCCAAATCCCGCGCGCCAAGAATGACGGGCCGCGGATGATCTCGATCGTCAACATCGGCGAGGGCAGCTATGCGCTCGCCGCCGACATGGTCCTCGACAACGAGGAACTGGTGATCAAGCCGGCCTCGCCGGCAGTGATGTCCACCGGCGTCTATGCCGGGCAGACGCTGCCCGATTCGGGGCTGCCGATGCTGCTGCTCGATTGCGCGGGGATCGCCCATGTCGCCGGGCTCGACTTCAACCGCGAGGACGAGCAGGTCGAAGACGACGAGGAAGTGGTGGACGCGGAGTTGGGCATGCCCGCGCTGATGTTCTGCGACCTCGACGGCGTACGCCGCGCGGTGCCGCTGGCGGCGGTGGACCGGGTCGAGCAGGTCGATGGCGACAATGTGCGCTTCGCCGCGGGCCGCTTCCGCGTGACGATCGACGGACGGATCCTGCCGCTCGCCGCGCAGGGCGAGATCGAGGGGCGGAGCAGGCTCAACGTGCTGCGCCTGAAGGACGGCGCCAACGAAGTCAGCTACGCGATCGACGAGGCGCTCGACATCATCGTGCTGCCCGAGGAACTGGTACCCGCGCGC
Organism: Sphingomonas sp.; assembly: GCF_026460985.1. Classification (GTDB taxonomy): domain Bacteria; phylum Pseudomonadota; class Alphaproteobacteria; order Sphingomonadales; family Sphingomonadaceae; genus Sphingomonas. The sequence continues at coordinate 5,492 of NZ_JAPKNM010000010.1, forward strand.
GAGCCGGGGCCGATCGCGGGCGTCGCGCTGATCGACGACGAGCAGGTCGAGTTGCTCGATATCCTGTGGGTGTTCGACGAGCATGCCGACCGGGGCGGAGACGATGTCGCGCCGCTCTGCCTGATCGCGGGCGACAAGGACGGCTGGATGGCCTCGTTCGTGCGGCCGCTGCTCGAGACCGCTGGATACCGTGTCGTGACGCAGCTGCCGGCGGGCGAGACCCCGGCGGTGGTGCTCTCCGCAAGCGATGCGCCCGCCGAGCTTGCCGAGAAGGCGCCGGTGGTGCGGCTGCGCAACCGCCGTGCCGCGGCCGGCGCGGGCGACGACAGCGTCTATCGCTATGATCGCGCGGGCCTGCTCTCCGCGCTCGAGGCCCGCGTGGCTGGAAAGGGCCGCTGATGACGCATCTCTATCTCATCGCACAGGTGGCCGGACGCGCCGTCGCGATCGATTCCGACCAGGTCGAATCGGTCGTGGACATCGGCGAGGTCACGCAGGTGCCGCTCGCGTCGCAGCACGTCCGCGGGCTGGCGGCGCTGCGCAGCCGGGTGGTGACCGTGGTCGACACCCACAGCGCGCTGGGGCTCGACAGCGCCAGCCAGGCGAAGCGCGCGGTGATCACCCTGGTCGAGGGGCACCATTATGCGCTGCTCGTCGACGCGCTCGACGACGTCGCGCCGTTCGACCTGCTGCCGCTCGCGGGGGGCGTCGCGCTCGACACCGCGTGGCGCCGGGCGGGGCGCGGGATCGTCGAACGCGACGGCGAACCGATCCTCGCGATCGATCTCGCATCCCTGGTCCCCGGCTATTCGGGAACCATCAACTGATTTTGTTCGATTAACGCGGTGCTTACGCCTGTTGGCGCACTATGATGGAACAGACGCCTGACTATCGGGGAACAGGGAAACATGAAGACTTGTCTTGTCGTCGACGACTCCAAGGTGATCCGCAAGGTCGCGCGGCACATCCTCGAGACGCTCGATTTTGAAGTACGCGAGGCCGGAGACGGCCGCGAGGCGCTGGATTCGTGCATGGCGACGCCGCCGGACGTGGTCCTGCTCGACTGGAACATGCCGGTGATGAGCGGGATGGACTTCCTGCGCGCGCTCAAGGATTCGGGGCTGCCGCAGCGCCCCAAGGTGGTGTTCTGCACCACCGAGAACGGCATGGCCTATATCCGCGCGGCGATCGAAGCCGGCGCCGACGAATATGTCATGAAGCCGTTCGATCGCGAGACGCTCGAAAGCAAGCTGCAGATCGTCGGCGTAGCCTGAAGTCCGCGTAAGGGGCGTGAGGGTGGCGCGAAGCACCAATCTGGCCGACACCGGCGCGCCGTTCACGGTCGCGCAGGTGCTGATCGTCGACGATTCGGTCGTCGCGCGATCGGTGCTCGGACGGATGGTGGACGGCACGCGGCGCTTCCGCGTCGCCGCCGCCTTGAGCGACGTGCGCGCCGCGCTCGACTATCTGGCGAACCACCAAGTCGACATCATCCTGCTCGACATCGAAATGCCCGGGATCGACGGCCTGACCGCGCTCCCCGACGTGCTCGCCATGGGCAACGGCGCCAAGGTCCTGATCGTCTCCTCCTCGGCCGACGAGGGCGCGGCGGTGACGGTGCAGGCGCTCGCGCTCGGCGCGGCGGATACCCTGGTCAAGCCCGGGATCGGCGCGTTCGGCGGGCGCTTCGCCGAAGTGCTCGAGGAGCGGCTGGCGCGGCTGATCGAGACGCCGGCAGAGCCGACGCCGCTGTCCAATGCCCCGACGCGTTTCGCGCCGGTGGCGGCCCCGCACGACTTCGACATCGTCGCGATCGGCGCTTCGACCGGCGGCATCCATGCGCTCAGCCAGTTCCTGCGCGCGATCCCCGCCAGCTTCCAGGTCCCGATCCTGGTGACGCAGCATCTGCCGATCTCCTTCATGGGCTATTTCGCGGCGCAGCTCGCGGTGCTGGGCAGCCGCCCGTGCGAAGTCGCGACCGATCGCATGCGGGTGCGGCCCGGGCGGATCATCGTGGCGCCGGGGGACGCGCATATGCGCGTGGCGCGGATGTCCGACGGCTGGGCGGTGCGGCTGAGCGACGAGCGCTCGCTGAGCGGATGCATGCCCTCGGTCGACCCGATGCTCGAATCGATCGCCGAGGCGTTCGGCAAGCGCGCGCTCGGCGTGATGCTGAGCGGCATGGGCCGCGACGGCGCGGAGGGCGCGAAGCGGCTGGTCGAGGCCGGCGCGCGGATGCTGGTGCAGGATCGCGAGAGCTCGGTGATCTGGGGGATGCCGGGCGCGGTGGCCAATGCCGGCCATGCGAGCGCGATATTGCCGCCCGACGAGCTCGGGCGGCTGGTGGCGCGGCAGGGGAGGGCATGATGCACTTTCCCGGATCGACGCCGCAGGGTTCGTCGGGGACGATGAACCTGATTTCGGCGCTGCTCGAGCAGCGCACCGGGCAGCAGATCGCTGCCAACCGTGCGTGGCGGATCGAGACCGCGCTCAAGCCGCTGCTGCGCGAAAAGGGACTCGCGTCGCTCGACCAGCTGGTTGCCCAGCTCGTCGCGACACGAACGGGGGATTTGGGGGATCAAGTCGTGGATGCGCTGTTGAACCAGGAGACGAGCTTCTTCCGCGACGCGGCGGTGCTCGACATGATCGCCGATGCCGCCAAGGCGCTCCAGGCCGAGACGCCCGAGCGCCGGATCCGCATCTGGTCGTCGGGTTGCTCGACCGGCCAGGAACCGCTGAGCCTGGCGATGCTGTTCGACGAGCGCGGGATGGGCGAGGGCGTCGCGGCGCCCGAGATCGTCGCGACCGACGTTTCCCCCGCGGCGCTCGCGCGGGCGCGGGCCGGGCGCTATTCGCAGTTCGAGATCCAGCGCGGCCTGCCGGTGCGGCGGATGATGACCTGGTTCGACAGCGCCGGCGGCGACTGGACGGCCAAGCCCGAGCTGCTGCGCCGCATCCAGTTCCGCCAGCAGAACCTGACCGCCGATCCGGCCCCGCCGGGCAAGTTCGACGTGGTGCTGTGCCGCAACGTCCTCCTCTATTTCTCGCAGGAGGTCCGCCGCGACGTGTTCGGAATCCTCGCCTCGGCGGTGCGACCGGGCGGGCTGCTGGTGCTCGGCGCGGGCGAGACGGTGATCGGGCTGACCGACCGGTTCCAGCCCTGCGACCGGTTCCGCGGCTTCTATCGCGCGATCGAGCCCGCGCAGCCGAAGCGCGCGGCTTTCGGCTGAACCCCTTGCGGCAGGCGCGTCCGCGCTCCTACGATCGCCGGCGATGACCACCGGCCTCCATATCATCGACGCGCCCTCACCCAATTTCGACGCGCGCGAGCTGCCCGTGTCGATGCTGGTGCTCCATTATACCGGCATGGAGAGCGCGCAGGCTGCGATCGACCGGCTGCGCGATCCCGAGGCCAAGGTCTCGGCGCATTATCTGGTCGACGAGGACGGGCGCATCCTGCGGCTGGTCGACGAGCGCCACCGCGCCTGGCACGCCGGGCGCTCGCACTGGCGCGGCGTCACCGACGTCAACTCGGCGTCGATCGGGATCGAGATCGTCAATCCGGGGCACGAGTTCGGCTATCGGCCCTTCCCCGAGGCGCAGATGGGCGCGCTGATCCCGCTGGTCGCCGACATCAAGGAACGCCACGGCATCACCCGCGGCAACGTGGTCGGCCATTCGGACGTGGCGCCGGCGCGCAAGCAGGATCCGGGCGAGCTGTTCAACTGGCATGCACTGGCGCGGCTCCGGCTCGCTCTGCCGCGGCCGACCCGGAACCTCGTCGATCCCGGCTGGCCCGACGCCGGCTTCATGCTCGCGCTCGAGCGCTTCGGCTATGACGTGACCGACGAGGAGGCGGCGGTGGTCGCGTTCCAGCGGCGCTTCCGGCCCGAGCTGATCGACGGCGAGATCGACATGGAATGCCGCTGCATCCTGCTCGCCTTGCTCCTCCCCAAGCCGCAGGGCGACGATTGAGATAGCTGCACGAAAAAGAAGGTTCGCGCGCCGTTCACCCTTTCCGGACATACCGTGGCAGCGAAATCCGGCCTAGGGTGCAAGGTCGGAGGCAAGTCGATGCTCAACGGTAGCGGAATGGTGCGACTGGGGCCGGTGCAGGTGCGGCTGGCCGGCACGGTCCGGTCCAGCGACGACGGCAAGGAGATCCCATCGGTCAACGCGCCCACCGTGGCGGAGGCGACCGCGGCGCTCACGCGCACGGCGCGGGTGAACGGCGCCGACGGCGTGGTCGAGGTCGGATCGGACTATCGCCGCATCCCGATCGGCCGCGGGCCGCTCTCGACCCAGACTTTGGTCGAAGTGCTCGCCTGGGGCAAGGCGGTGAAGCGGGACTAGGTTTAGTCCCGCTAGGCGCGCTTGGCTTTCTAATCCTCCCCCGCCAGGGGGAGGTGGCATGCGAAGCATGACGGAGGGGGCGGAATCACTGCGCTCCATTGCAAGGTACGCTGCTTACCTCCCCCTCCGTCGCCTTCGGCGCCACCTCCCCCTGGCGGGGGAGGATTTTGAATGTGGGCGGGATAAGTCCTTGCGCGCGGCTTGCGCTGCGCTAGATCGGATGGTGCCAGAGGGTCGGGCGGCCGCGTCGATGCGCAAGCATCGCCGAGGAAAGTCCGGGCTCCACGGAAACACGGTGCCGGGTAACGCCCGGCGGGCCAGCTTGCTGGTTCAGGGAAAGTGCCACAGAGAGCAGACCGCCCGCTGGTCCTTCGGGATTGAGGGCAAGGGTGAAAGGGTGCGGCAAGAGCGCACCGCGCGACCGGCAACGGAAGCGGCATGGCAAACCCCACCGGGAGCAAGACCGAATAGGGGCGGCATATGGGCCTGGTTCCGGCCCGTCGCCCGGGTTGGTTGCTTGAGCGGCGGAGCGATCCGCCGCCTAGAGGAATGGCCGCACATCGCGTTTCGGCGCGAGGACAGAACCCGGCTTATAGACCCTCTGGCATTTTCTTCTCAGAACTCCCCTCCCTGCAAGGGAGGGGAGAATTGCAGGTTCCGCCTAGCCTTTGCAGCGCCGCCCCCCTATCTGGCGCTCAATGGCACGTGCGACGCGATCCTCCGACTGGGGCTTCCCCCGCTGGCGCGCTTATGGCGCCGAGCGCGAGGCCGTGCAGGTGCGGCTGTGCGACCGGCACGGCTGCGAGTCGCCCGGCGACCGGCCCGCGCCCAAATCGCCCAACAGTCCCGAGCGCTGGTATTTCTGCGAGGCGCACGCCGCCGAGTACAACCGCAACTGGAACTATTTCGAGGGCCTGACCGCCGAGGAAGCCGCCAAGCGCGAGGCCGAGGAGCGGCGCGACGCTTCGGGCTTCGCGGAATCGAAGCACAATAGCTGGGCAGGCCCCGGCGACGGCAGCCGATCGCGCGACGAGATGCGCGCGCTCGAGGTGCTCGACCTCGAGGTCGACAGCGATTTCGAGGCGGTGCGCATGGCGTGGCGCCGGCTCGCCAAATCGAACCATCCCGACGTGAAGCCCGGCGACGCCGAGGCCGCCAAGCGCTTCCAGGCGATCCAGGCGGCCTATGAGGTGCTCAAGACCGCGGAAGAGCGCAGGACGTGGAAGCCCGCTTGAAGCGAAGCGTTCGCTCCAACTGGTCGAACACGGTCCTGGTCTGCTCGAAATGCTCGAAGAAGCTGGGTGGCGGCTTCGGAACCAAGGGCAGGACGCCGCTGGCCAAGGCGCTTCGGAAACATCTGGGATTGAAGAAGGGGCGCAAGGGCGCGGCCGGGATCGTCGAGGTCAAGTGCCTCGGCGTGTGCCCGCGCGGCGCGGTGACCGTGGTGAACGGCGCGGCGTCGCGGGAGTGGCTGCTGGTGCCCGAGGGGGCGGACCTGGATGCGGTGGCGGGAGAGCTGGGGCTCGCTCCTTAGCCCGCATAGCGCCGCGCCGTCTCGCGGATCAGGGCGATCATGTTGGGGATGCCCTGAGTGCGGTTAGAGCTGAGCTGGTTGCGCAGGTCGAACGGGGCGAGTGCGGCCTCGATGTCGGTGGCGAGGATGTCGGCCGGGCTGCCGTCCTGCACCGTCAGCAATATCAGGGCGATGATGCCCTTGGTGATCGCGGCGTTCGAATCGGCGAGGAAGCGGAGCGTGCCGTCGTCGCTGCGGGTGGGATAGACCCAGACAGCGGCCGAACAGCCGCGGACGAGGGTGGCGTCGGTCTTGAGGGGCTCGGGCATCGGATCGAGCGCGCGGCCCAGGTCGATCAGCAGGCGGTAACGATCGTCGGCGTCGAGGAAGGCGTATTCGTCACGGATGTCGGCCAGGCTGTTCATGGTGGCGCTATAACGCATGACTGCCGCTCGCATACCCCTCCCCTGAAGGGGGAGGGTTGGGTGGGGCAGTGCCGCAAGCGCTAGGCTCGGTGAGACTGACAGGCCCCACCCCCAACCCCTCCCCTGAAGGGGAGGGGCTTGAGAAAGTCAAAGATCCACCCCCGCGGCGATCGCTTCGAGCTTGCGGATGCGCTCCTTCAGGTCGGCGATCTCGATGCGCGAGGCGGCGGAGGGGACGGTGGGCTCGGCCGGCGATGCCGAGGTCGGGCGGTTGGCGAGCTCCTGGCGCTTGAACGCCAGCCAGCCGCGCCAGCCCGAGAGTCCCGCCGCGGTCACCATCGCCAGGCCGGCGAGGCCCGAGACCGAAAGGGTGATGTAGAGATTGGGATCTACGGTCATTGCATGTCTCCCTGTTCAGGGGTTTTTCTTCTCGCGCAGCGCTTCGATCTCGCGGTCGAGGCGCAGGCTGCTGGCTTCATTGTCGGTGATGACCCGCTCGAGGACCTGGACGCGCTCCTTCAGGGCGCGGACCTCGTCGCGGAGCCGGGCGGCGTCGGCGGTCGCTGCCGGGTCGACGCCGTGGAAGTGCTCGTTGCCGTGCCGATCCTTGCGGATGCCGTAGCGCGCCTTGATGACGCTGCCGATCGTCACCACCACGATGATCGCGACAACCATTTCGAACGGGTTCATTCCCTCTACTCCCTTTGCGGCGCGCGTCAGGCGCCCTGTTGTTGCTGCTGCCGGGCCAGCTTCTCCGCACGACGGACGGGGCGGTCCCGGGCTTCTGCGAGGGCCATAGCTCCCCCGCACAGTGCCGTCAGCACTGCGAGCACGATGATCATCATTTCAGCTTTCCTCAAATTTTGCTGCGCTTTGCGCAGCGGGCCTCAAATTTGGCTGCGCCTTGCGCAGCGGGGCTTAGTTGAGCGGCGCGTCGCGCAGCTTTTCGATCTCATCCGCGACGGCGATGCCGCGGTCGGTGACGATCCGTTCGAGAACCCGGACCCTCTGCTCGAGCCGCTCGACATGGGCGGCATATTGAGCGGCCTGCTCGGCGGTCTGGGCGGCGATCACCTGGGTCATCGCCTCCTTGTGCTTGAGCCAGCGCCTGAACATGTCGCTGGCGACGCCGAACACGATCGCGATCATGCCGCAGGCGATGCCGAGAATGGGGATCAGGATCGGGTTCATCGAACTTGCTCCTCAGTTGCTCTTGCCGCGCAGCTGCTCGATCTCGCGGTCGAGGCTGTGGGCGCTGTCGGTGACGATGCGCTCGACATTCGCCAGCCGGTCCTTGATCGAGCCGAGCTCGGCACGGAGTTGGGCATTCTCCTGGCTCAGGAGCCGAATGCGCTCCATCGCCTCGTCGTTCTTCTGCGGGTAGATCGCCTTGCCCCAGCTGTTCTCCAGCGGGTAGCCGTTCTTGATCCGCAGCCAGGTGGTGTAGATCCACCCTGCGATCCCGAAGAACCCCAGCAGCATCGCGCCGCCGATGAGCCCCGGGAGGTTCTGCATAAGCACTGCTTCACCCATCTTCTCGTCCTTCCCTCAACGCAGCGCGTCGATGTCGCGGGCGGTGCGCTCGGCGGGATCGGTGGCGATCCGTTCGAGCACTGCGATCCGCTCCTCGAGCCGCGAGATCTGGCCGGTCAGGCGCTCGTTCTCCGAAGAGAGGAGCTCGATCTTGCGGTCCGCCTCGGCGTCTCCGCGGTGGCTCATGCCCTTCCACTCATTCTCGATCGGATATCCGTGCTTCGCGCGGATCCAGGTGCTGATGAGCCAGCCGGCGGTCGAGATGGCGATGATCGCGAGGACAAAGCCCGGTCCACCCCAGTTCATGTTCTTCCTCCCTGTTGACTGCGCCCGCCTCAGCGGAGGCTGTCGATCTCGTCGGCGAGCCGGGTGTTGCGGCTCGTATAGTACATCTCGATGTCGGCGAGCCGGCGGTCGATGTCGCGGAACTTCGAGCGGACCTCGGCGGTCGAGCGGCTCGGGTTGCTGCGCACGCCCTGCCAGAACTTCGCCTCATCGGGACCTTCGTAGAGGCCGGCCGGGCGGCTCGGCGCCATCCAGGCGATCAGCAGATAGCCGAACAGGCCCATCGGGAAGGTCGTGAAGGTCAGGAGCGCGACGCCGACACGGAGCCAGATCACGTCGATCCCGGTGTAATCCGCCAGCCCCGAGCAGACGCCCAGCCACTTGGCATTGGCCTTGTCGAGGTAGAATTTGGTGCGGACGGACATCAGTTCCTCCTGGAGATATCGAAGGGGCTCGGCTCGGGGCGCGAGGCCGAGAGCGGGCGGAAATCGGGGTTGTCGGCGGCGATGATGCGTTCGACGGTGAGCAGGCGCTCCTCGAGCTGGCGAGCGGTGTAGTAGAGCTCGTCGAGGAGCTTCTCATCCTCGCCGGTGATCGTCGCTGCCGTCTTCCACCGGGTGATGTAGTGCAGAACCACCCAGGGGAGACCGACGAACAGGATCCCGACGATGACGATGGGCACGAAGACGTCTTCCATCGCTTACGCTCCCTTGGCCAGGCGTGCCTTCAGCGCTTCGAGCTCGGCATCGACCTTCTCGGACGAGCGCAGCTCGGCGATCTCTTCCTCGAGCGTCTTGGGGACGCCGCCCAGGCCCGCCGCATCGGCGCGGCCCTCGGCGAAGTCGACCCGGCGTTCGAGGACGTCGAAGCGCGAGAACGCATCCTGCATCTTCGAGCCGTTGGTCATCTCGCGGAGGCGCGTCCGGTTGTTGGCGCTCTCCAGCCGGGCGACGATCGAGTTCTGGCGAACCCGCGCCTCGCGCAGCTTGTTCTGGAGCTTGGTGATGTCCTCCTCGGAGGCCTTGAGGGCCTCGTCGAGCACGCCGATCTCGGTCGAGAGCTGCTCGCACATGTCGGAAGCCTTCTGCTTCTCGACCAGGGCGGCCTTGGCGAGGTCCTCGCGGCCCTTGGAGAGCGCCAGCTCGGCCTTCTCGGTCCAGCTCTCCTGGAGCTTCTCGAGCTTCGAGATGTGGCGGCGCATTTCCTTCTGGTCGGCGATGGTGCGAGCGGCAGAGGCGCGAACCTCGACCAAGGTCTCCTCCATCTCGAGGATGATCATGCGGATCATCTTGGCCGGGTCTTCGGCCTTGTCGAGCAGGTCGGTGACGTTGGCGGCGATGATATCGCGGGTTCGCGAGAAGATACCCATTCTAACACTCCTTCGTTTTGGGATCCGCCGGGAGGGACTAGGGGGTGCCCCTCCCGGCGGGTTTCCGCTCACCGGGGCGGGTGAGCGGGGAGACTTCGTGGCCTCAGGCGATCGCCGGGCCCACCGCGCCGGCCATCAGGACGGCGCTGGCGAGGAAGGCGATGGTGACTGCGACAAAGGCATTGCGGACATTGGCTGCTTCGTAGGTCATGATCTTGTTCCCTGAACCTTGGTGTTTTCGTTGGCCCGTTATCGAGCTTGCTGACATCTCAGCAGGATGCGTGCCAATTTGCGAAAACCGCAGATTTCCGTGGTTTTTGCTCATTTTCAGGGGCGGTCCCGATAAATAGCGCTTGCCAAGAGTTGGGAAAATTCGCCAAAGGTTCGGCATGGAGCGCGCGACCCAGGTCATCGGCCAATCCGGAGCCTTTCTCGACGCACTCGAGCGCGCCAGCCGCGCGGCGGCGCTCGACCGGCCGGTGCTCGTCATCGGCGAGCGCGGGACGGGCAAGGAACTCGTTGCCGAGCGCCTGCATCGCCTGAGCCCGCGCTGGGACCAGCCGCTGGTGATCATGAACTGCGCCGCGCTTCCCGAGACGCTGATCGAGGCCGAATTGTTCGGGCACGAATCGGGCGCGTTCACCGGCGCGACCAAGGCGCGCGCGGGGCGCTTCGAGGAGGCGCATCGCGGCACCCTGTTCCTCGACGAGCTCGGCACGCTGTCGATGGCGGCGCAGGACCGGCTGCTGCGCGCGGTCGAATATGGCGAAGTGACGCGGATCGGATCGTCGCGGCCGCTGAACGTCGATGTCCGCATCGTCGCGGCGACCAACGAGCATCTGCCCGACAAGGTCGAGAAGGGGACGTTCCGCGCCGACCTGCTCGATCGGCTCTCGTTCGAGGTGGTGACCTTGCCGCCCTTGCGGGCGCGGCGGGGGGATATCGAAGTGCTCGCCGAGTTCTTCGGGCGGCGCATGGCGTCGGAGATCGGGCTGGTCGACTGGCCGGGCTGGGGCCCGAACGCGCTCGACGCGCTGCTGAGCTACGACTGGCCGGGCAATGTCCGCGAGCTGCGCAACGTGGTCGAGCGCGCGGTCTATCGCTGGGAGCGCGAGGGGCCGGTGGATTCGATCGAGATCGACCCGTTCAAGTCGCCTTTCCGGCCGCGGCCGATGTCGCCTGCGGCAGCGGCTGTTGCTCCGGCGCCTGCTGCCGGCGCGCCTGCGCCCGCCGAAGAAGTGGAGCCGGTGGCGGTGTTCGACGGCGGGAACGACTTCAAGTCGCGCGTCTCGGCGTTCGAGCGGCAGTTGCTGTCGCGCGCGCTCGCCGAGCACCGCTACAACCAGCGCTCGACCGCCGAGGCGCTAGGGTTGACCTATGACCAGCTTCGGCATGCGCTCAAGCGGCACGAACTGCTGGGGGCGGGGGGATAGGGCGTATCGACATTCAGGCGAGCGAGACCTTTCAATCCTCCCCCGCCAGGGGAAGGTGGCACGCGCAGCGTGACGGAGGGGGCGGAATCACGGCGCTCCATTGGAGAGTACGCCGTTTACCTCCCCCTCCGACGCCTTCGGCGCCACCTCCCCCTGGCGGGGGAGGATTTTGAATGTCGCTTCGACCTAGGACTCCCATCCTACTTCCCTCCCTTGCAGGGAGGGGAATCTGTGCCTCTTTCAATGATAGTTCGTCATCGCCAGCAGCATCGGCAGCGAGAGCAGCACGTTGATCCGCGAGGCCATCATCGCGGCCTTGGCCGCCTTGGCCTTGGTCGCGTCGTCGGCTTCGACCAGCCCGAGCGCCTTCTTCTGGTTGGGCCAGATGATGAACCAGACATTCGCCGCCATCACCAGCGCCAGCCACATGCCGATCCCGATCAGCCGGGCATTCTCGCGCAGCAGCAGCGCGTCCTCGAGCTCGTTATAGAGCCAGGCGAGGATCAGGCCGGTGACGACGGTGAGCAAGGCGGCGTAGCGGAAGAAGAACAGGGCCTTGGGCGCGATATATTTCGACACGCCAGGTTTCAGCTCGACCGGGATGCTGGGCATGGTCGGGATCTGGACGAAGTTGAAATAATATAACAGCCCGACCCAGGTGATCCCGAAGAAGACGTGGAGCCACTGGAATATGCCGTTCCACAGCCCGAGCGGCGGCGTGAAATAGGGTGCGAACATCAGGCCGATCGCCAGCACCAGGCTGACCGCGAGCACCGCGTGCAGATTGCCGAGAAACTTGTCCATGCGTTGGCTCCCCTCCTTGTGCGGCGCCGATTGCCCCCGGCGCCCGCGGTTCCAGCTTAAGATCGGAATTTTCGTTTGTCACACGCAACGAAATTTGCGGGACAGGAGCGGATTTTCGGGGGTAGGGGAGGACCGCTTCCCGCCGCGGATCGTTGGGCGGGTGAATCGAACACGGAGTATCCCCATGGCTTTCGAACTTCCCGCGCTGCCCTATGACAAGAATGCGCTCGCCCCGCACATGTCGGCGGAGACGCTCGAATTCCACCACGGCAAGCACCACAAGGCCTATGTCGACAAGACCAACGGCTTCGTGGTCGAGAAGGGCCTCGAGGGGCTGAAGCTCTCCGAGGTGATCCAGAAAGCCAAGGAGACCGGCGACAAGGGCCTGTTCAACAACTCCGCCCAGATCTGGAACCACAGCTTCTTCTGGCAGTGCCTGAGCCCCGAGAAGCAGGCGCCGAGCGGCAAGCTCGCCGACCTGATCAACGACGGATTCGGCTCGGCCGAGGCGCTGGTGAAGGCGCTGGTGACCGAGTCGACCAACCATTTCGCGAGCGGCTGGGGCTGGCTGGTGCTCGACGGCGGCAAGCTCAAGGTGACCTCGCTGCACGACGCCGATACCCCGGTGGTCTATGACGGCATGCTGCCGCTGCTGACGCTCGACGTGTGGGAGCACGCTTACTACGTCGACTATCGCAATGCGCGCCCGGCCTATCTCGAGGCGGTGTCGGCGAATTTGATCAACTGGGACTTCGTCGCGCAGAACCTGGATGGCGCGGGGGTGAGCCGGGCGGATCAGGGCTGAGCTTTTTTCTCCCTCTCCCTTTGGGAGAGGGAGGGAGCCGACGAAGTCGGCGGAAGGGTGAGGGTGAATAACCGCTCACCCTCACCCTTCCCACGCGCTTCGCGCGCGGGCCCCTTCCCTCTCCCAGAGGGAGAGGGAGTTCATGTCAGCCTTCCGGCGGGAGGGGCGTATCCTCGGGCTTTTCCAGCTGCAGCCCGTGTTTGAGCAGCATCGGGATGTTGAGCATCGCGAAGACGAGGGTCAGCGGGATCACCGCCCAGGTCTTGAACGTCACCCACTGGTCCCAGCTCAGCACCTGGCGCATGACCTCGTTGAGGATCGCCATCGCGACGAAGAAGCCGGTCCAGTTGATCGTCAGCAGCCGCCAGCCCTTGGCCGAGAGCCCGGGATAGGCGGTCTCGAGCAGCATCTGGAGCAAGGGCTTCTTCGCGATCAGCCCATAGCCGAGGATCACCGCGAACATCGTGTAGACGATCGTCGGCTTCATCTGGATGAAGCTCTGGTCGTGGAACCAGAGCGTCAGGCTGCCGAACACGAGCACCAGCGCGCCGGTGATCCACAGCATCGGCGAGATGTGGCGCGCCTTCCACCAGCTGAGCCCCATCGCCACCGCCATCGCGACCATGAAGGCGACCGTCGCGGTCATAATCCGCTGGATCTGGAGCCCCGGCGCATAGCTGTTGACGAGGAAGAACACCGCCAGCGGACCGAAATCGATCAGCATGCGCATGCCGGGGGAAAGGGGAGTGCGGGTTTCAGCCATTGGTAAGCTCTTCCACGCCGGCGATGATGCGGGCGACTTCGTTGGCGTCGAACGGGCGGAGATCGTCGACCTTCTCGCCGACGCCGATCGCGTGGATGGGGAGACCGTATTTCTCGGCCGCAGCGACGAGGACGCCCCCGCGTGCCGTCCCGTCGAGCTTGGTCATGACGAGGCCGGTGACGCCGGCTACTTCCTTGAACACTTCGATCTGGCTCAGCGCGTTCTGACCGGTGGTGGCGTCGAGCACGAGCACCACGTCGTGCGGCGCCGCGGGATTGAGCCGGCCGAGCACGCGGCGGACCTTGGCGAGCTCGTCCATCAGCTCGCGCTTGTTCTGGAGCCGGCCGGCGGTATCGACGATCAGCACGTCGATGCCGGTCGCGGTCGCCTGCTTCACCGCCTCGTAGACGATGCCCGCGGCGTCGCCGCCCTCGGGGCCGGTGACGATCGGCACGCCGATCCGCTCGGCCCAGGTCTTGAGCTGGCCGATCGCGGCGGCGCGGAAGGTGTCGCCCGCAGCGAGCATCACGCCGTAATCCTGCTCGACGAGGCTGTTGGCGAGCTTGGCGATGGTGGTGGTCTTGCCGCTGCCGTTGACGCCGATGACCAGGATCACCTGCGGGCGGGGGAAGGCCTCGATCTCGAGATGCTTCGCCACCGGCTGGAGCGCCTTCTCGATCTCCTCGGCGACGACGAGGCGGATGCCGAGCTCCTCCATGTTGCGCTCATATTGTCCCTCGGCGAGGCGGGCGCGGACCTTGGCGGCGGTGCCGGGGCCGAGGTCCGAGGCGATCAGCGCCTCCTCGATATCGTCGAGCGTCGCCTCGTCGAGCCGCGCGCCCGAAAGCCCGGCGAGGTTGCCGAGCAGCCGGTCGGACGTCTTGCGGAAGCCGCCGAGCAGCTTCTCGTGCCATGAGGGATTGGTGCTCATTTCAGCGCGCCCTCGTCATCCCCGCGAAAGCGGGGACCCATCTCGTGCCCGTGCCACAATGAGGACAGCGCGGGAGATGGGCCCCCGCTTTCGCGGGGGTGACGAACTGGATTTGCGGTCAGCGCGCCATCGGCGACACCGTCAATCTGGACCTGCACTATCGAACCTATCTCCTGAGCGGGAAAACGTACCTCGGCGAAATTGCCGGCATGGCCGCGGTCGCCGGGGCGCTCTACCAGTACTTGCTGGGTGCTGCCTATCAGGCTTTGCAGCCAGCGCGAACGGCGCGCCGCGGCGGCTTCGCGCAATCGGGCGGCGCGGGCCTTGACCACGGCCGGCGCGACCTGGGGCATGCGCGCGGCGGGGGTGCCGGCGCGGGGGCTGTAGGGGAAGATATGGGGGTGGACCACGTCGCAATCGTCGAGCAGCGCGAGGCTGTTGGCGAACATCGCCTCGTCTTCGGTAGGGAAGCCGGCGATGAGATCGGCGCCGATCGCGATCTCCGGCCGCGCGGCCTTGAGCCGCTCGACCAAAGCGACGCTCTCGGCGCGGCTGTGGCGGCGCTTCATCCGCTTGAGCACCATGTCGTCGCCCGCCTGGAGCGAGAGGTGGACGTGCGGCTGGATGCGAGGCTCCTGGGTGAGCAAGGCGAACAGCCGGTCGTCGATCTCGACCCCGTCGAGCGAGGAAAGGCGCAGGCGGCGGAGCTGCGGCACGTGATGCAGGATGCGCTCGACGAGCTGGCCGAGGCTGGGCGCGCCGGGGAGGTCCGGGCCGTAGCTGGTAAGGTCGACGCCCGTGAGCACGATCTCGGCATGGTTTTCGGCGAGCGCGGCGATGCGGTCGATCACTGCGCCCGCCGGCACCGAGCGGCTGTTGCCGCGGCCATAGGGAATCGCGCAGAAGGTGCAGCGATGGTCGCAGCCGTTCTGAACCTCGACGAATGCGCGTGCGTGCGTCGAGAAGCTCGCGGCGAGGTGCGGCGCGGTCTCGCGCACCGTCATGATGTCCTGGACGAGGACCTCGTCGTAAGCTTCCCAGGCTTCCGCTCTGAGTTTCTCGGCGTTGCCGATTACGCGGTTCACTTCGGGCATCGCCGCGAAGCCAGCGGGATCGATCTGCGCCGCGCAGCCGGTGACGACGAGCTCCGCCTCGGGCCGCTCGCGGCGGGCGCGGCGGATCGCCTGGCGCGTCTGCTTGACCGCTTCGTTGGTGACCGCGCAGCTGTTCACCACGATCGTGTCACGCCCCACCAGCAACGCACGGATCGACTCGCCCTCGGCAAGGTTGAGACGGCAACCCATGTTGATTATCTGAGGAGAGGAGGTCGGCATTGGCGAGCGATCTAGGATCGACGGCGGCGGAAGTCCACGCAAGGGCCGAGGAAGTGCTGAGCTTCTGGTTCGAGGCGCTGATGCCCGAGCAATGGTTCGCCAAGTCCGATGGGCTCGACCGCGAGATCGAAGATCTCTTCGAGCCGCTTCGCGTGGCCGTGCTCGAGAGCAAGGCGGCCGAATGGCGGAGCGACCCGTGGGCGTTGCTCGCAGCGGTGATCCTGCTCGACCAGTTCAGCCGCAACGTGCATCGCGGCACGGCGGAAGCGTTCGCCGCCGATCCGCTGGCGCAGGAGCTCGCCAGCCTCGCGGTCGAGCGCGGCTGGGACCGCGGCATGACGCCCGAGCAGCGCCAGTTCCTCTATCTGCCGTTCGAGCATGCCGAGAGCCGCGAGCTGCAGGCGGTGAGCCTCAGTTGCTTCGAGGCGCTGGGCCAGGAAGAGGCGCTCGAATATGCGCGCCAGCATGCCGAGGTGATCGCACGCTACGGTCGGTTTCCGAGCCGCAATGCCGCGCTGGGGCGGGAGTCGACGGCGGAGGAAGAGAAATATCTGGCGCAGCCGGGGGCGGGGTGGTGATTCTATCGTCCGACAGT
>NZ_JAPKNM010000011.1 GCF_026460985.1 Sphingomonas sp.
TGGTCGGCAAGCCTGGCGCAGGCCCTCTCGCTCGGCACGCGGCACCTGTCGCTGTATCAATTGACGATCGAGCCCGGAACGCGCTTCGCGACGATGGCCGCAAGGCATGATTTCGAACCGCTCGATGCCGATTCGGCGGCCGCGCTTTACGAGCTGACCGCCGAGATGACCGGCACGGCCGGCATTCCCGCCTATGAAATCAGCAACCATGCTCGCCCCGGCCAGGAGAGCCGGCACAACCTCACCTACTGGCGCTATGGCGATTATTCGGGAATCGGCCCGGGAGCGCATGGCCGGAGGCTGGGGATGCGCATCGCACGCCAACGCAAGCCCGAGAACTATCTCTCGGCCGTGAAGCGCAACGGCCACGCGATCCGGGAAGAGGATCCCTTGCTGCCCGGCGAGGCCGCCGACGAAGCGCTGGTCATGGGCCTGCGCCTTGCGGAAGGAATCGACGCGGCGGCGATTGCGCGCCGCTTCGGCCTGCGATCGATCGTCGATTGGGGCAGGGTGAACCACCTCCTTGGCTCCGGGCACCTCGCGCGCAAGGGCAAGCGGATCGCGGCAACGGCGAAGGGCCGGCTGCTGCTCGACCGAATCCTGGCGGAGATTGCGCTCGCCGAACCTATTGCTGCTTCGGCTGCGGCGGTGTCGGCTGGGACGCTGGCGTCTGCTGCTTAGAGTTCATCTCGGCGAAGAATTGATACTTGTCGACCGAGGTGGCGACATAATCGTCGACGGTCATGTCGGCGTCGACGGCGGCCGCTTTACGGGCCATTCCGTTCTTTATCCTGAACGCGACCACTGCCGACTTCAGCGCGGTCATTTGCGCGGCGCATGCGTTGCGCGCGTAGGCCTCGTAGGCGGTGCCGGCGACCTTTTCGCTGGTCGCCTTGGTGGTTGCGTCCCGAAGGCACGCCCGAAATGCATCCGTCGGCGCATTGATCGACGCTTGAAACCCCGCCAGAAACATGGCGGTGGCACCCAACAATGCAATCATCGCACCTCTCCCGGGCACAGATGATGAATGCCCGAACGAATGACTCTTTTTTGGTGCGTTTGAAAGAGCTTATTGGGAAGAGCGAATGACCGATCGTCTCATCCCCGGCCTTTACGTCGTCGCAACCCCGATCGGGAACCTCGGGGACATCACCGCTCGCGCGGCCGATGTGATGCGGAGCGCGGACCTGATCCTTGCCGAGGACACGCGCGTCACGGGCAAGCTGCTCGCGCACGTCGGCTCGAAGGCGCCGATGGTCCGCTACGACGATCATGCCGGCGCCACGCAGCGGGAGGCGATCGTCGATCGCCTCGAGCGGGAAGCGGTCGCGCTCGTCAGCGACGCCGGGACTCCGTTGATTTCCGACCCGGGCTACAAGCTCGTTCGTGCCGCGCGCGAAGCCGGGCGCGCGATCCATACGATTCCCGGTCCGAGCGCGGTCATCGCCGCGCTGACGCTCGCGGGCCTTCCGACCGATCGGTTCCTGTTCTCCGGCTTCCTGCCACCCAAGGCCAAGGCGCGCGCCGATGCGATCGCCGAGCTTGCGGCGGTCCGGGCCACGCTCGTCTTCTACGAAAGCGGCCCCCGGCTCGCCGACGCGCTCGCGGCGCTTTTCGATGGCCTCGGCGAGCGTCCGGCGGCCGTGGCGCGTGAGATCACCAAGCTGCACGAGGAGTGCGTCACGGGCACGCTGGGCGAGCTTGCCCAGCGGTACGCCGAAACGCCGCCAAGAGGCGAGATCGTGATCGTGGTCGGACCCCCGGCCGAAGCGACGGAAGCCAGCGACGACGAGCTCGACGCCGCCCTCGACGACGCGCTGGCCCGGCTGTCAGCGTCACGCGCGGCCGCGGAGGTCGCCGAGCGGCTCAAGATACCCCGCAAGCGTGCCTACGCCCGAGCGCTCGAGCGATCGAAGTGAACCGCCGCGCGGCGGAGAAGCGGGGGCGCGGCGCCGAGACCCTCGCCTGCTGGTATTTGCGGCTGAAGGGCTGGCACATCCTCGCCCGGCGGGCGCGTGTCCCCGGAGGCGAGGTCGATGTGGTTGCACGCAAAGGCAAAATTGTCGCCTTCGTGGAGGTGAAAGCGCGCGCGGACGACCATTCGGCCGACCTCGCGCTCGACGAGTGGCGTCTGCGACGCGTGGCGGCGGCAGCCGAGCGCCTCTCCACGCGCTACGCCCGCGAAGGCGACGACATCCGGATCGACGCGCTGTTCATCGTGCCCGGGCGCTGGCCGAGGCATTTGCCCAACGTCTGGCAAGGGTGACAAAGTGCCAGTGACTCCCTAGGCGCTCACCATGCCGCTTCGCGTCGCCGTGCAGATGGACCCGCTCGAACGGATCAACATCGCCGGCGATTCCACCTTCGCGCTGATGCTTTCCGCCCAGGCGCGCGGCCACAAGCTCTATCACTATCTCGCCGAGGACCTCACCTGGCAGGACGGCCGCCTATACGCGGGAGCGCACGAGGCGAGCGTCCAGGCCGTTGCCGGCGATCATTACCGTATCGGCGACTTTGCGATCCTCGATCTCGGACGCGACGTGGACGTCGTCCTGATGCGGCAGGATCCGCCGTTCGACCTCGGCTACATCACCGCCACGCATCTGCTCGACCGCATCCAGGGCGAGACTCTGGTCGTCAACGACCCGGCGGCGGTCCGGGACGCGCCCGAAAAGCTCTGGGTGCTCGATTTCGCGCAATACATGCCCCCGACGATGGTGACGCGATCGCTGGGAGCGACGCGCCACTTCCTCGCCGAGCACGGCGACATCGTCATCAAACCGCTGCACGGATTTGCCGGCGGCTCGGTGTTCCGGATCGGTTCGGACGGCCGCAACCTCGCCTCGCTGATCGAATTGTTCAACCGGACGTATCGCGAGCCGCACGTCGTCCAGAAGTTCCTGCCCGAAATCGCGGAGGGCGACAAACGCATCGTCCTGGTCGACGGCGAGGTGGCCGGGGCGATCAACCGGGTGCCGGGCGAAGGCGAGATTCGCTCCAACCTCGCCGTCGGCGGCAAGGCGGCCAAGACCGGGCTTACCGCGCGCGAGGAGGAAATCTGCGCCGTTCTCGCTCCCGAGCTCAAGAGGCGCGGGCTGCTGTTCGTCGGCCTCGACGTCATCGGCGGCAAATGGCTGACCGAAATCAACGTCACGTCGCCGACGGGCATCGTCGCCATCGACCAGTTCAACGGCACCGACACTCCGGGGCTGATCTGGGACGCGATCGAGCGGCGGACCGCCGGCCGCTAAGCCGCCGCAAGTCTCAAGCGCGCGGATGCGCGTGCCGGTAAACGTCGAGGAGGCGGGCGGCGTCCACCTCGGTGTAAATCTGGGTCGACGACAAGCTGGCATGGCCGAGCAGCTCCTGAAGCGCCCTCAAATCCGCGCCGCGCGCGAGCAGGTGAGTCGCGAAGCTGTGGCGGAGCGCGTGCGGGGTGAGGCTGTCGGGCAGGCCCAGCCGGCGCCTCGCCGCGGCGACCGAGCGCCGGACGAGATCGGGGTTCAGCCGACCGCCGCGAGCGCCGACGAACAAGGGCGAATCGCCGTCGGCCGGCCAGGGGCATTGGCGGACATATTCGTCGATCGCCTCGCGGATCGCGGGGACGATCGGAACGATCCGGGTCTTGGACCTCTTGCCGGTGACCCGGAGCGTCGTCCCGATGGGGAGCGCGCGGGCGGTCAGCGACAGCGCCTCGGCGACGCGCAGGCCCGCTCCGTAGAGCAGCAGCAGGATCGCGAGGTCTCGGGCCCCGATCCACGGCGCGCTCGCGGCTTCGGCGGCGTTTTCGGCAAGCCCCATCGCGTCCTCGGGCGATGCCGGCCGGGGCAGGGTACGCGGACGCCTCGGCGCGCGCGTGCGGGGCAAATGCGCGACGCGTCCCTCCTGCTCGGCCGCATATTTTAGGAACGCCCGCACTCCCGAAAGCTCGCGCGCCGTCGACGAAGAGCCGAGGCCCTCCGCCCGGCGTTGCGCCAGGAATGCCCTCAAATCGGCCGCCGTCAGGTCCCTGAGGCCGGCCGGACCGATTTCCTCGCCGCGGTAGAGCCCCAGAAAGCCGATCAGCCGGTGCGCGGTCGCAACGTAGGCGCGGACCGTATGCGGCGAGCGCCGGCGATCATGCTGAAGATAAGCGGCCCAGCGAGCGGCAAGCTCGCGCGCCTTCGAATGCGCTAGTGGTTCCGGTCCGTCAGCCACCGGCGGATCATAGCCGCAAGGCTGCGCCCAAGAAACATCAGCAGCTCGGAGCCGTGACGCGCATCGAGGCTGAGCTCGGCGCGTTGCCCCAGCACCAGCAATCCGCGCGGCAGCGGAGCCTCGCAGTCGATCCGGATCAGCGCCTCGGCCCGGATCAGGTCGCAGGCCGGCCCGAACAGCGGATGCCCGCGCCCGACAGTCCGCATCTCGACCCCGTCGACCTGCCCAATGGTCCGTGCGAGGATCTGCGGGTCGACGAGTTGGACCTCGGCTCCGTCGGCGCGAAAGCCCCTGTCCCCGATGATCAGCGAGAGCGCCACGGCATCGATGCCGAGGATCAGCGGCCAGTCCTGAGTGACCACGTGCAGCAGCCGCTCGATGCTGTCCGCCTCGATCGCGGCGAGGACCGCGGCGTGGATCGACGCGACGGCGCCCGAATGACCGCGCGCGAAGGCGATCAGGTCCTGGTTCGCCTCCTCGACCGCGCCGAGCCGCTCGCGCAGCGTCGCGACCGCCCGCTCCTCGAAGGGAATGACCTTGCCCATTGAGGCGGAAGATACGCCCGCGGCGGTTAATTTCCTATCCAACCGCTATCGGCATCGGCGGGCAAAATAAAAGCGGCGGCGCCTTTCGACGCCGCCGCCCGAAGCTAGCTAG
>NZ_JAPKNM010000012.1 GCF_026460985.1 Sphingomonas sp.
CTTGTGGGAGAAGGAAGGGGCCCGCTCGCGAAGCGAGTGGGAAGGATGAGGGGGACTGAGTCTCACTCCCCCTCACCCTTCCGCCGACTAACGTCGGCTCCCTCCCTCTCCCACAGGGGGAGAGGGAATACAGTTCCCCTCTCCTTTCAATCGCGCTAGTCCGCGCGCCATGGCCGACCCCGTACCTGCGCCCGCTCCGCAATCCCGGCGCAAGCTCAGCAACCTGCTCGTCGTCTGGAGCTTCACCCGCCGCTACCCGCTCCAGCTCGCGGTGGCGACGCTCGCGCTGATCGCCTCGTCGGCGGCGACCCTGTGGATCCCACGCACCTTCAAGCAGATCGTCGACAACGGCTTCGCGGCCGGCGCCGACACCAGCAGGATCGGCGTCTATTTCCAGGGGCTGCTGCTCGTCGTGCTCGTGCTCGCGGTGGCGACCGCGGTGCGCTTCTTCTTCGTCTCCTGGGTCGGCGAGCGCACCGTCGCCGACATCCGCATGGCGGTGCACCGCAACCTGCTCCGCCTGCCGCCCAAATGGTTCGAGGAGAACCGCCCGTCGGAGATCGCCTCGCGGCTCACCTCGGACACCGCGATCGTCGAGATGGTCGTCGGCAACACCGTCTCGACCGCGCTCCGCAACCTGCTCACCGGCGTGGGCGGGATCATCTATCTGTTCACGCTCGCCCCCAAGATCGCCGGCTTCCTGCTCGTCGGCATTCCGGTGATCGTGCTGCCGATCGTCTGGCTCGGCGGCCGCGTCCGCAGCCTCTCGCGCTCGAGCCAGGACCGCGTCGCCGATATCGGCACGATCGCCTCCGAGACGCTCGGCGCGATGCGCATCGTCCAGGCCTTCGGGCAAGAGAAGCGCGAGGCCGAGCGTTTCGAAGGCGCGGTGTCGCGCAGCTTCGCCGCCGCGCAGCGCCGCTTCGGGCTGCGCGCGGTGATGACCGCGGCGGTGATCGGGCTGCTCTTCACGGCGATCACGCTGATCATGTGGGACGCGGTGTACGGGGTTGCCGAGGGCCGCATCTCGGGCGGCTCGATAACCGCCTTCGTGATCACCGCGGGCCTGGTCACCGGATCGTTCGGCGCGCTGACCGAAGTCTATGGCGAGCTGCTGCGCGGCTCGGGCGCCGCCAGCCGCCTCGCCGAACTGCTGCACGAAGAGCCCGACATCGCACCGCCCGCAAACCCGGTGCCGCTCCCCCAGCCGCCGCAGGGCGCGGTCGCGTTCGAGCATGTCACCTTCCGCTATCCGACGCGGCCCGAGGTCTCGGCGCTCGCCGATTTCTCTCTCGACGTGCGTCCCGGCGAGACCGTCGCGGTGGTCGGCCCCTCGGGCGCGGGCAAGTCGACGCTGTTCCAGCTGCTCCAGCGCTTCTACGATCCCGAAACCGGCATTGTCCGGGTCGATGGCGTCGACGTGCGCAAGGCCGATCCCGCCGATATCCGCGGCCGGATGGCGATCGTGCCGCAGGATACGGTGATCTTCGGCGCCTCCGCGCGCGACAATCTCCGCTACGGTGCCTGGGACGCCGGCGACGATGCGATCTGGGCGGCGGCGCAGGCGGCCAATGCCGCCGATTTCCTGCGCGAGCTGCCCCAGGGCCTCGATACCTTCCTCGGCGAAGCCGGCGCGCGCCTCTCGGGCGGCCAGCGCCAGCGGATCGCGATCGCCCGCGCGCTGCTGCGCGACGCGCCGATCCTGCTGCTCGACGAAGCCACCTCCGCGCTCGACGCCGAGAGCGAGCGCCTCGTCCAGGACGCGCTCGAGCGGCTGATGGCGAACCGCACCACGCTCGTGATCGCGCACCGCCTCGCCACCGTGCGCGCCGCCGACCGCATCATCGTGATGGACGAGGGCCGCATCGTCGAGACCGGCAACCATGCCGAGCTGGTCGCCGCGAACGGTCTCTATGCGCGGCTCGCGGCGCTGCAATTCCAGGAGGCCTGAGCTACCAATTTCTCTCGCCACGTTCTAAGGATTAGAAAACCCGGTATGGACCGGACAGGCAGGAGAGAGAAATGGCCGATCGCGAATTCGACATCATCGTCTATGGCGCCACCGGCTTCACCGGCCGGCTCGTCGCCGAATATCTCGCGGCCAATTATGCGGACGTGAAATGGGCGATGGCCGGCCGATCGCTGACCAAGCTCGAGGAAGTGCGCGACGAGATCGGCGCGCCGGCAGGCACGCCGCTGCTCACCGCCAATGCCGACGATCCCGCGAGCCTGAAAGCGATGGTCGAGCGCGCGACGGTGGTGATCACCACGGTCGGCCCGTACCAGCTCTATGGCGAGCCGCTCCTCGCGGCCTGCGCCGCGGCGGGCACCGCTTATGTCGACCTGTGCGGCGAGCCCGCCTGGATGCGCCAGATGATCGACAAATACGAGGGCACCGCCAAGGCCAGCGGCGCGCGCATCGTCTTCTCGTGCGGCTTCGATTCGATCCCGTTCGATCTTGGGGTCTGGGCCGTCCAGCAGGAGGCGAAGAAGCGGTTCGGCAAGCCCGCGCCGCGCGTGAAGGGGCGCATCCGCGCGATGAAGGGCACCTTCTCGGGCGGTACCTTCGCCAGCGGCAAGGCGACGATGGCCGCGGCGGCGAAGGATCCGTCGATCCTCAAGCTGATGATCGATCCCTTCGCGCTGGCGCCCGGCTTCGACGGGCCGCACCAGCCGAACGGCATGGTCCCGCATTTTGACGAAGCGGTCGAGGCCTGGGTCGCGCCGTTCATGATGGCGGTGATCAACACCAAGAACGTCCACCGCACCAACTTCCTGGCCGGCCAGCCCTATGGCGCCGATTTCCAATATGACGAGATGATGATCGCCCCCGGCCTGGGCGACATCGGAAAGGCCGCCGCCGAGGCGATCGCCAAGATGAATCCGATGAATTCGGACAAGGGCCCCGCCCCCGGCGAGGGGCCGAGCAAGGAGGAACGCGAGACCGGCTTCTACGAGATCGCCTTCGTCGCCGAGATGCCGGACGGCGAACGGGTCACCGCGGTCGTCAAGGGCGACAAGGATCCCGGCTATGGCTCGACCAGCAAGATGATCGCCGAAAGTGCGCTCTGCCTGCTCCGCGACGTGCAGGGAGCGGGCGGCATCTGGACCGCGGGCGCGCTGATGCCCGACGCGCTGGAGAAGCGGCTCGAGGCGCATGCCGGGATCAGCTTCGCGATCGAGTGACAAGGTTGTTACCCAATTCCCCCTCCCTCCCAGGGAGGGGCTAGGGTGAATCGACATTCAGTCTGAAGGCTCCCCTCCCTGCTTGCAGGGAGGGGCAGGGGGTGGGTGCGCGCGTCTGCGCGCCTAAAAGACTCGCCAATCGTGCAGCAGAAGGCACCCCTAACCCCTCCCTTGAAGGGAGGGGGAATTTGAATGTCGATACGGCCCAAGGGTGGGTTGGCGCTCAATCGCCTATCTTTTGCGCCCCTGGTGCCGGATATTGGCCGGGCGCCCGCGGCGCTTGATCTCGCGCCTCGGGCCGCGTGGCCCCCTGCGGTCCTCGCGCTCGCCGCCGCTCGCCGAGCCCTTGCCGTCGGGCAGCTCGTAGCGCAGCGCCCCCGAGACCGGATTGGCCTCGACCAGCCGGAGCGGCAGCCGCTGGCCGAGCGCGAAGCTCGTCCCCGTCTCCTCACCGATCAGCTGCTGGCTCGCCTCATCGTAGCGGAAATATTCGGTGCCGAGGTCGCGCACCGGCACCAGCCCGTCGCCGCCGATCCCCTCGATCGTCGCGAAGAAGCCGAAATTCTGCACGCCGGTGATCCGCGCCTCCATCACCTCGCCGACATGGTTGGCGAGATAGGCGGCGACATAGCGGTCGATCGTCTCGCGCTCGGCCTCCATCGCGCGGCGCTCGAGCTGGCTGATGCTCTCGCCGATCCGGTCCATCGAACCGGCTTCCTCGTGCGTGAGTCCGCCGGGCCCGAGCTTGTACGCCTCGACCAGCGAGCGATGGACGATCAGGTCGGCATAGCGGCGGATCGGCGAGGTGAAGTGCGCGTAGGAGCCGAGCGACAGCCCGAAATGCCCGGCATTTTCGGGACCATAATAGGCCTGGGTCTGGGTGCGCAGCACCTGCTGCATCACTTCGTCGCGGAAATCGGCCTCGCCCACCCGCTCGAGGATGCGGTTGAAGGTCGCGGGCTTGATCACCTGCCCCAGTGCGAACTCGAGGTCGAAGGTCTTGAGATATTCCTTGAGCGCGACGAGCTTCTCGCGCGCCGGCGGCTCATGGTCGCGGTACATGACCGGCGCCTTCTTGCCTTCCAGCGCCTTGGCCGCGGCGACGTTGGCCGCGATCATGTAATCCTCGATCAGCTTGTGCGCGTCGAGCCGCTCGCGCGCGGCGACCGAGAGGATGCGTCCCATCTCGTCGAGCACGATCCGCCGCTCGGGCAAGTCGAGGTCGAGCGGCTCGCGCTTCGCCCGCGCCTTGCCGAGCGCGCGCCAGCAGTCCCAGAGGGGAACGAGAATTTCTCTAAGCCCCTCCCCTTCAGGAGCGTCGGGTGAACCGCGCCCCGCGCGGTTCAGGTCAGGCTGGGAGCCTGACCGACCCGACGCTGGGTTGGGGTGGGGCCTATCCGCAGGCGATGCAGCTTGAGGCACTGCCCCACCCCCAACCCCTCCCCTGAAGGGGAGGGGCTTTTGATCGATGAGCGCCTGCGCGTCCTCATAGGCGATGTTCGCGGCGATGCTCACCACCGCGCGGCTGAAGCGCCAGCTCTTCAATTCGCCATGCTTGCCGACCTGGAGATGGCACGCCAGCGCCGCACGGTCCTCGCCCTGCTTGAGCGAGCAGACCTCGGCCGAAAGAATCTCGGGCAGCATCGGCACGACGCGATCGGGGAGATAGACCGAATTGCCGCGCTTGCGCGCCTCGCGGTCGAGCTGCGAGCCCGGGCGGACATAGAAGCTGACATCGGCAATCGCGACCACGGCCTTCCAACCGCCTTCGTTCTTCGGATCGTCGTCGGGCGCCGCCCAGACCGCATCGTCATGGTCGCGCGCGTCCGCCGGATCGATCGCCACGATCGGCAGGTGGCGCAGGTCTTCCCGATCGCCAAGCGGCTGCTTCGACACCCGCTCGGCCTCGGTCAGCAGCTCGTCCGAGAAGACGTTGGGAATGCCGTGGCGGTGGATCGCGATCAGCGAGAAGCTGCGCGGGGCAAAGGGATCGCCCAGCCGCTCGGTCACATGCGCGAAGATGCGCGGCGGCTTGCCTGCCTTGTTGGCTAGCACGAGATCGCCCGGCTCGGCGCCGCCCCGCTCCGAGATCGGATAGCTGTGCCGGTCCTTCTTCTCGACGCCCTGGAGGTAGAGCCGCCCGCCCTCCTCGTGCACGACGCCGAGCACCTGCTCCTCGCCGCGCGCAAGCTTCTTCATCGGGTGCGCGATCCAGCCGCTGCCCACCTCTTCGGTGCGCGCGAGGATGCGGTCACCGATGCCGAGCGCACCGCGCTTGCCGCGCTCACGGACGCGCAGGCGGGGCACGGGAATGCCCTCGGCCTCCCAGCGCTCAGGTACGGCCCAGACGGTGTCGCCGTCGCTGTCGGTCACCCGCAGCACGGTCACTTTCGGAACCCCGCCCATCTTGTGGAAGGCGCGGCCGGGGGCGCTGTCGATCAGCCCTTCGTCGGCCATGTCCTTGAGCAGCGCCTTGAGCGCGATCTTGTCCTGCGCCGAAAGCCCGAAGGCCCGGGCGATCTCGCGCTTGCCGGCGGGGGTATCGGATGTCGAAATGAAATCGAGGATCTGCTCCCTGGTCGGGAGCCCTGCTTTTGTTTTGGTTCTTGCCATTGGCCATCAATGTAGGTGCTCGGCACCCTTTCGTCATCCCCGTGTAGGCGGGGATCCAGAATCACAGGCGCCTCAGCTTCTGGCTCTGGATCCCCGCTTTCGCGGGGATGACGGGTGAGGTAGCGTGACGCGGTGCCCTACGACCTTTTGATCATCGGCGGCGGTATCAATGGCTGCGCGATCGCCCGCGAGGCATCCCTCGCCGGCTTGAAGGTGCTGCTCGTCGAGAAGGACGATCTCGCCGGCCATACCTCCTCGGCGTCGACCAAGCTGATCCATGGCGGGCTGCGCTATCTCGAAAGATACCAGTTCCGGCTGGTCCGCGAAGGGCTGCACGAGCGCGAACGCCTCCTTTCCGCCGCGCCGCACCTGATCCGCCCGATGACCTTCGTCCTGCCGCACGCGCATTCGATCCGGCCCTGGTGGATGGTTCGCGCCGGGCTCTGGCTCTACGACCTGCTCGCGGACAGATCCTCGCTGCCGCGCTCGCGCAGCCTCCGGTCCGGCGACGCGGCATTCACGGCCCCGCTTGCCGGCGAGCATCGCGGCTTCGTCTATTCGGACGCCTGGGTCGACGATTCGCGCTTCACGCTCGCCAATGCGTTCGATGCCGCCGCGCACGGCACGGAGATCGCGACCCGTACCGAGCTCCTCTCCGCGAAAAGGGTCGGCGACCTGTGGCGGGCGGAGCTCTCCGGCGGACGCACCGTGGAGGCGCGCGGGCTGGTCAACGCCGCCGGCCCATGGGTGCGAACGATTATCAACAGCCTCTCTGTTGCGACTCGCTCGCAGGTTCGCCTGGTCAAGGGCAGTCATATCGTCGTGCCCCGGCTGTTCGAGGGCGATCACGCCTATATCCTCCAGCAACCCGACCGCCGCATCGTCTTCGCCATCCCCTATGAGGGCGCCTTCACCGAGATCGGTACCACCGACGTGCCCGTCGAGCGCCCGGAGGACGCGGGCTGCTCGCCAGAGGAAGCCCAGTATCTCTGCGACGCGGTGAACCGATATTTCACCCGCCAAATCTCCCCCGGCGATATCGTCTGGGACTGGTCCGGCGTGCGGCCGCTCCACGACGACGGCGCCGCCCAGGCGCAGGCGGTCACGCGCGACTATGTCCTCGAACTCGACGGCGGGGGCCCGCCTCTGCTGTCAGTCTTCGGCGGCAAGATCACCACGGCGCGCGCGCTCGCCGAGGAAGCGATGGAGAAGATCGGCCCATTGCTCGGCATCGAGCCCCGCTGCCGCACCCGCGCGCGGTGCTTCCCCGGCGGGATGATCTCCGATTTCGACCTTCATGTCGCGCATGTCCGCGAACGCTGGCCCTTCCTGGGCGAGGAGCGCGCGCGGCGCATGGCGCATGCCTATGGCGCGCTGCTCAGCGAGATGCTCGGCGACGTGCACGACGAGGCCGGGCTGGGCGAGCTGTTCGGCGCGGGGCTCAGCGAAACCGAGGCGCGCTGGATGCACGATCGCGAATGGGCGCGCACGCCCGACGACGTGCTCTTCCGCCGTTCGAAGCTCGGCCTGCACATGACCGCGCCCGAGCGGCACGTGTTCACCCGCTGGTGGACTGCAACATTCGCTTAACCAGATGTTGATAACTGCCACCCTAGCGTTCCCGCGGGGGCAGGAAACAGATGGCAACCAGGCTTTCGCAATATCGGACAGTCGGGCCTGCGCTCGTCGAGCATCGCAGCGAGCCGCGCCATCGCATCCTGGTCAGCCGCGCCACGGTCCGCAAGCAGGGCGACGCGCCGATCGAGGCGACCTTGCGCGATCTCTCGGTCTATGGCTGCCGCCTCGCCTGCGCGAGCGAGCACCCCGAAGGCGAGCGCCTGTGGCTGCGCCTCCAGAACAGCCTGCCCGTGGCTGCCACGGTCGTATGGAACGACGGCGATCATATCGGCTGCCGCTTCGACGCGCCGATCGAGCGCAGCCTGATGCGCGCGCTGACATTGGTGATCTGCTGAACCCGCTTCAGCTATAGGCGATCAGCCGTCCCAGCGTTCCCACGCCCAGCCACATCGCCAGCGACGCCAGCGCGCTGGTTCGTCCGATCAGCGGCGGCACTTCGCCCCCCGCCTCCACCCGCCGCTGCCACACCAGCCGGAACAGCAGCGCGAGCCCGCAGAGCGCAACCGGCGTGAGCGCTCGCGACAGCGCGCCGGCGGGCAGGCTCCGCCATAGTCCCGCGAGGCGCAGGTCGACCACGCCGATCCCGCCGACCAGCATCACCAGCCCCAGCAGATGCACGCTGTTGACGAAGGGATAGGCCCAACTGCCGCTGCGCCCCCAAGGGCCCACGCCCGCGGCTTCGAGCCAATGGGCGAAGGCGAGGAGCGCCGCCTCCACGCCTCAGCGCAGCTCGACCGTCTTGTCGCCCACCTTGATGCGCTCGATGCGCATCTCGGCGGTGCCGTCCTTGCGGGCATAGCCGGTCAGGGTCACCTTCTGGCCCTTGTCTATCATCGCGGCGGTCAGTCCCCGCGCTTCCATCCGGGCGACGGGGGCGAGCACGACATGCCATTGCTTGCCCTGCCATTGCGTCGAGGCGCTCCCGTGCGGATTGGACCAGGCGACATTCTGCAGCGCGCCGGTAACGGTCAGCGGCTTGGTCTCGTCGTACGAGCTCCAGCCATGATGCGCGAGCGCCGCCGCGGGAACCGAAACCGCCAGCGCTGCGGCGAACAGGGTGATGCGAGCCATCGCTTCCTCCATGCGCCCCGTTCGGAGGCTAGCGCAATGCGGTCGGCTATGCACCCCCGTCCCAGTCGCCGAGCACGTTGGCGCGAGTGAAACGCGCGGCATCCGCCGAGCTGAGGAAGCGTCGGGTAGCCGAGGCGGGTCCCGCGCCGGGCCCGCGGCTGGCATGCTCGAACAGCCGCGCCTCCTGGGGCGTCAGCCGGCGCTGTTCGCCTTCGGGGCCCTTATAGCCCATCCAGGTCCAGCCCTCGCACTTGATATGCGCGTCCATCCAGCAGTTCAGGAACACCGATTGCCCGGTCAGCGCCATGTTGCCGCCCGCGCGCCACGGCCGCCCGAGCCAGGTCGAGCGCGCGGGCACGCCGGACTCGCGGGTCAGGCGGCAGTTCGAAAAGACGAGCCCGAAAGGCTGCGCCAGCGGGGTGCTCGGCGCGGTGAGGAAGCCGAACTCGGTGGCGCCCGGCACGTAGCGGGTGACGATCTCGCAGCGCTCGAACCACGCCGCCGCGCCGCCGAAGATGAAGTCGACGCCGCCGACGATCCGGCAATCGGCGATCCGCGAGCGCCCCTGCACGTAGAGCGTGTCCTGATAGCCTTCGAGCCAGCAGCGCTCGACCAGCGTCCGGTCCGCCTCGCGCCCGATCACCAATGCCACCGCCTGCGCGCCGTTGCCGGCATTGTCGCGCTTGGCGCCGATATAGTCGAAGCTGTTGCGGATGGTGAGGTTGCGGAGCGTCGTTCCCGGCGCGGATATGGTCAGCGTGCCGGTGCGGCCGGTGCCCCAATTATTGCCGTCGGGATGCTTGAGCCCGGCATAGGTGCCGAAGCTCAGCACCGTGCCGCGCCCGCTGCCGACGATCGTGACGTTGGGCACGCTGATCGTCAGCTTCTCGACCAGCACGCCTTCGCGCACGAGGATCCGGAAGGGCCGCCCGCCCGCCGCGGCGGCCGCTTCGAGCGCCTTGCCGAGCGTTCCGGTGCGGGGGTCGACGATCGCATCCCAGTGTTCCTCAGCCTGCGCGGCGACGGGAAGCGCCAGCGCGCCCGCGAGCACGGTCCGTCGATCGAACATGTCCCCTCCCCCTTCACCAGCGATAGTTGAAGCTCACGCTGATCCTCTTGCCCTTGCCCGATCCTGCCGGAACCTCGTGCCGCAGCCAGCTTTCCCAGAGCAGCACCGTGCCCGGATCGGGCACGACCTCGACGAAGTTCTGAAGATGCTCGGGCGCGTCGGGACGTCGCGGCGGCGCCGCCATCATCATCGCGTGGCGCGGATCCTCGAGCTTGAGCCCGCGCGACCCGGGCGGCAGCGTGATATAGACGGTGCCCGAGACGACGCTGTGCGGATGGATATGCGCGCTGTGCCCGCCCTTGCCGTCGAGCACGTTCGCCCAAAGGCTGTCGAGCTTGAGCTTCTTGCCGCCCAGCTCGAACCCGCAGGCCTGGGCGAACTTCGCGACATGCCTGTCGAGCAGGCGCTTGAGATCGGCGAAGGCCGGATCGCGGATCGGCAGGTCGTCGAGCGAAGCGTAGGAAGTATAGCCCGGATAGCCATGCTCCTTCGCCCATCGCCGCCCGGCCATGTCGTCCTCGGCGAGCTGGAGGCACGAGGCTTCGAGCTCGCCGATCAGCGCGTCGTCGCCGAGCGGCTCTTGGTAGAGCAGGGTCGAGAAAAGCGTGCGCACTGACTTACGCCGTCATCCCGGCGAACGCCGGGATCTCGTGCGGCTCCTGTCCCGCGCCTTCGCCTGAGATCCCGGCTTTCGCCGGGATGACGAGGAGGGCATTAATAGGCACGCGCGACCAGGATCCGCTCGACCGCAGGCGCGCCGGTGAAGATGCAGGCGCCTTCCGCCGCGGCGGCATCGCCGGGCACGTTGCGGAAGGTGAGCTTGAGCGCCTTCAGCCGATCGACCACCTTGTCGAGTTCGGCACCGCTCGGCTTCGACCAGTTGACCTCGACCCAGCCCGGATAGCGATTGCTCTCCGCGAACGCGGCTTCGAGGCCCGCAAAGTCGGTCACGTCGCGGCGGATATTGGCGTCCATCCGCTCGCGCGCCTGCATGTGCAGCGCCAGCTGGATGCTCTCCAGCATCTGCGTCGCCTCGTCGACGAACTGGGCGCGCGCGACCACGGCGCTGTCAAGCTTGCCGTCCTCGCGATAGAGGCGGTCGCGGCGGATCACCGAGACGTTGGCACCCGCCATGTCGCGCCCGCCGACCTCGATCACGATCGGCGCGCCCTTCTTCACCCAGCCCCAGCGCTTGCCCGCCGCCTTGGCGGGGCGCAGGTCGAGCAATGCGCGCACCGGCTCGCCGAACACGCTGAACAGCGCGAGCTCCTGCTGGAGCGTCTTGCAGTAATCGACGAGCGCCTGGTCCTCGGGCTGATCGCGCAGCATCGGCACGATCACGATCTGCCACGGCGCGATCCGCGGCGGCACGCGCAGGCCGTCATCGTCGCCATGCACCATGATCACGCCGCCGATCATCCGGGTCGAGACGCCCCAGCTCGTCGTCTGCGCCAGCTCAAGCTCGCCCTCGGCATTCTGGAAGCGGATGTTCTGCGCACTCGAGAAAGTGGTGCCGAGGAAATGCGAGGTGCCCGCCTGGAGCGCCTTGCCGTCCTGCATCATCGCCTCGATCGAATAGGTCGAGACCGCGCCGGGGAAGCGCTCATTCTCGGGCTTCTCGCCGGCGACCACCGGCATGGCGAGGCAGTCCTCGGCGAACGACCGATAGACTTCGAGCATCTTGAGCGTCTCTTCGCGCGCCTCGGCCTCGCTGGCGTGCGCGGTGTGCCCCTCCTGCCAGAGGAACTCGCTGGTGCGCAGGAACATCCGCGTGCGCATCTCCCAACGCACCACGTTCGCCCATTGGTTGATCAGCACCGGCAGGTCGCGCCACGACTGGATCCAGCGCGAGAAGGCAGTTCCGATCACCGTCTCCGAAGTCGGGCGGACGACCAGGGGCTCCTCGAGCTTCGCCTCGGGATCGGGGACGAGCCTGCCGTCCTTCTGGACGAGCCGGTGGTGCGTGACCACCGCCATCTCCTTGGCGAAGCCGTCGACATGCTCGGCTTCCTTCTCGAAGTAGCTGAGCGGGATGAAAAGCGGGAAATAGCAATTCTCGTGGCCCGTCGCCTTGATACGATCGTCGAGCAGGCGCTGGATGCGTTCCCAGATGCCATAGCCCCACGGCCGGATGACCATGCACCCGCGCACTCCGCTCTCCTCGGCCATATCGGCCTCCGAGATGACGGCTTGATACCAGGCGGCGAAATCGGCTTCGCGCGTGACGTTGAGAGCATGCTTGATCATGGTTCCGGGCGATAGCGCCAATGCCCGGGCGGTCAAGGATGCGCGCTTGCGCCGCCTGTCGCCCGATGATCTAACGCGTGGCCGGGGGGAAAGATCATGGCCGTACGATCGCGCGGGGGAGACCCGGTCTGGGCGGTGGCGCTGGGCATCGCATTGCTGTTGCTGCTGGCCGCAGGTGGCGTTGCCGGGGCAGTGTATTTCGCGAAGACGAGCTTCGCGAACCGCACCTCACCCGAGGCGGTGGATGCGGCGTTCGCCGCCGATACCGATTCAGCGGCACTCGTCCAGGCGATGCAGGAGACCTATCCCGAGGACTATGCGAAGGTTCGCGAGGCGATCTCGCTGAGCGCTCGCCGGGGCGCGTCGCCGCCCGCGCTGCAGGCCCAGACCTTCGCGCTGATGCGCAACGCCGCGCTCGCCCATCTCGACGAGCTCACTCAGGCGCCGCACGCCGAGCTCGCCGCATTCATCGCCGCCGAATCGCGGATGATCGAGGCGCTCGAGGCCGACGACCTGACGCTCTGCGCCCGCTACATCATGCGCGGCTTCGGACCGGGCGAAGTCCTGCCGCCGGACGCGAAGATCGCACTCGCCGAAATGGGCGTCGCCCAATGGCGCGGGGCCGCCGCCGGGCGCGACCGGCCAGCGAAGCGGAAGATAGGCGCCGTGCTGCCCCCGCGCGATGCGGAGGCGCTGGTCGCGGCGATGCGCAGGCAGGGCATGGACGACAGGGATCTGGAGGTCTTCAGCACGCCCCATCTGTGGATGCGCGCCGCGCCCGCGCAGCAATGCTCCGTCGGCAAATGGCTCGTCGCTGCGGTCGGTGCGCTGCCGCCCGAGCAGGCGGACCGCGTCGCCGGCTGGCTGATCCTGCAAAAGCGCCTGAATTAAGGGATATCTCCGCCTTGTGAACACGCGCGGCAACGCCTAGCGCAGGACGATGCCCGCCAGAGACGACCGCATCTTCGCAGGCCTCGCGCTGCGCCTGTTCGCGATTGCCTGTCTGTCGACGATGTCGGCGCTCATCAAGCTCGCCGAGACGCGCGGCGCGACGCTCGTCGAGACGATGTTCCACCGCCAGCTCTGGGCGGTTCCGATCGTCACCGCCTGGATCGTGATGGGCCCGGGCCTCGCGTCGATCCGAACCGCGCGCTTCGGCGCGCATGTGACGCGCACCGCGATCGGCCTCACCGGCATGGTCTTCACCTTCGGCGCGGTGCTGCTTCTGCCGCTCGCCGAGGCGACCACGCTCCAGTTCACCGTGCCGATCTTCGCCACCATCCTCGGCGCCTTGGTGCTGGGCGAGAAGACCGGGTGGCACCGCTGGGGGGCGGTGATCGTCGGCTTCGCGGGCGTGCTAGTCGTCGCGCAGCCGGGCAGCGGCGAGTTCCCGCTCTTCGGCGCGGTCGTCGGACTGCTCGCGGCGCTGTTCGTCGCGATCGTCGCGATCACGCTCCGCCAGATCGGCAAGACCGAGAGCTCGGGCACCACCGTCTTCTGGTTCTCGGTGCTGTCGCTGCCGCCGCTGGGCGTGGTCTACGTCTTTCAACTCCAGTCGCATGACTGGCTGACCTGGGCGAACCTCGTCGCGATCGGGCTGGTCGGCGGCGTCGCCCAGCTCGCGCTCACCGCCTCGGTTCGCTTCGCGCCGGTCTCGACCGTCATCCCGATGGACTATTCGAGCCTGATCTGGGGGACCTTCTACGGCTGGCTGATCTTCAGCGCCTGGCCGACGCCCTGGACGTGGCTCGGCGCGCCGATCATCATCGCCAGCGGCCTCTACATCGTCTGGCGCGAGCGCGTTCTGCACCTGCAGCAGACCGAAGGCGCGAGCGACGCGCCGGCATCATGAGCCGCGGCGGAACACCAGGCTGAGATTGCTCGCGGGCATCGCGACGATCCGGTCGAGCGTCAGCCCCCGCGCAACCGCCGCGGCCGACACGTCCTCGACATGGCGCAGACCCCAGGCGGGGTTGCGCGTCTTGAGCGACATGTCGAACGCCTCGTTCGATTCGGCGGTCGGCACGCCGCGCTGGCGATAGGGCCCATAGAGGAACAGCGGCGCGTCCGGCGCGAGCAGCCGCCCTGCCCCCGCCATCAGACCCAGGGTCGCTTCCCAGGGACTGATATGCACCATGTTGATGCACAGGATCGCATCGGCGGCACCAATCGGCCACGTCTCCTCCGCCGCGTCGAGCGTGAGCGGCGGCAGTACGTTGGGCAGGTCCGCGCACCAGTCGGCAATCGAGGCCAGCGCGTCCGCGTCGGGATCGCTCGGCTGCCATTGCAGCGCGGGGAAGCGTTCGGCGAAAAACGCGCAATGCTCACCGCTCCCGCTCGCCACCTCGAGCGCCAGCCCGCTGGCCGGAAGCTCGTCGGCGAGCACGGCAGCGATCGGCTCGCGGTTGCGCAGGGTCGCGGGGGCGTGGCGGCGTTGGGACATGCCCGCATCTTCACGTCCCAGACCCGGATGGCAAGCCGGCCATTGCGGCCGCCGCCGAACGGGTTCATCAGGCGGCCGGGAGGAACGGATGGACACGGATCAGGACAGCGCGCGCGTGAAGTTCCCGCCGCCCTTGGTGTTCCTCGGAACGCTGCTGGCCGGGCTGGCGCTCGGCCGCCTGCTCGGCAATCTGCGCGTGCCGATCCTCACCTACGACCTGCAGAATCTGCTCGGCTGGCTCGGCATCGTGCTCGGCGCCGGGACGCTCCTGTCGGCAAACGGACTCTTCCGCCAGCGCGGCACGCATGCCCGGCCCTGGAAATCCTCCACCAGCCTCGTCACCGAGGGCGTCTATCGCTGGACGCGCAACCCGATGTATCTCGGCATGGCGCTGATCTATGCCGGCATCGCGCTGGTGGTCGACAGCCTCGTCGCGTTGCTGCTGCTGATCCCGCTGGTCTTCGTGATCGAGCGCGAAGTGATCGCGCGCGAGGAAGCCTATCTCGAAGCCAAGTTCGGCGAACGCTACCGCTCGTACAAGGATAGCGTCCGCCGCTGGATCTAGCCGGACTTGGCGCCCTTGCGCGCCGGGTAGCGGCTCTCGTTGCCCCCCAGCATGAAGGCCGCGGCGAGCTTGGCCCGCGCAGCCTCGGCCGCAGCCGTCTTCGCGGCCTTCTCGGCAGCAACCTTGTTCGCCGCCTCGCGCTCGGCGGCGACGCGCGCCGCCTCGGCATCGGCCTTGGCCTTCTCGACCGCCGCCTTCTCGGCTTCGATCGCCGCCCGCTTCGCCGCGCGCTCGTCTTCCTCGGCCTGTTCGCGGGCCAGACGCGCAGCCTTGCGCTCGGCCAGTTCGGCCTCGCTCAGCTTGGGCTTGGCCTTGAGCAGTTCGAGGGCCTTCTTCTTGGCGTCGGCCGAGCGACCGGCGCGGTCACGGAAAGTATCGTTGTAACTCATTCTCTATTCAAAACTCCTGCGCGGCTTACTCGGCCGCTTCCGCCCGTTGGGGCTCCTTGTACACCAGCACCGGCTTGCGCGCGGCGAGCGTCTCGTCGAGTCGCCGACGCGGCGCGAAATGCGGCGCGGACTTCATCGCGAGGTCGCCGCCCTTAGCCCGTTCGGCCACGGAACGGAAGGCACCGATAAACTGGTCCAGCGTAGCTTTGCTTTCCGTCTCGGTCGGCTCGACCAGCATCGCCCCGTGGACGACCAGCGGGAAATAGACCGTCATCGGGTGGAAGCCCTCGTCGATCAGCCCCTTGGCCACGTCGATCGTCGAGAAACCCTCCGGCAGCCCCTTATCGCTGAAGATAGCCTCGTGCATGCAGGGACCCGACTTCGCGAAGGGCGCGTCGAGCACGTCCTCCATCGAGCGCAGGATGTAATTGGCGTTGAGCACCGAATCCTCGGCGACCTGGCGCAGCCCGTCGGCACCGTGGCTGAGGATATAGGTCAGCGCCCGGGTGAACATGCCCATCTGGCCGTGGAACGCGACCATCCGGCCGAAGCTCGACGCGTGGTGCTCGCCCGCGGTCTCTTCCTCGACGAGGTGGAAATGATCGCCATTCTTCTCGACGAAAGGCAGCGGCGCATAGGGCGTGAGCGCTTCGGAGAACACCACCGGCCCCGAGCCCGGCCCGCCGCCGCCGTGCGGGGTCGAGAAGGTCTTGTGCAGGTTGATGTGCATCGCGTCGATGCCGAGATCGCCCGGACGCACGCGGCCGACGATCGCGTTGAAGTTGGCGCCGTCGCAATAGACATAGCCGCCCGCCGCGTGGACCGCGTCCGAGATCGCCTTCATGTCGGGCTCGAACAGGCCGCAGGTGTTCGGGTTGGTGATCATCACGCCCGCCACGTCCGGCCCCAGCCGCGTCTTGAGCGCTTCCAGGTTCACCCGGCCCGCTTCGGTGGCGGGAATGTCCTCGACGGTGAAGCCCGCGAAGGCCGCGGTCGCCGGGTTGGTCCCGTGGGCGCTCTCGGGGACCAGTAGGACCTTGCGCGCCTGCTCGCCCTTGGCGTCGAGCGCGGCGCGGATCGCCAGCACGCCGCAGAGCTCGCCATGCGCGCCGGCCTTGGGGCTCATCGCCACCGAATGCATGCCGGTGAGCGCCACCAGCCAGTGCGCGAGTTGGTGGATCACTTCGAACGCGCCCTGGCAGGCGTCGACCGGCGTCAGCGGGTGGAGGTCGGCGAAGCCGGGGAGCCGCGCCATCCGCTCGTTCAAGCGCGGATTGTGCTTCATCGTGCACGAGCCGAGCGGGAACAGGCCGAGGTCGATCGCGTAGTTCTGGCGGCTGAGGCGGGTGTAATGCCGCACTGCCTCGGGCTCGGACAGGCCGGGAAGCCCGATCGTCTTCGAACGATCGAGACCGGCGAGGCGCGACTTGCCCGAAGGCGCCTCGGCGAAATCGACCCCGGTGGTCTCGGTCGATCCGATCTCGAAGATCAGCGGCTCCTCGAGCATCAGCGCGCGGTTGCCGGTGAAAGTCTGGCCCGAAGTCTCGCCCGCCTGCGGGGTCGTGGGGCGCCAACCGCTCTGGTTGATCGTGCTCATGCCAGCACCTCGTTGTTACGGACGAACCCAACCCCGTTCGGGCTGAGCTTGTCGAAGCCTCGTCCTTCACTTCGGACGACGGCAAGAAAGAAGAACGGCCCTTCGACAAGCTCAGGGCGAACGGGGGAGAGAGAGGTCACGCGAGTACCTCCTCGAGCGCGGAGGCAAGCGTCTCGACGTCCTCCTCGGTAGTGGTTTCGGTGACCGCGACGACCAAGCCGTTCGCGAGCTCGGCGGCATCGGGATAGAGCCGGCCGAGCGACACGCCGGCGAGGATGCCCTTGTCCGCGAGTGCGCGGACGACCGGGCGGGCTTCCTTCGAGAGCTTCAGCGTGAACTCGTTGAAGAAGCGGTCGGTGACCAGTTCGACGCCGGTGACTTCGGCCAGCCGGTCGGCGGCGGCGCTCGCCGCGACATGGTTGATCTCGGCGAGGCGGCGGAGACCCGCTTCGCCCAGCAACGTCATGTGCGCCGACATCGCAAGCGCGCAGAGCACCGAGCTGGTGCAGATGTTCGAGGTCGCCTTTTCGCGGCGGATATGTTGCTCGCGGGTCGACAGCGTCAGCACGAAGCCGCGCTTGCCTTCGGCGTCGACGGTCTCGCCGCAGAGCCGGCCCGGCATCTGGCGGACCAGCTTCTCCGAACAGGCGAACAGCCCCACGTACGGCCCGCCGAACTGGAGACCCACACCGATCGACTGGCCCTCGCCGACGACGATATCCGCACCCATCTCGCCCGGCGACCGAATCGCCCCCAACGCCACCGGCTCGGTGACCACCGCGACGAGCAGCGCCTTCTTCGCATGGCACGCCTCGGCGAGCGCGCTCATGTCCTCGATCCGGCCGAGAATGTCGGGATATTGGACCACGACGCACGAGGTGTCGTCATCGATCTGGTTGATCAGGTCGAGCGTGTCGGGTTCGGGCGACAGCGTCGGCACCGAGGTGATCAGTTGGTCGCCGGTGAACTTCGCCATCGTCTGCGCGACCGACACGTAATGCGGGTGCAGTCCACCCGAGAGGATCGCCTTGCCGCGCTTGGTCACGCGCCGCGCCATCGTGATCGCTTCCCAGCACGCGGTCGAGCCGTCGTACATCGAGGCGTTGGCGACGTCGCAGCCGAGCAGTCGCGCGACCTGGGTCTGGAACTCGAACATCACCTGCAGCGTGCCCTGCGCGATCTCCGGCTGGTACGGCGTATAGGCCGTCAGGAACTCGCCGCGCTGGATCAGGTGATCGACACTCGCCGGCACATGATGCCGATACGCCCCCGCGCCGAGGAAGAAGGGAACGTCGCCCGCGGCGAGGTTCTTCCGCGCCAGC
Source organism: Sphingomonas sp. (assembly GCF_026460985.1). Taxonomy (GTDB): domain Bacteria; phylum Pseudomonadota; class Alphaproteobacteria; order Sphingomonadales; family Sphingomonadaceae; genus Sphingomonas. The sequence goes on from NZ_JAPKNM010000012.1 coordinate 18,141, forward strand.
GCGGTCATATGCCGCTCGACCGCGAGTTCGCTGGCATGGAGCGGCAGGCCATGGATCGGACCATCGAGCTGCGCCGCGGCGGGCACGTCGACGAACAGGTCGTCGACCGACTTGGCACCGATCGTGGCGAGCATCGCCGTCCGGTCGGTCTGGGTAAGGGGCAGGTAGCGCAATTTACATCTCCAAGCCCCTCCCCTTCAGGGGAGGGGTAGGGGGTGGGGGACGTCTCACCGAGACCGAAGCTCGCGGACAGGCCCCCCCCCAACCCCACCCCAGA
>NZ_JAPKNM010000013.1 GCF_026460985.1 Sphingomonas sp.
GTCGTTCGCGTGGCGGGCGGACGACCAAGATCCACGCGCTGGCTGACGCTTTCGGCCGACCCGTCGCCTTCATCCTGACGCCCGGCAACACCGCCGACAACATCGTCGCGCCCGCGCTTCTCGACACCGTGCCGGCACCATCCCGCCTGCTCGGCGACAAGGCTTACGACACCGATGCCATCCGTCTCCTTCTCAAACAGCGCAACGTCGAGGCCGTCATCCCCTCCAGTGCACGCCGTACCCGACCCATCCCCTTCGACCGCACCGCCTACAAGCGACGAAACCTCGTCGAACGCATGTTCTGCCGCTTCAAGGACTGGCGACGCATCGCCACTCGTTACGACCGACGCGCCGACAACTTCCTCGCCGCCATCGCTCTCGTCGCCACCGTCTCCTTCTGGTGCTGATTGAGTCGTGACCCTAAGCCGCAGCCGCCGTCCGCATCAAATCGTCGATGACCCGATAGCGACGCGCCGAAGGGCGACGCGCTTACTGCCCAGGAACACCCTGCGGCGGCGGGCCACCGGCACCCGGCTGACCACCAGGAGCGCCGCCCTGCTGTTGCTGCTGCATCATCTGCTGCATCATCATCTGCTGGACGACCGCGGCCGGGATGATGCGCTCGGGGCTGACGGTGAAGACGAGCATCGCGTCGGGCGGAACGCGCTCGGGATCGGGGCTCTGGACGCCCGGCGCGCCGTAAGCGAGGTTGGCCGGGATCCACAGGCGGTACTTGCCGCCCTTCTGCATCAGCTTGAGGCCTTCGAGGAAGCCGGGAATCGCGCTGCCCTGCTGGATCGGGAACGGCACCGGGCGGCCACCACCCGGATCGAAGACGGTACCGTCGCGGAAGCGGCCCTCGTAATTGGCGATGACATAGTCGCCCTCGCCGGCCGTGGGGCCCTCGCCCGCTTCGAGCACCTGGTACTGGAGCCCCGACGCCGTGACCTGCACGCCGGGACGCCCCTTGTTCCAGGCGAGATACTGCGCGTCGGTGCCCTTGGCGGCGACCTGCTCGCGCGTGCCCAGCCAGGCGAGGCCAAAGGCCAGCGCAACCGCGAGCAGCACGCCGATCCACAGCCAGACCTTATAGGCCCGCTTGACGGGCTGGAGCGGAACGGCGGTCACGGACATCGAGTCATCCCCAAATCGGCGTTCCGCCGCTTAACTTCGCACTTTTCGCGCGAATCGTGAAAGAAAACTGCGCCGAAGCGCAGGATTCTTACCGTGCGCTGTCGCGCTCGACGCGCTTGCGCTCGAGCTTGCGCGCGCGGCGGACCGCGGCGGCGCGCTCGCGTGCGCGCTTCTCGCTGGGCTTCTCGTAGTGGCGGCGGAGCTTCATCTCGCGATAGACGCCCTCACGCTGCAGCTTCTTCTTGAGCGCCCGCAGCGCCTGGTCGACATTATTGTCGCGAACGATGATTTGCATAAGGCCGTACAGCTCCGATCTCGATACAATAGAATAGGGTTCGCCGGAGCACAGGCTGCGGCGTCGTTGCGGCCACCTATCAGCGCAAATTCGATTTTTCAAGGTCCGAGGCGACGTCCGGACGAGAATCCGGGTCCGGATGCCGAAGACCAGTGTGGCCATACGGCAACAGCGCGGCCACATTACACTGCGTTGCAGCCGTGCAACGTCCCCGATAGGTTCGCCTGCCATTCCACACGGATGCAGCCAGCCCTCGCCTTGGACCTCGAGACCCGCCTTCTCATAGTCGACGACGACCCCGGAATCCGCGAGCTCACCGCAGGCTTCCTGGCGCAGCACGGCTATATCGTCGACACCGCCGCGGGCGGCACCGAGATGCGCGAGGCGATGGCGACGCACGATTATGCCTTGGTCGTGCTCGACCTGATGATGCCGGGCGAGGACGGGCTGACGATCCTCCGGTCGATGGACCGCGAGACCGGGCCCGCGGTGATCCTCCATTCGGTGATCGGCGAGGATGTCGACCGGATCGTCGGGCTCGAGATGGGCGCCGACGACTATGTCGCCAAGCCCGCCAACCCGCGCGAGCTGCTCGCGCGGATCCGCTCGGTGCTGCGCCGCAGCGGGAGCGGCGGCGAGCGGACCGCGGCCAAGGCGCCCGAGCGCAGCTTCCTGCGCTTCGCCGGCTGGCGGCTCGATCCGGTGGCGCGCCAGCTCTACGACCCCGAGAACGTCATCATCAACCTGTCCGACGGCGAGTTCCGGCTGCTGCTCGCTCTGGTCGAACGCCCGCGGCGCGTGCTGACCCGCGACATGCTGCTCGACCTTTCGCGCGGACCGATGTCCGAGCATTTCGACCGGGCGATCGACGTGCAGATGAGCCGGCTCAGGAAGAAGCTCGCCCGGCCCGGCCGCGAGGAACTGATCCGCACGATCCGCAACGAAGGCTATATGTTCGTCGCCGAAGTGACCGGGAAGTGAGGCGGGTGAAATGAAGCGGGCACGCTCGATCGTCGTGCCCATCGTTCTGCTGGTGATCGCCGCGGCGCTGATCGCCACGACGATGCAGTTCGCGATCATGTTCAACGGCCCGCCGCCCGGGGGACGGCCGATGCCGATCGCACGCGTCGCCGAGGCGCTGCGCACCGGCCAGGTACCGGCCAATGCGCGCGACATCGTGGTGACGCGCACCCGCGAGGATCGGTTCGGCCGCAGCATGGAGCAGCCCGCACCCGAGCGCGATGCTGCGATCGCGGCGCTGATCCCGGTGCCGGCATCGCGCGTACACGGATTGTACGAATCCTACCCGCGCGATCCCGTCAGCGACATCCATGGAAGCTTCACCATCGGACTCGAGGACGGCGACGGCTGGATCATTGTCTCCACCAAGCCACGGCCGACCTTCACCAGCTGGCACCTGACCCGCATCGCCGGCGCGCTGGCGACGCTGGTATTGCTGTCGCTGCTCGCCTGGTTCGTGGCGGGGCGGATCTCGCGGCCGATCCGGCAGCTGGCCGGGGCCGCGACGCGGGCGCGGCTGGGCGCCCGCCCCGAAATTCCGCGCGGCGGCCCGAAGGAGCTGCGCGAACTCGCCGAGGCAGTGGAAGCGATGCAGGACCGCATCCTGCAGCAGGCGGAGGGGCGCACGACGATGCTCGCCGCCATCGCGCACGACCTGGGCACTCCGCTCTCGCGCATCGCCTTCTGGGTCGAGCAGCTTCCCGAGGCCGCGCGCGACCGCGCCGCCGCCGATATCGAGGAGATGCGCGCGATGCTCGGCGCGGTGCTGCGCTTCACGCGCGACGACCGCAACCGGGTGCCGCACGCGCGGCTCGACCTGGGCAGCCTGATCGAGAGCCTGGGCGAGGACCTGGCAGTGGCGGGGGTGCCGGTCGAGGTCGATCTCGGACCGCGCGTGATCGTCGAGGGAGACCCCGCGGCGCTGCGGCGACTGCTCACCAACCTGGTCGAGAATGCGGTGCGCTATGGCGACCGGGCGCGGCTGTGCTGGTCCTACGCGCCCGGCTGGGCCGAAGTGCTGGTGGAGGACGAGGGCCCGGGTTTCCCGGCGGGACGCGCCGACGCGCTGTTCGCCCCCTTCGTCCGCGGCGAGACCTCGCGCAACCGCGCGACAGGCGGCACCGGCCTGGGCCTCGCGATCGTCCGCTCGATCGCCGAGGCGCATGGCGGCGAGGTGCTGCTGGAGAACCGCGCCGGCGGCGGCGGGCGCGTGCGGGTGCGGCTGCCGGCGGAGTGACGGCGCCATTCAGGCGGGCGGGGACTTTATCCTCCCCCGCCAGGGGGAGGTGGCACGCGTAGCGTGACGGAGAGGGCGGAACCACCGTGCTCCGTTGGAGAGTGCGCTGCCTACCTCCCCCTCCGACGCCTTCGGCGCCACCTCCCCCTGGCGGGGGAGGATCTTGAATGTCGACACGACCCCAGCCCCCGGCTTTCGCCGGGGTAACGGCTCTTTGCTGCAACGCGCTGCAACAATCCGCGAACCTGCGAAATTCCGCCGTGCGGTTGGCCCGGCACTTCCGCAGTCCAACAAGCGGGAGTGAAATATGCAAGACCATATCGAAGAACACGACCTCGGCCTCGCCCATGACCTGCAGGCGATCAATGCGCTCGCCAGCCGCCGCCGGGCGCTGCGCTGGTTCGCCGGTGCGGGCGCGGGCGCGCTGCTGACCGCGTGCGATGGGGGCGGCTCGACGAGCGGCACCGTCGTCACGGCTACTCCCACGCCGACGCCGAGCGCGAGCGCCACGCCCACGCCGAGCCCGACCGCGACGCCCACCCCGACGGCGGGCTGCGTCGTCGACCCGACCGAGACCAACGGCCCCTACCCCGCCGACGGCACCAACACGTCGAGCGGCCTCACCTCCAACGCGCTGACCGCCGCCAATGTCGTGCGCAGCGACCTTCGCCCGAGCTTCATCGGCAGCTCGACCGCGGTGGCCGCGGGCGTCCAGCTGACGCTGACGCTCACGGTGGTGAACGTCAATTCGAGCTGCGCACCGCTCGCCGGCTATGCCGTCTACCTCTGGCACTGCGACCGCGACGGCAAATATTCGCTCTACGACCTGCCGAACGAGAGCTATCTGCGCGGCGTGGGCGTGACCGACGCCAACGGCCAGATCACCTTCACCACCATCTTCCCGGGCTGCTATGCCGGGCGTTGGCCGCACATGCACTTCGAAGTGTTCTCGAGCCTGACCACGGCGACGAGCGGGCGCTATGCGGCTTTGGTCTCGCAGCTCGCCATGCCGGCCGCGACGTGCACCGAGGTCTACAACAACGCCACCGGCTACGACACCAGCGTGCGTAACCTGGCGGGCGTGTCGATCGCGAGCGACAATGTGTTCGGTGACAATTCGAGCGCCCAGATCGCGCAGCAGACCCCGACGATGAGCGGCAGCGTCTCGGCCGGATACACCGCGACGGCGGTGATCGGGCTGGCGCGGTAGAATTAGGGATGGGTCGACATTCAGCCTTGGTTTGACGCGCGTAGCCAAGTCTGGCTGATTTTCATCCTCCCCCGCCAGGGGGAGGATAAGGGAGGCTGAATGCCGCCCTATCCTATCAACGAGCTCCACCGTGGGGCGGCCGGCATCCCGCGCCGGCCGGGCGCCCGCCTGCCGAGATGGCCTCTCCCTCTGTGCCACTTCCCGGCAGGCGGCGCGCCGTTATAGTGCGCCGCGATGCATGCCTCCGCACCCGCGCCCGCCCATCGTCTGAAATCGATCCTCGGCGGTTCGGCGGGCAATCTCGTCGAATGGTATGACTGGTACGCCTATGCGGTGCTCGCCAGCTATCTCGCGCCGCATTTCTTCCCCGACGACGCCTCCAAGGACCTGAACGCCTGGGCGGTGTTCGCGGTGGGCTTCTTCATGCGGCCGATCGGCGGCTGGCTGATGGGGGTCTATGGCGACCGGCACGGGCGCAAGGCCGGGCTGACATTGTCGGTGACGCTGATGTGCATTGGTTCGCTGATGATCGCGCTCACCCCGGGCTATGCCGCGATCGGCCCGCTGGCGACCGTCTCGCTGGTGGTCGCGCGGCTGATCCAGGGGCTGTCGCTCGGCGGCGAATATGGCGCGAGCGCGACCTATCTCTCGGAGATGGCGGGCAAGCGGCATCGCGGCTTCTTCTCGAGCTTCCAATACGTCACTTTGATCTCGGGCCAGCTCACGGCGCTGGTCGTGCTGCTCGTGCTGCAGGCCGCGATGCCCGAGGCCGCGCTCAAGCAATGGGGCTGGCGCATCCCGTTCCTGATCGGCGGCGTGCTCGCGGTGGTCGTGTTCTGGCTGCGACGCCGGCTGGCCGAGACCGAGAGCTTCGCGAAGCGCGACGCGGCGCGCAAATCGAGCTTCGGGGCGCTGTTCCTCGAGCATCCGCGCGAGGCGGCGGTGGTGATGCTGCTCACCGCGGGCGGGACGCTCGCTTTCTACGCCTATACGATCTACCCGATCGCCTTCCTCAAGAAGACCGCCGGCTTCTCGGACGCCGCGGCGACGCAGGTCAATGCGGCCGCCCTGTTCGTGTTCATGGCGATCCAGCCGCTCGCGGGCGCGCTGTCGGACCGGATCGGGCGCAAGCCGCTGATGGTGAGTTTCGGGGTGCTGGGCGTGCTGCTCACCTGGCCGATCTTCACTGCGCTCGAGGATGTCCGGACCGCGTGGCAAGCCTTCGCGCTGATGACCGGCGCGCTGGTGATCGTCACCGGCTACACCTCGATCAACGCGGTGGTGAAGGCCGAGCTGTTCCCCGCACATATCCGCACGCTGGGCGTCGCCCTGCCCTACGCGCTGGCGAACGCGATCTTCGGCGGCACGGCGCCCTATGTCGCCTTGTGGTTCAAGGAAGCGGGCTGGGAGCGCGGCTTCTACTGGTACGTCACCGCGATGATCGGGATCTCGCTGATCACCTATCTGCGGATGCGCGACACCGCGAAGCATTCGCGGATCCTGGAGGATTAGGGCGGATCGACACTGAGCCTTCCCAATCCTCCCCCGCCAGGGGGAGGTGTCAGCCGCAGGCTGACGGAGGGGGAGGAAGCACGCCGATAGTGGGTCGCCGCCCTCCCCCTCCGACGCCTTCGGCGCCACCTCCCCCTGGCGGGGGAGGATTTGAATGTCGATACGGTCCTCGACTTAGGCCAGCAGGCCCCCGCCGCGGCTGGCGAGCACGCGGCCGATCGAATCGAACAAAGCGTCCATCGCCACCGGCTTGAACAGTACGTCGTCGGCACCCAGGCCGAGGCAGCGCTCGCGCAGGTCGACCGCGGTGTCGGCGGTCACGACGATGATCGGCAATTTGCCCTTCTCGTCATCGCGCGCGCGGATGCGGCGGATCGTCTCGAAGCCGTCGGTGCCGGGCATGCGCAGATCGACCAGCACGACATCGAAGCTCTCGGCATCGATCTTGGCCAGGCCCTCCTCGGCCCAGCTCGCCTCGGCCATGGTCGCCCCGGCGACGTCGAGCATGTCCTTCACGACCCGGCGGTTCATCGGATCGTCCTCGATGAAGAGGATGTTCATGGCGTGCCGCCACGCGCGCCGGAGGGAGATTTAGCGACCGTTTTTATCATATAAACTGTGGTATCGCGCTAAGCCGCCTGGGACACAAGCGGGTCGCCGCCGGCGGGCTTCAAATTTTCTTCCGCGTCCGGAATGACCGCAGCAATCAGCGCGGCACCCGAAACCGGCTTTTCAATGATTTGTCCGGCACCCTTCGCAAGGAGTTGCGCGCGCGTCTCCGCGTCGGGCTTCATCCAGAGGACCGAACAGGCGCCGGGAGAAGCGGCCGCGGCGAGTTTCTCCAGGCTCTCCAGCTCGCCTTCGCCGGCCTTGAGCGTCGCTTCGTCCACGAGCAGGTGCGTGACCGACTTCTCCTCCATCATCGCCAGCGCCTCCCCGGCGCTCGCGGCGAAACGCAGCGAGGCCAGCTTCGGCTCCAATAAGGTGCGCAGCATGCTGCGCGCGATCGGATTGCGATCGAGGATCAGCATTTCCGCGCCGGCGCGGACGCCGCCCGCGCTTGCGTCGGCGGGGGCCTCGGCGGCCACCAGCGGCAGGTCCACGGTGAAGGTGGCGCCCTGCCCTTCCGCGCTCTCCACGGCGATGTCGCCGCCGAGCGCGCGGGCCAGGTTACGGCAGATGGTGAGGCCCAGGCCGGTGCCGCCGAACTGGCGCGTCGTGCCGGCATCGACCTGGCGGAAGGATTCGAAGATCTCCTCGAACTTCTCGGCCGGGATGCCGATGCCGCTGTCGGTCACGACGAGGCGGAGGCGGCGCGCCTCGCCTTCGCCCTCGGCCACCGCGCGCAGCGTGACGCTGCCCCGTTCGGTGAACTTGATCGCGTTGGAAAGGAGGTTGAACACGATCTGGCGCAGGCGGCCGGCGTCGCTGACGATCCAGCCGGGCGCGTCGCCGAGCTCGAGGCGGAAGCCCAGGCCCTTGCCGCGCGCCTGCTCCTCCCAGAGCCGCGTCACTTCGCGCAGCGTCGCGGGGAGGTCCATCGGCGCGGCGTCGACGGTGAGGTTGCCGGTCTCCATCTTGGCGACGTCGAGGATGTCGTCGACGAGGCTGCGCATCGTCACGCCGGCGCCGTGGACGATCCCGATGCGGTCGCGCGTCCCGGCATCGAGCTTCGGGTCGGCGAGCATGACCTGGGTCATGCCGAGGATGCCGTTGAGCGGGGTGCGGATCTCGTGGCTGGTGGTCGCGAGGAACTCGGTCTTGGCCTTCAGCGCCTTCTCGAGCGCGACATTGGTCTCGCCGAGGACGACGTTGGTGGCGCGGACCTGGTTGCGGCTGCGGCGGATCGTGACGAGGCCGAAGCTCAGCAGCGCGATGATGACGAGCGTGGCGCCGCCGATGCTGAGGAACAAGGTGCGCTGGAACGCGGCGGTGCGGCGGGCTTCGTCCGCCTTGAGCGTCTGGATGCGCGTCTGCTGCTCGGCGAAGTTGAAGCGCGCGGCCATCAGCGCCGCACCGGTGGACGTCGCGACCTTGGTCGCCTCGTCGTCGAGCCGCTTCATCGCCTCGAGATGCGCAAGCGCCGGTCGCGTCGCGCCGGCATCGCGCAGGATCTCGTAGGCGAAGCCGTGCGAGATGCGGAAGTCGCCCGTGGTCGTGGCCAGGTCCACGCCGGCGAAGCACGCGCCGATCAGGCGCACCGCCCTCGCCCTGTCGCCCCGGCTGGCGGCGAGCCTGGCGGCGGTGGCGAGAAGGTGGCGGCGCAGCAGATCGGCGTCGGCGTCCCGCGCCAGCTTGAAGCCGCGCGCGAGCGTGCGGTCGGCCGCGTCGAACTGCTTGAGATCGACCTGGTTGCGCGCGAGATTGACCAGCACCCGCGCCTCAAGGACCGGCATGTCGAGCTGGCGGGCGATGGCGAGCGCCGCCTCATATTCCTTCTCGGCCTCGGCCAGGCGGCCCAAGGTGGCGAGGATGTTGCCGCGGCGATTGCGGAGCGACAGCGACAGCAAAGGATCGCCGTCATAGAGCTCCGCCGCCTGGCGATAATATTGCTCGGCGCGGTTGTTGTCGGTCGCGGTGCTGTAGAGCGCGCCGATATTCTGGAGCGCGATCGCCTGGCTGCGGGGCTCCTTGACCGCCCCGAAGACGCGGAAGGCGTTCTGGTAATTGGCCAGCGCCTCCACCGGGGCGTTGCGCTGCATGAGCAGCACGCCCTGCGCCATCAGCAGGTCGCCGCGCAGCTTGGTGGGGCCGCCGATGTTGCCGATCAGCCGGAGCGCCTCGTCGAGCATGGGCGCGGCGCGATCGGCGCCGTTGCTGCGCAGATGCGCCTCGGCGCCCAGCCAGCGCGCAGTGGCGAGCGCGAGGATGCGCTGGCGCCGATCGGGAATCCGGCGGGCCATCGCGTCGATCAGCACGACATGACGCAGCGCCTGCGCCTGATCGGCCATCATGCTGTCCTTGGCCGCCTGGACCTGCGCCTCGAGCGCCTTGGGGAAGGGCTGTTCGGCGGCGGATGCGGGGAGGACGCAGAGTTGCGCGAGCGCCAGCGCCAGCCCGATGCGGAGCAGTCCGCGCATCAGGCGCGCTTCCAGAAGCTTTCGGGCCGGATGAATGACTGCACGTTGCCCGCGCTGGCGAGATGCGCCTCCTCGGCAAGATATTTGCGGAAGGCCTCGAAGCCGAGCGGGCGCGAGAGCAGGAAGCCCTGCACCATGTCGCAGCCCATCACGCTGAGCAAAGCGAGCGCGGACGGCGTCTCGACCCCCTCGGCGGTGACTTCCATCTCGAGCGCATGGGCGAGATCGATCGTCGAACGGACGATCAGCGGATCGCGATTGCTGGAGGTCAGCTGCATCACGAACATCTTGTCGATCTTGAGCTCGCTGGCGGGCAGCCGCTTGAGATAGGCGAGCGAGGAGAGCCCCGCGCCATAATCGTCGATCGCGAGCTGGACGCCGATATCGGCGAACTGCTGCAGATGCTGGATCGCGCTGTCCGGATCGCGGATCACCGCGGTCTCGGTGATCTCGAAGCCGAGCTTGGCGCCGCTGACCGCGACGATCGCACAGGCTTCCTTCACGAACTCGGCATCGGCGAGCAGCATGCCCGAGATGTTGAGGAACAAGGTGATGTCGTGCCCCTCGGCGGCGAGCCTCTTCTGGTCGGCGATCACCTGGCGCAAGGTCCACATGGTGAGCGCGCCGATCTCGCCCGCTTCCTCGGCGACCGAGATGAAGTCGCCCGGCAGGATCAGGCCGCGTTGCGGATGCTGCCAGCGGACGAGCGCCTCGGCGCTCGCGATCTCCTGCCGCCGGACATGGACCTTGGGCTGATATTGCAGGAACATCTCGCCCTCGGCGATCGCGCGCGGAAGCTCGCGCATCAGCGTCAGGCGATCGAAGGCGAGATCGGCGCGCGAGAGATCGAGCATGACCACGCGCTTCTCGCCGCGCGCCTGATCGAGCGCCGATTCGGCCGCCTCGGTCAGCCGGACGTCGTCGCACTCCTCGCACGGCGCCGCGGCGACGCCGAACTGCATCTGAAGCTGATAGGATTCGCCGTCGAGATCGAAAGGCAGCGCCAGCGCCTTGCGCAGCCGATCCACGTCGGCGGCCCCGGCTTCGGGGGCTTCGCGCTCGAACGCGACTTCGATCAGCGCGCGGCCGGCGGTGAGGATCCGGACGTCGGGAAGCACGCTGGAGATTCGCGCCGCGACGTCCAAAACCAGCGCATCCGCGCGCGGCCGGCCCAGATGGCGGCGCAGAGTCGCGAAGTTCACAATCTCACATTGGGACAGAATCCGCCAAAGCCCCACCGTGCCGCGGAAGGGTTTTTCGGCGGTCATCCCGATCAAGGACGCCTGGCCAGCCAGCGTCGCGGACATATCGGCGTCGCCGCGCGCACACGCCTGGGGCACGCACTGCGCGTTCGCTTTCGCAGCGATTCCATTGGCTTCCACATGAGGCGCGAGCGCACGTGGCGCGACCTCCCCGCGGGGCACCGAAGGCTCAAACCCTGCCGACATGCGCCCGGATCTAAGCCACGACCCTTGAAGGAACGGTTAAATCCGGCCCCCGGCAATGCCCGCCGGCCCCGCGCGCTTCCGCAGAAATCCGGATTGATTCACCGTTAATCCCTCCTTAACCACGGGAATCGCGCATCACTGCGCACGATGGGAGATCAATGATGTTGGCGTTTGACCTTCTTTTTCGCGAAAAGAGCACGGGCGAAGACATCCGTCCGTTCTGACTTTTCGTCACATCCGGGCCGGCGGTGAAGCACCTTCAGCTGTGAAGGCGCGCTGACCGGCCCGGACGAATATTCGATCAGCGGCCGGAATCCGGCCGCTTTTTTTGTGCCTGCAAATCGGAGCAGGCCGCTTCCCCTTTCGCGCACTTGCCCTCCGCCCCGGGTTGGTTAAGGGCTGGGCTCTTCACTCTGAAAGGGATTTGCATTGCGCATCGCGATGATCGGCACGGGATATGTCGGCCTGGTTTCCGGCGCCTGCTTCTCGGATTTCGGCCATGAGGTCGTCTGCGTCGACAAGGACGCGCGCAAGATCGAGCTGCTCCACCAGAATGTGATGCCGATCTACGAGCCCGGGCTCGCCGAGCTGGTCGCCTCGAACGTCAAGGCGGGCCGTCTCACCTTCACCACCGACCTTGCCGAGGGCGTCAAGGACGCCGACGCGGTGTTCATCGCGGTGGGCACCCCCAGCCGGCGCGGCGATGGCCATGCCGACCTTTCCTATGTCTTCGCGGCCGCGCGCGAGATCGGCGAGAACCTGACCAAGCCGAGCGTGATCGTCACCAAGTCGACCGTGCCGGTGGGCACCGGCGACGAAGTCGAGCGGATCATCGCCGAGATCGCTCCGAACAGCGGCGCCAGGATCGTCTCCAATCCCGAATTCCTGCGCGAAGGCGCGGCGATCGAGGATTTCAAGCGGCCCGACCGCGTCGTGATCGGCACCGACGACGAGGGTGCGCGTGAGGTGATGCGCGCCATCTATCGCCCGCTCTCGCTCAACCAGAACGCCCCCCTGCTGTTCACCGGCCGACGCACCTCCGAGCTGATCAAATATGCCGCGAACGCGTTCCTCGCGGTCAAGATCACCTTCATCAACGAGATCGCGGACCTGTGCGAGGAGGTCGGCGCCGACGTGCAGGAAGTCGCGCGCGGCATCGGCATGGACAACCGCATCGGCGGCAAGTTCCTCCATGCCGGCCCCGGCTATGGCGGCTCCTGTTTCCCCAAGGACACGCTGGCGCTGCTCAAGACCGCGGGCGACAACGACACGCCGCTCCGCATCGTCGAGGCGACGGTGCAAGTGAACGACGCCCGCAAGCGCGCGATGGGCCGCAAGGTGATCAAGGCGATGGGCGGCGACGTCCGCGGCAAGACCGTCGCGGTACTCGGCCTCACCTTCAAGCCCAACACCGACGACATGCGCGACGCGCCGAGCCTTTCGATCGTCGCCGCGCTCGAGGACGCCGGGGCGACCGTGAAGGCCTATGATCCCGAGGGTTTCGAGCAGGCGCGGCCGCTGCTGCCCAATGTCGAGTTCAGCGACAGCGCCTATGCCGCGGCGGACGGCGCCGACGCACTGGTGATCGTGACCGAATGGGACGCGTTCCGCGCGCTCGACCTCGACCGGATCAAGTCGCTGCTCAAGACGCCTTTGCTCGTCGACCTGCGCAACATCTATCCGCCGGCGGAAGCGGCGCGCGCCGGGCTCAAGCTTGTGGGCGTGGGCAAGCCGAAGGCGCGCTGATCAGGCGATCAGGCGCGCAACCACCGGCTCAAGCGAATCGCGCCATTCGGGCGCACGACAGCCGAAGGTCGCGGCGAAGCGGCTGGTATCCAGCCGCGAATTGGCGGGGCGCCGCGCCGGCGTGGGATAGGCACTGGTCGGGATGCCGGTGACCGAGGCGCTCGGCCCGCCGCGCGCCGCGCTGAGCGCCATGATCGCGCGGGCGAAATCGGCCCAGTTCGTCTCGCCGCTGCCGACAAGATGATAGACGGCATCGGCGCCCTTGCCCGGGTCCGATGCCCAGACGTCCGCGACGCGCAGCATGGCGTCGGCGATGTCGAGTGCCGAGGTGGGACAGCCGCGTTGGTCCTCGACCACGCGGAGTTCGTCGCGATCGGCAGCGAGGCGGAGCATGGTCTTGACGAAATTGTTGCCGAACGGGCTGTACACCCAGGCGGTACGCAGGATCGCATAGCGCGCGCCCGATGCCGCGATCGCGCGCTCACCCGCAAGTTTGGTTTCGCCGTAGACGCCGAGCGGAGCGACGGGATCTTCTTCGCGATAGGGTCGGTCGCCGGCGCCGTCGAAGACATAGTCGGTCGAGAGATGGACGATCGGCGCGCCGATCCCGGCTGCCGCGCGCGCGAGCGCGCCGGGGCCATCCCCGTTCACCGCCATCGCGAGCTCGGATTCACTCTCGGCCTTGTCGACCGCCGTATAAGCGGCGACGCTGAACACGAGGTCGGGGCGGACCTGCTCGACCGTCCGCGCGATCGATGCGGGGTCCGCGAGGTCGAACCCTGGGCGATCGACGAAGACCAGCTCGTGCGCCGCCCCCGCACGCTCGGCGATGCTCCGGGCGACCTGGCCATTGCGGCCGGTGACGAGGATCCGCATCAGCCCTTGGTGCCGAGCCGCTCGCCGGCATAGCTGCCCGAGCGGATCGGCTCCCACCACCAGCGATTGTCGAGATACCAGTCGATGGTCCTGGCGAGGCCGGTGTCGAAATTCTCCTCGGCCTGCCAACCCAACTCGGTCTCGAGCTTGGTGGCGTCGATCGCGTAACGGCGGTCATGGCCCGGGCGATCGGTGACGAACTCGATCAGCGCGCGCCGCGGCTTACCGTCGGCAAGCGGCGCGCGGGCGTCGAGGATGTCGCAGATCGTCTCGACCACCTCGAGATTGGTGCGCTCGTTGCGGCCGCCGACATTGTAGCTCTCGCCCAGTTTGCCGGTGGTCAGGATCAGCGCCAGCGCCTTGGCGTGATCGTCGACATAGAGCCAATCGCGGACATTCTCGCCCTTGCCATAGATCGGCAGGCGCTTGCCCTCGAGCGCGTTGAGGATGGTGAGCGGGATCAGCTTCTCGGGGAAGTGATAGGGCCCGTAGTTGTTCGAGCAGTTGGAGAGCACCACCGGCAGCCCATAGGTCTCGTGCCAGGCGCGGACGAAATGGTCCGAGGCTGCCTTGGACGCCGAATAAGGCGAGGACGGCGCATAGGGTGTCTCTTCGGTGAAGATGCCGCTGTCGAAGGGCAAGTCGCCGAACACCTCGTCGGTGGAGATGTGGTGGAAGCGGAAACCGGCCTTGGCCTCGCCTTCGAGCCCGCGCCAATATTCCAGCGCCGCCGAGAGCAGGCGGAACGTGCCGACCACGTTGGTCTCAATGAACGCGCCAGGACCGTCGATCGAGCGATCGACATGGCTCTCCGCGGCGAGGTGCATGATCCCCTCGACCTTCTCCGAGCGGAGCAGTTCGAGCACCAGCGGCACGTCGCCGATATCGCCCTGGACGAAGCGATGGTTGGGGGCGTTCTCGATCGCCTTGAGCGATGCGGGGTTGCCGGCATAAGTCAGCTTGTCGAGGTTGATGACTCGCGTGCCGCCGCGGACAAGATGGCGGACCACCGCCGAGCCGATGAACCCGGCCCCGCCGGTGACCAGAACGGTACGCATCAATCTGCCTCATATGCGAAGGGACTGTCGAAGTCCTTGAAGTACGGCGCGACGGCGTCCTTCTCCGACAAGATCGCGTCGCCGGGCCGCGGCCAGACGATGCCGAGATCCGGATCGTCCCAGCGGATCGCTCCCTCGCTCTCGCGCGAGTAGGGCGCACTGACCTTGTAGAGCACCTCGACATCGGGGGTGAGCGTCATGAAGCCGTGCGCGAAGCCCACCGGCACCAGCAACTGGTTCCACTTCTCCGCCGAGAGCTCAGCCGCTACCCATCGGCCATAGCTCGGCGAGCCCCGGCGGAGATCAACCGCCACGTCGAAGATCGCGCCGCGCAGCACGCGGATCAGCTTGGCCTGCGCGAAAGGCGGAGCCTGGAAATGCAGGCCGCGCACCGTGCCCACCTCGGCGCTGAACGACTGATTGTCCTGCATCCAGTCGATCGCGAGCCCCTCCGCTTCGAAGGCAGCGCGCTTGAACACTTCGGAGAAGAACCCGCGATGATCGCCGAATTTGGGGGGCGTGACTTCGACGACCTCGGGAATGGCCAGCCGGCGGAACTCGGTCATGCGCGCGCCGCCACCAGCTTCTTGAGGTAATCGGCATAACCCGTCTTGCCGAGCTGTGCGGCACGGGCGAGCACCGCCTCGTCGCCGAGCCAACCCGCATCCAGCGCGACTTCCTCCGGGCAGGCGATCTTGATGCCGGTGCGATGTTCGATGGTGCGGACGAACGAACTCGCCTCGTGCAGGCTTTCATGCGTGCCGGTATCGAGCCAGGCATAGCCGCGGCCGAGGCGCGTGATATGAAGGTCACCGCGCTCCATATAGGCGCGGTTGACGTCGGTGATTTCGAGTTCGCCGCGCGCCGAGGGCTGGATAGACCTGGCGATGTCGACGACGTCCTTGTCGTAGAAATACAGGCCCGTGATCGCCCAGTTGGACTTGGGATCGGCGGGTTTCTCCTCGACGCTGGTGGCGCGGCCGGTCTCGTCGAACGCGACCACGCCGTAGCGCTCGGGATCGTCGACATGGTAGGCGAAGACGTTGGCGCCGCCCTTGGCGGCCTCCGAGGCGGCGGCAACGCATTTCTCGCCCATCTTGTCGCCGTGATAGATGTTGTCGCCGAGGATGAGCGCGCTGGGCTGGCCGTCCACGAAATCGGCGCCGATGATGAAGGCTTCCGCAAGCCCGTTGGGCTGGGGCTGTTCGGCATAGGAGAAATTGACGCCGAATGCCGAGCCGTCGCCTAGCAGCGCCTCGAACAGCGGCAGATCGCGCGGCGTGGAGATGATCAGGATATCGCGGATGCCGGCGAGCATCAGCACCGAGAGCGGATAATAGATCATCGGCTTGTCGAAGACCGGAAGCAGCTGCTTCGAGATCGAAAGCGTTGCCGGATACAGGCGCGTGCCGCTGCCGCCTGCCAGAATGATACCCTTCATACGTGCCTGATCTCGTCCCCGGTTTGTGGCGGCGCATCTAGCCCAACCCACCGGGCTTGGACACCCCCCGCCGCGGGTATGACTGGCTAAACATTATCTAGATCGCCGCGGCGTTCGCCGCATCCTAGATGGGCCGCAATGCGTTCCTCTTCCCCCCTCACCCATCTCCAGCGCCTCGAGGCCGAGAGCATCCATATCCTGCGCGAAGTGGTCGCCGAGGCCGAGCGGCCGGTGATGCTCTATTCGATCGGCAAGGACAGCGCAGTGATGCTGCACCTGGCCAAGAAGGCCTTCTATCCCGCGCCGCCGCCCTTCCCGCTGCTCCATGTCGACACGACGTGGAAGTTCCAGGCGATGTACGACCTGCGCGACAAGGCGGCCAAGGCCGCGGGGATGGAGCTGCTCGTCCACCGGAATCCCGATGCGGTGGCGCAGGGGATCAACCCCTTCGACCATGGCAGCCTGCACACCGACCTGTGGAAGACCGAAGGGCTCAAGCAGGCGCTCGACCTTTATGGCTTCGACGCGGCGTTCGGCGGCGCGCGGCGCGACGAGGAGAAGAGCCGCGCCAAGGAGCGCGTCTTCTCGTTCCGCACCGCCTCGCACCGCTGGGACCCCAAGAACCAGCGTCCCGAGCTCTGGCACCTCTACAACGCCCGGAAGAGCAAGGGCGAGAGCATGCGGGTGTTCCCGATCTCGAACTGGACCGAGCTCGACATCTGGCAGTACATCCTCGCCGAGGGGATCGAGATCGTGCCGCTCTACTTCGCCGCGCCGCGACCGACGGTGGAGCGCGACGGGCTGATCCTGATGGTCGACGACGACCGCTTCCGGCTGCGCCCCGGCGAGACGCCGGTCGAGCGATCGGTGCGCTTCCGCACGCTCGGCTGCTATCCGCTGACCGGCGCGGTCGAGAGCGAGGCGGCCACGCTGGAGGACGTGATCCAGGAGATGCTGCTCACCACCACCTCCGAACGCCAGGGCCGCGCGATCGACCACGACCAGGCCGCGAGCATGGAGAAGAAGAAGCAGGAGGGCTATTTCTGATGACCTCCTACCGCCCCGACGCGCTGATCGCGTCCGACATCTCGGCGTACCTCACGCTGCACCAGAACAAGTCGCTGCTGCGGTTCATCACCTGCGGCTCGGTGGACGACGGCAAGTCCACGCTGATCGGGCGGCTGCTCTACGATTCGAAGATGATCTTCGAGGACCAGCTCGCCAGCCTCGAGGCCGACAGCAAGCGCGTCGGCACGCAGGGGCAGGAGATCGACTTCGCCTTGCTCGTCGACGGGCTCGCCGCGGAGCGCGAGCAGGGCATCACGATCGACGTCGCCTATCGCTTCTTCGCTACGAGCACGCGCAAGTTCATCGTCGCCGATACGCCCGGCCACGAGCAATATACCCGCAACATGGTCACCGGCGCCTCGACCGCCGACCTCGCGGTGATCCTGATCGACGCGCGCAAGGGCGTGCTCACCCAGACGCGGCGGCACAGCTACCTCGCGCACCTGCTCGGCATCCGGCACATCGTGCTCGCGGTGAACAAGATGGACCTGATCGGCTACGACCAGGCCGCCTATGACGCGATCGTCGAGGACTATCGGACCTTCGCGGAATCGATCGGCATCAAGGCCTTCACCCCGATCCCGATCTCGGGGTTCAAGGGCGACAACGTCACCGGGCTTTCGGAGAACACGCCGTGGTTCGCCGGGCCGGCGCTGCTCGAGCATCTCGAGCGCGTCGAGGTCGAGGCCGAGGCCGATCGCGCCAAGCCGTTCCGGCTTCCGGTGCAGTGGGTGAACAGACCCAATCTCGACTTTCGCGGCTTTGCCGGCCTGATCGCCAGCGGCACCGTGAAGCCTGGCGACGCCGTGCGGATCCTGCCTTCGGGACGCATCACCACGGTCTCGCGGATCGTCGCCATGGGGGGCGACCGCGACGAAGCCGGGGCGGGCGAGTCGGTCACGCTGACCCTCGCCGACGAAGTCGACTGCTCGCGCGGCGACGTGATCGCCGCGGCCGACGCGCCGCCGCAGGCCGCCGACCAGTTCAAGGCGACGATCGTCTGGATGGACCAGAACGAGCTGCTGCCCGGCCGCGCTTACTGGCTCAAGCTCGGCACGCAGACGGTGAGCGTGACCGTCCGCGAGCCCGAACATGCGATTGACGTCAACACGCTCGCGCATCTCTCCGCGCGGACGCTCAAGCTCAACGATATCGGCGTGGCGGAGATCGCCGCCGACCGACCGATCGTGTTCGAGCCCTATGCCGACAGCCACGATCTCGGCGGGTTCATCCTGATCGACAAGGTGTCCAACGCCACCGTCGCCGCGGGGATGTTGCACCATGCGCTTCGCCGCGCGCAGAACGTCCATTGGCAGGCGGTGGAGATCACCCGCGAGGCGCATGCCGCGCAGAAGAGCCAGCAGGCGCGCCTGCTCTGGTTCACCGGGCTCTCGGGCTCGGGCAAGTCGACCATCGCCAACCTGGTCGAGAAGAAGCTGCACGCGATGGGCAAGCACAGCTTCCTGCTCGACGGCGACAACATCCGCCACGGGCTCAACCGCGACCTCGGCTTTTCGGACGCCGACCGCGTCGAGAATATCCGCCGGGTGGGCGAGGTCGCCAAGCTGATGACCGATGCCGGGCTGATCGTGCTGACCGCCTTCATCTCGCCCTTCCGTGCCGAGCGCGAGATGGTGCGCGCGATGCTGCCCCAGGGCGACTTCTTCGAGATTTTCATCGACACGCCGATCGCCGAGGCCGAGCGCCGTGACCCCAAGGGCCTGTACCGCAAGGCGCGCGCGGGCGAGATCGCCAACTTCACCGGCATCTCGAGCCCCTATGAGGCGCCCGGGAACCCCGAGATCCGCGTCGATACTACCAGGGAATCGCCCGAAGCCGCCGCCGAGCGGATCGTCGAGACGATCATGGGAACCTGGAGCCCGGTGATTTGACCGACGCCGAGCTCGCGCGCGACATCGCCACCGAAGCGGGGGCGCTGCTGCTGCGCATCCAGGCCGAGTGCGCGGGCGGCGACCGCGGCGACCGCGAAGCCAATGCCCTGATCCTCGACCGGCTGCGCGCGGCGCGGCCCGACGACGCGATCCTATCCGAGGAATCGGCGGATGATCCCGTGCGGCTAGGCCGCAGCCGGGTGTGGATCGTCGACCCGCTGGACGGCACGCGCGAATTCGCCGAGCGGCGCGACGATTGGGCGGTGCATGTCGCGCTGGCGGTGGACGGCCGTGCCGCCATCGGGGCGGTCGCGCTCCCGCGGCTGGGCATGACGCTTTCGAGCGACGCCCCTCCCCCGCTCCCCGAACCGCAGACGCCGCCGCGGCTGCTGGTCAGCCGGACGCGGCCGAGCGCGCTCTGCACGAACGTGGCGGAGCGGATCGGCGCGGTACCGGTCGGCATGGGATCGGCGGGCGCCAAGGCGATGGCGGTGGTGCGCGGCGCGGCCGAGATCTACCTGCACAGCGGCGGGCAGCATCAATGGGACAATTGCGCCCCGGTCGCGGTGGCACTGGCGGCGGGGCTGCACGCGTCGCGGATCGACGGATCGCCGATCGTCTACAACGAGCGGCCGACGAGCATTCCCGACCTGCTGATCTGCCGGAAGGAATGGGCCGAGACGGTGCTGGAAGCGGTGCGCGGCTGCACCGGCTGAGCGGGGGGCGTGGGCCCGAACTCTGCCACTCCCTATCCTCCCCCGCCAGGGGGAGGTGTCAGCCGCAGGCTGACGGAGGGGGCGGAATCACTGCGCTCAATTGGAGAGTGCGCCGCTTACCTCCCCCTCCGACGCCTTCGGCGCCACCTCCCCCTGGCGGGGGAGGATCAAGAGGGCCGGATCTCGATACGCCCCAGGAACGCGGTACAATCCCATAAAGGACAACTCCCGAACAGATTCGGCGCGGCGCATGGCCTAATGGGGAGTCGCGGATGCTTCGTCTCCCTGCGCATCCGCCAGTAACGTATGCCGCAGCTCCTCCCTCGGGGCGGCATCGCCTGGGAGCAAGCCGAAGCCGCCAACGATCCCTCGCGGCTTCGGCTTGAGCCCCCTGGTTTACCTCCTCCATTCGCCGTTCTAGGTCTGTCCTCCGAACCCGGAGGATCCATGGCCGAACCGTTGACCGCACGCTCCCTGCTCTTCGCGCCCGGCGATTCCGAACGGAAGCTGGCCAAGGCCGGCGCCAGCGGCGCGGACCTCGTGCTGCTCGATCTCGAAGACGCGGTGGCGACGGCGAACAAGAGCGAAGCGCGCCGATTGGTCGCCGAGCATCTGCGGACCGCCGCGCGCGCGCAGCCGCAATGGGTGCGGATCAACCCGCTCGACAGCGAATATGCACTCGCCGACCTCGCGGCTCTGGTGCCGGCGCGGCCCGACGGGATCATGCTCCCCAAGGCGACCCGCGCCGAGGCCGAACGACTCCATCACTATTTGACCGCGCTCGAAGCCTCGGCCGGCATCGCGGCCGGCAGCATCCGTACCATCGTCGTCGCGACCGAGACCGCCCCTGCCCTGTTCGGGCTCGGCGACTATGCCGGGTGTCCGCGCCTCGCCGCGCTCACCTGGGGGGCGGAGGACAGCGCGACCGCGCTCGGCGCGACCGACAATCGCGACGAGAACGGCGACTATGATTTCCCCTACCAGCTCTTCCGCGCGCTCTGCCTGGCCGGAGCCGCTGCCGCCGGGGTCACGCCGATCGAGACGATCCATGGCGATTTCCGCGACCTGGACGGCCTGGCCAAGGTCGCCGCCAAGGCCCGCCGCGCCGGCTTCCGTGGCATGATGGCAATCCATCCCGACCAGGTGCCGGTGATCAACCGCGCCTTCTCGCCCTCCGAAGCGGAGCTGGCGCGCGCCGAGCGGATCGTCGCGGCATTCGCGGCGAACCCCGACGCGGGGACGATCGGGCTCGACGGCGCGATGCTCGATATGCCCCATCTGAAGCGGGCCCAGGCAGTGCTCACGCTGCGCCGCGACTGACGCGCTCCACCGCGCGTTTCAGTTGATTCCCCAAACGTTACAGGTAGGTATGCGAGACATGTATTCGGGGGCGCGTACGAAGTAATGAACGAAGCCGGGCCCGGGCAGGAACCGCTTCCCGTAGGCGAGGACGAATTCCGCCTGATCGCCGACAGCGCGCCCGTGGCCGTATGGGTCACGCGGCTCGATCGCACCCGCAGCTTCGTCAACCGGGCCTATCGGGAATTCCTGGAGGTCTCGTACGAGGAGGCGCTGGCGTTCGACTGGCGGCGGATCATCCACCCGGACGACGCGCCGCAGATCCTGGCCCAGTCGATCGCGGGCGAGGCGCGCCTCGAAACCTTCGATCTCGAAGGACGTTATCGCAACGCGCGTGGGGAATGGCGCTGGCTCCATTCGACCTCCTCGCCGCGCCGCGACGCGCAAGGCCGGCACATCGGCTTCATCGGCGTCGCGCACGACGTGACCGAAGCGAAGGAGGCGGAGCTTTCGCTGCGCGACAGCGAGGCGCAGCTCTCGGCGTTCATCAGCCAGTCGACCGCGGGCTTCGCGCAGGTCGATCTCGAAGGCCGCTTCACTCTGGTCAACGATCGTTTCTGCCAGATCGCCGGCTGGAGCCGCGATGAACTGATGGGAATGCGGATGCTCGACATCACCCATCCCGACGACCGCGCGCGCAACCGGCCGCTGTTCGAGCGCGCGGTGGAGCAAGGCACGCCCTACGCCCATGAGAAGCGCTACATCCGCAAGGACGGCAGCATCGTCTGGGTCAACAACACGGTCTCGGTGATCCGGCGCCCCGATGGCGAACCGTTCGGCGTGCTCGCGGTGACGCTCGACATAACGCGCCGCCGCGAGGCCGAGGCGCGATTGCGCAAGAGCGAGGAGAGCCTGCGCCTCGCGACCGAAAGCGCGGGAATGGCGAGTTGGGAGCTCGACCTCGAGACGATGGCGGGCGAATGGTCGCCCAATCGCTTCGACCTGCTCGGCATGGAGCGACGGCCCGACAGTCGCGGCAGCTTCGAGGAATGGCTCGAACGCGTGCACCCCGACGATCGCGAGATGGCGCGGGGCGCGGCGCAGAACTGCTTCGAGACCGGCATGCCCTATACGATCGAGTATCGCGTCCGCCGTGCGGACGACGGCGAGGAACGCTGGCTGCAGAGCCACGGCAGCCGGATCGATTACGAGGACAAGAGGCCGAGCCGGCTCGTCGGCATCTCCTTCGACGTCACCTATCGCAAGCACGCCGAGGAGGAACTGCGCGAGAGCGAGGCGCGATTCCGGACGATCTTCGAGCAGGCGAACGACTATCTGGTCACCACCACGCTCGACCAGAAGATAACGTCGGTGAACCCGGCGGTGGTCGCCGCGCTCGGCTATGCCGAGGACGAGATCGTCGGCGCCTCGATCGGCGACTTCATGGAACCGGACCAGCTCGCGCTGAGCATGGAGGCCTTCGAACACAAGATGCGCGTCGGCGGCAACACGCGGACGACGCTCACGGTCCGCGCGCGCGACGGCCGTCCGCTGATCTGGGAGATCAATTCGCGCCTGACCACCGATTCCGAGGGCAGGCCCACCGGGCTCCACGCGATCGGGCGCGACATGACCGAGGCGAAGCGCGCCGAGGCGCATCTGCGGCTGCTGGTCGACGAGCTCAACCATCGCGTGAAGAACACGCTGGCGATCGTCCAGGGCATCGCGCAGCAGAGTTTCAAGGGAATCACCGATCCGGCGACCGCGCGCGGGGCGTTCGAGGGCCGGCTGGCCGCCTTGTCCGAGGCGCACAATCTGCTCACCCGCGAACATTGGGGACCGGTGTCGATGGCCCAGATCATCGGCGACGCCGTTGCGCCGCATGGCGGCGATGTCGGCCGCTTCGAGCTGGACGGGCCCGACCTGCCGATCCTGCCCAAGACCGCGATCAGCCTCGCGCTGGCCATCCACGAGCTCGCGACCAACGCCGTCAAGCACGGGGCATTGTCGCAGCCGACGGGACAGGTGACGATCCGCTGGAACCGGACGGGCGAGGACGGCGCGCGGCTCTCGCTCGTCTGGCAGGAACAGGGCGGCCCCAGGGTCGAGGCCCCGGCGCGGCGCGGCTTCGGCACGCGGATGATCGAGCGCGGGCTCGCCGCGGAGTTCGGCGGCACCGTCGAGATCGATTTCCGCCCCGAGGGGCTGGTCTGCACGGTCGATGCGCCGCTGCCCCAGGGGACGGGAAAATGAGCGGCTATGGCGGCCTGCGCGTGCTCGTCGTCGAGGACGAGCCGGTGGTGGCGATGTGCCTCGAGGACATCCTCGACACGCTCGGCTGCGAGCCGGTGGGCCCTGCCGGCCGGGTAGCCGAGGGGCTCGCGCTGGCGGAGCGCGAGGATCTCGGCGCCGCGATCCTCGACATCAACCTGGCGGGCGAGCACAGCACGCCGATCGCCGAGGCGCTGCGCCGGCGCGGCGTGCCCTTCGCCTTCGCCAGCGGCTATGGAACCCCGCCCGAGGGATTCGAGACGCTGCCGCTGATCGAGAAGCCCTATCGCGAAGCCGATATCGACGCGGCGCTGCGCGCGCTGCTGGGATAGCCGCCCGTTCCTCGTGGATCAGGCCGCCTCGGACGTCCGCTGGCGGACCTCCGCGGCCAGCTTGCCGCTCAGTTCCGCGAGATGGTCGAAATGCGCCTCGAATTGCGCCAGTCCCTGACTGAGCGACCGTAGTTCCGGATCCAGGCCCGACAATTCCGCCTCGGGCAGCAACAGTTCGACCGCGTCCCAGCGGGACCAGTCCGCGACAGGCGTTATCCCCAATATCTGGCCACGCCGGCTGGTCGCGGCCGAGGTGATGCGCGATACCGCACTGCCCGGAGCGCGGATGGTCACATGTGCGATGGGTTCGAGCAGGAAGGGCGTCGCCGCGGCCAATGCGTCGGTCATCGCGATCCGGCCGGCGGTGCGAAAGGCGAGCTCGGAACTATCGACGCTGTGGAAGCTGCCATCGACGAGCGCCACCGCGACATCGACTACCGGAAAGCCGAGCGGCCCGCGCATCATCGCATCCCGCACGCCTTGCTCCACCGCCGGTATCCACTGACGCGGAATGGCCCCGCCGGTGATCTTCTCCTCGAAGTGGAAACCCTCTCCGCGGTCGAGGGGGCGGATCTCGATGATCACATCACCGAACTGGCCGTGCCCCCCGGACTGCTTCTTGTGGCGGCCATGCTGGGTCACTCCGTTGCGGATCGACTCCCGGTACGCGATCACCGGCCGCCGGGCCGAGACCGCGACACCGTAACGCCGCTCGAGGCGAGCGAGCACGACGGCCAGATGCTCCTCGTTCGCGCCGTGGAGCAGGGTCTCGCGCGTCGCTTCCTCGAACCCCCATCGCAGGCAGGGATCCTCCTCGGCCAGGCGGTTGAGCGCGGTCGACAGCCGGACTTCGTCCTTGTGGTCCTTGACGGTGATGGCCAATGCCGAATGGGTACCCCGTGGCATCACCACCGGCACGGGCGCCGGTGCGCGGCCGGTCATGCCGAGCCAGTCGCCGGCCCGTACCGTATCGACCTTGGCGATGCCGACGATATCGCCTGCTCCGGCGCGGGCAACCTTGGTGGTCGCCGCGCCCTGCAGCGCGAAGAGCGAGCCGGTCCGTATGCTCTTGCCGTCGGAGTCGAGCAGTTCGGCCCCCTCGGTGAGCGACGCATTGAAGATGCGGGCCAGGGCCAGCCTTCCGACGGTGCTGCCGTGCGAGACCTTGAAGACCTGCGCCGCGGCCCCCTCGGCGGCGAGCCGATCCGCGGCCAGCGCTGCCACAGGCGTATCGTGGCGCAGCATCTTGAGCAGGCGGCGAATCCCGAATCCGTTGAGCGCGGAGCCGAACAGCATCGGCACGATCAGCCCCGCCGCCGTCTCGCGTGCGATATCTCCGAAGATCGTGTCGAGTTGCGGCACCTCGTCGTTGAGCAATTGTTCGAGCAGCACGTCGTCGTGATCGGCAAGCTGCTCGAGCATGTGGAAGCGCGCGCCGGTCTCATCGTCGCGAAGGTCCGCGGTCAGCGGCACCATCTCGGACGCGCGGCCCGGCCGATATTGGTAGGCGCGTTCCGAAGCGAGGTCGACGAACCCCGCCACGCGCTCGCCCTCCCGGATCGGGATCTGCCGGGCGACGATCGCCGCGCCGCTCAGCGGCTGGAGCGCTCCCAGCAGGTCCTCGATGCTGCCGCGTGCCTGGTCGATCTTGTTGACGAAGAGCGCGTGCGGGACCCTGAGCGCCTCGAGGCGCCGCAATATGGGTTCGACCAGGGGCGCGCGTGCCGGATCGGGATCGATCACGACGAGGGCCAGATCGGCCAATGCGAGCGCCCGGTCCGCGTCCGCCGCGAAGGCAACGGAACCAGGCGCATCGAGCAGCACATAGGTTTCGCCCATCCAATCGAAGCGCGCCAGGTTCAGCTCGGTCGAACCGCCTCGCGTCCGCGCTTCCGGACTGGCATCGCCAATGCTGGTGCCCGCCTCGACCGCGCCGAGCCGGCTGCTCCCGCCCGCCGCAAACAGCATCGACTCGAGAAGGCTCGTCTTGCCCGCACCGGCCGGGCCTGTGATCGCGATCGCTCTGGTGCCATGCTCGACCTGATCCATACCGCGCTTCTCCTGTCGAGAATGGGTCTGTCGCAGTCCTGAGGTTCATCCCACTCGCGGGCGACCGCAAGACGGTTCAAAGCCGGCACAAGCTTGCGCGGCCGGTTCCGGCCACGGCATAGTAAAGCCACCGCGCCCTTTCGACAAATGCGCGAAATCGCTGCCGTGTTTCCCCCGGTGGATCCAGCCGGGAGCGCCGTCTATTCGACGGTGACCGACTTGGCCAGGTTGCGTGGCTGATCGACATCGGTGCCCTTGGCCACCGCGACGTGATAGGCGAGCAATTGCACCGGCACCGCATAGACGAGCGGCGCGATCAGCGGGTGGACGCTCGGCATCTCGATCGTCGCCAGCGCGTCCTCGCCCGCGAGCGCCAGCCCCTCGGCGTCCGAGATCAACACGACGCGCGCGCCTCGCGCCTTGGCCTCCTGCATGTTGGACACGGTCTTGTCGAACAGCGGCCCCGACGGGGCGAGCACGATCAGCGGCACGCTGTCGTCGATCAATGCGATCGGGCCGTGCTTCATCTCGCCCGAGGCATAGCCCTCGGCATGGATGTAGCTGATCTCCTTGAGCTTCAGCGCGCCCTCGAGCGCGAGCGGATAATCGGGGCCGCGGCCGAGATAGAGCACGTCGCGCGCAGCGGCGATGGTGTGCGCCATCCCCTCGATCTCGGCATCGTGCCCCAGCGCGGCGTTGATCGCGGCGGGGGCCTCGATCAGATGGCGGACGATCTGGCGCTCCTCCTGCTCGCCCAATTTGCCCCTGGCACGGGCGAGGTTGACCGCAAGCGCGGCCATCACCGCGAGCTGGCAGGTGAACGCCTTGGTCGAGGCGACGCCGATCTCGGGACCGGCATGCGTCGAGAGCAGCAGGTCGACCTCGCGCGCCATCGAGCTGGTCGGCACGTTGATGATGCCGGCGGTGGTGACGCCATTGACCTTCATGTGGCGGAGCGCCGCGAGCGTATCGGCGGTCTCGCCCGACTGGCTGACCACCACGCCGAGCGTGCCCGGCAGCAGGACAGGATCCCGGTAGCGGAACTCGGAGGCGACATCGACCTCGACCGGCAGCCGCGCGAACTGCTCGATCCAATATTTGCCGATCATGCCGACATAGGAAGCGGTGCCGCAGGCGACGATCGCGACGCGCTCGATCCTGCTCAGGTCGAAGCTCATGTCGGGGAGCGCGACCTTCTGTTCGACCGGGCGGATGTACGAGGCCAGGGTCTGCGCGACCACGACCGGCTGCTCGTAGATCTCCTTGAGCATGAAGTGGCGATGATTGCCCTTGTCGATCAGCGCGGCGGAGACGCCCGAGGTGACGATCGGGCGCGTGACGGGATTGTTCTCGCGATCGAAAATCTCGATCCGCTCGCGCGTGACGACCGCCCAGTCGCCTTCATCGAGATAGGCGATGCGCTGGGTGAGCGAGGCCAGGGCATGCGCGTCCGAGCCGAGATAATTCTCGCCCTCGCCATAGCCGACGGTGAGCGGCGCACCGAGGCGGGCGCAGATCAGCATGTCGGGCTGGTTGCGGAACAGGAAGGCGACCGCGAACGCCCCGTGGAGCTGCGGCAGCACCGCGGCGACCGCGTCGCGCGGGCTCTGGCCGCGCTCGAGCTCGCGGCTGACGAGGTGGGCGACGACTTCGGTGTCGGTCTGGCTCCTGAACTCGCGGCCTTCGGCGAGGAGCGCGTCGCGCAGCGGCTTGAAATTCTCGATGATGCCGTTGTGGACGATCGAGACGTCGCCGACGATGTGCGGGTGGGCATTGTCCTCGGTGGGGGCGCCGTGGGTGGCCCAGCGCGTGTGGGCGATGCCGATCAGCCCGGGAAGCGGGCTCTCCGCCAGGCGCTGGCCGAGATTGACCAGCTTTCCCTCGGCGCGGCGGCGCTCGATCTCGCCCGCGTGGAGCGTGGCGATCCCGGCGGAATCATAGCCGCGATATTCGAGCCGCTTGAGCCCGTCGAACAGGCGCCCCGCCACGTCCTGGGTGCCGACGATCCCGACAATTCCGCACATCGAACCCTACCCCCTGCCGCAATCAGTGCGGAAACTTGCTGTCGATGAAAACCCGCGTGAACTCCATCGGATCGGGCTCGCGCCCGTTCGCCTGCACGAAGCGGACACGGCCCGCCTGCCACATCTCGCGGATCGCGCCCTGCATGCCCGCAGGGAACTGCATCCGGTTGACGACGATCTCGCGCCAGCTGCCGGTGGCGCCGAACATCGTGCGATATTGCGGCTCCATCGCGCGCAGCGCCGCGTCGGCCATCGGATCGAGATGGCCGATCGCATCGAGCACATAGCTTTCGAGCAGCTTGAGGAACGGCTTGCCGGCGTAGCGATCGCTCATTTCGCGGCCGCCTTCTTCGCTATCGCCATCGCGCGGAACCGCGCAGCCCAGCCGGGCTTGGCGACCTGTTCCGCACGCGTGAGGCAGAGCGCGTCGGCCTCCACATCGCGCGTCACCACCGCACCGGCGCCGACGATCGCACCCGCACCGATCGCCACCGGCGCGACCAGCGCGGTGTTCGAGCCGATAAAGGCGCCCTCGCCGATCTTCGTACCATATTTGAAATAGCCGTCGTAATTGCAGGTGATCGTACCCGCACCGATATTCGCGCCCGCGCCGACCTCGGCGTCGCCGAGATAGGTCAAATGGTTGGCCTTGGCGCCGGGCCCGAGCACCGCCTTCTTGGTCTCGACGAAATTGCCGACCTTCGCGCCCTCCCCCAGCACCGTACCCGGGCGGAGGCGCGCATAGGGGCCCACGCTCGCGCCAGTGGCGATCGTCGCGCCCTCGATATGGCTGAAGGCGTGGACGACGACGCGATCGGCGATTTCGACGCCGGGGCCGAACACCACGTTCGGCTCGATCAGCACGTCGCGGCCGATCTTGGTGTCATAAGCGAACCACACGGTCTCGGGGGCGACCAGAGTCGCGCCGTCGGCCATCGCGCGAGCGCGGCGGGCGTGCTGCCACTCGGCCTCGAGCAAAGCGAGCTCGCCGCGGCTGTTGACCCCGGTCACTTCGTGCGCGTCGGTCTCGATCACCGCCGAATGCCGCCCCTCGCCGGCGGCGAGCATGACGATGTCGGGAAGGTAATATTCGCCCGCGGCATTGGCGTTGGTGACCTGCGCGAGCAAGGCGAACAAATCCTTCGCGCGCACCGCCATCAGCCCGGAGTTGCACAGGGTCTCGGCGCGCTCCTCGGCGCTGGCGTCCTTGAACTCGACCATCTTGACGATATGGCCCTGCCCGTCGGCGATGACGCGGCCATAGGCGCCGGGATCGAACGGCCGGAAGCCGAGCACGACCGCGGCTGGCGCATCGGCGCCGTGCAGCCGTTCGAGCATCCGCCGCATCGTCGCGGTCGAGACCAGGGGCACGTCGCCATAGAGGATCAGCACATCGCCTTCGAACCCGGCGAGCGTGTCCTCGGCCATGCGCACCGCATGGCCGGTGCCGAGCTGCTCGGCCTGATGGACGGTGTCGGCGCCGTGCGGGCCCACCGCCGCCTCGACCTGCTCGCGTCCCGCACCGACCACGACGATCGTGCGCGCGGGATCGAGCGCGGCGACGCTGTCGATCAGGTGGAGCAGCATCGGGCGCCCGGCGAGCGGGTGAAGCACCTTGTGCGTATCGGACTTCATCCGCGTGCCCTTGCCCGCAGCAAGGATGATCGCGGCAATCGGCGCTGTCATGGGTCCCTCCGGACTAGTCCCCTGCCATGACAAGCTTGCCAATTCCATAGCCTTGCTGGCAGCAGGCGCGGCATATGGCCGACTTCCCCTTCGACATCGTCGGGTTCGATCTCGACGGAACCCTGTTCGACACCAGCGCGGACCTGACCGACGCGCTCAACCACGCGCTCGGCCTGCTCGGCCGGCCGGCGTTGAGCGTCGCCGCCGTCACGCCGATGATCGGGCGCGGCGGCAAATATATGCTGCAACAGGGGCTGGAGGCATCGGGCGGCTGCGACCCGCAGGTCCTCGAACGTACCTATCCCGAGCTGCTCGCTTTCTACGGCGCGAACATCGCGCGCGGCACCCGGCCCTTTCCGAACCTCCTCGAAACGATGGACGCGCTCGATACGCGCGGCGCGAAGCTCGCGATCGTGACCAACAAGCAGGAAAGCCTCGCCGTGAAGCTGGTCGCCGAGCTCGGGCTCGACCATCGCTTCGCCTGCGTGATCGGCGGCGACACGATGGGGCCGGACGGCCGCAAACCGTCGCCCGACGGGATCCGCGAGATGATCCGGCGCTGCGGTGGCGGACGCGCGGCGTTCGTCGGCGATTCGATCTACGACACCATGGCGGCGAAGAATGCCGGGATACCCTCGGTCGCGGTCAGCTTCGGCTTCCTGATGCAGCCGGTCGAGGAACTGATGGCGGACGCCGTGATCGACCGTTTCGACGAACTGGTGCCGACGCTCGAAAGGCTGGGTACGGCATGACCGAGGGCGCGATGCTGCCGATATTCTCCCTCCTCGCGCTGTCGCTCGGGCTGGCAATGGACGCGTTCGCGGTTTCGGTGGCGCAGGGCGCGTCACGGCGCGGTACGGCGGACGGGCTGAAGATCGGCGCCGCGTTCGGGCTGGCGCAAGGGCTGATGCCGCTGCTCGGCTGGGCGCTGGGCGCGGCGTTCGAAGGCGCGATCCGCAACGTGGATCACTGGGTCGCCTTCGTCCTGCTCGGACTGCTCGGCGCCAAGATGCTGCGCGAAGGGCTGTCCGGCGAAGAGGCGTCGCCCGCCCCGGCGCTGATCGGCTGGGCGTTGCTGGGCGCGGCGATAGCCACCAGCGTCGACGCCGCGGCGGCAGGCATCACGCTGCCGATGATCGGCGCGCCGATCGCGATCGCCTGCGCGGTGATCGGGCTGGTGACCGCGGCGCTCTGTGTCGCGGGCGTGCGGATCGGCGCGGCCTATGGCGCGCGGCTGGGCAAGATCGCCGAAATCGCGGGCGGCGTCCTGCTGATCCTGATCGGGTCGAAGATCCTGATCCAGCACCTTTTCTTCGGCGGATGACGAAGCTGGTTGCAAAGAAGAACTGATTTCCGCCCGTTTTCAAGGGGCTTGGAACTGTGATTCACCTTAGTTTCCGAAGTACTTGCAGTCGCCTAGAGGGCGTGGGAGCATACGCATCGGGGAAAAGAGCGTGGGTCATTCCGGGGGGATATTGTTGAAGGGGTCGGAATACGCCTCTCCAGAGGCCGGCATCGCCCTGCACGCAGGCGCGCGCACCGCATCGGCCAGGCTGGCCGAGCTCGTCCAGCTGACGCTCGTCGCGGACGGCGCCATCATCGACCTGCACCATTACGCCTTGCGGCAGCGCGCGATCGGCGCGCCCGAGCGCCTGGGCACTGCCGGCGTGCTGCTGGCCGGAGGCGCGGCGGAGGCTTCGGAGCCCCTGCTGTGGCAGCTCGCAGATCCGGTCGCGGCCGGGGCGAACGGTTTCCAATCCTATGCCGGCGTTCCGGTGCACGATGCCGACGGCACGCCGCTCGGCCGGGTCGTCGCGATCCAGCGCGGGCAGCGCCAGTTCGACGGGCATGATCTGAAGATATTGCGGACGGTGGCGGATATCGTGGCGGAACTGATCCGCCAGCCTCAGCTCGCCAACTGAGTAACCACGGCGGGCTGCGGGTTCATCCGCGCGCCCAGCAATGCGCGGCCGCGCGCAGTGAGCGCCGCGTCGATCACCCGCGGACCGGCGGGTCCGACGACAAAGGCTTCGAAGATGATCAGGCCGGCGTCGCCGAGATCCTGGAACGCCTTGATGAAGTCGATCAGTCGCTCGGCGGAATCGTCCATGCCGAGATCGGCGGGACTCAGCGTCGCAACCATGGGCCAGCTCGACCACAATGCGTCGACGATCATCCTGGCGTCGGCGGAATCAAGAGCCTGCGCGGTTTCGTCGATCACAACTGCCTCACTACCCTGCACTACATCGTTGCTGCGCCCCCTTACCCTCGCCCCGTTTTGTCCCGGTGGCGATTAACCTTTACCTAACAGAGGTTAACAAATCGCTAATTCCCAACCGGACCCGCCGCTGCGCGACCGTCAGCCGACCGCTCAATCAGAATTTTCATAGTTATATCAGTTGATTGACTAGACGGGGATGCATTTCGAAGATCTTCGGGCCGGTCGGCCACCCGATCGCCCTAGGACGAATTTCCAGGCAAATCGACTTCAGACTCAGCGGTCGATATAAACCAACTGAATAGGTTTCCAAGTCATCCTGCGCAAATTGTGCGCAAACCCTCCGACGAGCCTCAAAAGAACTTCATAGTTAATATTTTAATTAACTTTGCCACCCTTGCGCCACTTAATGAACAAGTGCCGCGCAAGCTGCGCGGGCGGCATCCGGATCGCATGGCTGCGGACGTAAAAGCCCAGCCGGGTCAGCTTGCGCGCGGGCCGGCCCCAGGCGTCGCGGGCGAGGATGCGGCGCAGATAGAGCGCATCGCCACCGCCCACGCGGCTACCGGCGCCGTAGAGGTGGTCCGCCAACCGCAAGGCGCGGGCGACCGCCGCGCCCAGGCCGTGATGCGCGGCGCGCGCATCCAGGCCGGCGGTATCGAATTCCTCGACCAGGCAATGCACGTCCCACAGGTTGCGCAGGCCGCCGGCGAGATCGCCGTCGGCGAAGAGATGCGCCGCGGCGTGGCAGATCATGTCCTGCGGTGCGAGGATGCGAAGGCCGTTCCCGAGCGCGACGCTCCCGGCGATCATCGCGTCGGCGTCAGGGGTGATGCGCGCGGTGAGCGGCAGGATCGTGTGGTGGACGTCGATCATCCGATCGCGATCGCGGTGGATCAGCGGCGGGAGCTCGTGCATCCAGCGGCGGTAATAGGAATCGTCATAGGGATCGGGCTTCACCCATTCCCAGCCCGCGGCGAGCAGAAGCGCCTCGGCCTCGTCGAGCCGGGCGCGGGGGACGAGGATGTCGAGGTCGCCGATCGACCGGCCGGTGCCGGCGGCAAGGCCCGCCGCGACATAAGCGGTGCCCTTGAGCAGGATGACCGGCATCCCCGTCGGCGCGAGCGCGCGCCGCGCCATCTCGGCTTCCCACAAGGCGGCGGCGCGACCCTGCGCGGCCGAGGCGCGGGCGTCGGCGAGGATGCGCGCCG